>DASYXY010000065.1:0-11289 GCA_035934385.1 Candidatus Dormiibacterota bacterium
CCGCCGCCGCCGGGGCAGCCGGCGCCAATGGGCTCAGCCCCAGGGGGCGCGGCCAGCAACAAGAACCTGTACACGATCCTTGCGTGGGCTCTTCTCCCACCGATCGGAAGCCTAATTTTTCTTTTCGCAGGCAAGGACGACCCGGACGTCAAGTTCAACTCCGCGCAGGCCGTCGTGATCCACGGCGCGGCGCTGGCTGTCTACATCGTCCTGTGGGTGCTGACCATCATCGTCGTGTTCTTCGGGATCCTGCTCTTCATCTGGGGCTTTATCTGGTTCCTACTCTGGGTTGTCGGCGTGATCCTCGCGTTCCAGGCGAGTGGCCGCCGCATCAGCTTCCCTGTGCTCGGACCCCTGGCCGCCTCGTACGTGCCTATGGTCGAGGGCTGGGCGAAGTAATAAACCCCGCTTAAGCGATCCCTCAAAGGCCCTGCCCGCGCAGGGCCTTTCCCTTTATTCGGCCTTCAGCTGGGCGATCGCCTGCGTGATGCCGTCGCGAAGCTCGTCGCGCTCCGTGCGCAGCAGGTTGACCTCCGCCCGCGTCTCGTCGAGCTGCGTCCGCAGCCGAGCAAGCTCCGTCTGCAATTGGGGGATTCGCGGATCCTGATCGCCGCCGCTGCCTTGTGCTTCGGCCAGATCGAGGCGCGCCCGCTCGAGCGCGACCTTGAGCTGCCGGCGTTCGGTCAAAAGCTCCTGGACGAGAGATTCGGAGGGCTTACCCTGCTCTTTCGACATAGCGGCACAGGCCCGGCTGAAATTCGCGAAGCCTCATGTGCTCCATCTCACCGCGCAGGAACCGGGCCTTCAGCTCGAGGCTCTTGATTCCCTTCGAAGATTCATAAGGAAAGCGGTACAGCTTGCCAGAGTCGACCAGCATGCAGAGCGCCAGCTGCTCGCCGTCCTTCTCGATCACCTTCTTGTAGCAAGGGACAGTGCGTCGTGCGATCTCCATCTTCTGGAAGCCGCCGACTCGCCCGGCCAGGACGTCGATGGGACCACGCATCTTGTGGGCAATGCTAAGTCAGCAGCGAAAGCTGTTTGGGTGGCGGAGGTGGCTGAAGCCGGATACGGCGGCGGTCACGCACCTGGTGGATCTCGCGCAGCCGCGCCACCTCTCGAATGGACGGCTCCGTCAGCGCCGACGGCAGGTACGGGCGGTCTCGGTACATGCGCTCATATTTCGGAACGAGCTCCGGCCAGTGGCGCTCGAGCACGGTCATGAAATGCTCTCGAGTGCCCGGGCGTAGGTGGAGCATGCCGGCCCAGACGCCGGTGGCTCCCGCCTGCCGCGCCGCCTTGACCACCGCCTCGATCTGATCGGGCCTGTCGGAAAGGCCGGGCAGAATCGGCGCCATGCCGACGCTTGCTTTGATGCCCGCCGCGACGAGCTTTTCGATCGCTTTGAGTCGCTGCTGGGGCGGGGCAGTGCCGGGCTCGGTCTTGCGCCACACGTCCATGTCGATCGTCGGGATGCTGAAGGTCACGCCGAGCTCGGCGCGCCTGGCGACGTCGGTCAGCACGTCGATGTCGCGGACGATCATCGGGCCGCGAGTGATGAGACCGGCCGGGTTGCAAAAATCTCGCAACGCCTCGAGGCATTTCCGGGTGAGCTTGAAGCGGCCTTCAGCCGGCTGGTATGGATCCGTGGCTGCGCCGATGACGACGGTTTCCTTCTTCCATGACCTCTTGGCCAGCTCGCACCGCAATACCTGCGCGACGTTGGTCTTGACTCGGATCGTCCTTCCGTAACGGTCGTCGTGCGGACGATCGGCGCGCAGCTCGTACGCGCGGACGTAGCAGAACGCACACCGATGCTCGCAGCCGACGTACGGATTGAGAGACCAGTTGAAGCCCATACCCTTCACAGGATTCAGGGCGGACTTGCACTCGATTTCCTCGTAGTGGATGTCCGCGCGGCGAGGCTCGAGCTCGGCCATCGGATGAGTGTAGAACAAATGTTCGTATGTCGGGTACCTCCCCACCGTGTGGGGAGGTAAGGAGGGGGTGGCAAACGGCCTACTTCCGAGCGGCGCGTCCCTTCGGCCGGGTGCAGGACGATGGGCAGAAGTCGTTCAGGACGCACTCTTCGCAGCGCGGCCGGCGGGCGATGCACACCCGCCGCCCATGCAGGATCAGGCGCAGCGACAAAGCGGTCCATTCGCTGGGCGGAACCATCCGCGTCACCTGCGCCTCGATCTTCTCGGGAACCCGCGTCTTCACGAGTCCGAGGCGGTTGCTCAAACGAGTGACGTGCGTGTCGACCGCGAAACCCGGAATGCCGAAGCCCGCGCCCAGGATCACGTTCGCGGTCTTGCGGCCGATACCGGGCACCTGCACGAGGTCATCCATGCTCGGCGGGACCTCGCCACCGAACTTTTCCACCAGGGCCCGGCTCGCGGCGATGATGCGGCGCGACTTAAGCCTGAAAAACCCGGTGGGGATGATGATCCTTTCGATCTCGGCCGGGTCGGCGCCGGCCAGGTCCAGCGCTGTCGGGTACCGCCCGAACAGGATCGGCGTCACCTGGTTCACAGACTTGTCGGTCGTCTGCGCCGAAAGGATCGTGGCGATGAGCAGTTGAAACGGGTTCTCGTGCACCAGCTCGGTCACTGCTGGATACAGGTCGCGAAGCCGCTCGACCGTCAGCTGCGCGCGCACGCGAGCACCGCGCGGCGGTGATGGTCTCAGAAGCGCGTTGGGACGCCGCTTCTTGCGCGGCCTGGCCTTTCCGGCTCCGGCCGCCTTAGGAGGCAAGAAGCCTGCGCGCCGCCGCCGCGATCTGCCCACCCTCGGCGCGACCTGCGAGGCGCGCTGTCGCCTCCTTCATCACCGCCCCGAAAGCCTTTGGCCCGTCAGGGTTCAGCTGAGCGATCACCGCGCGGACCTCAGCTTCGATCTCCGCGTCGCTAAGGCCGGCAGGCACGTAGCCGCGCAGGATCGACATCTCCAGCTCTTCTCGACGCGCGGATTCGTCGCGGCCGGCCTTGCGATAAATGTCGATCGCCTCCTGGCGTCTCTTCACCTCTTTGCGGGCCACTCGCACTACGAGGTCGTCGTCGACCGAACCAGACGCTCCAGGCTCCTTGCTCGCGCGGACAACCTCGCTCTTCAGCAGCGAAAGCGTGCTGAGCGCATTCTCGTCGCGCTTGCGCCTGGCATCCACCATTTCAGATTCAAGTCGTTCGAAAAGCGGCACTTCGGCGATTGTCACATATGGACCGATCACCGATAATCGGCGCCTATGTCCCCGTTGGTGCTGGCTGGGGTGGCAGTCGTCCTGATCGGCATCGTGGCCGTCACGTTCGTAATGCGACACAAGTCGACCGAGAAACGATCTATGTACTCGGCGCGGCGCTCCCAGATCGAGCACAAGGTCAAAGCAGCCCGATCGCGCACGCTCGCGCCGCATGGCCGTTCGGGGAAGGCGCCCACAGCAGCCGAGATCGCAGCCACGCCGGTCACGCCCGCATATGAAGCTCCCGTGGCGCCGAGGCAGGCGTGGGAGGTCGGGCCCGCGACCGCGTCCGCCTTCGCCTCGCCGCCGGCGGCGGCGCCGCCCGCGTTCACGCCACCTGCCTACACACCTGGGCCGCCGGAGCCCTTCACCCCCGCCCCGAGCGCCCCCGTGGAGGAGCCTTCTTGGACACCCGCGCCGGCCGAACCCTCGTGGACGCCCACGCCGGCACCCGCCATGTCGAGCCCCGCGCCGGCCGAACCGGCGGTCGCGCCGGCGCCCGCGGGAACGCCTGCGGGCGGAGGCGCGTCATGGGAGATCGTCGGCGACGCTAAAGCTGGGCCCATCGAAGAACGGGCACCAAAGCGCAAGGAAAAGGGCAAAGGCAAGGACAAGGGCAAAGCAGCTGCCGCCACCGCTACGGGCGCGTGGCAGCTGGCGTCTGGTGACGCGCCGGCCGAGCAGGACGCGGAAGAAGAGTTCAAGGGGCCGAACGCGGCTATGCAGATCGCTCAGTACGTGCTGCTGGTCGCGGGCCTCGTCACGGTCTTGATCGGCGTGCTGGTCATCTTGGCCAACACCAAGGTCAGCTAGACCACCGTAGGATTTCGCGCGCGAGCCTCGCGCCTCCGTCATTCATGACGGTGTCGCACTCGAGCACTCGGTAGCCCAGCTGTTCGATCTGCGCGCGCAGCTGCGAGTCATGAGCGTCAAGGACGAATCCGGAGCAGCGATCGCGATATCGCCTCGCCACCTCGAGCGGCGATGGATCAAGATCCATCGCGCGCATCATCTCCACGGTCGGGCCTTTCAGCGCGCGGCCGCCGATGATCGGGCTCACCGCGACCGTCACGTCACGAGGTATCTGATCGCCGATCAGCGCGAGGATGGGATCGATGGAGATCAGAGGGTTCGACGGGCCGATCACGATCAGGTCCGCCTCGCGCACGGCAGCGACCGCGGCGGACGAAGGTCGCGCCGACTCCAGCCCCTCGAAATCGATTGCGCGCAGGGCTGGTTCGAGGCGCTCGCGCACAAAGTACTGCTGCAGCGACAGGGTGCCTCTTTCGGTCGAAAACTTGGTCCTAACCGCGTCGTCTGACATCGGCACGACCTGCGACTTCAGGCCGAATCTGCGGCACAGCTCAAGCGATGCCTCGGTCAGCGTGGCGCCTCGGCGGAGCATCTCGGCGCGGAGCACGTGCAGGGCGAGGTCTCTGTCTCCGATGCGGAACCAGGTTTCCTCGCCCAATGTGCGAAGCACATCAAGGGCGTGGAAGGTCTCGTCGTTCTGACCGTAGCCCGCGGCCTCGTTGAAAACCCCGGCCAGCCTGTAAATGACGGCGTCCACATCAGGGCACACGAGCAGGCCCCAGAACTCGTCGTCGTCGGCCGTGTTGGCGATCACGGTCAGGTCGCCGGCGGGAAGGACAGCGTCGAATCCCGCAGCGAGCTTGGCTCCGCCGGTTCCGCCCGCGATCACGACGACCTTCAGCGGAACAGGTCCTCGCCCGCGGGACGCACCATGTCCCGGCCCGCGCCAGGCTCTCCCTCGAAGTCAAACCCGCGGATCACGACCACCGGCACGCGATTGGTCTTGGCCATGACCAGGCCGGCGGCGGCGGCAAGGTCATCGGCAACCGCGAGCACCGTTGCATGCAGGCTCTTGCCCGAGTCATCAAACGTTCCGCGGAGGTCGCGCACCGGTGGAACGCCCGCAAGCCCGA
This sequence comes from Candidatus Dormiibacterota bacterium, assembly GCA_035934385.1. GTDB lineage: Bacteria > Chloroflexota > Dormibacteria > Dormibacterales > Dormibacteraceae > CF-118. The sequence goes on from DASYXY010000065.1 coordinate 5,182, forward strand.
GCGCGACGTTGACGATCCCCAGGCGCCACGGGCGTCCAAACGTGTCGGAGATGACTACGCCGACCTTCACCCCGACGGCCGCTTGCAGGCGGTCACATATACGGCGCGCGCTGGCGTCGGGGTCATCAGGCAGAAGCGTCACGAAGTCATCGCCCGGAACGTTGGAATGGTCCACGCCGCCGTTGGCCGCCACGAACCCATGGCGCGTCTCGGTGATGAGGATCCGTTCCGAGCGGACGACCCTCACGCTCTCGTCGAGAACGATCTGCACGAAACGCGGATCGGGCGCCGCGATCAGCAGCGGCGCGATCCGTTCCGCCTCAGCGCTCGCCGTCACCTCGGACAGGCGGCGAAGACATCCCTCTGCCTTGGAGACGACTTTCTGCGCGACCACGACCACATCGCCATCGACAAGCGATGAATGCGTTGCGATCAGCTGCGCCAGGTCGTCGCCCGGATGGACTTCGGGCAAGCCCTCGACGGCGAGGACCTCCAGGCGCCTCACACGGCGCGCCGCAAGCGTTCCAGGTCGTCTGGCTCGTCCAGGTCGAGCGCCATCTCGGTCGAATGATGGACCAGGAAGTGGACGTTCCTCGTCTCGGCGTCGTGCCGGAAAAGCGCCAGCGAATCGCCACCGAAGTGCAGATTGATCGCGTCAGGCGGACGCAGATAAAGAGCATTGGTGCCACCGCGGCCGACCGCGGGAACGGCGATGACCACCGGTCCAGGTTCCGCGGCCGCGTTGGTGAGAAGCCGACGCACGGATCGGGCCGTCACAAAGGGAAGATCGCTCGAGAGCACGAGCACTGAATCCGCGCCTCGTTCGACCGCGTAGCGGATGCCGCGCATTGCAGCCGTGTTCTGCCCCTCCTGCCGCGGCTCCACCAGGTACTCGGCGCCAAGCTTCTGCGCCAGCTCGCCGGCCAGGTTGCTGCCGGCCACCACCACGCGATGAGAGCCGGCCGCGGCGGCGCGGATGGCCCGCCGCGCGTTGCGGCGCGCGAGAGCCTCGCGCTGGCGCGGATCCAGCGCCGGTCCCAGACGCTGCTTCGCGGTGGCGAAATCCTTGGCGAGCACGATGACCCAGTCGTTCATGACCCGCCAAACTCCTGGCGCAGCCTCGGCAGGATTTGCCTGCCATAAAGCTCTATGAACCGCGACTGGTCCTCGCCTGGATGGTGGAACACGAGGTGCGTGAATCCGAGCTCGAGGTAAGGGCGCAGCTGCTCGACGTGTTCGTCTGGATCGTTCGACACCAGCCATCGACGGTGCGCGTAAGGCTCCGCCTCTTTGGCAAGGCGCTCCATCTCTCGTGGGTCGTTGACGTTGGCCTTGCTTTCGGCGGGCAGCGCAAGCGCCGCCCAGATCTTGGTGTCCTCCATCGCGCGATTGCGATCCGAGTCGTAAGCAACCTTCACCTCGATCATCTTGTCGAGCGACGAGGCGTCACGGCCTGACTCGGCGGCGCCCTCGGCGAACGACGGGAGCAGCTGGTCGCGATAGAGCTCTGTGCCCTTGCCGGATGTGCAGATGAGCCCGTCGCCCGCGCGCCCCGCGTACTTCGCGAGCTGCGGTCCCCCGGCTCCGATGTAGATGGGGATCTGCTGCTCAGGTCGGTCGTAGATCGTGGCGTTCACCGTGTGGTAGTACTCGCCGTTGAAGGTCACCGACTGCTCCGACCATAGGATCCGGATGAGCTTCACCGCCTCGCGCAGGCGTGCGAACCGCTCCTTGTTGTCCGGCCATGCAAATCCCAGCGCGCCTTCGTTCAGGTGCTCGCCGGTGCCAACGCCGAGGATGTAGCGGCCGGGGTGGAGGGTGCCGAAGGTGCCGAATGCCTGGGCCACGATGGCGGGGTGGTAGCGAAACGTCGGAGTCGTGACGCTGGTGCCCAACAGGATGCGCTCGGTGTGCTCGCCGACGGCGGCGAGCCAGGCAAACGCGAACGGCGCGTGTCCGTCCGAGTGACGCCAGGGTTGAAAGTGATCGCTCACGAAGGCGCTGTCGAAGCCCGCGCGCTCTGCCTCGATCGCGAAATCGCACAGCTGGCGCGGGCCGAACTGCTCCGCGGACGCCTTGTACCCCAGCCGCAGCACGTGAGCTAGAACCGTGAGCCGGGAGAACGCATTCGATCGAGCGGCATCGGCGGCCGGAGCCAAGGAAAGGGTGGCACGGCGAGGAGCGCATTGGAGATGCGCGAAGAAGCCGTGCCGGGCCCCTCGACGCAGGCTTGGGCGGCGAAGCCGCCCGGCCGCCTAGGCCGCTCCAGCAATGCGGGCGTACGGCTCACGGTTCTGAACCTAGCGGCGGTAGTAACGCTTCCAGCTGAAGCCGATCCCGCCGGCGATTGCGGCCACCACGACCACGGCCAGCGCGATCAGGCTCTTGCCGTCAGCGTTGCTCAGCAGGAGCACGAGCGCGCCGACGCCGAGGAGCATCATCGCCACCAGCACCACGGCGCGGTGGATCTGCATCCGTGCAAGCTTAGCTCCGGTCGTGGAAGAGCCCCGGATCGTGCGGCTGGCGACCGTGACCTCGACGCAGGAGGTCGCGCGAGACCTCGCGGTCGGATCGATCGTCGTCGCGGATCACCAGACCGCAGGCCGCGGACGGCTCGATCGCCGCTGGGTGGCGCGACCCGGCACCGCCCTGCTGGCGTCATTCGTGTTGAACGCGCATCCCCTGCTCAGCCTGGCCTCGGGCGTGGCCGCAGCCGAGGCTTGCGGGCCGGACGTCGGGCTCAAGTGGCCTAACGACCTCATGCTGCGCGGCCGCAAGCTGGGCGGGATCCTGGTCGAGGTCAGCGGCGCCAGGGCTGTCGTCGGGATCGGGATCAACCTCACGGCCGCGCCGCCAGGCGCGGCGCGTTTGAACCGGTCGCGCGATGCGGTGTTAGAAGGCCTCAGCGCCGGGCTGGGTGAGTGGTCGTCCGCATCGAGCAGCCGGATCCTCGAGCGCTGGCGCGAGCTCTCGATCACACTCGGCCGTCACGTGCGCGTGGAGCTGCCTGGACACATCTTCGAAGGCATCGCGCAGGACGTAGCCGAGGATGGAGCGCTGATCGTCGATGGTCAGCGAGTCGGCGCCGGCGACGTCATCCACCTTGGGCAACGAGGGCGCTAAGCCGCGAGATTTCCGGCAGCACCTCGCCGGCACGCCCATGGATGACTACCTCGGCCAGGTCGTCCATCGGCGTCGGCTCGGCGTTGACAAGAACAATCGGCACCCCCGCCCGGGCCGCGACCAGCGGAATCTCGGCAGCGGGATACACCACCAGCGATGAACCGACGACGAGCATGAGATCAGCCTCGCGGGCCAGCTCGAAAGCCTGAGCGACTGCGTCGGCGGGCATCTGCTCGCCGAAGAAGACGACCGTCGGTTTCAAGAACGTGCCGCCGCACACCGCGCATCGCGGCGGCATCTCGTCGATTAGGCGCGTCTGAACGTCACCGCGCGACTCGATCCGGCCACAGTCGAGGCACTGGACTGTCCGTCCGGTGCCGTGTAGCTCGATGACGCGGCGGCTGCCCGCGTCTCGATGCAGTCCGTCCGTGTTCTGGGTCACGACCGCGGAGAGATGGCCCGCCTCCTCGAGCTCCGCTAGCGCCATATGGGCCGCGTTCGGCTTCGCCGCCATCACAGCTGGACCGCGCTCCCGAGCCACGAGCCAGTACTGCGTCGGGTCGGCGAGAAAGTTCTCGAGCGTCGCGACCTTGACCGGGTCGTACTGCCGCCACAGGCCGCCTTCGCCGCGAAACGTTGGAATCCCACTCTCCGCGGAGATGCCCGCCCCGGTCAGCGCCACGCCGCGCCGTGCACCCGCGACAAGCTCGGCGGCGCGCGAAAGACTCATTCGTCGATGTCCCCAGGGGTCGGGGCGGCGAACACCAGCTGCGAGCCGTAGCTGCGCCGGATCGCGTCGTACCTCTCGATCGCTGCCTCGGTTGGGAATGGAACCCACGGCGAGGCGGGGTCTTCGCGGATCGACACCACCTGGAAGACGCGGAACTTGTCGGCGGACTTGCCCTTGAGCTGCAGGCCGGGAACCTGTTCCACCGCCACGTACTGCTTGCACGCCTCGTATGTGCTTTCGCCGATGAGCGTTGTGAACACCGGCGCCACGCTGCAGAAGCGCGCCGCGGTGTTGACCGTGTCGCCGAGCGCGGTGTACTGCAGCCGATCCCTGCTGCCCATGTTGCCGACGACGGCAGGGCCAGTGTTGATGCCGATTCCCCAGCTGATGGGCGGCAACCCCTTCGAGGCGAGGTGATCCTGCACGACTGAAGCCTGGTTGATCAGGTCGTAGGCGCATCGAACGGCCCACAGGGCGTGCTGAGGCTGCGCGGTCGGCGCGTTCCAGATCGCGATGATCTCGTCGCCGACATATTTGTCGATGGTCCCGTCCCATTTCAGGATCAGGGCGCTCATCTCGTTGAGGTATTCCTGGATGACCGCGAGGACGTCCTCAGCCCTCATCGCCTCGGACATCGCCGTGAAGCCTCGGATGTCGACGAACATCAGCGTCAGCTCATGGCGCTCGCCTTTGGAGGTCACGTCCTTGATCGAGCGTGAGTCGGCGAGCTGTCGCGAGATGCGCGGGTCGACGTACTGGCCGAAGATGCGCTCGACCTTCCTCCGCTCGCGTTCCACCAGAAGGTAGCGAGCGCCCAGGGAAAACGTTGCAGCGAGCACCATCGCGATCGGCGCGTATAGCGGATCGATCAGGTAGCCGTGCTGCGAGAAGACGATGGCAGTCAGGTAGTAGAGCGCCAGCAGCGTGATTGTGGCGATGATCGCCGCGCGGAATCCCAGACCATAAACCGCGAGACCCACGATGACCGCCAGGAGCAGTGCTACGGCGACGAACGCTGACCTCGGCTCAACCTGCAGGTAACGGTCGTCGATGATGGTCGCGATCGCGTCCGCCATGATTCGGTAGCCGTAGTTCTGGTTGTCGAGCATGCATTGCGGTCGAAGGTCCGGGCAGAAGCTGTTGTTGTGAACGAATGCCACAGGCTGCGAGTAGATGTCTCCCGCGTCGATGAGCTTCGGCCCGATCACCACTATGTGATTTGTGATCAGCTCCGGGTGCGGGCAAGCGCCGTTGAATGCATCGACGTATGAGCATGTTGGACCGCCACCCAACGTGTAGTTGATGAGCATCTGGCCGTTGACGAGCGGAATGTGATGCGTCCCGAACTGGGCGTAGTCGCTGTGAATGCTGATCGGGTCCTGAATCTTCTCTGCGATCCGAATCGCTTGAACCATGGCGGTTTCATGCGCCTCGTTCTGGAGACAGGTGTTCTTGACTTGCAGCGACATGCCCCGTATCGCATTGGCTTGATCAGGGCTGGCGAAACCGAGGTCGGCGATCGGCTCGCCGACAACGAGCGGATCAATGGGCCCGTCGCTTGCGGTGCAGACCAGCACGACGTTGCCGGCCTTCTTGATCGCATCGGCCAGCTGACTGTCCGTCTCCTGTCTGGTCTCCGGATCGATGGTGCTGTGATCGAGCAACGCGTCGAACACGATCACTGATGGATGCAAACTCGCGAGGTAGTTGATGACCTGGGCGTGGTAGCCATTGCTCCACGGATACGCCCCGAGCTGCGCTTTCGACTGCTTGTCGATCGCCACGAGTGTGATGCGAGAGTCGGGCAGAGGGGCAGGAAAGAGCTTGTCCTGAGCCGCGAAGAATGGTCCGTCGAGCAGTCCGGTTTGTACTACTGCGAAGACCACCAGCCCCCCGAAGAGTCCGGCCAGCGCTGAGCGCCACGCCGAGCGCCAGTCGCCCACCCGCTCGCGGACCATGCGCCGGTATCCTAGCGACGGATGAGCGTCCTCGAATCTAGAAGGGCGCTCTTCATCTATATGGCGGCGGGCGCGTCCTTCGCCGCGATCGCCGCGCGCGGCCTGCTCGTGCCGCTGTACGCGAACGACCTCGGCGCCTCGCGCTTCGAGGTGGGAGCGCTGTTCTCCGTTTCGACCTTCGCCGCGGCTTTGCTCTCTTTGCCTTCAGGCCTGCTGATCGACCGCATCGGCGCGCGCACGCTGCTGTGGATCTCGCTCATCCTGTCGGCCGGCTCGCAGCTGGCGACGGCCACGACG
>DASYXY010000090.1:0-4417 GCA_035934385.1 Candidatus Dormiibacterota bacterium
CCGCCCGCGCCGTGGGTGAACTGTCAGAGACATCAGTGACTTAGACGGTGAGAAGCGACTGGCACGGGGCTTGCTTCAATCTGGCCGGGCGCCCTTTTTGCGCCACTGAGTTTGTACCCGAAATTTTAGGAGTCTTCACAAATGAAGTCGTTGCAAAAGGGTTTCACCCTGATCGAGCTGATGATCGTCGTGGCGATCATCGGCATTCTGGCGGCCATCGCCATCCCGGCCTACACCGATTACATCGTTCGCTCGAAGGTAACGGAAGGCCTGAACCTGGCCTCCTCGGCCAAGAGCACAGTTTCCGAGGGCTTTGAGAGCAACGGCCTGGCCGGCGTCAGCGCCGCCGCAGTCGCGTGGAATGCGAGTCCCCCGGCCGCCGCGAGCAAGTACGTGACTTCGGTCGTGATAACGCCCGGTAACTCTGGCGTCATCACGGTCACGTACAGCGCCAACCTCCCGCAGGCCAGCGGTCTCACGCTGGCTCTTACACCCTACGTCAACCAGACCAAGCTTCCGGCACTTGCCGCGAATGCCACGGGCAACGTCGACTGGGCGTGTGGGTCGACGACTCAGGCAACGGCGACGAGCCTCGGCCTCGCCGCTGCAACGGCGGGAACGATCCCCGCGAAGTTCGTGCCGACGCAGTGCAAGTAATCGACTGCTAGATTGCCTGCAGCAGATCGGAGCCCCGGCCTCGTGCCGGGGCTCTCTTTTTGGGGATTCGAGGTTATCTGTGACGCGCACCCCGCCAGGCCTCGGCAGCGTGCTTCAGAATCTTTAGGGATTTGACAATTGCGCACCGGCGCGTCTCGGGTAAACTGACCATCCGGCTTATTTCGCTTGCCATAAGCCCATGAATGACAACGCCTCTTTAGCGCTCGGCGGTGCCCGCACAGGCTTTGGTGGGTTGCCGCAGCGGCTCGTCCAGGACGGCGTGGTCGAAGAGGCCGCGATGCTGGAAGCGGTCAATGCCGCCCGCGAGCGCAAGACGAGCGTGGTCACGCAGCTCGTAGTCAACGGCGCAGCCAATGCGCGCGACATCGCGGTAGCCGCCTCGAGCGAGTTCGGCGTCCCGCTGTTCGACCTGGATGCGGTCAACGTCGACCTGGACGCCGTGCGGCTGGTCAACGACAAGCTGCTCGCCAAGCATCGGGTCCTGCCGCTCTTCCGCCGCGGTAAGCGCCTCTTCCTCGCGGTCGCCGATCCCACCAACCTGCACGCGATCGATGAGGTCAAGTTCCAGACCAGCCTCGGGATCGAAGCCATCGTTGTCGAGGACGATAAGCTCCAGCGCGCCATCGACAAGGCGATCGAGCAAGTCGACAACCAGATGCAGTCACTCACCGACGAGGCCGACGTCGACCTCGAGTCGCTGGAAGTCACCGGCGGCGAGGATGAGCTCGACGAGAAAATCGGGCGCGACGACGTCGAAGACGCGCCCATCGTGCGCTTCGTCAACAAGGTCATGCTGGATGCGATCCGTCGCGGCGCGTCCGACATTCATTTCGAGCCGTTCGAGAAGATCTACCGCGTGCGTCTGCGCATGGACGGCGTGCTGAAGGAGATCGCGCAGCCGCCGGTCCAGCTCGCGCAGAAGCTGTCCGCGCGCCTCAAGGTCATGTCGCGCCTCGACATCGCCGAGCGGCGCGTGCCGCAGGACGGCCGCATCAAGATGCGGCTCTCCAAGACCCGCGCCATCGACTTTCGCGTGAGCACCTGCCCGACGCTGTTCGGCGAGAAGATCGTGCTGCGTATCCTCGACCCCGCGCAGGCGATGCTCGGCATCGACTCCCTCGGCTACGAGCCTTTCCAGAAAGACCTCTATAACAAGTACCTGGCGAAGCCCCAGGGCATGATCCTGGTCACCGGGCCGACGGGCAGCGGTAAGACCGTGTCGCTTTACACGGGCCTCAACATCCTCAATCGCGAGGATACGAATATCTCGACCGCGGAGGATCCGGCAGAAATCAATCTCCCCGGCGTCAACCAGGTCAACGTCAATGGCAAGGTGGGCCTCACCTTCGCCGCCGCGATGCGCGCCTTCCTCCGCCAGGATCCGGACGTCATCATGGTGGGTGAGATCCGCGATCTCGAGACGGCCGAGATCGCCATCAAAGCGGCTCAGACGGGCCATCTGGTGCTCTCGACGCTGCACACGAACGACGCGCCGCAGACGCTCACGCGTCTCGTGGACATGGGCGTCAAGCCCTACGCGATCGCAACTTCGGTGAGCCTCATCATCGCGCAGCGTCTCGCGCGGCGCCTGTGCAATAACTGCAAACAGCCGGTCGAGATTCCGCGCGAGGCGCTCCTCAAGGAAGGCTTCTCGGAGATGGACGTGGTCTCGGGCCTCAAGATATTCGGCCCCAAGGGCTGCGCCAACTGCACCGACGGCTACAAGGGGCGCGCGGGCATCTACCAGGTGCTGCCCGTGACGGAAGCCATCGCGCGCATCATCCTGGCCGGCGGCAGCGCGGTCGAGATCGGCGCCCAGGCGGCCAAGGAAGGGGTCTGGGATCTGCGCCGCGCCGGGCTCGAGAAGGTCAAGAACGGCATCACCAGTCTCGAGGAAGTGAACAGCGTCACCACCGAGTGAGGCGCAGGGTAACAACTCATGGCACAGGCAGCAGCAACCGCCACCGTCAGGTCGATCAAGCGCGACGTTCCCTTCGCCTGGGAAGGTCGCGACAAGCGCGGAGCGCGCATCAAAGGCAAGAGCCTCGCCCCTGACGAGGGCGCGCTGCGCGCCGAGTTGCGCCGCCAGGGAATTGCCCCCTCACGCATCAAGCGCCAACGCGACAGCGTGCGCGGCGGCAAGGTCAACCCCGGCGATATCGCCATCTTCATGCGCCAGCTCGCCACCATGCTGGCCGCGGGTATTCCGCTGGTTCAGGCCTTCGAGATTGTCGGCAGCGGCAACGAAAAGGCCTCGATGCAGAAGCTCATCCTCGACGTTAAGTCGGACGTCGAGGGCGGCACCTCACTCCACGACGCGCTCGGCAAGCACCCCCTGCAGTTCGACGATCTGACGGTAAACCTGGTGGAGGCCGGCGAGCAGGCCGGCGCGCTCGAGGCGCTGCTCGACAAGATCGCCACCTACAAGGAGAAGACCGAGGCGCTTAAGAAGAAAGTAAAGAAAGCTCTCTTCTACCCCGCGGCGGTGCTGGCGGTGGCGGTGATCGTAACCGTAGTGCTGCTCATCTTCGTGATTCCGCAGTTCGAGGCTCTCTACAAGGGATTCGGCGCGGACCTGCCGGCGTTCACGCAAATGGTCATCAATCTGTCCAGGCTCGTGCAGCACGATGGCATTTACATGCTGATCGTCGTTGCAGCGGGCGTCTCCTCGTTCTTCTACTTCAAGAAGCGCTCCAAGGCCATGCGCCACCTTCTCGACCGCCTGACCCTGAAAATCCCGATCGTCGGCCCGATCCTCAACAAGTCGGCGATCGCCCGCTATGCGCGCACTCTCTCGACGATGTTCGCCGCCGGCGTGCCGCTGGTCGAGGCGCTGGATTCGGTCGCCGGCGCCACCGGCAACATCGTCTACGAGACTGCCGTGCTCAAGATGCGCGACGAAGTCGCGACCGGGCAGCGCCTGCAGCGCGCGATGGAGTCCACGGGCCTCTTCCCCAACATGGTGAACCAGATGATCGCGGTGGGCGAGGAGTCGGGCTCGCTGGACGAGATGTCGGGCAAGGTCGCGACTTTCTACGAGGCGGAGGTAGACAACGCGGTGGACGCGATGTCGAGCCTCATGGAGCCCATGATCATGGTGATCCTCGGCGTGCTCGTCGGCAGCCTGGTCATCGCGATGTATCTGCCGATCTTCAAGCTCGGATCGGTGGTCTGAGCGCCGCGCGCACCCCCCGCTCAGTCGCACGGAAGCGCCGCGCTGAAAGCGCGGCGTTTTCTTTGAGCCTGCAACAGGTTAGCACCCGGCATGTCGGTCATCGAGCTGCTCGCGGCCTCCCCTGCCATGTTCGTCGGCGCCTGCCTCGCGCTGGGACTCGCGGTCGGCAGCTTTCTCAACGTGGTCATCTACCGCTTACCCGTCATGCTCGACCGGCAGTGGCGGGAGCAGTGTGCCGCATACGGCGTCGCCCCGGCCGCCGCCGCGCCGCTAGCGCCCTTCAACCTGATCGTGCCGCGTTCCACGTGTCCGGGCTGTAAAGCACGGATCACGGCGCTCGAGAACATCCCGCTCGTGTCTTGGCTGGTGCTGCGTGGTCGCTGTGCGCACTGCGGCACGCGAATCTCCGTGCGCTACCCGCTAGTGGAGATGCTGACCGGGATTCTCTCGGCGTGGGTGGCCGCACGTTTCGGCTTCGGCTGGCCCGCTCTTGCAGCGCTGACGCTCACCTGGTTCCTGATCGCCCTCACCTTTATCGATGTCGACCACCAGCTGCTGCCCGAT
>DASYXY010000092.1:0-16415 GCA_035934385.1 Candidatus Dormiibacterota bacterium
TTGCCGTGGCCCCACTCGACCGCGGTGACGACCACGTCGAGCGTCGCGAGCGGACGCTTGAGCTTCAACCAGGCGAGGCCGCGGCGCCCGGGCGTGTAGGGGCTGTCAGGGTCTTTCACCATCAGGCCCTCGTTGCCTCGCTCGCGGGTCTCCGCAAAGATGCGGTCGAGCTCGTCTGGGCCTTTCGGCGCTTCGACCCGCGCGAGTAGAAATGGATGGTCGAGACGGAGGGATTCGAGCAATCGACGCCGCTCCTGCAGCGGCTCGTCGAGCACGGCCCGCCCATCGAGCCAGAGCAGGTCGAAGATCACGAGCGCTACCGGCACCTCGCGCCTGAGCTCCTCGTCGACGACTTTGCGACCAAGCCGGTGCTGCAGTGCGAAGAAGCGAAGAACGCGGCCGTCGCGGTGGGCCAGCACCTCGCCATCGAACATCACTCCGTGCGGGAGTCGCGTCGCCGCTTCCGCGAGCTCGGGAAACGCGGCGGTCGTCTCCTTCAGGTCGCGCGAGAACATCTCCACGCGCCCATCGACGTGATGCAGCTGGCACCGCACGCCGTCGTATTTCTCTTCCGTCCAGACCTGCTCGGCGCCCATCCGGTCGAACGCTTCCTGAGGTGTTTCAACCGGGCTCGCGAGCATGAAGCGGAAGGGCTGAAAGGGCGTCACCGTGGTCGATTCGAACTGTTTGTTCTTGCAGCGGACCGCGGTCTCGCCGATGTCGCCAGTGATCAGGTGCACTCGCTTGACCTGGGCAATGGGCAGGTCGAAAGCCTCCGCGATCGCCGCCTCGACCAGGCCCTCGCTGAGCCCGATGCGCATTTCCCCGGCGATGACCTTGATCAGGAATCGCGCGGCGTCGGGGTGGAGGCGGCGGAGGATTGCGTCGAGTGGAGCCGCCTTGGCAGCCCCCTTCGCGCCGCGGATCGCCTCGAGCACGGCCGCGATCTCCTCGAGCGAGGCGTCCTCGCTTTGCGTTCGGCCTTCAAGCGCTTCGCCCGCCCAGTCGCCAAGGTCGGAGTGCTTGCGGAAGATCTGGCCGAGCTCGACGTCGGAGCGGCTGGAGATCGAAGCCACGACCTTGTTGATCGCCCGCCAGCCGAGCCCAAGCGTGCGGCGCTGGGACGGTGCGAAGGATCGGCCGGACATGAAGATGGCCGCTCGGCGCAGGTCGTCGTCGTCGAGCGTGCGGAGGTACGCGCCCAGGATTCGCGTCTTCTCCAGCGTCGCGGTCGTGGCCCCGACGGCCGCGCCTGTACGTGCGAAATCGAGCATACCGTTCGCTATCGTAGGGTCCGATGCGCCGCTGCCCTTACCTGGAGGAGCTCGTGCTGGACCGGCGCTCGCTGCTGCGTGTGTACCGGTTCGACTGCCACGTCGACCACCAGTCCAAGCGCAAGTACTCGCTCACGGATAGCCCGCCGATCTGCGTCAAAAACTTCGAGGACTGCCACCTCTATCAATCCGAGAAGCACCGCGAGGATCGGACGATATCCCGTTATACGGACTGATCCTGATGTGCCCTGTCTGCTCCGCCCCGGCCTTCTCGCTCGATGGAGCGTGTGTCTTCTGTCACGCGCCTCTGGCCGAGCGGGGCGGCGAGGCCGAGCTACTCGAGTATCTGTCCGAGCGCATCCCGGCCGCGCACGTCAAGCGCGGCGCCTGGAATCGCGGCCCGATCACCGAGGCCGCGTTCGACATGAACGGCCGCACATTTCGCGCGCGATGGAGGAAAGAAGAGCTAGACCTCGAGCCGCCGGTCGATCTCACCGCCTGGCTCGACCTGCTGCTCACGCGGCTGAGCGACATCGCAATGAACGACGGCAGCCTCAGGCGGACGGTGCTCCGCTCCGGCTGGGCGCTTCGCTGATTCGCTAGAGCGCCAGCTGCAGCTGCTCCGTGGCCTCCAGGGCTGACGCGCGGATCCCGCGCTTGCGCAACGAGCGCGCGAAATCCTCCGTGTACCCATGAACCGTGTACACCTGGTCGGCGCCTGTCCGCTCGACGAGGTCCATCAGCTCATCGAAGTCGCAGTGGTCAGACAGGTCGAACGTCATATCGGCGCCGAAGAGCCGCGCGAACTCGGCGTCTTTGGCCCAGCCCGAGACCAGCGCTGTGCGGTAGCGGCCGAGCCTTCGCACCTCGTCCTTGCCGGCGGGGGGCGCGATGACCACCCGGCCGTGGGAGTCGCCGTCGAGCTCGATCCACTCCGGCAGCGGCCGGCCCGCGTCCGCGTAGGCCTGCGCGCACGGTACGCATCGCTTTTCGAGAGCAAATTCGAATCCGTACGGCGCCAGCGCCAGCATCACCTCTTCCGTCTTGCCCAGGGCGTGGCACAGCAGCACCGGCGCGACGCGGCTGTCGAGCGCGCGCCGGCACCACATCGCGATCGCTTCCACGGTCGCGTCGGGGTCGCCGAACCGGAAGTGCGGCCGGCCATAGGTGGTCTCGACGATCAGGACCTGCGCTTTCGGCACGTTCGTCTGGTTGCGCGTGCCCGGAACCCGAAGCTTGATGTCCCCCGTGTAGAGGAGGCTCGTCCCGTCGTGCTCGAGAAGCAGCTGGGCCGAGCCGAGCATGTGTCCCGCGGGCAGCAGCGTCACGCTGGCGCGATCGCGACGCATCGGCTCGTCGTACCCGAGCATCCGCCAGCCGCGCGGTCGCCGCGACTCGGGAATCAGCGCGAGGGTCTGCGGCGTCAGCAGCGCCTCTCGATGGCGCCGTGCGTGGTCGGTGTGCGCATGCGATATGAACGCGAACGAGCGCACGACCAGGGGGTCGAGCCACAGGCGGTGGCCCGGCAGCGAGACGCCGTGATCCCAGACGACATGGCGCGTCACGCCGGAGCCTCGATACCGATCGCCGCCAGGGCCTCGTTCGGGATGCCGATGTCCGCGACGGTGATCGCGCCGGATACGCGTGGCCCGTCCTTGGTCAGCAGCCCGGCTTTGGGCAGCGTGAAGGTGATGGTCGCATCGGCGCGCACACAAGGAGCGTAGGCGACGCCAGTGTCGGAGTCGAGACCGGACGGAACGTCGACGGCGACCACTCGCAAGCCGGCCGCATTGATGGCCTCGATCCACTCGGCGAATCGACCTGCCGGCGCGCGATTGAGACCCGTGCCGAACACAGCGTCGAGCACGACATCCGCGCCGGTGAAGCTCGGCTGTTCGCCGACCTCGACGCCGAGCTTGGCGAGGGCTTCCAGCTCGCGCCGGGCGTCGCCGCGCAGTCGCGAACGCTCGATGCACGCGACCGACGCGAGGCGGCCCCAGCGGTGCAGGTGACGGGCGGCGGTCAGGCCGTCGCCGGCGTTGTTGCCGATGCCGCAAAGCACGGCGGTGCGGCCTTCGCAAGCGCGGGCCGCCTGCCAGCCTGCGGCCTCCATCAGCCAGTCGAGCGCGATTCCAAAGCGCTCGGATGCGAGCCGGTCGAGCTCCTTGACCTGCGCGCTAGTGAGCGACTGGGCGCTGGACGACAAAGGAGCAGTAAGGGTCGCGCCGGTGGATGGAATCGGCCTGCGACACAGCGGTGTCGAGCAGCCTCGAGATGAGCTGCGGCGTGATCGTGCAGACCTGGGGGAACTTCAATGCGGTGTTGCGGAAGGGGCAGTTGTGGATCGTGATCTGCACGCCTTCTTCGACCTCGCTCTGCTCGGCGAGCGTGCCCGCGCGGCCGATCCACTCCACGACGCGGCGCAGCTTCTCGTCGAACTCGAGGCCCTCGATGTCCCGGCCGATCACCTCGGCGTGGCGCGCGGCGACGCGCGCGAAGATCTCGTCGAGGGCTTCGGGTCCGGACAGCTCCTGCAGCTCCTGCAGGACCATCGTCGCCAGCTGCCCGTAGCGCTTCGGGAAAACGGAGTCGGCGCGTTCGGTGAGGCTGAAGAGCAAGGACGGGCGGCCTCGGGCCCGGCGCTCGGGATGGCTCACAACGAAGCCGTCACGCTCCAGGTTGGTCAGGTGCTGGCGGATGGCGTTGGGGGTCACCCCGAGGTCGGACGCAATCGTTTCGGCGCTGGCTCGGCCTTTGCGCCGAATTAGCTCCAGAACCTCCATGCGGGTCGAGCGGCCCGCGATCATCGAGGGCATAGGTCCGGCTCCGGTGCCGACCTAAACACTCTAGCCGATTTATTACAGGTGATGCTTGACAAAATCGCCGGGTTTCATAAACTCTATGGCGGAGAGATATGACGATGATCAAGCAGGCCAACCGAGCCATCGAGCACATGACGGCCCGAGACCGGCGAGTGCAGCGGGCCAAGTACGCGCGCCGCAACAAGATGCACTACATCGACAAGCTCCTCAACGAGCTGGAGATGCTGAACCTCGCCGACCAGCGGGTCATGCCGCCGGTGCTGTCGGTGGCGGTCAACAAGGTCATCGACGAGTCGCCGGAGGTCACCGTGCTGGCGCAGGCGAAGCCTGGTTCCGTGATGGAGGCGATGGACGCGCTCTACGAGATCCAGGACAGCCTCATGTACAACCAGATCGAGGACGAGTAAGCAAACCTCGTAGCCTCCCGAGGCCGGTCTCGAGTTCGATTCCGGTCTCTTTCATTACTGCGAGGTATGCCGCGCCGTCGACCTTGCCCGAGGGTGACCGTCGCCCAGGAACATCCGCTGCAAGGCGTCGGCAAACCACGCCTCAAACCTATCGCCCGACCAGCCTCTGCCGGCAACCAGAAGCCCATAGAACTCCGGCGAGTTCATCGCCCAAAGCACGTCAGCGGCGACCTCGCTGGAGATTTCCTTGCGCAGCGGTCCGGCCGCGACCAGGTCCTGGACGGCCGCTCGCATGCTGCCGACGTGGCGTTGCTTGAGCTCGCCGATGAGCGAGCGGAGTTCCGGGTCGAAAGGCGCGGCTTCCAACGTCACTTGCCAGATCGGCGCTAGGCGCTCATTCAGCTGGCGGACCATTCGCCCGAACATTTGGAGTTTGCGATGCGGGTCGGGCTCAGCACGAATTTCCTTCACGCCCTCTCGCTCCAAAGCCGGCACCGGCTCGTCGGCGCCGGAGAGGGCGGTCTCCACCAGGAACCTGACCAGGCTGGGCTTGCCACCTACGGACAGGTAGATCGTCTCAATCGAGACATTGGCCGCTTCCGCGATTGCAGCCATCGTCGTCGCGGCGTAGCCCCGTTTCAGGAACAGGCGTCGAGCCACCGTGATGATCCGCCGGCGCGTCTGCTGAGCCGACGCTCGTCTCGCGCTTGTGTCATAGCGGCGTTTGGTCGACGCCTTGACCAATCCTCTTGCCAGTGCTAGCCTCTCAAATATTGACTGGAATACCATTCTAATGGAATGGGAGGACTGGGATGAGACTTGGGCATGTCGGACTGGCCGCCAAAGACCCGGCGGCACTGGCGGGGTTCTACGAGCGCTTCCTTGGGCTGCGCAAAGTTGGCGAGGCTCAGACCGAGCTGAGCGGCCAGATGCTCTTCTTGAGCAGCCAGCCTGGGGCGCCGCCGGACCTGCAGATCCTGTCGAACTTGCAGGGCGGGCATATGGCGTTCAAGGTCGACTCCCTGGCGCAGCTCCTTGAACTTCATGCCGACGCGCCACACCGGGGCGCTCGCGTCGTCATGAGTCTCGACCATGGTGGCACGCTCAGCTTTTACGTGCGAGATCCGGAAGGAAACGCATGCGAGGTGTACTGGGAAACCGGTCGCCGTGGAGCCGGCGGGAATCGACCGATCGACCTGACGCAGTCGGAAGAGGAGCTGCTCAAGTCTCTGGGCTGACCTCGCAACAAAGAAGGCCGGGCTCGTTCGAGCCCGGCCTTCTTCTTTTTACCTCGGACAAGCTTCAGTCGAAAGGCGAGACCGCCAAGAAGACATTCGAAAGGTCGTTGACCGCGCCGTCACGGCTCCCCAGCGGGGCCAGTCCGTAGCGTCGCTCAATCGTCGCGAGGATCGAGGTGGTGTCGTACTGCGTGTTGTCGACCACGAAGTTGCCCTGCAGGCGCGGGGCGATCACCAGCGCGGGGATCCTGGTTCCGGGTCCCCACTGGTCGTGGGCCCCCGAGGTCCCGCCCTGTCCCGGCGGCGTCACGTGATCCCACTGGCCGCCGAACTCGTCGTAGGTCACGACGACCATCGTGTCCTGGCGGCAGCTGCTGTTCTGGATCGCCTGCAGCAGCTGGACCAGGTGGTCGCTGCCACGGGTTTCGCTCGTGTAGCCGGGATGCTCGTTCTCCAGTCCGATCGGCTTGATGAAGCTCACGGAGTTGAGCTTGCAGTCCTGGCTCGACGCGTTCGCCAGGTCGATGAATTCCTGCTCGTCCCGGAGGTGGGTCCGACCGGGTGTTCCGGGTGCGTAGGCCGCGAAGTAGTTGAACGGCTGGTGATGGAACTGAAAGACCTTGTTGGGGCAGTTCGGATAAGCCGGGTTGGCGAACGAGTACGGGTCGCCGCAGACGCCTTGTGTCGTTCCATTCGTCCAGCCGGGGGCGCCGACGTCGCCGTCGGCGTTCGACCAGCCGCCTGAGTACCAGGCCCAGCTGACACCGGCGCCGCTGAGCTCGTCACCGATGGTCTTGCCGGTCTGCGGTGGCAGCTTGAGGGGGTTGGATGAAGTCGGCTGGAACGTGGGCTGAATCGTGTTGACGGCATAATCCCCGCACGCGACGTTTGGATCCGTGGTGGGTAGCCCGCATTGCTGCGTCAAAGGCTTGTCCGCGACGGTTGTAGTCGCCGCGTACAGCCGATAGCTGGTCGGCATGCCATTGCTGTCGAGGATGGAATGCTGCAACACGGGTCCGCCCGGGTAGGTTGGCGTTGCGGCGGCGATGAGCCATTGGTGATTCAGAAACGATCCGCCGAATGCGCCCTGGAAGAAGTCATCGGCGATGGCGTAGTGAGGGTGCGCCGGTGAGTGCAGATATGCGTAGATCGGCAGGCCGGTGGTGTCGTAGTAACCCATGGTCAGCCCGATCGCGTCGCTACCTGTGGCGTACCGGTTCTGGGCCCCGTTGTTCAGCTGGTACTGCTCCTGGTAAAAGCGGTGAACGATGTCGCGGGTGCAGCCGCCCGCCAGGTTGTTCGGGCTGGGCAGGGAGCCGTTGGAAAAAAAGGCCCCTGGCTGCGGGCAGGTCTGCGCGCTCGCCGGAATGGAGGCCCCGATGTTGAACGGCTGGTTGGTGAACGCGGTCGAGAACGGCGTGGCCGTCGTCGAGTCGCTGCACGTCGCCGGCAGCTGGGGCGAGGCGAGGTTGACGTCGTTCTGCAGCAAGCACGCGTAGGGGACGCCGCCCTGACCGATCTGCAGTGTGTGCGACGGGTCGGCGCTCGCGCGTCCGTTCACGCCTTCCCAACCTCCGTAGAGGTTGTCGAAGCTGTGGTTCTCCTCGTAGATGACCACGATGTGATTGATCTTGCCGAGAGCGTTGGTGCTGTCGCCAGTGTCAGCCACCGCGGGCGCGGCGGACATCGCTGTTAATGCCGCAGTAGCGACCGCCAGCAGGTGTCGTAACGATCGACTCATAAGCTCATTTCCCCCTTTGAACTCTGATTCCGACTGTTCGAAGTTAGCCGCGCCGGATTAAGAGGCGGTTTCTGGTCGAGGGCGTTTCATCTCAGGAGCTGCAAGATGGCCGGCACCAAGCCAATCCGCCCATCGGCGCACAACGCCCGCCAGGTTGGCGACGTGCGTCGCTGCCCAAACCAAGGACCTGTCCACGTAGAGGGCTTTGTCGCGTCGCTTGCCTCCATTGACCGCCTTCACGCCGCCACGCTAGGCGGCCCCACATGGCTGCACATCGGGGCTACGCCGCTTTCTCAATCGGGGTCAGCCCTGTGCGTGCCCTTGTTGGGAGCACTTGATTCACGGTCGCCGAACAAGCCGGGTGTTGGCCACGCGCCCACGACGGCCAGGAGCGCTGACCCCAGAGCGAGCGCGAGCCGACGGACGGCTTTCGCCAGCCGGACCAGGGTGCTAGTTCGCACGCCGACTATCTCCAAGCTCGCCGGTTTCTAGCCGCCTCATCACGGCCCAGGCAATCAGCGCAAGCAGCCAACCGACCGGCCCCGCCATGAAAGCGCCCAATATCAGTGTCCCAATCAGAGCTCCACCCGCTGGATCGGCTCTCAGCGGGAGCGACATCTGGACCTGCTCGTGATCAGCCCGCGACACTGATCCTACCGCGTGCTGTGGCGGGGAATGCCTGCCGGCGTCCACGGCTGTAGCGAACCAGCACATGCGCGGCGAGGCCGATCGCGACCACGGTAAGAGCCACCAGGAGCAAGATCACCGGCTGGTGCGAGTAGACCTCGATTTTCGTCCACGCGGCTCTGCCCAGCCAGGCGCCGAGGCCGATGAAAACAAGGTCATAAACAGCTATCCCGGGCACCAATCCCGTGAGGAATGTGCGTCGAGGCAGGGCAACCAATCCCGAGGCATACGTCGTGTTGATGCGCATGCCCGGTGTGATCCGGCCGAGGAAGACAGCACCCGCCCCACCTCGCCGCAGTCTTGCCGTCAGTCGATCAACTCGATCGCCGGCATGAAGCAGTGCCGCGATCCGCGGCAGCGACGCGCTTCCGATACGCAAGAAGAGCTCGCGCCCGCCAATCGCTCCAAGGACCGCGGCGAAGTACACGGCCGCCACCGCCAGGAGCGGATTGACGTGAGCTGTCGCCAGCGAAGCGCCCGTCACGAAAAGCAGAAAGTCTCCAGGCATGAAAGGCATCGGCACACCCAGCTCTTCGAGGGCGATCAGGCCGCAGATCACGGTGAGTAGCGTGTAACCCGAAAGACCTAGTAGCCAAGCGATTGTGGGGCTCATGGCGCGACCCTATGCCTGGCCTCGGACGATCACATCGGGGTCGCGCCCACTCTTTTGTAGGGGTTGCCCCTGAGTCGGGTTCCGTCCCTTAGTCTCCGCCGCCAATCGCGAGACCTAAGACGACAACGATCACAGCCAGCACGACGAGCGCACTGATGGTCAGGGCCGTGATAGACATCCGCCTGCGGAGCGTTCCCATCGCCAATGCCAGCCAGCTGATCAAGGCCGCAGCCAGAGCTAGCGGTAGCGTCGCGTCAAAGGCAACTGGATCGACAGCCTGTGAAATCAGCTGGCTCCGAGGATTCACGGAGCCAGTGGCCGGGTCGTACGCGTAATAGTCAGGATGCGCCCGGACGCAGGCCGAATCAGGCCCACCAAAGCCTTTCGTGGCGCCGCATGGGTCGGGCCCTTGCAGCGAGCCGACGATCGAATCGAAGAAGAACACTGTGCCGAGCGCCAGCAGGGCGAGGAGTGCCAGCGATAGACCGATCAAAGAAGCCCTGCCTGCTAGCCGGCCGGAGTGAGGCCACTGCATTGCCCTGCCACTCTGCCAACCGAGTGAACCAACCGCATCGGGGCCGAGCCGCAGTTGGAGTAGGGGTTAGCCCCGTATCGAGCTCGAAATCGGCGGTGCGATGATGCGGCGGATGCCCGTACGCGTGCTCATAGTCGACGATCACGCGGGGTTTCGTAGGGTGGCTCGGCGGCTCCTGCAAGACATGGGGCGACTGGTGGTCGGCGAGGCGGGCACGGGGCATGAAGCCCTAAGCGAAGCGCGCCGGCTGAAGCCCGACCTGGTCCTGCTCGATATCCAACTGCCAGACCTCGACGGGCTGGCGGTGGCGCGGTCACTGAGCTCGGACCCGAATCCCCCCGCGGTGGTTTTGGTGTCCAGCCGTGACGCCGCCGACTACGGACCTAGCCTTGACGGCTGTGGCGCGCTAGGCTTCATCGCGAAGGCGGATCTGACCGCCGAGAGCCTGACGGCTCTGCTGGGAGCATGACCACAGTCCAGCGTCGCGTCATCCAGGCCGGCGTGCTGGCCCTGATCGTGCTGGCGTGCGCGTCCGAGGTGAGTGTGAGCTTCTATTCGGACCACATCACCTGGGAGCTCTTCGGTGGAGCCTGGTACCGCCCCCTGCTCGACATCCTGCCGGGATCCGCGTTCATCCTCGCCGGACTGATCGCATGGTCACGCCGGCCTCGGAACCGGGTGGGCCTTCTGCTGATGGGTGTCGGCGTCGGCTTGCTGCTGGGCAGTCCCGCGTTTGTCTGGCAGCTTCGCAACCTGGTTTCGCCCGTGGTCGTGTCACTGGTCGGCGCGATCGTCAGCAGCTTCTGGCCGGTGATGCTGCTTCACCTGCTCCTGGCCTTCCCCGGCGGCCTGCTCGTCTCCCGGCTTGATCGCTTCGTGGTCCGATTCTTCTACGCAGCTTTACCGCTTTCGGTATTGGCGGCCGCTGCAGTTTTTCTGGAGCAGCCAAGTCTGGGGTTCGCGCTTTCACCGCTGCTTGGGATTGTTGCCTCGGCTCCAGAGATTGTTCTCGTGGCGCTTGTGCTTGTGGGTGCCGTGCTGGTCGGCCGGCGCTGGATTCTCGGCCGGCGAGCCCGGCGCCGATCGACGGCTCCGCTCTTGATTGCGATGGCACCTTACGTGGGCGTCTGGCTTGTCATCGCGGCCGGAGCCCTTCAGTTCTGGATCTGGCACGTTCCGTCGGATGCGCTGTGGCTGTTCATTTTTTCCCCACTGTTCCTCGTGGCTGTTCCAGTCGGCGTCCTGATCGGATTGTTGAGGTCCGAGCTGGACATGGCGTCGATTGGTGATCTCGTCATCAAGCTGTCGGGCGGGCTTGCTCCGGAGCAGCTCAAGCCGGCGCTTGCGCAGGCTCTACATGATCCCTCCCTCGAAGTCGTGTACTGGCTGCCGGACCAGGAGTGGTTCGCCGACCTCGAAGGGACTCGCGTCGAGCTCCCCGGTGCGGACTCCGAGCGTGCCGTCAGCGTTGTCGGCGACCCCGTCGGCCCGACAGCTGCGCTCGTTTATGACTCCTCCCTCGTGCATGAAGGACAGCTGGTCGACACGGCCGCCGCGGCGGTTCGGATGGCTCTCGAAAACGCACGGCTCCAGGTCCAGTTGCGCGCACAGCTGGAAGAGGTGCGGCAGTCGCGGGCGCGGCTGGTCGAGGCCGCCGACAGCGAGCGGCAGCGCGTCGAGCGCAACCTCCACGACGGAGCCCAGCAGCAGCTGGTGACGTTGCTGCTGTCGATGCAGGCGACTAAAAAGGAAGCGCTACGGCGCTCTGACCGGGCCACGGCAGCTCTGATCGAGACCAACATGGTCGAGCTCAAACAGGCTCTCGACGAGTTGCGCGAGCTCGCGCACGGCATCCACCCGACGATCCTTACGCAGGCGGGACTGATGCCCGCCATCAGATCGCTCACCGACCGGTGCCCGATTCCCGTCGAGGTCGAGGGCGACGTCGGTGACCGGCTGGCGCCTCCGCTGGAGGCGACCATGTACTTCGTGGTGGCCGAGTCGATCACCAACGCCGTCAAGCATTCGAAAGGCACGCACATGGGCGTTCACCTGCGCCGGCGTCGCGGCTGGGCGACGGTCGATGTTTCCGACGACGGCGTCGGCGGGGCCGACATGTCGCTTGGCTCGGGTTTACGCGGATTGAGCGACCGCGTCGCAGCCGTGGGTGGGCGCCTCGAAGTCAGGACGGGACGCGGTAGCGGCACGGTCGTTCACGCCGAATTGCCTTGCGAGTAATCGTCGCGGACGACTCGGTGCTGTTTCGGGAGGGCCTTTCGCGCGTCCTCGAAGGCGCGGGCTTCGAAGTCGTCGGCCAGGCTTCCAACGCAGACGAGCTTCACCGGCTTGTGGCGAGTGAGAGCGCGTCGCTGGTCATCGTCGATATTCGAATGCCCCCAACTCAGACCGACGAGGGCCTCGTCGCCGCCAAACGGATCCGCCGCGAGCACCCGGAGATGGGCGTACTTGTCCTCTCCCAATATGTTGAGAGCCACCATGCACTCGAGCTTCTAGGCCAGAGTCCCGAGCGCGTCGGCTATCTCCTCAAGGATCGTTTCGCGGACCTCGATGAGTTCATCGACGCCGTTCGGCGGGTGGGCAGCGGAGGCTCGGCGGTCGACCCCCGCGTCGTCTCTCAGCTTCTCGGTCGAAAGCGATCCCGTGACCTGATCGAGGATCTGACGGAGCGAGAGAAGTCCGTCCTTGCCCTGATGGCTGAGGGTAGGTCTAACGATGCGATCGCTTCAGCACTGAAGATCAGCCCGAAGACCCTTGAGGCGCACATCAGCACGATTTACTCGAAGCTTGGACTGGAGCCGGCAGGCGCGGATCACCGCCGTGTCCTCGCAGTTCTCAACTACTTGCGTTCCTCATGACATCCCGGTGGCAGTGTCTCCTACGAAGCCACGCGCGTTGGCTCCATCGCGCGAAGTTGCTCGGCGCGCCCTCAATGCTCGCCATCGCCCTGGCTGGTTGCGGCGGAACGATCTCGTTCGGGTCGTCCAACAACGCTCCGACACAGTTCCCTACACGGGAAGCGGCTTCGCCGCTTCCCGCCGATGCTGACGCTATGACCGCCCTGCTGGGCAGGCCGATGAGACCGCCACCGCTCGCCAGCAATTCCCCGTGCCCGGTTTCCGCGACGGCGGATCTAGGCGCGATTGCGCCGAACTATGGATACGGTGTCGGGCCCGCCTACCTCTCCGGTCAGGCAACCTGGTATTCGGGCGGGCAGCTGGCCGAGGTCATGGTGGACCGGAAATATTCCGGCCCTCTCCTCGTGCGGGGCTTCCAGCTCAGCGGTGAAGGCGTGTCCACAGTCAGGCTGACCGAGTCAACTCCGCCCACCGTTGTCACGGAGAAGGACAGGCAGCACGGAGTGTCCGCCGTTTCGGCTGTCCTCACAGCAGGCGGCGGGGTGTTTTTGGAGACCGTGGTTCAGTCCGCCCTTTGGAGAGCGTGGTACGGGTGGCTCGCAACGGACAGCCCTGGATGCTTTGGACTGCAGGTGGACGGAGATGTGTTCACCGAGTTCATCGTGTTTGCGGTCCTGGCGGGCAACCCGGCGCCGCCGTCCTGAACGGCCCGGAGCCACCTGGCGCCGGGGGCGCAACGACCTCGCATACTCACCGGCGTGGCCGGAGAGCTAAGCCCGGACCGGATGCACTACTGGGATGGCGCCCGCTGGGTGAGCGCGGTGTCGCCCGACGGCGCGTGGCGTTGGGACGGATCGCAGTGGCTCCCCGTCGGCGAACGCGCACCTCGAGCGCGGCGCGCAGGACTGACGTGGCTGATCGCGAGCGGCACCGTGGTTGCGCTTGTGGCGGCGGGCATCGGCGTCTACTTCGCCGGGAGCTTTTTCGTCCGCGTATCGCAGCGAGGCCTGCTGTCCAGCGGCCTCGCCCCGTGCGATTCGGCCCTGGCTCAACCGGGGGCGGCGCTCTCCGAAGGCGAAATGCTGTGCGGCGGCGCGCTCGGCACCGAGTACCTCCTGGCCGACTGCACGCTGACCGAAGGCGCGCCGGCAGGCGTTCAGGCCTGGAGGAAGTCGTACAAACCCACAGTGGGCGTGTGGCAGAAAACGACTGTGCCGAGCAGCGCCGACGGCTGCGACCTGTCGGCCCAGCCCAACGTGGACGTCAGCTTGGACACGTCAGACGAACAGCCCCCAAGCACGGTGGTCGTCGCGGATTTCACTTACGGGGAGGCCGCGGGCTCGATCGGCATCCAGCTGGCTTGCTCGGCGGCCGCCAGCTGCGTTGACATCGACATGTTCCAGGAAGGCCTGTACTCCCTCGACGAGGGCCGGCCAAACGATGGCTGGGACAAGCTCAGCAAGGGCGTAGCGCTGGGGGTGACGTTCCGCACCGACAGGCCCAACCGCCTGATCCTGCGCCTCAAAGGCAAGCATGTGAGCGCGTACTTGAACGGCACCGGTGTCACGCAGGCGGACACCTCGCGGGTGCAGAGCTCGGGCGGCGTGGACTTCTACGTCGACAACCGGGGCGAACCCATCAAGGAAACTGTGTTGCTGCAGCGGCTCTACGTGTTCGAATCTCGATAACCCCGCCGCGGCCGGGACCGTTGAAGGCGCAAGGAGGCGACGACTGATGATGGCTGCCATCGACAACCTGTTCTCATGGACGGTCACCGCGTTTTTCGGTGTGCTCTTCCTGCTGCTCGGCTTCGAGACGTGGGCGCTGTTCACCGGACACACCCCGATTTCCGACTACATCAAACCGGCCGTCCACTCGTATCCCGGCGCGGCGTTCGTGATCGCGGTCGTGATTGGGATCCTGCTCGGCCATTTCCTGTGGGGTCCGGCGACCGGAAGAACCTCGCCGTCGGGGAGCCGGCCGCAGTGAGCACCCTCAACGCGCCGGCCATCCTGTCGCTCCTCTTCACCGTGGGCGCGCTCATCGCCTTCCTGCTCATGCTCCAGGAGTCGCTCGCGTTGCGCAGCGGCAACGACCCGTTCAACAACGGACTGCGCTCGCTCGTGCGCCGCTTTCCGAGATCGGTTTACGCCCTGGCGGTGGTGATCGGGATGCTACTCGGCCACCTGCTGTGGCCGTGAGCGATTACGTCGTGGCTTTCTTCTTTTCGTCCAGGAACTGCTGATACAGCCGGTACGCCTCTTGCTTGCGGCTGTCCACGATCTTGGTGTAGCCCTGCAGCGTGTTGAGGTTCGCGTGACCCAGCACCTCCTGGACCAGGCGCACGTCGCCGCCGGTCACCTCAAGCAGCGTCGTCGCGGCCGTGTGCCGCGCCACGTGCGGCGACTTGAATGACCACGCGCCCAGCTGGCGGCGCAGTCGCCTGACGATGAATCGCGCACCGGCCGCTGTCAGCCGGCGGTGGCGGTCGTCGGCGATCGAGCGGTCGTAGTTGATGAACATCGCCATCGACGCGTCTTCCCGGCTTCCCAAGTAGTCCTCGAGCGCGGCGCGGGCGTCCGCGGTCAGGTAGACCGCCCGCTGCTTGGATCCTTTGCCGGTGACGACCAGCCGGTTGCCCGAGCGAGGGAAATCGGTGCGGTCGAGGCCGAGCGCCTCGGAGATGCGGCAGCCCGTGCTGATGAGGAACTGGACAAGAGCTTTGTCGCGCTTTTCGAGAGGCGAACCGGATGGCAGCGCGGCGAGCATGCGCGCCAGCTCGTCCGGATCGATTGGTTTGGGAAGGCGTTGCTCGAGCTTCGGCAGTGTGACGCCGTTCGACAGGTCCCGGTCGGTGAAGCCTTCGCGGGCGACCCAGCGCAGCCACGAACGAACAGCCACCAGCGCTCGGGCGCGCGAGGCAGGGCTCTTCAGCCGGCTGGCGAGCCGGCGCTGGTACGCGCGCAGGTCCTCGTGGCGCAGGTCAGCCAGTTGCAGGGTGTGGCCGCTGTCATGGAGGAAGGCGATTAGCTTTCTGAGCTCGCCCTCGTAGGCGCGAACCGTGTTGGGACTGCGGTTGGCCTCGAGCTGGAGCCAGCCGATGTACTCGTTCGCTGCGGCCTGGAGATCGATGGACATGACGAGGCCGGATGCATGTTGACACAAGATGTCGTTAAGGGAGTCGGATCGAGGGTTCGTGCCTCTAACCTTCTAGCCATGCGACGGTACGTAGTGCTCGCGGCACTCTTCGTGTTAACCGCATGCAATCAGTCCAGTGCGGCAGCAATTGGCGCCGCCGACGTGGCCGTGCAGTCGAGCGACGTGCCCAAGGGCGTGCAGAAGTGCTCGGCCTCTGGCGACATCGACTCCTTCCTGAATTCAGTCAAGACCAAGGATCCCACCACGTACTCATCGACCAAGTCGGAATGGGACAAGGCGAAGTCGAACGGAGCGACCGCGGCGGAGGTCGTGTTCTACACCGACAGCAAGGCTCACTGCGACTCGATCACCAACAACTCGCAGAACGGCGACCTGGCGACGGCCACGTACCCGATCGTCATCAACTTCGTGATCCAGTTCAAGGACCAGGCCAGCGCCGAGAAGGGCTACACGACCGAGTCGATCTTCGGATTCAGCTCCGGGACGATCAGCTCCACCGCGGCGGCTGGCGTGACCAAGGGGACCGCCACCGGGCTGGGTGCGAACTCGATCACCCTGCTGATCGCGATCGGCAACCAGTCGTTCTTTGTCGCGGTGTGGCAGAACAAGACGTTCATGGTGATCCTCGCGGTCATCAACATCGACACCGGGCAAGCCAAGAAGATCGCCACCAACGAGAACGGCCGGATCAAGTAACGCTTCGGCTTCAGACGCCGGCCTGCTTTCTCCTAACAGCGATCAGTTTTTTGACCAGGCTTTTGGGCAGGGGCTTGTCGACCGGGAAGTGCAGTGAGCCCGGCGTCCACTCATAGCCTTTCAGCTCCGCGGACAGCTGCGCGAACACCGAGCCGCTGTGCGGCATATAGGCGACGTGGCTTTTGAAAGCCGCGAAGCCGCAGATCATCTTGCCCTTGAGGCGAAAGCCGGGCATGCCGTAGGAGATGACCTCCTCCGCCTCCGGGAGGATCTCGTGGATGGTCCGGCGCAGCGCCTGGAGCGTGCTCCTGTGCGGCTCGCCGATTTTCGTCAGATACGCGTCGATCTCGTGGTGCGGCATCGCCCG
>DASYXY010000001.1:0-5478 GCA_035934385.1 Candidatus Dormiibacterota bacterium
CCCCGTCCGCTCTCCAGCTTGCTGGCGGTCGAAATCGGATGACGCCGGCGAAGCCCAAGCGCACCGCACCCGACGTCAGTACTCGGGTCACGGCCGCTGTGGACGGCGATGTCCCGCGGCGGCTCCGGGCCGAGCGAGAGCGGCGCCACATGTCGGTGCGGGAGCTCGCGCGCCGGCTCCAACTGTCGCCGAGTGCGATATCGCAGATCGAGCGCGGAATCGCGCGCCCGTCGGTGGCCACTCTCTACGCGATCGTCACGGAGCTCGGCCTGTCGCTCGACGAGCTGTTCGCTCACCGCTCGGACTCCCACGACCAGCGCTCGTCAGCTGGTAGCGCCGCAGTGGCGCCGCCAGAGCACAACTGGCCGGTCGTCGCCCAATCAGACCGCGTGGGGATTGAACTGAGAACAGGGGTTCGCTGGGAGCGGCTCACCGCAGATCCAGACCCAGAGGTCGACTTCCTTTATGTGGTCTACGAGGTCGGCGGGTCGTCGAGTCCCGATGACACGCTGATGCGACATCCGGGACGTGAGTACGGCCTTGTGCTGAGCGGTAAGCTCGAGGTGACCGTTCAGTTCGACACGTACGTCCTTGAAGCGGGCGACTCGATCTCGTTCGACTCCACGATTCCTCACCGGCTGCGCAACATAGGCGATGAGCCGATGATCGGCGTCTGGATCGTCATCGGCCGTCGCGCGGCGCTGACCGTCGAGCCCAACAGCGCGCGGACACCGGTCGACTAAGCCGAACGCTGGCGAACCTGACCGGGCTGCCACCGGAGTCGATCGAGGCGCTGCCGGCGAACGCGTAAAGGGCCGCATCCTGGTGGACGCGGAGGCGGCGCTCGAGGTGGAGCGGTCGGTGCCGCATGGGGACGTGGCCGCGGTGCACCTGATGGCGTCCCGACTGGGCCTGCGGGAGCCGCTCGGCGCGGCCTGCCTGGAACGGGACATCGCCTACGCGCTGGTGCTGTCACCGGCGGTGCGGCCGGCGCCGAAGCTGGCGACGGCGCGCTGGTGGGCGAGCGGTGACACCACGCTGGGGGCGGATCCAATAACAGCCGGGCCACCCGGCAGCTTCGCGCGCCATCACCGCAAATCAGGGCACTTAACCCATCACCAAGATCAAGCAAGTTCCGACTAATCAGTAGCGCTGCCTGCCGCGAGTGTGTCGCGGACCCACTCGAGCTCTCGCGAGATGTACTCCACGATGTCCCCCGCCTTCACACGGGGCGGCAGGACGTCCCACGTATACGTCTCGATCTCGAGGTGGTCCGATACCCGTGTCCGCTTGTGCGACGCAAGCGCCTCCTCGATCGCAAAGCGCGTGCTCTTGAACGCGCCAAGGTCCTCGATGAACACCGGGACATGAAAATGGACGCGCCATTCGCAGGGTCGTGGGTCGCGCTCCCAGTCGCTGACGGCGGCATCGAGGTTCAGGAATCGCGACACTCTCCCATTCGTCCTCTCGAAGGTCTGCGTAAGATAGACAGCGTTCACGAATTGGTCGAGAGCGCCGATGAGCTCGTGCGTCACCTCCGGAACGTAGAGCGCGGCCGCGGCCTGGAGCTTGAAGATCGGAATGCCCGCCTCGGCTATCGCTTGCAGGGACGCCGGTATTTCGTCGAATACAACGGCCTGGTGGCAGATGTCGAAGACGATGCCGAGATGCTCCCGCAGTGCGCCGTGCGCCTCGGAGAGCGGGATACCGCAGAGCGCGCTCAGCCGAGCGGCTGCGGATCCCGAATAGAGATGGCTGCGAAAGCACGCCAACGTCTCATCGGTCGTCTCCAGGTAGCAGTAGGGCTCCGGTTCCAGCGCCAGCCTGACCAGTCGCCCGGTCCGGGCGCGAAGCCGCACGAGATGGGCCGCGACGGCGAGCACGTTCTCGATCATCGTCTCGACGTCGGCAGCGCACTCGACCCTGGGTTTGAAAGCCAGCGGACTGGTCTGGATCGAGGGCGAGATGCTCGCATCGGTGATCTCGGCGAGGATCTCGGCCACGCCGATCGTGTAGTCGGTGCGCTCCTGCGAGCGCCAGTCCGGCTCGTAGGCCAGCTCCTTGACCACGCGACCCTTGAACGGCCCGTACGGAAAAGCGTTGACCGTGTAGACGTATAGATCGTTCGCGTCGAGAAACGTCCGGAGCTGTCTGCGTGCTGCGCCGTCGCGTGTCAGCGTGGCAACCGATGCGGCCGACAGCCGCAGCGACACGCCGAACGACTCGTTGGGAGCCACGCGTTCCTTGACTCTCGGAACGTACGTGGTCAGGCTGGACCAGAGTTCGTCCCAGTTGTCCGAAGGGTGCACCAGCGTCGAGTAGCTCAGGTGACCCAGGCCGTTAGTGAGTTGCATCTCAGAGGCCTCTCTAACGCATAGGGGCGGTCAGGCGACGCGCTCGACTTGGCCGGATTTGGCGGAGCGCACGATCGCCTCCGTCACCGCGGCGCCGTGAATCATCTCTTCGGGGGGGATCGGAAAGGCCGAGCCGCCGGCCGCGGCGCGCGCGAACGCTTCCAGCGCGGCACGGGTCACGTCGTACGCCTCGGCCTCGCGCACCTCCACGGGTCCTCCAACCGGCTGGAAGGTGCGCGACTTGAACAGTCGCATCCGCCGCTCCTCAGACGGGGCACCTGCGACGTGGGTCATGCCGTCGAGCCTGACCCATCCCTTGGAGCCGAAGAGCTGAAGGCTGAACCCTGGTCCAGTTGCCGTCAGGGTGCCGAGATATCCGGACATGCCGTCCTTCATGCGAAACAGGACGCTCGTCGTGTCGTCGCACGGGATGTCCACCACGCGCCTAAAGCTCTGGCAGAACACCGTGTCGACTCGGCCACAGAGATCGATCATGCCGTCGACCGCGTGGACTCCCATCGGCGTCAGCCCCCCGCAGGGCGTCTCCCCGGGATCAGCTCGCCACTGGTCGGCCCTGAGTGACAGAGCATTGGGGAACGTCATGGTCGCCTCGAGGTGCATGACCACACCTAGGTCTCCAGACCGCACGCTTTCCCGGAGTTTTGCCATCTCGGGGTGAAAGCGCCGGTTGTACCCCACACCGAGCGCCACGCCTGCGCGTGTGACAGCTTCCACGGCTGCCTCTGCATCGGCCTTGGTGAGCGCGAAGGGCTTCTCGCAGAATACATGCTTGCCGGCCGCGGCGGCGGCGATCACCTGGTGCGCGTGTAGGGAATGCGGCGTCGCGAGCACAACCGCGTCGATCTCCTCGTCGGCGAGGGCTGTGTCCAGACCGTCGACGACGCGCATCGCGTGGCGATCGGCGAATGCGCGTGCTTCCTCCGACGATGTCCTGACGACGGCGGCCGCAAACGTGATCTCATCGCTTCTGCCCTGGACCGACTCGACCAAGGTCTTGCCCCACCACCCGAGACCGATGATTGCTGCGGTGAGCATCGGATGTCCGAGGCCTAGGCGGTCCGAATCAGCGAGTAGCGCGCGTCGGCTGCCCGGCATTCGGCTTCCGGTAGCCCGAGCTCCCTGCGCACGATGTTGGCGCCCAGAACGAGCGCCGTCATCTTGTAGAAGGCGTGCCGCCTGCTCATCCCCTCGCGACCCATCCCGCAGTCCGAGCACAGAATGAGACGCTCGACTGGAATGTGCTCCAGCGCAAGCCGAGCGAGGTCGGCAACCTCGTCGGGGGACTCCACTTGCAGCGTGTGGTGATCGATCATCCCGATCGCCACCTTCTTGTCCGTGATCTGTCTACCGATCGCCTTCAGGTCCTGGGCGCCCGAACTGCGCGTTTCGAAGGTGATCACGTCGGCATCGACCCGGTTGAGAACCTCGAGCGCGGGCTCGTAAGACTGCACCTTCGCGAACATGCGCTGCTGTGACGGGTTTCCCCAGCATGTGTGGCACCAGACCTCCGTCTTCGCTCGGAGGCCCTTAACCGTGTTGTTGAACACTTTCAGCATGAGTTCCGGATTGATCACCTCGTCGACGATTCCGCGTGCGGCGAGCAGATGGATTTGCGGCTCCTCCATCTGAATGACCGGACAACCCGCGTCCGCGAGATCATGTAGCTCCTCGTTGAACGCGTCGCTGATCGCCATGATGCGCGATGGCAGATCCTTGTAGTATGAGTCCTCAACTGCGAACGCAACTAGTTCGGGTGTGACGGTGCCAAATTTCACCGGGCGTTGTGTCAGACGTTGCGCGGTCTTCCACATTTCGGCGTATTGCAACTCACCTCGCTGCACCGGCCCGGTGATTCTCGGCATGACGCGCGCCTCGAGATAGTCGTGCAGTATGTGCCCGCGGGGGAACGCCAAGCCACCCGCGCCCGGACGGGCCAGCCGTGGACGATCGCGTTCGAAACCGTCCATGTGCTGCGTGGGATAGCGCGTCCAGCTCTGGCCACCGACCTCGTTGTCAAACCGACAGTCGCCATCAGTTACGATGTCCAGGCCCGCCAGCTCCTGCTCGCGAATGAAGACCGAGAGCGCGTCCACGTACTGCTCGCGAAACGCACTGTCGACCATCGCGTCGAGGAACGAACGAGTCCCGATCGTCTTGGTGTACCATGCCGGACGCGGGAGCGAACCGACGATGGTGGTCGGGAGCACGCTCCCCGCAGCCGCTTTGAGCATCCAGGGCTCTCCTTAGTCGGTCGGCGAGAGGACTGTACGTGCCCGGCCGTTCAATGTCAATGTACACTGGTATCCATCCGCGGCCGGCCGAGCCGTGGCGCAGGTCGGTTGGCCGCGCGAGCCTTCGGCGAGCTGCGGAGCTTGTTGCGGAGTCGAAGAAGCCTGGGTAATCATGAACGTCGCTTTCATAGGTCTTGGCCGAATGGGACTGGCGATGGCCTCCAGGATCGCCGTCGAGTTCGACCTCGTCGTCTTCAACCGCACCCTGGGGCGAGGCGCAGAGCTCGTCCAATCGGGCGTGCGGATCGCCGCCTCGGTGGCCGGCGCCTGTGAGGGCCGGGATGTCGTGATCACGATGATGGCCGACGACGCGGCGCTGGCCCAGGTTGCGCTGGCACCCGCGGGCATTCGCGACTCGATGAAGCCCGGGGCGATCCATCTGGCGATGGGCACTCACGGCGTATCGGCGATGCAGGAGCTTGCAGCTGCACACCGTGACCGCGAGCAGGCGATGGTGGCTGCGCCCGTTCTCGGGCGCCCGGATGTGGCCGCCGCCGGCCAGCTGGGCATCGTCGCTGGCGGTCCACCCGATGCGGTGCGGCGTTGCGAGCCGCTGTTCGCGCTGATGGGCTCCCGCACATTCCACGCAGGACCCGAGCCCGCGTCGGCGTCGGCTGTCAAACTCGCCAATAACTTCGTGCTCGGATGCGCCATCGAGGCGATGAGCGAGGCATTCTCGCTGGTCGGGAAGTACGACGTGCCCGCTCGGCTCTTCTACGACGTGATGGTCGACGGCCTCTTCTCGGCCCCGGCCTACCGCGTCTACGGCGACATCATGGCCGAGGAGAAATACGACCACGCCGGCTTCACCG
>DASYXY010000010.1:0-1846 GCA_035934385.1 Candidatus Dormiibacterota bacterium
TGCGCTGCAAGGAAATGCCCCCGAGATTCCGTTGAGCGAATCGATCGCGAACATGCGGACCCTCGACCGGGTCCGCGAGGCTAGCGCTTCACCTCGGTGAGCGTCCGCGTCACGTACTCGGGCGCGCCGATTTCCTGGAGCTCCTTCAATCCGTCTTCGACGAGCCGCTGCGCCCTCTCGCCGTCGCCGTTTTCGGTCAGATAGTCACAGATGTGTCTTCGGGGGTGGGAGTAGCTGTTGCGAAGTACAGCATCGGCGGCGCTGCGCTGACCGCCCCAGTCGACCTGTTTGTCGCCCACCTTCGGCAGCAGATCCGCGATCTCGGAAAGCAGGTGATCGGCTCGCGCCGCGGCGTCGGCCAGAGGTGTTCCGATCCCGTTCGGAAGCTCGGCGTCGTTGATCTCGTCGACGGTTCCAGAACGGGCGTAGGTGCGGCCATCGATCGCAGCCGCAAGCGCGTCCCGCATCCGTTCGCGCCACATCGCGATGTGAAACATGTTCAGCGCGGCGGGCCAACCCTTCGGGGCCTTCTCCCTGGCCTGAGAATCAGACACGAAGTCCCGCTCGACCGCGCGCTGGGATTCGAGCGCTGAAAGAACGTCAGGCAGGTGTCAGGTCCAGGGTCTGCGTGCCCTTGAACGTGACTGGACCGGTGAGCCCAGGCGTGGTGCTGCCTGCGGCCATGTTGACGGTCAACGTCGCGTTGACGTTCCCGGTCGAGTGGGTCTTCACAAGGCGCTTGGCGCTCAGGTCGATCCATGAGGTGACGTCCGACGTGCTGGTTCCGGCGATGGAGATGCTCTGGACTCCGCCGGCGGCGCCGGTTGACGGGACGACAGGGGTACCCGACTGACCCGCGAGCGCGGAGGGGTCGATCGACATGTTGAGGCTGCCGTTGATCCTGCTCTCGATCACGGCCGCGTTGTTCTCGTCGCGGAGATACGTGTTGTTGGACGTGACGTGGCTGGACCCGACGCCAAACGGATTGGGCTGGTCGAAGGTCTTCGTCCATGTGTCACCGGGTTTGACCGCGTTGTCAGGCAGGATCGCGGAGATCAGCCCACCCTGCACGCCGGACACCCCGCCGAAGGAAGTGTTGTCGAACGCGGTGCCGTTGATGCTCACGATGCGCCCATCCTTCGCGACCTTCATGTCGAGAGATTGAGCCGTCGTAGTCGTGGCCGTGTTGGTGGTCCCGTTGATGGACGTCTTCAACGACATGTTGCTCACGGTGACGCCGAGGTCCGCGGTGCCGGTGGAGTCGACCGACTTCACGGCGATTGACTCCTTGGCGCTCATTTCGAGGTTGAACGGAATCGACAGGCCGGCGGCGGTGATCGTGTACTTCATCACGATGTGCAGTCCGTACTTGTACGTGTCGCCTGCCTTGTAGGCGAGCGACACCGTGTGCGCCTGGGCGCCGATCGATCCACACGCCGCAACCGCGACGATCGCGAGCAAGCCCAGCCGTTTCACGAGGTTGAGACTACGCTAGGCCGCTGGTTTTGGAGCCCTCTCGAGTGAATCTTCGGGCGGTGCGACCACGGCCGCCGGCGGCGGTGCAACCGGCACGATCTGCCGGAATCGTTTAAGCGCTTCATTCCAACTCGCCAGCATCGCCGCGGCCTTGCGGCTCCCGGTTCGCAGGGCGTGCTCCTCGATCAGGGCGCGAAGCTCGCCGGCGTCTTCGGCCGGCACCTCCCGGGCGACGACGCTGTCGGCGTTGAGCTGCCCCCACTCGATCACGTAGGCGGTACCGCCCGTCATCCCCGCGCCCGCGTTCCATCCCACTGGCCCGAGCGCGACGGCCACGCCGCCCGTCATGTATTCGCAGAAGTGGTCGCCC
>DASYXY010000066.1:0-69561 GCA_035934385.1 Candidatus Dormiibacterota bacterium
CTGCTCGCGCGCCGGCGTGCACGCGCGATCACCGCCGCCGCGCAAGAGGTGATCGACGGAAAGCTCGACGCGCAGTTCCCGATCGACATCTATCAGACCGGCTCGGGCACCTCGACCAACACCAACGCCAACGAGGTCATCGCCAACCGCGCCACCGAGATCCTCGGCCGTGAGCGCGGGTCGAAGGTGATCCATCCCAACGACCACGTGAACCTCGGCCAGTCGTCGAACGACGTGATCCCAAGCGCGATCCAGCTGTCGGCCGCGATGGCCATCGACGAGGAGCTCATCCCCGCACTCGACCAGCTGCGCAAGGCGCTCGAGGCCAAGAGCCGCGAGTTCTGGCCGATCGTCAAGACCGGCCGCACGCACCTGCAGGACGCAACTCCGATCCGGCTCGGCCAGGAGTTCAAGGGCTACGCCGGGCAGATGGAGGAGTCGATCCGGCGCGCGCGTGGCGCCATCGACGAGCTGTCCCGCATTCCCCTGGGCGGGACCGCGGTGGGCACAGGCCTCAACTCGCACCCGCAGTACGCCCGCGACGTGGCCACGCGCCTGGCCAAGACGACGGGGCTTCCGGTCAAGGAGACCTCGAATCACTTTCACGCCCAGGCAACGCTGGACGCCGTCATCTCAGCGCACGGCGCGCTGCGCACCATCGCCACGAGCCTCTGGAAGATCGGCTCTGACATCCGGCTGATGGGCACCGGCCCCATCGCCGGCCTCGGCGAGCTGCGACTGCCCGAGACGCAACCGGGTTCGAGCATCATGCCGGGCAAGGTGAACCCCGTGATCATCGAGTCGATGCTCATGGTCATCGCGCGCGTCTACGGCAACGACCTCACGGTGCTCGTCAGCGGGCAGTCGGGCAGCCTGTTCGAGCTCAACGTGATGATGCCGGTAGCCGGCGTGGCGATCCTGGAGTCGATCACTCTGCTGGCGGCCTCGGCCAAGAACTTCTCCGCGCGTTGCGTCGAAGGGCTGCAGGCCACCGATCGCGGACCAGAGCTGGTCGAACGTAGCCCGATGCTGGCCACCGCGCTCAACCCGGTCATCGGTTACGACGAAGCGGCCAAGATCGCGAAGGAATCGATCCGCACCGGCCGCTCGATCCGTCAGCTCGCTCGCGGACGCGGCGTCTCCGAATCCACGCTGACCAAGGTGCTGGACCTCGGCAAGATGACGAAACCAGGATTGGAAGGGCCAGGCGGAGGCGGATAGATGGAGGGCCTAACCCTCCAGATCGCGCGTGGCGTCGCGATCATCACCATCGACCGGCCGCATGCCCGCAACGCGCTCAATCTCGCGACCATGCGCTCGCTCGGGATCGCCATGGACGAGGCGGAGGCGAAGCGAGCGCGAGTCCTCGTGATCCGCGGCGCGGGCGAGAAGGCATTCTGTGCCGGAGGCGACCTCAAGGAGCTCGAGCACATGCGCTCCGCCGAGCAGGCAGCGCAGATGGCGCGCACGATGCGCACGACCCTTGACCGGCTCAACCAGCTGCGCATGCCTGTGATCGCCGCCGTCAACGGAGACGCGCTCGGCGGGGGCGCCGAGCTCGCGCTGGCGTGCGACTTCCGCATCGCCGCGGCCCACGCGCGCATCGGGTTCCCGCAGGTGAACCTCGGCCTGATCCCCGCCTGGGGCGCGCCCGAGCGCCTCGCGGCGCTCGTCGGCCGGGCACGCGCGCTGCACATCATGCTCACCGGCAAAGCGCTCGGCGCCGACGAGGCACTGGACGCGGGCCTGGTCGAGGAGGTCGTGCCGAGCGAGGGTTTCGACCCGCGGGTGCGCGACCTGGCCGCCGGGATCGCCGCCGCGCCTTCGGCCGCCGTGGCCGGGATCAAGCGGTCGGTCGACTCGGTCCGGCCGCAGCGCAACCCGGAGCTCGCGGAGCAGGCCATCGAAGCATTCGCCCGGACGTGGGCGGCGCCCGCGCACTGGCGCGCGGTCGAGAAGATGGAGAAGCGCCGGCGCAGCAGCCAGGCCGGGCGCTGATGCGCAGCCGCGTGGCGAACCCTCTCCTCCGATTTCGCCTGCCCGCGGTGCTGCTCGCGATCGTGATCGCCGTCGGCGTGAGCGGCTACGTGCTCATCGAGCACTGGAGCCTGTTCGACGCCTTCTACATGACCATCATCACCATCAGCACGGTCGGCTACGGCGAGGTGCATCCGCAGTCGGTTGCGGGCCGCGTCTTCAGCTCGGTGCTGATCGTGGTCGGGGTCGGTACGATGCTGTTCGGCTTCGGGGTTTTCGCCGAGACTCTCGCCGAAAACGCATTCGGCCAGTTCAGGAGACAGAGGCAGATGGAGCACAGGCTGCAGGAGCTCCGCGAGCACTTCATCGTGTGCGGATACGGACGCATCGGTACAGAGGTGGTGGTCGAGTTCGACGACCACAGGGTGCCGTACGTGATCATCGACCGCACCGAGGAAGCGCTCGGCCGCCTGCAGAAGGAAGAGCGCCTGTACATCGAAGGCGACGCCGCCAGCGAGGACATCCTCCACCACGCCGGCATCGACCGCGCGCGGGGCCTGATCTCGGCGGTCGACAGCGACGAGCGCGCGGTGTACATCGTGCTGGCCGCGAGGGCCCTGAACCCGAAGCTGTACATCATCGCCCGCGCCGGATACCCGGAATCGATCAGGCGCCTGGAGCTGGCAGGCGCCGACCGCGTCATCTCGCCCTATCGCATGGCAGGCCACCTGATGGCCGAGCTTGCGGTGCATCCCGCGATGGTCGACGTGCTCGACACGCTGCATCACGGCGAGTCCGACATCGGACTCGAAGAGGTGCTCGTGCAACCTCAGACCAAAGCCGTCGGCAAGACGCTCGCCGACTCAGGCTTGCTCGATTCGACCGGGGCAAAGCTGCTGGCTGTGCGGCGCCGCGACGGCACGCTTCATGTCAACCCGGGCGCGGATCTGCGCCTCGCGGAAGGCGACCTGATCATCGCGCTCGGCTCCGAGCAGCAGCTTCTGACCACGGCTTCGATGCTCAACTAACCGAAATGGGATCCCTCGGCCGCCGTCCGGTCCTCGTGGCCGTCGCCTCGGTGGTGATCGGCGTGCTCCTGGTCGCCGGCAAGCTGGTCGTCGGCCTGGCCACCGGCAGCCTCGGCATCCTCAGCGAGGCTGTGCACTCACTTCTCGACGTCGCCGCGAGCGCGTTCGCCCTGGTCGCGGTTCGCACCGCGCGCAAGCCGGCCGACAGCGAGCACCCCTACGGTCACGGCCGCACCGAAAACCTCGCCGCCTTCGCCGAGGGCATCGTGCTCGTGATCACGGCTGGAGGAATCGCGGTCGAAGCGGTCCACCGGCTCCTCGTCCCTGGCCACGAGGTCGACCCGGCCTGGTATGCCTTCGCGCTCCTGATCGGAACCATCGTCATCGAGTCGGGACGCGCCGCAGTGCTGCGCGCGGTAGGTCGGGCCGCCGACAGCGCCGCCCTCGAGGCCGACGCCACCAACCGCATTTCCGATGTCCTCGCCTCGCTGGCCGTCATCGCGGGGCTCGCGCTGGTGCGCGCCGGGATCGTCTGGGCGGATTCGGTGGCGGCGCTCATCGTCGCGGCGGTGATCGCGCGCGCCGCGCTGCTGCTCGTGTG
This sequence comes from Candidatus Dormiibacterota bacterium, assembly GCA_035934385.1. GTDB lineage: Bacteria > Chloroflexota > Dormibacteria > Dormibacterales > Dormibacteraceae > CF-118. The sequence continues at coordinate 3,607 of DASYXY010000066.1, forward strand.
GCGCTCGGGCGACATCCTCATCGACCGCGCTCCCGCGGGCGCCGAGGAAAAGCTGCGCGAGGCCATCCTGAAAGTCAACGGCGTGCGCGAGGTGCGCTCTGTGCGCGTGCGCCGCAGCGGACCCAGCCTCATCGGCGACGCCATCATTGCGACGCGGCGAATGCTCCCGGTCGAGGCCGCGGACGCGATCGCCGACCAGGTCGAGCGCGCGGCCCGCCAGGCGCTTCCGGCGGTTGAGCTGACGGTGCACGTGGAAGGCCAGGAGCGATCGAGCGACCTCGTCGAGCGCATCCACGCGGCGGCCGCCCGCGACGGGGGCGTGCGCGACCTGCACAACGTGACCGTCGAGCGCGAAGGCGATGGCTCGCTTCACCTCACGATGCACGCCAAGCTGCGCGGCGACATGAGCCTCGCGAGCGCGAGCAAAGCAAGCGCGCAGCTCGAGCGCACGCTCCGCGCCGAGCTGCCTGAGGCATCTCGCATCGACATCCACCTCGAGCCGCTCGAGCCGACCGTGGTCGCCGGCCAGGATGTCACCGAGCGGCGCGCCCAGCTCACCGCTCGTATCAAGGAGGTGGTGGAGTCACACCCGGACGTACGCAGTGGCGTCGACGTCGAGCTCAGCGACCGCCAGGGGGACATCTACGCCCACGTGGTCGCGGCGCTGGCAGGCGATGTGACGCTCGAGGATGCGCATCGAGTGGAGACCGAGCTCGAGGAACGGATTCGCGAGGCGGTCCCGGAGCTGCGCGAGGTGGTGGCCCGGGCCACGACATGAGGCCCGGTCGAAGCGAGGACGTGCCCGCGATGGTGCGCCTCTGGCACCACGAGGTGCTGGCAGGGCGGCGCGACTCGGCGCCGGGCGACAGGTTCTTGCAGCGAATCCTGTCGGGCTTCGACTGGGAGGCATGCTCGCGCGTCGAAGACGACGCGGGCGAGGTGCGCGGCGTGGTGCTGGTGATCCGCAGGCAGGCAGCGGGATCGACGCTGGCGCGGGTCGAAGTCACGGCGTCGCCCGGCGATGAAGAGCTGCTGCACACTCTCGCCGGCTGGGGGCTCGGCCTTGCCCGCGCGGCGGGCGCGCACGTCGCGCAGGTGTGGCGCGCTCGTGGCACCGCGGAGTGGCTGAGCGCTGCGGGCATGGAGCCGGTGCGTCCCTGGTGGCGGATGGACCGCAGCCTCGACGTTCCGCTGCCGGACGTGGTGCCGGTTGGCGGATACCGGCTGCTCGACGCGCAGGTCCCGGCAAGCACCTGGGTGGACACCTTCAACGCGTCGTTCGCCGATCACTGGCGGCACACCGCCAGAACCGCCGAAGAGCTCCGGCTCGGCGAATGGCCCGACCTCGAGCTCATGGCGGTCGACAGCGCCGGCAACCCCGCGGCGATCACGCTGTGCGAGATCGCGCGATACGAGGTGGACCGCCGCCCCCAGCCCGTCGGTCTCGTGGGCTCGGTCGGGACCGTGCCCCGCCACCGCCGGCGGGGGCTGGCACGGTGGCTCGTCACGGAGTCGCTGGCCCGGCTGAAGAAGGCCGGGGCCGCCACCGCCTCGCTCTACGTCGACGGCAAGAACGCGACCCGAGCCGCCGACCTGTATTCAGAGCTCGGTTTCGAGGTGACATTCGAGACCACTGTCTGGGAAGCTACGTTCCCGTGAAACGAGCCCTCGCGGCGGCGCTGCTGCTCCTGGCGGTCGCTGCACCGGGATGCAGCCAGCCGTCGCCCGCCGCATCGGCGGGCGGTCCAGCTGTGCTGAACGGCAAGCCCGAACCGCCGAGGCCGACGCTGGACGACGCGATCCGCATCGCTCGCGACCTGGGCCCCGCCAGCGCGAACACCCAGGTCGACCTCAACTTCACGCTCAAGACACGGCAGAAGGCACGGCTCGACGCCCTGCTCGCGTCGGGCCGGACAGTGTCGCCGGACGAGTACGCGGCCGAGTTCGGGCCCGACCCGGCGCAGGTGAACGCCGCGATCGCGCAGCTGCGAGACTTCGGTTTCGAACCAACCTGGACGCCAGGCTCGCAGCTCATGACGATCGATGGCCCGGCGCCCAACGCCGCCTCGCTGCTCGGCGTTCAGATCGACAACTACCGGCAGGCTGACGGCTTCACGTTCTACGCGGCGCTGTCGACGCCGCACCTCACCGGACCGCTGGGCGCGGTCGTGGCCGAGGTGGCCGGGCTGGACAGCTACCGCCGCCTGCACGGGCACACCGTCAAGCCAGGGGGACTGACGGGCACCGACCTCATGGACTTCTACAACATCAGCGCCCTGCGCAAGAAAAACCTCGACGGCACGGGGCAGACGATCGTGTTTCCCGAGATCGAGCAGCTGCCGCAGGCCAACCTCAACGACCTCAACAAGTTCGCGACCGAGTTCGGGCTGCCGCCCTTCAGCCAGGTGCTGACCGTGAAGCAGGACCCGAAGTGGGGCAAGCCCGAGGCGCCCATCGGCGAGATCGTGCTCGACCTCGAGATCGCACATGAGATCGCGCCGATGGCCAAGCTGGTCGTGTACCTGGCCGCGCCGACGTTCGCCTTTCACAACCGCGCGTTCAGCCAGCTGGTCACCGATCACCTCGGATCGATCATCTCCGAGAGCCTCGGCATCTGCGAGATGGACACGAGCCCCGCGCTGCGCGACCAGCTTCAGAGCATGGAGGTGCAGGCACAGGCGCAGGGGATGTCGCATTTCGTGGCCACCGGTGACAGCGGCGCGTATGAATGCGGCGAATCCGGGTACCCGGCCGCGAGCTTCCCTTCGACGCTGCCGAACGTGACCGCGGTCGGCGGCACCACCGTGTTCGAGTCGACGCAGGGCACGTACTTCCAGGAGTACGCCTGGGGTAGCCCCCTCGACGAAAGCGGAGGCGGTGGCGGCCGCAGCCAGGTCTACTCACTGCCCGACTATCAGCAGCCGGTGCAGGATGCAAACGGCCACGGCTACAGGCAGCTGCCCGACGTGTCGGCGGACGCTGACCCGATAACCGGCTATCGCATCGTTCTCGGGGGCCGCGACACGCAGGCCGGAGGCACGTCGGCGTCGACGCCGTTGTGGGCGTCCGTGATCGCGCTTATCAACCAGGACCTGAAGGCGAAGGGCCTGCGCGAGGTCGGATTCGCGAACCCCGCTCTGTACTGGATGGGCGAGAACCGGTCGAAGTTCAGCACTCCGCCGTTCCACGACGTCACCGCCGGCAACAACCTCGCCTACGACGCCGGGCCCGGGTGGGACTTCGCGACGGGCTGGGGCAGCATGGACGCGGCCGCGCTCGAGTCTGCCTGGATCATCTACATCAAGAGCGCCGGGGCATGAGCGAAGAGCAGCCGCTCGGGCCGGCCCTCATGGTCTGTCCGCACTGCGACAGCACGGTGCCGCAAGGTCATTTCTGCGGGCACTGCGGCGCGCACCTGTCCACCGCCGACACGAGCCGGCGGCACGCGTTCGCGGCGATGCCCAACGAGCCGGTCGTCCACTTCAACGTGATCAGCACGCTGTTCCCGCACCTGCCGCATCGTCGCGGCGGCCCGTTCCGCTGGGCGCTCGTCGCGGGCGCCGTCTTCGTGCTGCTGCTCGTCGCGCTCAGCCTCTACGCGCCGGCGACCGCGGCCGCGACCGCGCTCCTGCCCGCTCTCTATCTCCTTTATCTGTATGAGGTCGAGGTCTACGCGGACGAGCCGTGGCTCCTGATCGGAGCGACGATGCTCGCCGGCGCGGTGCTCGGCTACGTCTACGCGACCGTGCTTGGCGGCGCCTCGTCGCAGTTCCAGCTCACCGGCGACAACGGGACGAACTTCATTGTCTCCGCCATCGGGAGCCCGATCGTGGCCCAGGTGCTGATGCTGGCCGGCCCCTTCCTTCTCTATGTGATCCGCGGGCGCAGCTATCGCGAGCCGCTCGACGGACTGACGTTCGGCGCCGCGTCGGCGCTCGGCTTTTCCCTGGCGAGCGAGCTCACCTCGCTGTGGCCGATCATCACGGGGCCGCTGCTGGGAAGCGGCCAGCCAGTCGACTGGGCGCTGCGCCTGCTCCGGCTCGGCATTCTGCTGTCGCTGGTCAACGCCGGCACGACCGCGGTCGTGGCCGCCGCGCTCTGGCTCCGCCGCTATGACCTCAAGCGCTCGCAGCGTGCCTGGGAGGCGAGCGTGCCGGTCACTTTGCTCGTCGCTTTCGGAGTGCAGCTGGCGCTGGGCGTGGTCACGTTTGTCCTGCCAGAGCTGGTGTCGCAGGTGCTCGTGTGGGCCCTCGCCGCCGTGGCGCTGATGCTCTACGTGCGGCAGGTGATCCACCAGGCGCTGCTGGCCGAAGGGTCACTGCACGAGATCGGGCCGGACTCGCCGTGTCCGGAATGCCATCGGATCGTGCCGACCATGGCGTTCTGTCCGAACTGCGGCGCGTCGCGCGCGGCGGCCCCAAGATCCTCTCGACCCAGGACGGCGGCGAGCTGATGGCACCGAGCTTCTGCGGTCGCTGCGGCGCGCAGCTCGCTCCAGGCGCGGCTTTCTGCGGCGTGTGCCGCACGCCTGTGGCGCCGGTTTCGGTCGCGTCGTACCAGCAGTACGCGTATCCGTACCAGTACGCACCGCCGCAGGCGCCGCGGATCGGTGGAGCTCGCACCACGCAGATAGCCGTGGCCGCCGGGCTCGTCGTGATCCTGATCATCGTCGCGATCGGCGCCGCGCTGCTGGCATATCACGCCGTGTCGGGATCCCACCAGGCATGCACCGCGAACTGCAGCCCCAGGGTGATCACGCCGCTCCCGGCCGCCGCGACTTTCCGCAGCACCGCTTTCAAGTTCGAGGTCGAGTACAGCGAGAACTGGACCGTTCGAAGCCAGGACGCGAACGGCGTCACATTCGGCACGAAGCTCGGACAGGTGACCGTCGAGGGCATGAAAGCTAGCGCGTCGTCCGACCAGGTGATCCAGGGTGTGGTGGCAGCGCTCCCCAGCGCGACCTGGCAGAGCGTCACCCTCGTCTCGAGCCTCCAGGGTGCCCACATCGGCGACGTCGATGGCGTGGGCCAGGTCTACTCGGCCAACCTCATCGGGTCCACCTCCAAAGCCGCGGCCGTCAGGTTCGTCGTGATCACGGCGACCAAGGGCTCGGTCACGGTGGTTGTGTTCGCCGTCGATCCGGCGGACCCGGCGCACTACGCCCACGGCATGGCCGAGGGTGTGCTGTTCGACTATATGTGCACGGTGTTCCGCTGGGGTAGCTGAGCGGTAGGGCTAGCGGTCCGCCTCGGCCGGCAGGTCGAAGTTGATCTCGTAGACGCCGCCCGCCAGGCGTGCCTGGTGAATCCAGCCCATCTTGCGTAGAAGCCCGAGCATCTGCTGGTTCTCGGGCAGGACGATCAGCGAGAACGTCTTGATCCCGTGCTCGCGCGCCACCTTGGCGAGGATCGTCAGCAGCGCGCTGCCCAGACCGCGGCGCTGAAACTCGTCGACGACCGCGACGGCGGTCTCGGCCACGTCGGTGCCGGAAGCACGGTCGTAGCGCGCCACGCCGACGATCCGCTCCCTCCCGTTGGGTCTGTTCATCGTCGCAACGATCGCGAAGCGGTCGTTGTAGTCGACCACCGCGAGGCGGTGGGCCAGCGCGTCGGGCATCCGCTTCAGCGGCGTGAAGAAGCGGAAGTACACGGTGCGCTCGGACATTGCCGCCACGGCCTCGTGCAGAAGCGGCTCGTCAGAGGGCTCGATGGGGCGGACGAGAACCTTCGTACCGTCCTTCAGCTCGAGCGAACGGGGTGCGAATCCGGCTACAGCCACGGTTCGTAAAGGTAACCTTCCGCGGGAATGAGACGGAACCTGGCCGTCGCCGCCGCCGCTGCGGCGGCCGGTGTGAGCGCGGCCTACAGCCTGTGGTTGTGGTTCTCGAGCTACATGAGCGACAACTTCCACAACGATTTCACTTTCTACTACGCGGCTGCGCGCCTCGGATTGGCGCATGGGTGGAGTCACCTGTACGACCTCCGCCTGCAGCAGGAGCAGCTCGACGCGATCGGCTCGCACATCACGATCGCGCAGCTCGCGCGATACGTCAGCCCGCCGCCGCTGGCGTGGCTCGTGACACCGCTGACCGTGCTCCCGTACCAGGTCGCTTACTGGATTTGGAGCGCGCTGCTCGTCGGTGCGCTGGTGCTCGCATGGCGCCTCGCGGCGCCGGGCGCCGGGCGGGCGCGAGTGATCTTTCTTGTCGCGGCCGTCGGCTGGCTGCCCATCATCTACGGGCTGCAGCTGGGACAGCCGGCCCTGCTGGTGGCGGCCGGTGTGGCCGCGTGCTGCGCGCTGCTGCAGCGAGGGCGGGACATCGAAGCGGGAGCAGTGCTCGCCGTCCTGGTGCTCAAGCCTCAGCTCGCGCTGCTTGTGCCGGTGGTGCTCCTGGTGAGTGGAAGGTGGCGCGCGTTTGCGTCGGCGGTCGTAGTCCTCGCGGTCATCACTGCCGCGTCATTGGTCGCGCTCGGACCGTCGGGCACCACCGACTACCTGGACCGGCTCAACTTCGCTGCCACAGTGCCGGAGAACCAGGCCCAGACGCTCGCAGCCTGGATCCACAACCTCGCCATCACGCGGGCCGCACAAGGCTTGATCGCGGTGTGGACGCTTGGGGTCGCCTGCCGCCTGCACCGCCATGGGCCGGCCGTGGTGCTGGCGGTCGCGCTCCTCGGCGGGCTCGCGGCAAGCCCGTACGTCCACTTCGACGACCTCGCGATGCTGGGTCTGGCTTGCCTCCTCTTCCTCAGCGCGACGCGCGACCGCTGGGTGATGGTCTACGCCTTCGCGCTGTTCGTCGCCGCCGAAGGGTTCCCGGTGTGGCAGGCGGGACCGGTGCTCGCGGGCGAGCTGGTGGCTTTGCTTCTGCTCTCCGTGCCGTTGCCGGCCGGCGCGCCTACCTTCGAGCCGGCACGCCCGCGGCCGGGATAGGCGCCTCGCCGTCGGCGCTTGCGTCCCAGGCGCTGGTGAACTGGCTGTGGTAGAGGTCGTAGTAGAAACCTTCGAGCGCCAGCAGCTCCTCATGGCTGCCCTGCTCCACGATCCGGCCGCCGTCCATGACCACGATCAAGTCGGCGTTGCGGATGGTCGAGAGCCTGTGCGCAATGACGAAGCTGGTGCGGCCCAGCCGCAGCCGGGCCATCGCGGCCTGGATCAGGACCTCGGTCCGCGTGTCGACGCTGCTGGTCGCCTCGTCGAGGATGAGGATCGTCGGGTCGGCGAGGAACGCACGTGCGATGGTCAGCATCTGCCGCTGTCCTGAGGACAGGTCGGAGGCGTCGTCGTCGAGCACGGTGTCGTAGCCGCGCGGCAGCGTCCTCACGAATTCATCGACGTGCGCCGCCTGGGCCGCCGCGATGATCTCCTCCTCCGTCGCGCCCTCCTTCCCGTAAGCGATGTTGTCGCGAATCGTGCCCGCGAACAGCCACGTGTCCTGGAGGACCATGCCGAACACACGCCTGACGTCGTCGCGAGACGCGTCTTTCGTATCGACGCTGTCCAGGAAGATGCGCCCGCCGTCTATCTCGTAGAAGCGCATGAGGAGGTTGACGATCGTGGTCTTGCCGGCTCCAGTGGGCCCCACGATTGCGATGGTCTGGCCGGGGCGGACCTCGAGGTCGAACATCTCGATCAGAGGCTTTTCGGGCAGATACCTGAACGCCACCTTCTCCAGCGAAACGCGCCCCGAAACTTCGCCCAGCTCGACACCGGGCTCCCGGTCGGGCGATTCATCCTCGGCTTCGAGCAGCTCGAACACCCGCTCCGCCGAGGAAAGGCCCGACTGCAGCAGGTTCATCTGCGCCGCGATCTGGGTCAGCGGCATCGTGAACTGGCGTGAGTACTGGATGAAAGCCTGCACGTCGCCCAGGGACATCGTCCCAGTGGCGACCCTGTAGCCGCCGATCACTGCGATCGCGACGTAGTTCAGGTTGGCGAGGAACTGAAGCGCGGGCTGGATGATGCCGGACAGGAACTGGGCCATGAAGCTCGACTCGTAGAGCCTGCCGTTGTGCCTGTCGAACTCTTCCAGGGCCCGGCTCCTCTGCCCGAACACCTGGACCAGCGCATGCCCTGTGTGCATCTCCTCGACATGGCCGTTCAGCGTCCCGGTCCATTTCCACTGCTCCGCGAACTGTTTCTGCGACCTGCGCGCGATCAGCACAGTCACAACCACGGACAGAGGCACGGTGACCAGCGAGATCAACGCCAGGAGCCAGCTGATCCAGAACATCATCGCAAGCACGCCGATCACGGTGAGGACCGATGTCAGGATCTGGCTCAGCCCTTGCTGGAGCGTCGTGGTCACGTTGTCGATGTCGTTGGTGACGCGGCTGAGGATGTCGCCGTGGGAATGGCTGTCGAAGTACTTCAGGGGCAGCCGCCCGAGCTTGGCCTCGACATCGCGCCGCATCCGGTACACGGTCCGCTGGGCGACGCCGGCCATGATGTAGCCCTGGGCCCAGGTGAACAGCGACGACACCAGGTAGACGAGCACGGCCAGCATCAGGACCTCGCCCAGCAGCGTGAAGTCGATGCCCTTGCCCGGTGTCACGTCCATGCCCGAGAGCGTCTGGGCAAGCTGGCCCTGGCCGTGCAGCCGCAGCAATTCGACGGCCTGTGCCTTGGTCAGGCCGGCCGGCAGCATCTTGCCCACGACGCCGTTGAAGATGATGTCGGTGGCCCTGCCGATGATCTTCGGGCCGATCACCGCGAACGCCACGCTGGCGGAACCGATGAGCGCGACGGTCACGATCAGGTGCAGCTCCGGGCGCAAGCGCCCCAGCAAGCGGCGCAGAGTGAGGCCCACGTTCTTGGTCTTGCCCGCCGGCGGGCCGCCCATCCCCATCCAGCCCATCTGACGGTTGGAACCGCCGGCGGCTGCGCCGCGCATGCCGCCCGCGCCTCGGTTGATCATGCGACCACCGCCTCGCCCAGCTGCGAATCGACGATCTCGCGATAGGGCTCGCTCGTGCTCATGAGCTCGGTGTGCGTCCCTATGCCTGCGACGCGCCCGTGGTCGAGCACGATGATCCGGTCGGCCTGCATGATCGTGCTGACTCGCTGCGCGACGATGAGCACCATCGCACTCAAGGTCTCCGAGCGCAGGGCGGCGCGCAGGCGCGAGTCGGTGCCCGCGTCCAGGGCCGAGAAGCAATCGTCGAACAGGTAGATCGCGGGCCGCTTGACGATCGCGCGTGCGATGGCCAGGCGCTGGCGCTGTCCGCCTGACACGTTGGTACCACCCTGGTCGATGGTGGCCTCCAGGCCGCCCTCCATCTCGCGCACGAAGTCCTCCGCCTGGGCCACTCCGAGCGCATGCCACAGCTCGTCGTCGGTGGCGTCCTCGTTGCCGAAGCGCAGGTTGCTCGCGACCGTGCCCCTGAACAGGTAGGCCCGCTGCGGCACCAGCCCGATCGTCGACCACAGCCTTTCCTGGGACTGGCGGCGGACGTCGACGCCGTCGACCAGCAGCCGCCCCTCGCTCACGTCAAAGAACCGAGGGATGAGGTTGAGGAGGGTCGTCTTGCCTGAGCCTGTGCCGCCGATCACGGCCACTGTCTCGCCGGGCCGGAGCTGGAATGAGACGTCCTCCAGGACCGGGTGTTCGCCGCCGGGATAGCCGAAGGTCACGCGCTCGAAATCAACGCGACCGGTCGAGGCCGTCGGGTCGTCGGGGCTGGCCGGATCCCCGATCGATGGGACGGTCGTGACAACCTCCAGGATGCGGGCCGCGCTCGCCTCTGCGCGGGGCACGAGGATGACCATGGCCACCGCCATCAGCACCGAGAAGAGGATCTGCATCACGTACATCAGGAAGGCGGTGACGTTGCCGATGGGCATCTGCCCGCTGTTCACGAGCTGGCCGCCGAACCACAGGACAGCGACCGTCGTGAGGTTCATCACCGCGAGCAGGGCTGGGAACGCGACGACGAAGATTCGGTTCACGCTCAGGGCGGTGGCCGTGAGGTCCGCGTTTGCCTCGTCGAATCGGCGCTGCTCGGATTGCGTGCGGCGGAATGCGCGGATGACGCGCACGCCCATGATCTGCTCGCGCATGACCTGGTTGATCCGGTCGATCTTGCCCTGCATCGACCGGAACAGCGGCACGCCCCTGATGAACATGAAGGCCATGATCGCGGCGATGATCGGCACCACCACGATCAGCAGCGCCGAGAGGGTCACGTTCTCGCGCAAGGCCATGATCACGCCCCCGACGGCCATGATCGGGGCAGCGACCATCAAGGTCAGCGCAATCTGCATGAAGAGCTGGACCTGCTGGACGTCGTTGGTGTTGCGGGTGATGAGCGACGCCGTGCCCAGCCGGTTCATCTCCCTGGAAGAGAACAGCTGCACCCGACCGAACACCGCTGCGCGCAGGTCGCGGCCCACGCCCATCGCCGCTCGCGAGGCCCAGTAGACCGCGATGATCGCGATGACGCCCAGGACCAGAGTGACCGCCAGCATGACCCCGCCGGTGCGCCAGATGTAGGGGACATCTCCCTTCGCGACGCCGTTGTTGATGATGTCGGCGTTCAGGTTCGGCAGGTACAGGTTGGCGATCGACTGGACGAGCACCAGGACGACGACGATCGCGACCTCGCGCACGTACGGACGCAGGAACGCCCGGAGCAGGCGGATCAGCATCATGCGTTCAAGCTCCGCGCGTTCTTCAGCAACTTGCGTAGCAGCAACTGGAGTTGCTCCAACTCCGGCGTCGTGAAGCCGTCGAGAAGGCCCTTCTCCGCCCACCGGAACTCCGGCACCAGCCTGGGGAGCACGCGCTTGCCGCGCGGGCCAAGCTCCACCACCACCAGCCTCCTGTCATCGGGACTGGCGCGCCGCACAATGAGCTGCTTGCGCTCGAGCCGGTCGAGCAGCCTGGTCATGCCCGCGGCGTCGGTGCCGAGGCGGGCGGCCATCTTGATCGGGCTCGGCTCTTTGACCAGTCGCGACAGCAGGAGCAGCGCCGCCTGCTGGGAAGTGATGCCGTGGCTCTCGAAACGCCTGTCCAGCGCAGTGCGCAGCTCCCGGCCGAGATGGAACAGCAGTGTTGACACCGCTTGTTCGTCTCGAACCTCGACCGGCTCGGCTTCCTGCACCCCAACCATCTGAACGCCGCTCAGTTTAGTTGTCTAGACAGTAATTGTCAAGACAGTCAGTTGCCGCCGTGCCTCCCCTTGCCATTGACGAACTCGCGAGCGCCGGCCTGCGACTCACCCGAATTGACGACCTTCACACCTCCGTCGTACTCGGCTTTGATCGCCCGCGCAAGGCTCAGCGACCACTGCGACCTCGCGCTGCGCCGGTCCGCCCTGACCGCACCTTGCGGATGCCGGGCGATGTCTTTCGCGATCGCCCTCGCTTCCTCGAGCGCTTGCCCGGTCTCGACGAGCCGCTGCACCAGGCCGATCTGCAAGGCCTCGGCGGCAGTCACAGGCCGCCCGGTGAGGATCATGTCGAGCGCGCGCCCTTCGCCGATCAGGCGGGGCAGGCGGATCGTCCCCAGGTCGATCAGCGGCACACCGAACCGGCGGTTGAACACGCCGAGGGTGGCGCCACGCCCGGCCACTCGAAGGTCGCACCACAGCGCGAGCTCGAGGCCACCGGCGACTGCGTAGCCCTCGATCGCGGCGATCACCGGCTTGTCGAGCTGCATGCGGGTCGGGCCCATCGGGCCCTCGCCCTTCGCGCCGAGCCGCGTGGCCCGTCCCTGCGCCACCTCTTTCAGGTCAAAGCCGGCGCAGAAGTTGCCCTGTGCCCCGGTGAGGACCGCCACCGCAAGCGAGTCGTCGGTGTCGAATCGCTTGAAGCACGCGACGAGCTCTACGGCGGTCGCGGAGTTGACCGCGTTGCGGGCGCCGGGCCGGTTGATGGTTACGACGGCGACAGGGCCGTCGACCTCGAACCGTGTGTTCAGGAGCTGGGCCTTACGGGCGATCCCCAGGCTCCGCATCCATGAAGGGGTACCGGTGATCCGTCGGCGGCGAGTAGGTCTCCTTGATCACGCGCGGGCTCGTCCACCGGATCAGGTTCAGGAACGACCCCGCCTTGTCATTCGTGCCGGACGCTCGCGCGCCGCCAAACGGCTGCTGGCCGACGACCGCGCCGGTGGGCTTGTCGTTGATGTAGAAGTTGCCGGCCGCGTTGACCAACGTCTCCGACGCCGTACGGATCGCGTCGCGGTCGCGCGCGAACACCGCTCCGGTCAGCCCGTAAGGGCTCGTGCGGTCGCACATCTCGAGCGTCTCTTCGAACTTCCCGTCTGGGTACGGATAGACGGTGAGAATCGGGCCGAACAGCTCTTCCTTCAAGAGCCTGAAGTCGGGATCTGTCGTCTCGATAACCGTCGGCCGCACGAACCACCCGACCGAGTCGTCGCCTCGGCCGCCGGCCACGACCTTCGCTGCGTCGCTCTTCTTCGCGAAATCGATGGCGGCCATGTGCTTCGCGTAAGCCTTGCCGTCGATGACGGCGCCCATGAAGTTGCGGAAGTCCGCAACATCGCCCTGCGGGATGGCTTCGACGAGGTCGGCCATCTCAGAGCGCATGTGCTTCCACATCGACTGCGGGATGTACGCGCGCGACGCGGCCGAGCACTTCTGGCCCTGGTACTCGAACGCGCCCCGCACGAGCGCCGTGCGCAAGGCGGTCACATCCGCGGACTCGTGGGCGACGACGAAGTCCTTGCCACCGGTCTCGCCCACCAGGCGCGGGTACGTGCGGTACTTGTCGATGTTCTCACCCACGGTCTTCCACATGTGCTGGAACACCTCGGTCGAGCCCGTGAAGTGAATCCCCGCCAGGTCGGGATGGTGCAGCACCCGCTCGGAGATCTCCGACGGGCTGCCGCTGACCATGTTGATCACACCCGGCGGAAGCCCGGCCTCTGCGAAGAGCTCCATCAGGAAATGCGAAACGAGCAGCGTCTGAGTCGCGGGCTTGAACACGACGGTGTTGCCCATCAACATCGGCGCGGCCGGCAGGTTCGCCGCTATCGACGTGAAGTTGAACGGGCTCACCGCGAAGACGAAGCCCTCGAGTGGTCGGAACTCAAAACGATTCCACGCGGTCGCGTCGTTGAACGGCTGCTGGCGCAGCAGCTGATCGCCGAAGTAGGCGTTGAAGCGCCAGAAGTCGATGCTCTCGCAGGCCGAGTCGATCTCCGCCTGGTGCACGGTCTTCGACTGCCCGAGCATCGTCGCGGCGTTGATGGTGTCGCGCCACGGGCCCGCGAGCAGCGACGCCGCGCGCAGCATGACCGCGGCCCGCTCGTGGTACGCGGTGGCCGCCCACATGCGCCGAGCCTTGAGCGCCGAGTTGATGGCGTCGTCGAAGTCCTTCACCACCCCGACTGCGTAGCGGCCGATGCTCAGCTCTTTGCGGTGCGGCGCACGCAGGTCGCCCTTGCCGTTGCCAGCGCGGTGCTCGCCGCCGATGGTCATCGGGATCTCGGTTCGGGCGTCCGTGAGCTCGGCCAACCGGCCCTTCAGGCTCTTGCGATGGGGATCGCCCGGCGCGTAAGGGCGGACCGGTTCATTGGTCGGACGCGGAACTTCGAAATGCCCGTCGGCGGTCATATATCAAGAATAAACGGGGTCCCCGCGAGCTCGCGGCGCAGCCTCGGAGCTCGTGGGGTGAAAGGGTAACCCCAGGCCGTATCGAAAGAAGAACCCGCCGTCCAGGGAGGCTTTCGTGGTGCTCGAATACAGCCCCGGCCAGCGCACAGAGACCGCCGCGCCAGAGCACGTGGCACGCACCGTCGCCCTTTTAAGGCGCCGCGGCTACGCATTGTCGCCAGCCCGTCTCGGTGCGGTATGCGCGGGCGGAGCGCTGCCGGAGCAGGACGTGCGGCGCGCGATTGCGGCCTCGCCTGAGTTGACGATCGTTCACGACCTCGTGGTCGAACGAGACCACATGCCGCGGCTCGACGAGATTCGAGCCCGAGCGAACGGGCACGACGCTTACTCGCCCCGCTACATGGCGATGACGCGAAGGTTCGTCCGCGCACTCCTGGCCACTGCACCGTTCGTGCGCAGCGTGTGGGTCGCCGGGTCACTTGCCAGCGGCGGCTTCCGCGACTCCGACGATGTCGACCTCAACCTGGTCGTCGACGACGGCCATCGCCACCTTGCCTACCTCGTCGTGAATGCGCTCGGGCTGATCCACGCGTTGCGGCACCGCGGGAAGCCGGTCGACGACCTGACGCGACGCCCTGTCGCTCCTCGCCTGATGACCGCGAACCTGATACTCGAGACCTCGCAGCTGGCGCCGCTGGCGCGCTCCGACGAAGGGATGGCATTCGAGCTGATGGTGTCGCAGCCGATATTCGGTTTCGAGGTGTTCGAGCGGATCGTCGCTCTCAACCCCGAGCTCCAGCGGCACTTTCCCCAGCTTGCCGACAAGACGGCGCCGCTCCCGATCGATCCACGGCGGGCGAGGCTGCCGCACTGGGTTTACCCGGCGATGCTCGACGGCGCGGCTCGCGTCGCCGGCAGTGCCGCCTGGCGCTACATGCAGTGGACTCGGAGGCACCGGCCCGAGGCGCTCGCTCGCGTCGCATTCGTGCGCGAGACGATGCGTCCTTACACGCTGTTCGACTCGTGACCGCGATCACGACCGGCGTGATCGTCGTGCTGGCGTCGACCAGCGTTCTGCTGCTGGCCTTCGGCGTCAACCTGCTGTTCCTCACCTGGCGCGCGACCCGCCTGCGCCCCGCGAAACACGATCCCGCCCCTCGGGGCAGCGAGCCGCTGGTCTGCGTGCAGATCCCGATCTACAACGAGCGCTACGTCGCGGCGCGTGTGATCGATGCGGTCTGCGCCATTGAGTGGCCCGCCCACCGTCTCGAGGTCCAGGTGCTCGACGACTCCGACGACGAGACGGCGTCGATCGTCGACGCGCGAGTCGCACGCTGGCGCCGGCGGGGCTATCACGTGACGCACGTGCGCAGGCAAATGCGGACGGGGTTCAAGGCCGGCGCCCTGGCGCACGGCATGATGCTCACTCAAGCGCCGTTCATTGCCATCTTCGACGCCGACTTCGTGCCTCCCGCCGACTTTCTGCGCCGCACGATGGGCGTGTTCGCTGACGGATCGATCGGTTTCGTGCAGGCGCGCTGGGGTCACCTCGACGAGGGCTACTCCTGGTTCACGCGGCTGCAGGCGCTTGCCATCGACTTTCACTTCCTCATCGAGCAGGCGGTGCGCTCCTCGCGGGGTTACTTCACGAACTTCACGGGCACGGCCGGAGTGTGGCGCCGCGCAGCGATCGAGGATTCGGGCGGCTGGAGCGCGGCCACGCTCACCGAGGACCTGGACCTCAGCTACCGCGCGCAGCTGCGCGGCTGGAGGGCCGCTTACCTCGAGGACCTCGTGGTGCCCGAGGAGCTGCCGGTGTCGATCGACGCGTACCGCCGGCAGCAGTCGCGCTGGGCCACCGGCAGCTTCCAGGGCGCGTTCCGCCTCCTCATTCCCGTGATGCGAAGCCGCAACCGGCTCGCCGTCAAGGTCCAGGCGGCGGTGCACCTCCTCTCGTATGGGGTCGGCCCGCTGATGCTGCTGCAGCTCGCCAGCTATCCCTGGCTGGTATTCGGTCCTGGACGATTCGCACACATCTGGCAGCTGGCCGCGATCGCTGTCTGGATCAACATCGTCGGCGCGTCGCCGTGGGTCGGGTTCATCGTCGCCCAGACCCGTCGCGGGCGGCCGTGGTGGTCGGGAGTCCCGGCGCTCCTGTGCCAGGTGATCGGCGCCGGCATGAGCCTCACCGTCCTGCTGGCGCTGGTCCGCGCGCTCCGGGGCGGCGGAGAGTTCGTGCGCACGCCGAAGTACCAGATCGTGCAGCGAGGACAGGAGTGGCGCGACCAGGCCTACGTGCGCGCCGGCGATCCGCGGGCGCTGGGTGACGCCGTCGCCGGGCTCGGAGCGCTGGCATTGCTGACGCCGGCCATCGCTGCGCACCAGGGCCTGATCGCGCTTTACACGTGCGTGTTCGCGATCGGTTTCCTCACGGTGGCGACCATGACGGGCATCGAGTTCCTGGAGGTGATGACGCTGCGCAGGCTGGGGCTGCGCGCTCTGGGCCGCCTGCGCGCCGCTGCGCCCGCGATCGGTCTGCTGCTGGCGGCGACATTGGTCCTGCTCGCCGGGGCCCAGATGCCGCAGCCGTTCGAAGACGGATTCGGACACTGGCTCATCGCCGCGAACCTGGCGGCCACGGGCCACCTCCATGACCCGGTGTTCGGCATGGAGGACACGTGGCTGCCCGGCTACAGCTTCGTGGCCGCGGCCGTGCTCCGCGTCTTCGGGCTCTGGAATGTGGACGCTCTGCGCATCGTCGGGGTCGGCTTCGGCGTGCTCACGCTGGCGGCCGTCTATCGGCTTGCGGCCAACCAGAGGCAGGGCCGCCTCGCGGTGGCGCTGCTCGCGCTCAACCCTGTTTTTCTCTTCACCGCGAGCACCACCGTGGTCGAGCCGTTGGTCACCGCGCTGCTCAGCGGCGCCGCCCTCGCCGCGACACGCTCGCGCTGGAAACTGGCGGCCGCGCTGGCGGCGCTCGCATGCGCAACCTCGACGAAAGCCTGGCTCTTCGTCGGAGCAGCCCTCGGTTACGGCCTGATAGAGAAGCTTGTGCTACTGCTGCGCAGGCCTCGTGTAATGCCCTCCCCATCTATGGGGAGGGCCAGGGTGGGGGGTGCAGTCCTGGCCATCCCGCTAGCAGCACTCCTGTTACTCCCGTTCGCCTCTAACTCCATCGCGCGAGGCTCCCGTGAGGTCGTCTCGGCCATCGCCCGGGGCAGCCTGTCCGGCGACCCGCTCGCCCGCACCGGCGAGCTCATCTCGAGCTTCGGCCTTGCCGCCCTGCCGCTCTTCGCCTTCGCCGCGCTCGGGCTCGTGATGGCCATCCGCGCGCGAGACCGGGCGGTGCGCCTGGTCTACACGCCTGCCATCGCGTACCTGGCCGTGGTCGTAGTCCTGGTAGCGGCAGGCACGTACACGGGCAGCCACCGCTACCTCTACCCGGCGCTTCCCTCGCTCGCGCTGCTGGCGGCGGCCGCGCTGGACCGGCAGCCGGCTGTCACGCGGCTGGCCACCGCCGCCGCGGGCGGCCTGCTCGCCATGGCTTTCATTCCGGTGTTCGCCGGCTTCGCGGCCGCGAACAACGGGCTCATCGCCGCGGGAACGGCGGTCAGGGGCAGCCCCGGAGCACTCGTCACGGATTCGCCCGTGGCCGCGTATTACAGCGGCAAGCAACCGGCGGACATCGTTGGCTCACAGGCGATGCCCCTTGATCGCGACCTGGCGTTGCGGTGGCTACGCGCGCGCGGCGTGAGCGAGCTGGTCGTTGAGAACATCAGCTACTACCGCGCCACCACGGTCTTTCCGGAGCTGGCGAACGGCACGCCGACCCCGCCATTTGAGCCGCTTGGCGACCAGCGTTTCTACCAGGCGCCGGAGGGCAAGCAGGTCTACGTCTACCGGACCGGTGCCGCGCTCGGCCAGCAATCGCTCGTTCCTGGCGTCACGCTGGCGATCGATCCATCACCACAGCAGGGCAAGACGTCGCCCCTCGCCAAGGGCTGCACCCTGATCATCGGCGGCTTCAGCGCAGCCGGTGAGGGCATGGGCCTCGGCGTGCCGATCGTCCGCTACCCGGACGGCTGGGTCTTCCCGCGTTCGTCGACGACCGTCGACATGTCCACGAGCAGCCAGGCTGTCTGGCAGCGCACTTTCGAGCTCGACGAGATGGGCGGCGACGCGGTGGCGGGCGGAGGCTTCGATTTCACGCCCATCGCCAGCCGCGGCCGCATCGTCGTCACGTACACCGTCGACGCGACCGGCATCACGATCGAGGTCGAGCCCCTGCAGCTCGCTCCGGGCTACATGCAGGTGGGAATCCTGAACGAGGAGTCAGGAGCGTTCAACGACTTCGCCGACTCGTCGCAGACGCTGGTCGGCGCGCGCTTCGGCAGCTGGGTGCCGGTCAGCGGCGACTGGGCGCGTTTGCGGTCGGGCAGTCTCGGCGTCGAATGGTCGCTGCCGTCGATCCCAGGCGCGCAGCTCTACGGAGGACGCGAGGTGATCGCCCCGAGCTTTGACTGGGCCGGCCTTGACTACATCTTCTCCGGCTCGTTCACCGGCGCCCGTTATCACATCAACGTGCAGGAGGCGAGATGAGCCCGCAGCGCGCTGACGTCGTACTGGTCTATCCGCAGCGAGCGCCCGAGCATGGTCGGCACTGGATCATGCCGTCGCTCGGACTCATGTACCTGAGCGCGTCGCTGCGACGCGCCGGCTACTCCGTACGCCACATCGACCACACGTTCCTGGAGCGGCGCGAGGTCCTGGAACAGATCGACAGCCTGCGGCCAAGCGTGATCGGCATCTACTGCATGATCACGATGCAGGACGAGGCGTTGTCCCTCGCGGCGCAGGTGCGCGACAGGGCGCTCACTGTGGTCGGGGGTCCCTATCCGTCGGGCGAGCCAGAGACGTTCGTCGACAACTTCGACCTCATCGCGGTCGGCGAGGGCGAGGAGACGATCCTCGGCGTCATGGAGCACCTTCACGACCGGCGCTTTGAAGACGTGGACGGGCTCGTATTCAAGCGCGACGGGTCCGTTGTCAGGACCGAGCCTCGCGTTCGCACCAAGGACATGAGCAACCTGCCGCTACCGTTTCGGGGCGACATCCCCAACGCGCAGTACATCGATTACTGGCGCCGCCACTGGAAGGACGCGACCACGCCGCTGATGTCGACGCGCGGCTGTCCTTTCCGCTGCGACTTCTGCCACAAGTCGGTGTTCGGCGACCTTTTCAGCGCGCGGCCCGTCGAGTCCGTGGTCGCCGAGATGCGGGAGATCGCCGAGCTCGGCTATGACCACATATGGATGTCGGACGACCTGTTCACGCTCAACTACAAGCGGACGTTTCAGCTTGCCCAGGCCATCGAGGAGGCGCACCTGCCGCTCACGTGGGAGTGCCTCAGCCGCGTCACCCACGTCGACCGGGCCTTGTTCGACCAGATGCACCGCGCAGGCTGCAAGCGGATCTTCTTCGGCATCGAATCGGGAGACGAGAACGTGCTGAAGGAGATGAAGAAGGGCATCACGCCCGACCAGGCTCGCGCGGCCGTCGAGGCCTGCGTGGCATCGGGCATCAAGGCCGCCGGCTTCTTCATGGTGGGGTACCTCGGCGAGACCACCGACTCGCTGATCCGCAGCATCAACTTCTCGTCGAGCCTTCCGCTCGACTACGTGAGCTACACGATCGCGTACCCGCTGCCAGGCACGGGCTTTTATGACCGCGTCAAGGAGCGGAGGCAGCACGGTGAGTGGCACAAGGTGCGGCACAACCGCCTGCTGTTCAACACCGACTTCTCCGAGCACAAGCTGCGGGCCGCAATCCTGAAGGGGGCCATCCAGCACCGCCTCAACAAGATGCACATGAAGCCGGCCGCCAGAGCGTTCCAGCTCGCCACCGACCCGGTGCTACGCGCCCTCAAGTAGTCGCCGCCTGCCTGGTGCTGGCGGCGTGCACGAGCTCGACGCCCCCACAGCCGCACCAGACCGGCCTTGTCTTGGTGCCGATGAACAGTGTTACGAAGCAGGCCGAGGCGTCCATCGGGTCCGACCCCGTGGCGGTGATCGTCTCCGATGACGGCGCCACCGCCTACGTCGCGGACAGCGCGCCCGGCGATGTGTACGCTGTCAGGCTTCCGCAGCTGCGCGTGAGGTGGAAGGCGCACACCGGCGGCAATCCCTTCGGCCTTCTTCTGCACGCCGGTCACCTCTTCGTGAGCCTGTTCAGCGGCGCGGCGGTGGTGGAGCTCGAACCCGCGACCGGCAGGCAGACGGCCAGCCACAAGGTCACCGCCGGGCCCGGCGTGGTGAGCCTCGACCCCAACGGAGATGTGATCGTGGCGGGCACGCACGGCGAGATCGACTATCTCGACGGCAGGTCGGTACGCGCCGGACACGGGTACGCGGTGGCGGTGGGAGGGAGCGCTCTGGACCAGATATGGACAGCCGATTACGAGCGCGCCGAGCTCGTGCGCGCAGGCGACCTGCACACTGTCGGCTTACCGATGCCGATGTTTCCGTTCTGGCTGGCGCCCTACCTGGGCGGCTCCATTCTCGTGGCCGCCGAAGGCGCCGACGAGGACAAAGACCTCGGCGGCGTCTTCGTGTTCGACCCGTCGACCGAGAAGTGGACGACGCTCGCGCTTGTACGCGATCCGGACCAAACCGTCTTTTACACCTACGGGGTGACCTACATAGCAGCACACGGCGACCGCGCAGTGCTGTCGGTCTACGCGGGCGAGGTCGCGAAAATGGCGCAAGGTATCCCGGCGGTGGCACTCGCCCCCGACCCAACTTTGGACTACGTCGTCGTAGTGGCCAACGACCATGAGTAGGGCCGCGGCGGCCTGGCCGAGCCTCGTCCGGATCGTCGTCGCGTTCTACTGGCTCTACTTCGCCAGCCAGAAATGGACCGGCGTCGACTGGATGCAGAGCGTGATCAAGGGCACAGCCGACGCCAACCCGATCCCGGGCCTGCATCAATTTCTCGAGACCGTCGTCGCCCCCAACTGGTTCGTGTTCGGGGTGATGCAGGGCGCCGCCGAGACGGTGGTCGGCGTGCTCCTCCTCCTCGGCATCGGCACCCGTTGGGCCGCGATCCTGGGCGTGCTGCTCGCGGCGAACCTCGCGTTTACAGTGGCGTTCGCAGTCAGCGACGATGGGTTCAGGTGGCTTTACTGGCTGGGCCTGATGGTCAACGCGCAGGTGGTGGTGTCCGGTGCGGGTCCGTTGGCGATCAGCAGGTTCAAGTGGGTACCCGCGTACTTGCGCTGATCGCCGTGATGCTCTGCGCGTGCAGCTCCAGCGCGACGTCGAAGGCGGCGGTCACACCCTCACCTGGCTGCCGGCCCGGTGCGCCGGAGGCGGGCGTCTGGCAGCCGGATCGGCTGCGTGTCCTGAAGCCGTGCCAGCAAGCCGCCGGCGTGGTCATACAGGTGATCGAGGAGCCAGACGGCGACAGACACGTGTGGCTTCACGTGGATGCCGGCTACGAGTTCCTGCTCAACTCAGAAAACCACTTCCAGGGCCAGCCCGCGCTTGTGGCCGAGATCACGCCGGACTGTCCGCTCGAGACGAACCCGCCCGACGCCAACAGCGCCGCCAGGTGTCCGGCTTCTCATCTGAAGATCCCCAGGCCGCGCGATCACATCGTCATCTTCGGGCCGTGGGTGCTTGACACCAATCACGGGTGGAACGAGATCCATCCGGTCGATTCAATCGTCCAGTTACGCTAGTCGCGTGGGATTCGACGCTGAGGGCTACGGGTTTCCAGAACACGACCGGACGCTTGCTCGGCTGATCGCTGACATCCGAGTGATGGGGCCCGCCGGCGTCGAGCGCGCCGCGCAGGGCTGGGACGATTCCGCAGGTGGTGGCAAGCACGCCGCATATCGCGACGCCGAGCGCGCCGCGACTCATGCGATCGAGCAGAACGACCGTGGTCCCGCTTGGGACGCGCTGCGCAGCTCGCTGTTCGGAATGACCGAGTCGGGGCAGGCGCTCATCTCGTGGAAGGCCGAACACGGCGACACGGGTCACAAGGCGGAAGACGCGGCTTTCGGCGCAGCGCTCGCGCTGGTGTCGAGCGACCTCATCACCCACCGCCAGTTCGAGACACTGGTGCGGCCGATGGGCGAGGCGCTTCCGTGGCTCCTGCCCGAGGTGCCCACCTAAGGCCCGGTTGCAAAAACCCCGCCGCTGATCTTGAATTGACGTAGCGGCGGTCCAGTCTGTAAGCCGGGGGTGCGGAAATGGGCCTATTGCTCACGTTCCAACAGGCGTATCAGCCTGTCGGCGGCAACCTGTTGCTTTCGGCCCTTGTGGCCGGCCTGCCTCTATACGTCCTGTTCGTCATGCTGGCAGTGCTGCGCCTGCCGGCCTGGATCAGCGCCATCGCTTCGATGCTGACGGCGGCCGTGCTGAGCTGGCTGGTGTGGGGAATGCCACTCGGAATCACGGTCGGCGCCGCCACCGAGGGCATGGCCTTCGGTCTCTGGCCGATCAGCTGGATCGTCCTCAACGCGATCTTCTTCCACAACCTGACGGTCGAAAGCGGTGACTTCGAGGCGATCAAGCAATCGCTGACCCGGCTCACCGAAGACCGACGTTTGCAGACGCTGCTGGTCGCATTCAGCTTTGGCGCCCTGCTGGAAGGTATAGCCGGCTTCGGCGCGCCGGTGGCGATCACCGCGTCGATCATGGCCAGCCTGGGCTTCGAACCGGTGACCGCGGCCGTGCTCGCTCTGCTCGCCAACACGGCGCCGGTCGCTTTTGGATCCATCGGCATCCCGGTCACGACGCTGGGGGGCCTGGTGGCGCCGATCCTGGGCCACACCGACCCGGCGAGCACCACGCGCGCGCTGTCGGCGATGGTCGGCCGACAGCTGCCCCTGTTCTCGATCCTGATCCCGGCCTACCTCATCGTCGTCATGGCGGGCTGGCGCCGGATGCGCGAGATCCTGCCCGCCGTGCTGCTGACCGGCGTGTCGTTCGCCGTGGTCCAGTTCTTGATCTCCAATTTCATCGGCCCGGAGCTCACTGACATCATCGCCGCGCTCGTTTCCATGGGCTGCCTGGCGCTGCTGCTGCGGGTCTGGAAGCCGGCGCAGGTCTATCGCTTCGCGGACGAGTCGAAGACTCCGGCGCCGGCGGCCCAACCACGCCCGGTGATGGGCGCTGCTTCGGACCTGCCGGGCGAGGCCGCCGCCATTTCCGCCGCGAGTAAGCCGGCCAACACCTGGGCCGCTTACCTCATGTACATCGTGCTCGTGGTCGTGATCCTCGTCGGCCAGATGGGCAACCTGCCCGGTCTGACCAAGCTGGCGACACCGGCCAACGTCACCGCCGACCTGAAGTGCGGCACGCCCGCGTTCAAGCTGTGCCCCGCCCCCTGGTTTGGGCCCACGGCCACCGCGGACCGCCAGGCGTTCAAGTTCCCGGATTGGAACGTCCTGTGGCCGGGAACCTACGAGCTCAACGCGAAGGGCGTGCCGGTGTCGCTCGTGCAGCGCGAGAAGCCGATTGTTTCCAAGCCCACCGCGTACTTGAATCCATTCGACTGGAACATCCTGGCCGCAGCCGGATCGCTCGTCTTTTACGCCTGCATCGTCGCGTGGCTGGTGATGGTCCTACGGAGAAGGCGCGTGAACTTCTTCAAGGTCTACGCGCGGACGGTGCGCCAGCTGGCGCTGCCCATCGTGACGATTGCGTTCATCCTGTCGATCGCGTATCTCATGAACTTCTCGGGCATGACATCGAGCCTGGCCATCGCTTTCTCCAAGACCGGATTCGTTTTCCCGTTCGTGGCGGCTTTCCTCGGCTGGCTCGGCGTCTTCCTCACCGGCAGCGACACGTCGTCGAACACTCTGTTCGGACCGCTGCAGGCGCAGACCGCGCAGCAACTTGGGAACGTCAGCCCCATCCTCACCGCCGGCACCAACTCGTCCGGCGGCGTGATGGGCAAGATGATCAGCCCTCAGAACCTGTCGGTGGGCGCGGCCGGGGTCAACAAAGTGGGCGCCGAAGGTGCGATCTTCGCACGCGTCATCAAATACAGCCTGATCCTGACGAGCCTCGTCGGGATCGTGGCGATGATCGAGGCATACGTTCTGCCTGGAATTGTCCCGTCGCCCTAGGGGCGAGCACCAGCTGCAAGGAAATGCAACGCGTGCGGTAGGGCGAGGTCGCTGCGCAGGAACGCGTTGATATGCCCGAAGCCGGACAGGACGACACATGACGCGTTTGGCATCAGCGCGGCCGCCTCGGCGGTCACGCCCTCGGGGTCCTCGAGCTCACCGACCAGGAACAAGGCCGGCGTTTTGATCCGGGGCATCGCGTCCCACTCGTTCCAGTTCCACTCGGGACGCGCCTGGCGCCACGCGATGAACTGCCCGATGTCGGTGGCGCGGATGCGCTCGGTCATCCACTCCGGTACTTCGCGCACCTCTTCTTTCTTGAAGCCCGCGATCATCAGCTCCCAACGGGTCTCGCGCAGCTGTTTGACGCGCGCTTCCGTGGCCGCCGCCAGCTGCTCCCGCGTCGCCTTCGCCAGCCCTCCGCTGAAGATGAGCCGGCTCAAACGCCCGGGGTGCCTGTCTGCAGTGGCAAGGCCGGCGAAGACCGCGTTCGAGTAACCCCAAAAATCAGCGGTGTCCAGCCCCAGGTGATCGATAAGGGCGACGAGATCGGCAACGTAAAGGTCGAGCTGGTGGGCCGCCGAGCCCTGAGGTCGATCGCTGCGGCCGTGGCCGCGGTGGTCGAAAAGGATGCAGCGGCGGTCACGCGCCAGCGTTTCGACGTACCCGGCGGCCCGCCACAGCTCGAGGTCGCATCCCGCGCCGAGGTGAAGGACAATCGGCGGACCCTGGCCCTCGATTTCGTAATAGAGCTGGATGCCATCCGCTGACGTGAAGTAAGGCATCGGCGTGATGTTATGCCTGTAATCTGGCGCTCACCGTGAGCGCCGCCCCGCCCGCGCCCGAGACCACGCTCGTCCTGAAGGACGGCTCGACGGTCGCCGTGCGTCCGGTGGAGGCTCATGACGAGGCCGCGCTGACCTCCTTCTATGGAGGCCTGTCGCCCTCGTCGCTCTCATTTCGCTTCTTCGCCGCGCCGCAAGACGTCGGCGAGGTGGCCAAGCGCCTTGTGATCTCCAACTACGAGTCGCAGTTCGGCCTCGTCGCCAGCTCGGGCAACCTCATCGTCGCGCACGCGGTGTACATCGTGACCGGCGGACGGCGGGCCGAGATGGGCATCGCCATCGCCGACGATTTTCAGGGTCGCGGCCTCGGCCTGCTGCTGTTCGCCCAGCTTGCGGACGCGGCCGCACACAGCGGCATCGAGGTGTTCGAGGCCGTGGTCAAGGCGGACAACCAGCGCATGCTCGACATGCTGCGCGAGAGCGGGTTTCCGCTGCGCCTCCGTTCGGAGCCCGGAGAGGTCCACGCCGAGATGCCGACCGCCCTCAGCGAAGAGGCGGGCATGCACTTCGAGCGCCGCCACGCGCAGGCCGCACAGGCGGCGGTCAAGCGATTCCTCGCGCCGCACTCGCTGGCGGTCGTCGGAGCGCCCCTCGAAGGCCCCACCACGGGCGGGGTGGTGCTGCGCAACATCGTGAACGGCGGCTTCCGGGGCCGCCTTCACCTGGTGAACGGCACCGGGATCGCGGTCGAGGGCTATCCCGCGTACAAGTCCGTGAAGGACGTTCCCGGTGAGGTGGACGTCGCGGTGATAACCAGCCCGGCCGCCGCTGCGGTGGAAGCCGCCGAAGACTGCGCCGCCAAGGGCGTGCACGCGCTGGTGATGATCTCGCCCGGGTTCGCGGAGGCCGGCGCCGAAGGCATCGAGCACCAGCGGCGACTGATGGAGATCTGCAGGACATCCGGGATGCGGGTTGTCGGCCCCAACTGCTCGGGCGTGCTGAACACCTCGCGCCAGATGAGCCTCAACGCGAGCGTCATCCCAACGCTGCCGCCGCCTGGCAAGATCGGGTTTCTTTCGCAGAGCGGAAGCCTCGGCGCGGCGATCCTCGACCTTGCGCGCGCGCAGGGCACGGGCTTTTCGTCGTTCGTTTCGTCGGGCAACAACGCCGACATCTCCGCCACCGACCTGGTCCAGTACTGGGAAGCGGACCCCGACACGAACCTCGTGATGCTCTACCTCGAGACGTTCGGTGATCCGCGCGAGTTCTCGCACGTCGCGCGCCGCGCCGCGCGCACGATGCCCATCCTCGCGGTGAAGGGCGGCCGGTCCGCAGCCGGCGCTCGCGCTGCGACCACGTCGCACTCTGGCGTGGTCGTGCGTCCGTCCGCGATCCGGCTCGCGACCTCGAGCGTCAGCGAGGACGCCCTGTTCCAGCAGGCGGGCATCATCCGCACCGCAACCCTCGCGGAGCTGTTTGGAACGGCGCAGGTGTTGAGCGACCAACCTCTGCCGGCCGGCAATCGCGTCGGCATCATCACGAACGCCGGCGGACCGGGCGTTCTGTGCGCGGACTCCTGCGAGTTTCGCGGGCTCAAGGTGCCGGAGCTGCAGGAGGAGGTGAAGGCCGCGCTGGCGGGACTTGTGCCATCGACGGCGCTCGTGCACAACCCCGCCACGCTGCTGGCGCAAGCATCTGCCGGCGAATACGCGCGCGCCATCAACGCGCTCGCAGGGTCTAACGACGTGGACGCGCTCATCGTCATTTACACGCCGCAGGTGGGCAGCAACGCGGAGGATGCTGCGCGCGGAGTGCTCGACGCCGCGGCATCACTGCCGAAAGCCATACCGATGGTCGCGGTGTTCATGTCCGTCCCCGATGCGCCGAACCTGCTGCGGTCCGGCACAGTCCGCATTCCCACCTACCAGTTTCCAGAGGACGCGGCCCGGGCGCTCGGCCACGCCCACCGGTACGCATCCTGGCGCCAGGCGCCATCGGAGCCTGCGCCGCCGCTGGAGGGTGTCGACTCGCATCGGGCGGCGGCTGTTCTAGCGGCGACGCTGGCCCAGGGTCCTGGCTGGTTGGCGCCGGCGGCGGTCACCGCCCTGCTCGCCTGCTACGGCCTCGCGCCCGCGGAGTCGGTGCTCGTGGCCTCGCCGCATGACGCGGGCGACGCAGCCAAGAAGCTCGGCGGTACGGTGGCCCTGAAGGGCCTCGTCGCGGGGCTGATCCGAAAGTCGGACGTGGGCGCCGTGCGCCTTGACCTCGAGGGCTCGCACGAAGTGGAGGCCGCGGCCAAGGACGTCGCCCAGCGCATGGCCGCGATCGGCCAGAAGGTGCAGGCGTTCATCGTCCAGCGCATGGCGCCGCCCGGGGTCGAGATGCTCGTCGGCGTCGTCCAGGATCGCCACTTCGGGCCGGTGGTCGCGGTGGGCGCGGCGGGGCGCCAAGCGGAGTTGATGAAGGACGCCCAGGTGCGCCTGACGCCGCTCGGCCGCACCGACGCGGCCACCATGATCCGGTCGCTGGCTACGTATCCGCTGCTCGACGGCTATCGAGGCGCGGCGCCGGTGAGCATTCCCGCCCTCGAGGACGTCCTGATGCGCGTGGCCGCGTTGGCGGACGCGCACTCGGAAATCGCCGACGTCGACTTCAACCCGGTCGTCGTCCACGAGCACGGCGCCGTGATCGTCGACGCCCGGATCCGGGTCGAGCCGCTTCCTGCCTAGCCAGACTTCCCCGCCGGCACCAGCTCGGCGAGATCGACCTTGCTGTCGCCCAACGCTTTCTGGTCGACCTTCTGCCTGCTTTCGATGAGCCTGGAGCCGGCCTCGCCGCCCTCCTTGTCGTTCATCGAAAGCACCGCGCAGACCACACCGTCGCGGAGGTAGAACACCGAGAAACGGAGGCCGTCGCGATCGCCGCGCCACACGGCCTGGTCCTCGCCCGATGCGTTGCCACGGTACTCGAGGCTGACGTCGTACTGGTCGGACCAGAAGTACGGGACTTTGGCGTAAGGAATGTCGCTGCCCGCCGCTATCGAGTTGGCGATGCCGCGTCCCTGGCCCTTGGCGACCTCCCAGTGCTCGACCCGGATCGCGCGGCCGAGGAGTGGGTGGTGGTGGAGGGCGATGTCGCCGGCGACGTAAACGCCCTCGGCCGCCTTCAACGCTTCATCGGCTCTGACGCCCGGACCTTCGATCGGGAGGTCCAGCGCCCTGGGCAGGTCGAGGTTGGGGTCGATGCCGACGGCGAGGAGCACCATGTCCACCGGTTCTCGTTTCCCGTCCGAGAGCGTGACCCCCGTGACCCGGTTGTGATCGACGTGCCATTCCTTGACGGTCGTTCCAGTGCGCACATCAACGCCGTGGTCGCGATGAATCGAGGCATAGAGGCGACCCACGTCGTCGCCAAGCGCGCGCGACAGCGGCACTGGAGCGGCCTCGACCATGAGGACGTCTTTGCCGAGCGTTCTCGCAGAGGCGCCGACCTCAGCGCCGATGAAGCCTGCCCCGACCAGCAGCAGCCGCCTGCTCGCCTGCAGCGCCTGCTTGATGGTTGAGCTGTCGCGCAGCGAGCGCAGGGTGAACACGTTCTCCGCGTCTGGCACTCCGGGCAGCCTGCGGGGGGTACCGCCGAGGGACAGGATCAGCACGTCGTAGTCGACGTGGCCGCCGGACTCCACGTCGAGTCGTCGTTCGCCGAGCGAACCGCCGCTGACCCGAGTCTCGAGACGAAGCTCGATGCCCTGCCTCGCGTAGTCCTCCTCGGGATGGAGGTACACCTTCGGCAGCTCGATCTCGCCGCGCAGGAACTCTTTGGACAGATAAGGACGGTCGTACGGACGATCGTGGTCGGCGCTGAGGATCGTCACCTCACCGTCGAAGGCTTTCTTGCGCAGCATGAATGCGGCCGCGTCGCCACCGCTGCCACCGCCAACGATCACCACCCTCTGCTTAGCCATTCATCGACCTCCTGAGATCGATACCGCGCCTGGTCACGACCCCGGGCAGAGACTCAGTCTCGCAGCTCTATCCGATGCATCCAGTGATGCTGATCGGCGGCGGTGCCCCGCTGGATGGAAACCAGCGCTTCGCGCAGCTTCATCGAGATCGGACCGGCCGCCCCGCCGGCGATCTTCCAGCCACCGTGCGCCGAGCGCACCTCGCCGATCGGCGTGATGACCGCCGCTGTGCCGCACGCGAACGCCTCCGCGATCGATCCGTCAGCGCAGCCGTCACGCCACTCTTTCACGCTCACACGCCGTTCCTCCGCGCCGTAGCCGAGGTCGACCGCGAGCTTCAGCAAGGAATCGCGCGTGACGCCTGGCAGCAGGGTGCCGGTCAGAGGTGACGTGACCAGGGTAGGGCGGCCGTTCCTGTTGAAAATGAAAGCCAGGTTCATCCCACCCATCTCTTCGACCCACCTGTGCTCCGCGGCATCAAGCCACACCACGTCGTCGCATCCCTCGCGCGCGGCTTGCGCCTGCGCGATCAGCCCGCCGGCGTAGTTGCCGCCCGTCTTCGCCTCGCCCGTTCCCCCGGGCGCCGCCCGGGTGTACTTCTCTTCGAGCCAGACCGTGACCGGCTTGATCCCGGACTTGAAATACGAGCCCGAGGGTGACGCGATGAGCAGGAACGTGACCTCGCCGCCGAGATGGACGCCGAGCCCGACGTCGCTGGCGAACATGAACGGCCGCAGGTACAGGCTGTGGTCCGGTGCCGAAGGCACCCACGCGTGGTCGTGGTGCAGCAGGAGGTCGATCGCCTCGACGAAGGTCTCCTCGGGGAGCTCAGGGAGCGCCATGCGCTGGGACGACCGGCGGAATCGCGCGGCGTTGGCGTCCGGCCTGAACACGGCCACCCCACTATCAGGCTGGCGGTACGCCTTCAGCCCTTCGAAGATGCCCTGGGCGTAGTGCAGGAACACCGTTCCGGGGTCGAGCGACAGCGGCCCGTAGGGACGCAGCTCGGCGTCGAACCAGCCGCGCTCGGCCTCCCATTTGATCGACACCATGTGGTCGGTGAAGACTCGCCCGAACCCGGGGCTGGCCAGGCGTCGCTCGCGCTCGGCGGCGGGAATCGGTGACCTGGTCGGCGTGACCTTGAAGCGTATGCCGGCGACTGTGCTCACGACGTGATTATGCGGATAACTCGACCCCCGCCAGCTCCCTCAGCGCAGGCTCGATGCGCGCCGCGATCCCGGCGTCGACGAGCGCGATCTCCTCCACGAGGCAGCCGATCGCCGACCGCATCGCCCGCCGCAGCTCGGCCGGTTCGAGCGATCGCGCCAGCGCGCCCTCGAAACGCCGCAGCTCGCTTGGCGGGAGCCGATCGGCGCCGCGCCCTTCCCTGGCCGGCAACCCGTGCCGCAGGCATGCGGCGGCGATGACCTGGTTGCGGATCATGCCCAACATGTACTCGGCCTGCCAGACCTTCCCACGCTCGATGCTCGAGCGTGCATGCAGCGCGTAGAGCCATCCCAAGTCGAGCAGGGACATGGCCGCCGGTGGCGTGATCGGCGGGCGCTGGACGGCTTCGCCGAACAGCACCCTGAACGACGGGGCCACCGCCCCGAAGCTCGACACCGGCGCGAAGGCAAGGTCGACCTGGAGAGTGCTGTCCATCAGGAACACGCGATACGTGGCCGGGCCTGCGACGACGTCGAAGTGATGCAGCGCTCCATGCTCGCGATACATCAGCTCGGTCATGGCGGCCATCGCACCGGCGATGTCTTCCCCGTCGCCAACGCCGAAGAACAGATCGATGTCCGACCAGTCGTCCTGGCCGCCGAGCGCGGCCGAGCCGGTCATCGCCGCGCCGGTGATGCGTTTATCCGCTCGGGCCGCGGCGATGATCTGCTCGCGCAGCCAATCGCGCTCCTCAGGCGAGAACACTCGCGCCTCTACGGCAACGCGTAATAGCGAAGTGAGAGGACGTGCAACGTACCCGACGCACCGTTCATGTAGAAGCCGGGTGACGCCGGCCCGGTCGCCTTTGTCTCCGAGCCTTCGCCGACCTTCTTGCCATTGAGGTAGAGCGTGACCGTGCCCGAGGTCACAACGGCCGCGATGTCGGCGGTGGTCGCGTGCTGCAGGCCCGGCACCGGGATCGAGGCGGTCATCTCCTGGTCGTTGCCGCTGTATGGCGAAAGGACAAGCGTCATGGTCTCGCCCGTGATGTCTATGTGCAGGTCCACCTCGGCCTGCTCGTTATTGCCTGCGCCGATCAGCTGCCAGTTGAGCGCGAAGTCGCTGCCGGTGTCCGCCTTGAGGACGAAGTCCGCCACGTAGTTCTTGAGAGAGGGTCCGTCGAAGCCGGCGCTGATGCCCGCGCCGCTCTTGAGGATGTGAAAGTCGATGGATCCACCGGGATACGCGATCGACATCGACTGCGCGGGATCGGGCGACGGCTCGGTACCGCCTGACCAGGCCGTCGAGTTGAGCTTCAGGTTGTAGATGAGCGAGCCGTGGGCGGGTTCGGCGCCGGACCGCCCGTTGCTGGTGGTGCCGCCCGGGTGCGCGCCGGACAGATACAGGGCGACGCTCACGGTCGCAAGCACCACGACCAAGGCCAACGCAGCGGCCGTCTGCCAAGGGGTCAGAAACCGGCGCGTGAACGGCGTCGGCCGCTGGACTCGGTGCGGCATGGTCGGCGCGGCGATCACTGGCGCGGTCTCGGTCTCGGTCTCGATCGCTTTGACGAGCTCGCCGCAGGTCGCAAAGCGCTGGGCGGGATCCTTGGCCAGGGCCCGCAGGAGCGCTTGCTCGACGCCTTCGGAGAGGTTCTGATTGACCGAGCGCGGCATCGGCAGCGGCGACTGGATCTGCTCCAGCATCACGGCCGCCGGCGTTTCGGCCTCGTAGGGCACATGGCCGGTCAGCGCCTCGAACGCGACCACTCCGAGGGAGTACTGATCTGACGCGGGGCTGGCGTCCTTGCCTGCGCACTGCTCGGGCGACATGTACTCGGGCGTCCCGACCACCATGTCGATGCGCGTGAGCCGCTCGCCTGTCGGCGCCATCATCCTCGCCAGTCCGAAGTCGCCAAGGATGGCCGCGCCTTCCTTGTTGATGAGGATGTTCGACGGCTTCACATCGCGGTGCAGCACACCTTGCCTGTGCGCGTAGTCGAGCGCCGAAGCGATGGCGCCCAGAACCTCGACGGTGCGCTGCACGCCGAGGGGCTTGCCGAGCTCCGCGGCGAGCGTCCCGCCCTCGACGAACTCCGTGACGATGTACAGCTGGTCCTCGAACTCACCGTGGTCGTAGACCGCGAGGATGCTGGGATGACGCAGCTTGGCTATCGCCACCGCCTCGCGCCGGAAACGTTCGCGGAACTGCGGATCCTCGGCGAGGACCTCAGGCAGCACCTTGAGGGCGACCATCCGCTCCAGGGCCGGCTGGTAGGCCTTGAACACCGTCGCCATCCCGCCCCGCCCGATCTGCTCGACGACCTGGTACGGGCCGATCTGCACGCCTGGCGCCAGCTTCATGTGGAGGAAGGATATCGGCGACAAATCGATCGACGAGGGTGAAAATGCGCCTATGGGCGCCTCGAAGCGCCGTCGCCGGCCGTCAGGCAACAAGCGATCGGGATCGCCACCGGACCACGCAGACGACCCGCCCCACCACCTGCCGTTCGGACACCACCAGGAGGACTCGGACGGAGAGAGCCCGCACAACTCTCTCCAGGACGCGTTCGAGCACTTCTTCGCCGGCCTGGGCGATGTCCTTGGCAGGCCAGACGAAGACGACGACGATCGGGGCTAGATCAAGCCCTCAGCCGAGGTGCACCGAGCCGATCAGCTGGGCCAGCACCAGCAACGCCAGCCCGACCGCGATCAGGTCCGTCTTGCGCCACTTCCATCCGATCGCCGCCAACACGAAAACGATGAACGCAAGAATGAGAACGAGCGTGCTCAAGTTCATGAGCCAATTGTGAACCGGAAAATCGACTCTTTTGCGCACATCTTGCCGCGCTACTACCTGGACCGCCTCGAACGCCAACTCGAGCGCGCCATGGCCCCGTCGCAGCTGCGCTACTACCGGGAAGGCGTGTTCGGCTACGACGCGGCCCTCACAGATCTGGACGCCCGGTGGCGCAGCCTCGAACCGTTCGGCGACTACGTCCAGGTGCTCGTGCTGGGTGTCCCGCCGATCGAGGAGGTGGGACCCCCAACGATCGCCGCCGACTTCGCCGCGATGGCCAACGATGAGATGGCGGCCCTCGTCGCCGCCCACCCTGATCGCTTCGTCGGCTTCGTCGCCGCGCTGCCCCTCAACGACGCCGACGCTTCCCTGCGCGAGCTCGATCGCGCGGTCAAGGACCTTGGCGCACTGGGTGCTCAGGTGTTCTCCAACGTGCTGGGCGTGCCGCTCGACGACCCGCGGCTTGAACCGGTCTTCGCCCGGCTCGAGGCCCTCGACCGGCCGGCATGGCTTCACCCAACCCGCAAAGCGGACCCCGACTACGGGCTGTGGTGGTCCCTGGGCTGGCCGTACGAGACGGCTGCGGCCCTGTCGCGACTCGTGTACTCAGGGCTGATGGAGCGCCACCCGAACCTGAAGGTCATCGCCCATCACGGCGGCGGCATGGTGCCCCACTTCTCCGCCCGGCTCGCGATGGGTCCCGGCTACCGCCAGGTGAAGGATCGCCTGCCGCGCCCGCCCCTCGATTACTTCCACCGCTTCTTCGCCGACACCGCGCTTTTCGGGGCGCCGCATGCGGTGCAGTGCGTCCTGGATTTCTTCAGCCCGGACCACGTCCTGTTCGGGACGGATATGCCGCTGGGTCCGCCCGACGCCGTGCAGCGCACGATCGACGACATCGATGCGAGCACTCTCACCCCGGCGAAGCGCGAAGCGGTCTTCGCCGGCAACGGCATGACCCTGTTTCGGCTCGGGACATAATCCCGAGATGGAGCTGCGGCAGCTGAGGGCGTTCGTCGAAGTTGCTGCTCAGGGACACTTCGGCCGCGCGGCGAAGCGGCTGCACCTCACCCAGCCGGCACTCACGCAGCGCATCCAGGCGCTCGAGCACGAACTGGGGCTGAACCTGTTCGAGCGCAGCGCGCGGGAGGTGAGGCTCACCCGCGCGGGCAGGGTGCTGCTGCCGCACGCCGAAGGCCTGGTCGAGGCGGAGGACGCGACGCTGCGCGACCTGAAGGACTACGCGTCTGGAGTCGTCGGACGGGTGCGATTCGCATACTTGGCCGCGGGCGACGTGTCGCTTGCGGGGTCGATCATCACCGCGTACCGCGAGAGCTTGCCGCGGGTCGAGCTCGAGACATCGGCGGCGTCATCCGGCGTCAACCTGCAGCGACTCGTGGACCACGAGACTGACGCATCCATGGCGCTCATGACCAGCGATCGTCCGGCGCACCTCGCATCGCGGCCGATCAGACGTGAGGAGATTCTGCTCGCGATGCGGCCCGACCACCGCCTCGCGCGCATGGAGCGAATTCCCATTGCGGAACTGCGAGGCGAACCTCTCGCAGTGCCGCCTGCCGCCGTGAACCCACACCTGGTCAGGGCGCTCGATCGATGGCTTGTGTCGCGCACAGGCGCACCGCTCAACGTCGTCTCCGAGGATCCGACCGACCTGGCGCTGGAGACCGTGGCCAAGCCGGGCGTGGCGGCAGCGCTGGTGCCGCGCAGCTATGTAGGGAGCCAGGCACCATCGGGCCTGGCTTACCGTTCTTTGCGCCCGGCGCCGCTGGCCGAGCTTGCGATCGCCTCTCGCGAGGATGACCCGTCGCCGACGCTGGCCAACCTCCTGCGCGTGGTCGACGAAGTCTCCCCCTTCGATCCGCAGGGCGTGCCCGACGACGGTGAGCTCATCTGATTCGCCGGCCGTATCGCTGCATCACTTTTCTGCAACTGAGCCCAGGTGCATCGGAGGACGACACATACTCGAGAACGAACCTGGGGGGAACCATTGCTTGTGTCGCGGACGTCCGATTCGGATCCGTCCTTCGTCCTGGCTGTCGAGCATCTCGACTCCGCCCGCGACCACCTGATGACCGCAGCGTGCAACTTGAAGGGTTTTGCGTTTCCCGATTACGTGGGCCTTCCAGAGGCGGCCCTTATCGACGAGGTCTCCGACCTTGCATTCAGAGCCTCGCTGCTGGCGGACCTGGTCGCCGGCTTCATCGCCGCTGCGCCGTCGGATGGAATCCCACCTTCGGCTGACAGCTGACCGCGCTGGCTTCTGTCATCCGCGCCTGATAGGTTGTCAGCCATGGCTGCTGACGCATCCAGGCGCATCGACCAGCACATCAAGTCGCTGGGCGACTGGCGCGGCGAGATGATGGCCAGGCTGCGCCGCATCATCATTTCGACCGAGCCGAGCCTCACCGAGGAGTTGAAGTGGGGCACGCCGGTCTTCATTTCCAACGGCAACGTGGTCGCGATCGGAGCCCTCAAGGAGGGCGTGAAGATCAACTTCTTCAAAGGTGCGAGCCTGGCCGACCCGCATCACCTTTTCAACGGGGGCCTGGACGCCAAGACGTCACGGTCGATCGATCTGAAGAAAGGCGATCGCGTCAACGAACCCGCGCTGAAAGAGCTGGTGCGCGCGGCGGTGGCGAAGAACGGCGGCAAGCGCTAGCCCGGCGAGATCGGTCTACTTCCTCGCGACATAAACGACCATGCGATCGTCCCCCGTTGCGGGGCGTCCGGAGTAGCCTCCTTCAACCCTGACGTCGCGAAAGCCGGCTTCGTCCAGCATCAGCAACGGCTCCTGGACGAAGTAGAGGCTCTCATGGAGCTGGTAGGTCTCCTCTTTGACGACCTCGCCGCCATGCCACAGACGAATGCGCGCATGCAACGTCAGGCGCTGCTCCAGCGGATCGAGGTCAGAACGCCTGCCGAGCCATTCGACCTCGTCGCCGTCGGCGAACTTGCGGCGCTCACCCTCCGTCTGCCACTCGCCGGGACCGCTCTCCCGGTGTCCGGGAAGCCAGCGCTGCCACCTGCTTTCCTCTTCCTCCGCGTAGGGCAGGTAATGGTTTGCGATCAGCAGCGTTCCCCCCGGCTCCAGGTGCCGGTGGGCTCGAGGCAGTGTGTGTCGATCGTGGTCGCGGCGTCCGCCGATGCCAAATGAACCGCACATGATGATGGTCCGATAGATTCGTCCGAGGTCGAGCTCATGCATAGGCTCGACTGAGAGCCGGCACGTGAGCCCGGCTTTCGTCACCTTGGCGGCTGTCATAGCGATCATGTCCGCCGAGATGTCCGAACCATCGATATCGACGCCATCCGCCAGGAGCGGCAGAAGGATGCGGCCGGTTCCGCATCCGAGGTCGAGAACGGGCTCGCCAGAGGTGCGTAGCGCATTGCGAAAGTAGGCGATCTCGTCGGGTTCGGCCTCGGTGAACTCGGCCCACCAACGCGCGATCAGGCCGTGGTGCCAGGTCCCGGAATCGGCGTGAAGGATCGCGTCGTCCGAGGCACCCACGGGCGGATTGTGCTCCCAAAACTGCTGTCAACCGATGTCTCTTTTAAGGTGTCAGATCTTCCGGGCGCGCCAGATCTCCTCGGCCGGCCATTGCCTCGCCCACTCGGCTGGCACGTACGAGTAATGGGGGTGGTCCGTGGCAGTGTCAGCTGCGAACAACTCGATCAGATCGATTACCTGGAATCCGCTCTTGGTTAGCAGGTGAAACATGTCGCCGTGACCGAGCTGAAAATCCACCTCTCCGGTATCGGCCCACCGCAGTTTGCTCATGCCCCGCTGCGGTCGCTGCAGCTCCCTTCGGATCTGCCCTTCATCCGGCATGCACAAGATGGACAGGGTGGAGTTGCGCATGAACACGAGTTGACCGCCTGGTCTGAGGAGTCGAGCAGCCTCGGGAATCCATAGCGTCGGGTCACACCAGATCGAGGCACCGTATTCGGACAGCGCCACGTCGAAGGTTGCGTCCGGCAGCGGCACGGCCTCGGCGTTGGCCTCGACTAGCTCCAACCCGAGTCCAGTCTCCTCATTGAGTCGCGCAGCGGTCGCTAATTGCGCCGGCGTGACGTCGACGCCAACTACACGCCGTGCACCGCGCCGCTTCAGCCATGCGGCGAAGTACGCCGTGCCGCATCCGAGTTCGATGACGTCTTTGCCGGCAACGTCAGGTAGTGCGCGCACGTCGTCTTCGGGCGCCTTGAAAACGCCCCAGGTAATGGTGTCGCTGGTCCAGCTCGCTCGCGCGCTCGCGTCGGTGTGCTGCGCATTTATCTGCGTCCAGTGCGCCTGGTTGCTCAGCACGTAGTCGGGAACATCGGGCATTGGACGGGATTATGCGGTCGTCGAAGACCGTTACGACCGGGTGACAACGGAGGCCTCAACTAGAC
Organism: Candidatus Dormiibacterota bacterium; assembly: GCA_035934385.1. Taxonomy (GTDB): domain Bacteria; phylum Chloroflexota; class Dormibacteria; order Dormibacterales; family Dormibacteraceae; genus CF-118. The sequence continues at coordinate 40,453 of DASYXY010000066.1, forward strand.
GGCTCTCGCCGCCACCACCTTAGTCAACGACGATCCCGAGTAGACGATGACGCACAATCCGCGGCCGAAGTAGGACGAGGGAACCTGGATCGTTCCCGCGCCGTTGGCCCCCACGACAAGGGTCTGAAGCACAGTGATGTGGAAGCTGGCCGAGCCGCTGCAGCGTGAATGCAGGTGGGTCGGATAGATGCCGGCCCGCAGTCCGGTGAAGGTCACGGGTACGGTGTTGACTGCGGCAGCGGATTTGAACGCGGGCTCCGACGCGCTCACGGCCAAGGGTGCGTGACTCGGCGACAAGGCGGACCTCGTCTCTGGCTGCGAATGCGCCACGGCTGTGGGTGCGGGCGAGCACGCCACCAGCCAGATCACGGGCAACAGCAGCAGCGCTCTAATCGTGCTCCGGCCGATCAGCCGCGCAATGCGGGCCATGATGCAGGTAGGTAACCGTCCGGGTTACATCCCGCCGATCCTGGCGGGGATGGATGGGAATCGAACCCACCCAGGACGCGTCATCGGCGCCCCGCAGACGGTTTTGAAGACCGCGGGCGGCACCAGCCGCCGAACATCCCCGGTCGGCCAATCGTAGGCCGCGACGATCGCTGCCTAGAAGGGGACTCCCGCCAGGTGGCTTACCGCGTGTAGAGGCCGCTCTGGCGGCGTCTGCTTTAGATCAGCGCCTCGAGCTTGGCCTTCAGGTCGCCCTTCATGTTCGGGCGATAACCAACGGTCCGCTCCGCGGGCTTGCCGTTCTTGAAGATGATCACGGTCGGGATCGACATGATCCCGAGCTGCATCGGAGTCGCCGGGTTCTGATCGATGTCCATCTTCATGACCTTGATCTTGTCGCCCAGCTCCCCGTGGATCTGCTCAACGATTGGAGCGATCATGCGGCACGGACCGCACCAGGTCGCCCAGAAGTCGACAAGCACCGGCTTGTCCGCTTTCAGGACCGCTGTGTCGAAGTCGTTGTCTGTAACCGTCTGAATGTCTGCCATCAAACCCTCTCAATCAGTAGAACTTGACTCGGACGCCTTCGATTCCGACTTGCTCTCGGGCTTGGTCGAGGATTCGGCGGCGGGCTTGCTGTCGGAGCCTGAGGAGCTGTCGGAGTCGCTCTTGGCCCCGTTGCTGGAGGCTGCGGACGCAGCCTTGCCTCCCTTGTAGTCGGTGCTGTAGTAGCCGCTGCCCTTGTAGACGACACCGGCCGGATAGACGATCTTCGCCAGCTGGCCGGAGCACTTCGGACAGGTCTGGAGCTGGGCGTCCGACATCTTCTGCAGGACCTCGAACTCGTGTCCGCAGCTCCTGCATCGGTATCCGTAAATGGGCATCTCTTGGGGTTTCCTACTATAGGGTCCGGTCTGGCGCCAATCGGTGGATAACCATCCCCGACGGCGGCTTGGGGTGGAAATACGTGGTCTTCTGTGGAAATGTCATTCCATCGGCGGCCAGCTTCAAAACCTGCCGCAGGTCGGGTGCGTCGAGAAAGAACGCGCTGACGCCGGCGCCCTCGTCGACCCACCTGACGGCCTCTCGGGCGTCTATGGTGTAGAGCAGAAAATCCTCGGGGCTGCGCCGGCCGAGGATGTTGTCGATGACCTGGCGGTGCAGCTCGACGACGGCCACCTCGCCTTCCAGCGGCAGCACCTGGAAGCGCCCGTCTCGGTAGACGCCCGCCGCGACCTTGCCGCGGATCGTCGCCAGTGTCTCCTCCAGGCCGTCCATGGGCTCCCCACCTGTGACGGCGATACCCGCTTTCATGACCCGGTGCGTGGGCAGGACCTCGAGGCCCGGGTCGTCGACGTCCGTGAGGAGCGCGAGCGTGAAGCGCGACGCGGCGTCGGGCGGCCCGCCCAGCTCGTCGGCGAAGGCCAGCGCCGTCTCATACCGGTGGTGACCGTCGGCGATCAGCAGCTGCAAGGAGGCCAGGGCGGTGGTGATGGAGTCGGTCCAGTCACCACGGGGTAAGACCCATAAACGCTGCGCCAGGCCATCGGCATCGGCGAACGTGACGTCGGGTGGACGCTCGACCGCCGCTTCGAGCAGGCGCCTCACGTCCCCGCCTGCGCCGTCGTAGACGAACCAGAGCGGCTCCAGGCTTGCCCGCGTGGCGCGCATCAGCGCGAGGCGATCCTCCTTGGGACCGGGATGGGTGCGTTCGTGCGGCAGGACCACCCGCCGCTGGTATGGCTCCAGCCGTAAGGCCGCCACCAGGTCGCGACGGGTGCGTCCGTCACCCAGGTCCACCTCATGCATGTACATCGCGGGGCCGTCTGTGCGGAGCGTTCCGTCCCGCAGCCACGCTTCCAGGGTGCGCGCGGCGCCGTCGTAGTCGTGGCCAGGGCGGATGAGGCGGATCACGTTGTGCGGCGCGCGCTCGAGAGACCTCACGATTGCGGCGTCCGAAATCACGTCGTAAGGCGGCGCGACGAGCTCGGTCAGGTGCGCGGTGTCGGCGTAGCGAATCCCGGGCAGCGCCCGGACGTCAGCTATCGGTGCCTCCGTTGCCAAGCTCGACGTAATGGAGATCGCCCATACCGTCCACCTGCCGCAGCCGCTCGAGCAGCGGCGCCGCCACCGGGTCGTCGATCGCGAGGATCATCATCGCCTTCCCTCGCGGCGCGTCGCGGCCGACCATCATGCTTGCGATGTTGACGTCGTGCTCGCCGAGAATCGTGCCCACGCGACCGACGATGCCAGGCCGGTCCGCGTGCCGGCTCACCAAGAAGCGACCAGTGGGCACCAGGTCGACGCGGAAGGAGTCGATGCGCACGACTCGCGGCTCCTCCATCAGCACGGTGCCGCTGAGCTCGTGGCCGTGCATGCGCAGCGTGATGAGGCTCGTGTAGTTGCCTCGCGCGCCGGCCTTGCGCTCGACGATCTGCATGCCGCGCCCCGACGCGATGAGCCTGGCGTTGACGGCGTTGATGCGGGCCTCGGTGAAGTTCTGCATGACGCCCTTGATCGCCGCGGCGACCAGGAGGTTGGTGTCGTGCTGCGCAAGCTGCCCCTCGAAGTCGAGCTCGATGACGCCCGCGCGCCCGCCAAACAGCTGTGAATGCAGCGAGGCAATGCGCTCGGTCAGGTGCGCGAACGGGCGCAGGTACGCGAGCTCTTCCGGCGGGAGCGCAGGCGCGTTCACGGCGTAACGCGGGAGCTCTCCAGCGAGCACGGCCGCGACTTCCTCGGCGACATCGAAGGCGACCGACGCCTGAGCTTCCGCGGTCGACGCGGCGATGTGCGGGGTCGCGACAAAGTTCGGCAGCGTGAACAACGGGTTCTCGCCCGGCGGTTCCTGCTCGAATACGTCGGAGGCAGCTGCGGCCGGACGCCCGGCCTTCAAAGCCTGGTACAGAGCGGCTTCGTCGACGATGCCGCCGCGCGCGGTGTTGATGAGCCGGGCCGTCGGCTTCATCATCGCCAGCTCGCGGGAGGCGATCAGGCCGCGGTTCGCCTCGACCAGAGGAACGTGCACCGTCACGAAGTCGGCACGCTGCAAGAGATCGTCGAGCTGCACCAGCTCGACGTTGAACAGCTCGGCCCGCTCGACTGCAACGACTGGGTCGTACGCGATGACGTCCATCTCGAGCCCATGCGCGCGCTTGGCCACTTCGGACCCGACGTTGCCGAGGCCGATCACCCCCAGCGTCTTGCCTCGCACCTCTACACCGAGAAATTTCGCTCGCGCCCAGTCGCCCGCGTGGATGGACGCGTCGGCCTGGGCCACCCACCGCGCCACGGCGAACAGGAGCGCGATGGTGTGCTCCGCGGCCGCCACGATGTTGCCGCGCGGAGCGTTGACGACGAGGATCCCGTGGCGCGTGGCGGCGGCGACGTCGATGTTGTCGACCCCGACTCCCGCGCGGCCAACCACCCGCAGGCGCTTGCCGGCTTCAAGGACGGGCGCGGTCACCTTGGTCTCGCTCCGCACGACCAGCGCGTCGTAGCCCGCGATGCGTTCCACCAGGTCTGCCTCGGTGAGCCGGGTGGCGACCGTCACCTCGCCTTCGCGGCGAAGCCGAGCGAGGCCGTCCTCGGCCAGGGGATCGGCAACCAGGATCCGGGCCACGAAAGCTGAGTCTAGGCTGGGACGCTTTGCAGCGAGTTCGTCGCCGCCGCGACGCCGCGACCGTCGGCGGGGGCGATGTCCATCTCCTCGAGCGCCTGCTCCATGGCCCACAGGACCTGCACCACGTCGCCTTCGGCAACGGCGCCCAGGTGGCCGACGCGGACCATCTTGCCGGCCATCTTGTTCTGGCCGCCCGCGATGACGACGCCGTACCTGTCGTGGAGCAGCTTGCGGAACGCCTCGACGTTGAGGCCGTCTGGCGGCAGCGCTGCCGTGACCGTGTTCGAGCGGTAGCCGTCGCGCGCGAAGAGCTTGAACCCGAGCGACTGGAGTCCGGCCTGCGTGGCGCGAGCCAGCCGGGAGTGCCGCTCGTAGACGTTGGCGAGCCCCTCCTCCTCGATCATCCGGATGCCTTCCTGCAGCGCGAACGCGACGCTGACCGCCGTGGTGAACGGCGTCATGCCTTTGTCGGCCCACGTCTTCGCCTCTTTCCAGTCGAAGTAGTAGCGCGGCGAGCGGGCCCGCGACTGCATGTCCCAGCCGCGCTCACTGACGCTGACCAGCGCGAGGCCGGGCGGCGCCATCCAACCCTTCTGCGAGCCGCTCACAGCGACGTCGATGCCCCACTCATCCGTTTCGATTTCAATCGAGCTGATCGAGCTGACTCCGTCGACGACCACGACTCGGCCGGCGTCGCGACCCACCCGCGCGAGCTCGCGCAGCGGGTTGGTGAGCCCGGTCGAGGTTTCGTTGTGTGTGAGCAGAAGCAGCTTCGCTTTGGGGTGCTTCTCGAGCACGAGCGCGAGGTCGTCGGCTTCGACCGGCTGCCCCCATTCGAATTCGAGACGCACGACGTCGGCCCCGTAGGCCGAAGCGAGAGCGGCGAAACGCTCGCCGAAGTTCCCGCACAGCGCGACCACCACCTCGTCCCCCGGCGAGACGAGGTTCGCGACGGCCGACTCGAGGCCTCCGGTGCCTGACGAGGTCAGCAAGAGAAGATCAGACGAGGTTTTGAACACGCGCTTGGCGCCTGCGGTGATCTCGGCCAGGATGGCGGCGAACTCCGGACCGCGGTGATCGACCATCGGCCTGCTCATCGCGCGCACGACGCGCTCGGGCAGCGGTGTCGGTCCGGGTATGCGCAGCTGGCTCGAGAAGGTCATGGGCGTGCTCCTATAAGGGATGGGGCGAGCGCCCACATTCTACTGCCGGCTTAGTGCGATTCCGTCGTGTACGGCAGCAAGGCGATCGCGCGAGCCCGCTCCAGTGCGGTCGTCAGCGGACGCTGGTGCCGGGCGCACGTGCCGGTCACGCGGCGCGGCAGGATCTTGCCGCGGTCGCTGACGAACCTGCGCAAGCGCGAGATCTCTTTGTAGTCGATGTACGAGACCTTCTCCAAGCAGAAGCTGCAGACCTTGCGGTGCTGCCGCTTCGGCGCCCGCGAAGAGTCTCGCTGGGATGGTGGTGCCGATGTCGTGGAAGCCATCAGATCTCCTGGTTAGAAAGGAATGTCGTCCGGGTCGACGTCACGCGGGACCTCGTCACCCGTCGGTTCTTCGGTGGTTGCGTTGCCCGAGGCGCGCCCCGCCCCAGTGCTCGCGCTCGCGCTCTCTCGCGCGCCCGCGCCCACGCCGGCGCCACGCGGCTCGAGGAACTGCACGTCATTGGCGATGATCTCGGTCACGCGCCGCTTCTGGCCGTCCTGACCTTCCCACGAGCGCGTCTGGATGCGGCCCTCGACGAACACGAGCGCGCCTTTGCGGGTGTATTGCGCGACCGTCTCGGCGAGATTCCGTTTGCCGATCGGGTACGCGACGATGTTGTGGTAGTCGGTGAACTCCTTGCGCTCGCCGTCGGGACCGGTGGACCAGCGATTCGTCGCGATGGAAAAGCTGGTGACCGCCGTGCCACTTGGCGTGTAGCGCATCTCGGGGTCCTTCGTGAGCCGGCCGATGAGCAGTGCCTTGTTGAGGTTCGACATTTACCGTTCCTCCCGACCCCCGTCCGATGCGTCCGCCGCGCCTTTCGACTCGACCGCGATTGGCTCCAGCACGACCTCCGCCGGCGGCGGTACAACGGCCGTCGGGCTGGGCTTCTCGGGCTTGCGCACGATGAGATGACGGATCACCTCTTCGGTGATCTTGAGCGCAGCCTCGAGCTCGGGCACGCGGTCGGGGGCGATCTGGAAGTCCTGCAGGACGTAGATGCCCTCTTTCTGGTGCTTGACCTCGTAGGCGAGCTTGCGCTTGCCCCAGAGGTTGGTGTGATCAGCTTTGCCGCCGGATCGCTCGATCAGCGTGTTGACCCGCTTGACCGCGTCCTGGACCTTCTCGTCGTCGAGGTCCGGCCGCACGATGTACAGAACTTCGTAATCCCGCAACGGGGCGATTCCTCCTTTCTATGGGTTTCAGGCCCCGGTCCAACGGAACGCAGGCGCGACCTGCCGAGGCCAGAAAGGGTAGGTAGGTATTCTATCAGTCCCCCTTTTCATGAGTTCCCAGACCCGAAGCAAGCAGAACGTTCGCGGCCAGAAAACCCAGGTGCGTGGAGCCAAGGGCAATCGCCGCGCACCGGTGAAGTCGACCAGGGACACGCCCATCCTCGCCATCGTCGTTGGCGCGATCCTCGCCGCCGTGTTCATCGGTCTTCTGATCTGGGGCGCCATCAACAGCCGCACGAACCCGGTCCAGACCGTCCAGGGCTCGAGCGGCAGCATCCCCTGCGACCAGCTCGAGCACACCCAGGTCCACTACCACGCCGCCATCCAGATCGTCGCGCAGGGCACGGTGCATCCCATCCCCGGCGGAATCGGCATCCAGGGAGGCGAGACCGCGCCGACCTGCTTCTACTGGCTGCACGTCCACAGCGCCAACCCGAACGTCATCCACATCGAGTCGACCGCGGATCGCGTGTTCACGCTCGGCGATTTCTTCAAGGTGTGGGACGCGTGGTCGACATACGGCGGCGGCCCACACGAGCTTCTCGACACCACGCACGTTTCGACGCTGACCGTCGGCGCGGGCCAGTCGATGAAGGTCTACATCGACCTCAACGACGGCAAAGGCGCGCAGCTGTTCGAGGGCGATCCGAGCACGATCGTGCTCAAGAGCCACGAGACCATCACCATCGAGATCACGCCGCCGACCGTGACGCCTCCTCCGGCCTTCGACTGGAAGTCGTCGACGAACAACGGCTTGTAGCCGGCTAGGCCTCCAGCAGAGTCCTCGCCGACCGGTAGTGCTCCAGGGCGTCCTTCGGGCGGCCCGCCCTGGTCGCCCGCTCGGCAATCCGGAGATGGTTCTCCGCCGCCGCCCTGGCATCACCGTCCCCGTAGCTGAAGCGCTCGCCCCGTGACAGCGTGCGCCAGCGGTCCATGCGCGCGATGTCGCGGCGCTTACTGATCACCATGCGCTCTGCATCGAGGATCTTCCGGGCCCGTTCGTGACGCCCCAACCGTGCCAGAGCTTCCGCCTCGGTCAAGCGGGCATCGGTGCCGATCGGCCATGCAGCGTCGTCGAGCCCGCGCAGGCTGATGAGCGCGCGCTTGGGATCGCCTCGCAGAAGCAGCACTCGTGCGCGTTCGAGCGCGAGCTCGCGGTCGACCTCCGGCGACCTCCCCTCGAGCAGGTAGTCGACATGCGTGCCGAGCCTGTCGGCGATGACGCGCAGTACTCGGAGCGACGGCTGAGCGTGTCCGAGCTCGACCTGGCTCAGGAACGCCCGCGTGAAGTCCTCGCCCCCGATCCTGGCGAGGCTGACGCCGCGCTCACGTCGCAGGCGACGGATCCGCGCGCCGAGGGACTCGCCTTCAGGTGGTGGCACGCCACCGATCATACCGCCCGCCAGTCAAGCCGGCCTTTACGAGGCGGCCTGCGGCGTCAGCGCTTTTCGCAACCTGCGGTCCTGGTAGGCGATGTGGTCGGCAATCTCGAAGAACGCTTCGCGCAGTGGACTGACCTCGGCCTCCTTGACGGTGAGCTGCCAGCTGACCACCTCGAGCTCGTCCCATGGCGACGCCGCGCGATCGCTGATCGCCATTCGCACGCCGCCGCCGTCGGGCCATGCCTCGATCGCCGCGGAGCACCTGTCAGCGCGGCCAGTGCCGTCGCTCCAGTCGCCAACCGCGATCGACAGCAGCACGCGCGGCTCAGGGTCGCGGTGGAAGTGGTCGAAGATATCGGCCCTGTAGATCGCGATCGGGTCGTCGTCCTCGTAGATGACGCCCACCACGCTGCGGTAGGCCGAGCCGCAGTCAGCACACTCCGCCTCTGTCTGCTGGTCGTCGTGCTCGAGCCTGAGCCTGCCGGCCACTAGTGGCTAAAAGTAGTCCTTGGGATCGAGGCTGCGGGTGATCGACGTGAAGTTTTCGAAACCGCGCGCCGTGACCATTCCCGTGTCCTCGATGCGCACGCCGCCGAAGCCCATGAGGTACAGCCCCGGCTCCACGGTGATCACATCGCCTTCCTCCAGCGCCTCGCCATTGGCGCTGCGCACCCCGGGCTCCTCATGCACCTCGAGGCCGACGCCATGGCCGGTGCTGTGGTTCATCTTGGCAACGCTGTCGGGCCCTTCATAGCCGGCGGTCGTGGTGCCGAAACCTCGGTCCACCAGCACCTGGCACACCGCGTGATGGACTTCATTGGCCGCCACTCCCGCCTTGATCGACTCGATCGCCACGTCAAGGGCCTGCAGGGTCGCGGCGTGCATGCGGCGCACCTCTTCGGAGACCTGGCCGACCACCACCGTCCGCGTCAGGTCGCCGTTGTAGTGGCTGCCGCGGCTGGTCGGAAAAATGTCGATGATCACTGGTGCGTTCGCCCGAACCTGGCCTTCGCCACGGTAGTGCGGCATCGCGTTGTCCGGCGACCCGGCGATGATCATGTCGGGGCAGGAGAAACCCAGCTCCGCGAGCAGGAGCGACGCGCGCGCGTACAACCATTCCGACGTCATCGGCTTGCCGTCTGCCCAGAGGAGCCCATCGCGGATCTCGCCACCAGCGAGGAGCCTCACGATCTCGGTCATCGCCTTTTCTGCTGCCTGCTGCGCCTCGCGGATCTTGCCTGCCTCCTCGCTGTTCTTGTGCCGACGTTCGGCTTCGAAAAGCGACTGGTCGACCTCGACGTCGAGGCCGGCTCCGCGTAGGGCTTCGAGATGACCGGCATGCAGGCGCGGCGATACACGCGCTTCCGCCTGCCCCTTCTCCTGCAGCAGCTTGGCCGCCAGCACCGCATACGAGCGGTATGGCCCGAGCTCCGCGTAGCCGGCCTCTTTGAACGAGAGGATGCGTGCCGCCCTCGACTCAGCCTTCGCCCTGTCGATCTCGAGCGGGCTGGCGACCAGGATGTCGTCGCCGGAAGCAGGCCGGATGTAAAGCGCGCTCTCCACATTCATACCGGTGGCGTAGATGAAATCGGCGTCGCCGTGGCCGCTCGGGATGAGGACGAGCGGGCGGGCGCCGGCCGAGCGCCGCGCACGTTTGCGCGTCGGGGCCACGCTCGCGGGCGAGGTGTCCCGCCACAGACCCGCGGCCTCGACCGCATGCGCGACGGCCTGGAGAAGCGCGTCGTCGCCGCGGGGCCTAGCTGTCTTTTTCGAACGGCCCTCGAGGTTCAGCTTCTCTTGCACCTCGTAGCCGCTCGTGTAGGCGACCTCGTAGCCGAGGTCGCGCAGCTGGGCGAGGTCACGGCGCAGCGTGCGCTCGGAGACGCCGGCCTTGTCGGCGAGCTCGAGCGGGTTCAGACCAGGCTCGGCGATGATCGCGGCGAGCACCCGGAGCAGCCGAGCGAGACGCTCAGCCCGATTCAAGAGCTAGCGCTCGATCAGCCTATTTCTTCCCAGGACGTGGTGGCGTTGCCCTCGAACGGATCGGGCTCTGCCTCCTCCTGGTTGCCGACCTTCTGGTGGAACCGGCTGGCGATCATCTGATAGGCCATCGCCTTCGGTATCCCCAGCTTCGTCAGGGACTTGACCTCGTCGGCCATCACCTTGTCGCGGGCGGCCTCGATCGCGGCCAGGACCTCTTCGATCGACGCCGTCTTCTTGGTGACCATGGAAGCCGAATTCTACCGATCCGGAGGTTCGGCCGAGGCGCTCGCCGAGAGATTCGGCGATCCAGGTGCCCGAGATGGGGGCGAAGCGACGAGCAGCGGAGCGAGCGCATTGGAGAACTGCGTGAGCGAGCAGCGTAGGAGCTGAGCCCGCAGATCGGTCGCATGGGCGCCGAAGATCCGGCGAGGGTCCTTCGGGCGAACCTCCTTAGACTTAACCGGCGTACCGGCCCGTCGATTGGTTCTGGGGTTTGAATGGCCGCTGATTACTCTCCTGACAAGATCCGGAACGTGGTCCTGCTCGGCCACTCGCATGACGGCAAGACCACGCTCGCCGAGGCGATGCTGTTCGCGTCAGGCGGCCTCCAGCGGATGGGCTCCACCGACCAGAACACCTCGGCGCTGGACACCGAGCCCGAGGAACAGAAGCGCAAGATCTCGATCAACCTCGGCGTCGGATTTGCCGAGCACAACGGATTCAAGATCAACATCCTCGACGCGCCGGGTTTCTTCGACTTCGCAGGTCAGGCGATGAGCGGGCTGCGCGCGGCCGAAGGCGCCGTGGTGGTGGTGGGTCCAAACGACCACCTCGCGGTCGGCACCGAGGTCGCGTGGGAGCAGTGCAATACGCGCAGCAAGCCCCGCGTCGTCGTGGTGAACAAGCTCGACAAGGAGCACGCGGATTTCTATGGCGCGGTCAAGGCGATGCGCGACAGCCTGTCGCCGCGGCCGTTTCCCCTCCACCTTCCGATCGGATCGGAGCAGGACTTCCGCGGCGTCGTCGACCTGCTGCACCTCAAGGCTTTCGTCACCGCCCCGGACGGCAAGGGCGGCGAGGTCCCGATCCCGGACGACATGCAGAAGCTGGTGGACGAGTACCGTGGTCAGCTCATCGAGGCGGCTGCGGAAAGCGATGACTCCCTGCTCGAGAAGTACCTCGACGCCGGCACGCTGAACGAGGAGGAGATCCAGCGAGGCCTGCGCGAGGGAATCCTCGCCGGCAAGGTGGCGCCGGTGCTCTGCTGCTCGGCGACAAAGCTGCTCGGGGTGCGCACTCTCATGTCGACGCTGTGCGAGCTGCTTCCGCCCGCCGAAGGCGAGCCGTCGAAGCCCACGCGGGCGTTCGTTTTCAGCACCGGCGGCGACCAGTTCGGCCGCGTCAGCTACTTCAAGGTCGTGGCTGGAACGGTGAAGGCCGACCAGCACCTGGCGAATCTCAACCGCAATGCAGACGAGCGCCTGGCCCAGATCTTCTTCGCCCGCGGCAAGGAGCACGTCGCCACGACGGAGATCCGCGCGGGCGACATCGGCGCCGTGACCAAGCTCACGCACACGCTTACCGGCGACACGCTCGGCGCCAAGGACGGCGGCCCGCTGGCGCCGATCGACCTGCCCGGCGCCGCGTACGGCGTGGCCCTGACGCCGAAGGCGCGCGGCGACGAGGAGAAGATCTCTAACGGGCTGGCGCGTCTTTCGGAGGAGGACCCGACCCTTCACGTCGAGCGGGTCGAGGAGACCCACCAGCTAGTCATCTCGGGGCTCGGCGACGTGCACCTCGATGTGACGCTGGAAAAGCTGAAGCGCAAGTACGGAGTCGAGGCGACGACGGCGACCCCCCGCGTGGCCTATCGCGAAACGCTTCGCGGCCATGCCCGCGCGGAGGGACGCCACGTGAAGCAGTCGGGCGGCCACGGCCAGTACGGGATCTGCGTCATCGAGGTCGAGCCCACCATGCGCGGCGAGGGTTTCGTCTGGGAGGACAAGATCTTCGGTGGCGCGATCCCGCAGAACTTCCGCGCCTCGGTGCAGAAGGGCATCGTCGACTCCATGGCGAAGGGCGTGGTCGCGGGCTATCCGATGGTGGACGTGAGGGTGAGGCTGGTCGACGGCAAGTACCACTCAGTCGATTCGAACGACATGGCGTTCCAGATCGCCGGCTCTTTGGCCATCCGCCACGCCGCGCTCGACGCGTCACCTGTGCTGCTGGAGCCCGTGGTCGAGGCCGAGATCCGCGTGCCGGAGAAGAACCTCGGCGACATCATGTCGGACCTGAACGGCCGCCGCGGCAAGATCCTTGGCACCGAGCCCGACGACGGCTATCAGAAGGTGCGCGCCACCGTCCCCGAGTCGGAGATGCTGCGATTCGCACTGGACCTGCGCTCGATCACGCAGGGTCGCGGCAGCTTCAGCAAGAAGTTCTCCCACTACGACGAGATGCCCGCCCACCTCGCGAAGACCATCATCGAAGAGTTCCAGAAGCAGCACGAAGCCGCGTCCTGACGTAGGACCACTAGCATCTCAGTCGTGAGCCAGCCTTCTGCTCACGATGTCGTGATCATCGGCGGTGGTGTCACCGGCGCCGGCATCGCGCGCGACCTTTCCTTGCGCGGCCTGTCGGTGCTCCTTCTCGAAAAAGGCGACTGGGGCGCGGGCACCAGCGGAGCTTCGAGCTGGATGATCCACGGCGGCCCGCGCTACCTGGAGTTCGACTGGGACACGACGCGCCTATCGACGAGGGACGCGGGCCACATTGTCACGATCGCCCGGAACATCGTTTATCGCGTCCTCTTCCTCATTCCGGTTCTTCCGCACGACAAGAACAACATCGAGCGGATGGAAACGGCGATGGAGGTTTACGACCGCTTCCAGCCGCTCAAGAAGTCACACCCGCACGCCCGCCTGACGACCGAGGAGGCGCTCCGGATCGAGCCGGGCCTGACTCCGGACATGGTCGGCGCTGTGACGATGGAGGAGTGGGGCGTCGACCCGCACCGGCTTGTGTTCGCCAACGTTCAAGACGCCGTTGCCAACGGCGCTCGTGCCTTGAACCACACGAAGGTGGTGGAGCTGCTGCGTGACGGAGGCGCCGTCATCGGCGTGCGCTACCGCACTTCGGACGGCGCGTACAGCGAGGCGCGCGCGAAGGTCGTGGTCAACGCCGCGGGCCCGTGGGTTCCCGAGGTCGGGCAGATGGCAGGCGTCACGGTGCAGCTGCGTCCCGCGAAAGGGATTCACATCGTCTATCCACATCGCATCTCGCGCTTCGCGATCAGCGCCGAGTCGATCGACGGCCGCGACCTGCTCATGGTGTCTCACGCCGGATTCACGCTCCTTGGCACGACCGATGACGACTTCTACGGCGACCTCGATTCGGTCGAGGTGCTGCGAGACGAGGTCGACTACCTGCTGCAGGGTTTCGAGCGCGTCTTCCCGGCGATTCGGAGGTTCCGCCCCGTGCGCACAACCACCGGCGTCAGGCCCACGCTCTTCAAGTGGCGGCGCTACGAGGACGAGCTGTCGCGCCGGTACCAGATTTTCGACCACGCCGCGGACGGCGTCGACGGTTTCGTCACCATCGCAGGGGGCAAGCTCTCGATGTACCGGCTGATGGCCGAGGAGACCTCCGACGCTGTGTGCCGCAAGCTCGGGCACCAGTCGCCCTGCGTGACCGCGACGCGCCCGCTGCCTGGAAGCGAGTCGGACATGGAGCCGGCCGAGGAGCTCGCTCGGCGCTGCGGGATCTCCGCGCTGGCGGCGGTCAAGCTGCAGAGCAGGCATGGATCTCGCGCGGGCGACGTGCTCGACGGCGCCGCGGCCGGCCGCGTCGTCTGCCGGTGCGAGCCCCTCACCGAAGCGGAGCTGTCGTACTCCGCGCGACGCGAGCAGGTGCGCACGCTCGCGGACGCGTTCCGGCGCGTGAGTCTCGCGGGCGGACCCTGTGCGGGCGCGGCGTGCGTCATGCGGGCAGCTGAGGTCGTTGGGCGAGAGCTCGGATGGAGCGTTGCGCAGCGTTTCGACGCGGTACGCGAGTTCGTGCAGTCGTCGTGGCTCGGACGGGCGCCGGTGCTGACTCATTCAGGATGGGCGGAGGAAGAGCTCGTGCAGGGCGCGACGCGAGGCTTGTTCGTGTAATGGGCCGCACCGATTCGCTCGCCAAGCTGGCGCTCGCTTACGGCGTGCACCTCACCCGCAGGCGACTGACGTCGGCGCGTTCGCAGCTCGAGCCGCTGCTCGAGATGTATGCGGCGGACGGTCTGATGCCGCTGACTCCTGCGGAACAGGAAAAGCACCCACAGCTGGTCGGCTGCATCAACTGCGGGCTGTGTGCTTTTGCCGCGGGACGGCTGGGCCGCGCGCGGCTACCGGACCTGGCCTCTTCCTACGCGCGCCTCTACTCCCGACTCGGTGACGCGGGGGGTGACGTCGCCGGCGAGGAACCAGATTGGGGGGCCGCATCCGCGGCCTGCCCGGTGGGGGTGCCTTTGGAGGACGTGGCCAGGATGGTGCGGCGGCTGGCAGCCGGCTGAGGGCGAGGCCCTACCCGCCAGCCCGCGACGCCGATCCTCACCACAGGCTCAGCGCGGCCTCAACCTGATGGCCAGCTTCCAGCTGCGGAGACGGCGCGGACGGCCGCACCGACGGAGAGGCGGGCGAGAACGGGGGCTCGAATGGCGGCTACAGGTCGGGTGGCGCTTGGAGTTGCCAGTTACCCACATTCTGTATACAGTCTGGGGAAATCACACTACATCTAGCCCCAATGGTCAATACCCTTATGCGCAAGTTCCGAAGATGGCCGGCCCCCAGGGCGTTAGTGACGCGCCTTCTGGAGCGGTTCACGACCGGGCCGGACGAGGACCAGCCCGAGCCGGTACCCGTCGCCCCGGAGGACTTTGAGATGCGCTTCATGAGGCTGCACTCGGAGGGTAGGTTCGACGAGATGTGGGACATGATCGCCGAGGACGCGCAGGACGCCTGGGGCGGCCGAGAGACGTTCATGCGCGAAGTGCCCCGTCTGGGCGACGACACCGAGCTGCTCGACGTCCAGGTGCTCGACGTGAGGATGCTGGAGTCGTGGCAGGACATCCGTCACGGGCGTTCATACAGCGACGTAGCCCAGATGATCCTGCGCTATCGCGTGCGTGAGCAGTGGAAGGATTGGACGCTCGATCGTCGGGTTCACCTGATTCCCGCGGCGGACGGCTGGCGCACTCTTTTTTATCCGGCGCAAACGAAAAGTGCCGCCGGAAGCCGCTGATATAGTGGGTCATCAATGCTCCAGCAGACGATCGAAGAGCAAGAACAGCATTTCCGATGGCATCGACGGCGCAAAGAGGCGATGACACCGCGACGCTTGCTGCGGGAATCGGATGAGCTGCTCTACTGGGTCGAAGAATGCATGGTGCAGGAGATGCGCATCGTGCCCGGATGGCTGGTTGCGCGCTTGATGGTGGTGCTGCGTCACGCGCATCCTGAGCTGCCGGCGCGCCTTGGCCGCGAGCGCAGGCCGACGCAGGTGATGGAGATCATCTACGACGCGCAGGCGGCGCTCATGGAGCAGGCATGCTTGAGCCGCGGCCCGGCTGCGGTGATCCCACTGTTCGCGGGTGCTCGCCGGCGAGAGCTAAGCGAGGCGGTCCGGGTCTCTTAGACTCGTTCGCGTGCGGGTCGACCTTCATCTTCACTCGCGCTACTCGCACGACAGCTTCACCTCGCTCGACGCGCTTATAGCGCGGGCCCGCGAGTGCGGCCTCGACCGCATCGCGCTGACCGACCACAACACGGCAGAAGGTGCCCTCGCGCTCGCCAGGCTCGCGCCTGACCTGACCATCGTCGGAGAGGAGGCGAAGACTCGAGAAGGTGAGCTCATCGGTCTCTTCATCACCGGGCGCGTGGCGCCGTATCTGCGGCCCGAGGAAGCGATGGACTTGATCCACGACATGGGCGGCCTCACGTACATCCCCCATCCCCTCGACCCCAACCGATCGCACTTTCGCGCCGAGCGAATCGTCGAGCTCGCCGATCGCATCGACATCATCGAGACGTACAACCCGTGGGCGGGGGCGAGCGCGAACCGGGCCGCCGCCGAGCTCGCGGCGGAGCTTGGCAAGGCTGCGGCGACCGGCTCTGACTCGCATGGGATCGAGGAGATCGGGCGTAGCTGGATGGAGATGGACGACTACGAAGGGCCGCACGACTTTCTGGAGAAGCTGGCGCGGGCAAAACACATCGTGACTTCGGCGAGCGGCACGACTCGTCGCGCGTGAACGCGGAGCTGCTGGTCGCGGGATCGATCGCGCTCGACACGCTCGAGGGTTCGTTTGGTCGCGTCGAGAACGAGCTGGGCGGTTCCGCTCTCTACTTTGCGCTGGCAGCGAGCCTGATCACTCCCGTGCGCGTCGTCGCGCCCGTGGGCCGCGATGAGCTCCGGATGGTCCACGAGGTGGTCGGCTCGCTGCCGATCGATCTCACCGACCTCGACGTGATCGACGCTCCCACGTACCGGTGGCGTGCGCGCCAGGAGGGCGGCCGCAACCTCGATTTCGGCAGCCAGGACTCGATCTACGATCGCTGGCATCCGAATCCGCCGCCCTCGTATTCGGGATGGTCTTTCGTGGGTTCGATGCGGCCTGACCGGCAGGCTCAGGTGGCGGCTCAGCTGGACCGCTCGAAGCTGCTGGCAGCCGATGCGATGCTCTCGTACGTGCGTGCTCAGCCAGCCGAAGCGCAAGACGTGCTGCATCGCGCGCGATGGTATTTCTGTAACCGGGAGGAATTCGCTGCGCTCGGCGGAGTCGAGCCGCAGGACTTCCGACGTAGGTGGTCACTGGAGGGCCTAGTGATCAAGTCCGGCGCGGGCGGCGTCACCGCTTACACAAACGATGGAGCTACGCACGTGCCCGCCCTGGACACCCATCGCATCGTCGATACGACCGGCGCCGGCGATGCGACCGCGGCGGGCATGCTGACGCACTGGCTCATTTCGGGCGGCGAGCCTCAAACGCTGCGCGCGTCTCTGGCGTGGGGTGTCGCCTGCGCATCCATCACAATCGAAGACATCGGGCTGCGCGGCATCGCGCGCGCGACGCGGCCGCAGCTGGACTTGCGCGTCGAGGAGGTGATGCAATGCCTGGCAGGCGAATCGCCATCACCGTCGGCGACCTGACTGAACAGGACGTCGACGCCATCGTCAACGCCGCCAACAACGACCTCGTGCTTGGAGCCGGAGTGGCCGGCGCGATCCGGCGCCGCGGTGGTCCAACGATCCAGGACGAATGCACGGCGCACGGGCCTGTCCGCGTGGGCGAAGCCGCGATCACCGGCGCCGGCCAGCTGAAGGCGCGTCATGTGATCCATGCCGCGAGCATGGCGCTGGGCGGACGCACGACGGCGACCTCGCTGCACGCATCGATGACCGCGACTTTCGAAATTGCTCGTCGAAGCGCGCTCGACACCGTCGCGGTGCCGGCGGTTGGGACGGGCATCGCAGGATTCCCCCTGGATGAATGCGCGCGCATCATGGCGATGTGCCTCGGCAGCGCATTTGACGACGGATGGGAGCCGTCGGAGGTGAGATTTGTCCTCTACGACGAGGCCGCGCACCACGCTTTCGAGCCCCCGTTTCTGACCGCTTTTCGCGCTGTCCGGGGGCACGAAAAACATGATGTGTCCTGAACTCGGGTTGAATTCGAGTTGGGGGGGCCCCTAGAATGGGCCGAGCCGCCCGGGCAACGGATACTTACTTAAGGATGGTGAACTAGTGGAAGGCTACTGCCTGAAAGACAAGAAGAAGGTCGAAATGGTCGACCCTCAGCCGATCACGATGAAGAACGGCAAGCCGGCAACTGTAGGCACGTGCCCGTTCTGCGGCACGAAGATCTACAAGATCGGCAAGGCGACTATGTAGCAAAGGGGGGAGTGAGGGACCGCCTGGCCGGCGGTCCTTTTCCTCTTCGGTCGTTTCGTCAGGTGGTGATCGGGGGTTCCAGGGCGCCGAGAAGTATCTCGGTCGCTGATACAGCGTCATCGACGCCGAGCGTCTTGAAGATCTCAACGTTCGACGGATTGTTCACGCGCGCGATCGTCTTTTTCACGTTGAAGTGGCGCTTCGCCATCTGCAGGGCAATGAGGTTGTCCTCATCGTCCGCGGTGACGGCGACTATCGCATCGGCGCGCTCGATGCCGGTCTGGGAAAGGAACTTCACCTCGCAACCATCGCCGCGCATGACGATGCTGCCGAGCTGAGTCTCGAGCCAGTCGGCGCGGCGGCCGTCTTTCTCGATCAGCGTCACCTCGTGGCCGCGGTCCAGCAGGTCGCGTGAAAGGTAGTAACCGACGGTGCCTCCGCCGACGACGATCACATACATGAATGCGTCCTCATTGCTGCAGAAGCGTCTTCTCGATTCGCTTGGCGCCGTCGATGGTCGGACAGATCGTGTGCAAACCGAGCTTTTCGTAGGCCTCGGCTCGCTCGGGGTCGTAGATGCGGCACACGACCCGCGGAACCTTGAAGACGTGCTGGGCGATCTGCGCAGCCATGATGTTGCGGTTGTCGCCTTCGGTCACCGCCACGAAGCCATCGGCATCCTCCACGCCGGCCCTGCGCAAGACCTCCGCATCGGTTCCGTTGCCGACCACCTGGTTGCCTCTGAAATCGTTGGTCAACACGCCTCGCTGCGACGCCCGCGAGAACTGGTTGGGGTCGCGGTCGATGATGGTCACGTCGTGCCCCGTGCGGTCCATTTCGGCCGCGATCTGAGATCCAACGCGACCGCAGCCAACGATCACGATCTTCAACGCGAATCGATTATAGGGACGCTTCTTGAGGCGCCATCCTGGCCCGTCGCGCGTGGGCTAGCATGGTTCGCCGTGCGCTTCCCTTTCACGCTGCTGGGCCTCATGGCGATCGCCATCGGAGTGTGGGTGGCGGTATATCTGGCCAGCCATCCCGGGCTCGATCCGCTGTCTGTATGGATTTCGTACGGGACCGCGCTGGGCGCGTTCGTGTTCGGCGTTTACGTGCTGGTGCGCCGGCTGCGGCGTGGCCCGGAAAAGTAGCGTTCGGCATGGCTGACCACTCCCACGGACCCGTCGCCAAGAAGGTGATGGTCGCCGTCGGCGGCCAGGGCATCGACGCAGAGGTGGTGCGGCTCGCTTGCAGCATGACCGACGCGCATGGCGGGAAGCTTTACGGCGTCCACATCATCGAGGTCAACCGCTCGCTGCCGTTGGGCGCGGTGCTGGACGAGGTGGTGGAGCGGGGGGAGAAGATCCTGGACGAGGTCGAGCAGCTGGCGACGGAGGCCCAGCTCAACGTCGAGACGGAGCTGGTGCAGGCCCGCGACACGGGTCCGGCACTGGTCGACGAGGCCGTCGAGTGGGGCGCGGAGCTGCTCGTGATGGGGCTCCCGTACAAGCGGCGGTTCGGCGAATTCAACCTCGGCAAGACCGTGCCGTATGTGCTGAAGAACGCCAACTGCCGGGTTCTTCTTTTCCGCGAGCACCGAGAGCACCAGGCCTAGACTTCGGCCGCGGAGCCCTTCTCCACGCCGCCCGCCGGGCCCGCCCCCCAACCCCCGGTGCGGCTCCCGCCCCCAGCCTGCACACCTCGGCCCACGTTAGAAATTTCGAAACCGCTTGACAACCCAGGTTGTTAACGTCTCGTCGTGACCGAAGAGGCCATCAGGCGGAGACCGCACTATTTCGCCCGGCTGCTTGCCGAGCTGAACAGCATGGGCGGCGAGCACGACGCGTTCATCAAGGTGATCATCCTCGAGCGCATATCCAAGGCCGTGGTACTGATCGCGCTGGGCGTCGGCGTGCTCGTGGCGGGCGAGCAAGGATGGCTCGCTCAATGGGCCCTTGCAGCTCAGCAGCAGCTCAACCTCGACAGCGACCAGACGATCATCGAGCAGCTGTTCTTCCGTCTGCTCATGACGGTCACCAGCTTTCCGCACCTCACCCTGCTGGCCGTCGGCGCTTTTGCCTATGCGCTGCTCGAGGGCACGGAAGGCGTCGGCCTGGCGATGCGCCGGCGTTGGGCCGAGTACCTGACCGTGATCGCGACAGGCTTGCTCATCCCGTTTGAGGCCTACGAGGTCGTACACAAGGTGACGCTGTTCCGGGTCGGCGCGCTGCTACTGAACGTGGCCGTGGTGGGCTACTTGGCCTACCGCAAGCGGTTGTTCGTCGGCATTTGACCGCGGCGTAAGCCACCGGCTCGGAAAGCCGGAACGGTGCGCGATGTAGGTCATCAGCGCCGCCAGAGTCTTGAGCCCATAAACCGTCGAGGTCTTGAAGCTGACCGAGCTGGCGTCCTCGTGATACCGGCCAATGGCCGGAACCTCGCCGATCTTGAAACCGAACGTTGCGGCCTGGATGAGGACCTGCGTGTCGAATACGAAGTCGTCACTGTTCTCGACAAACGGGATCGTCTCCAGGAAGCGCCGCGAGTAAGCGCGGTACCCGGTGTGGTACTCCGACAGCCTCAGACCCAGGATCCGGTTCTCAGTCGCAGTCAGGAACCTGTTGCCGAACCGCTTCCACCACGGCATGCCAGCCTTGGCCGGGTCGAGGCCCAGCCAGCGTGAACCGAGGACGATGTCCGCGTCGCCGTCCTCGATGACGCGGCAGAGGTTCGGGATGATTGCTGGGTCGTACTGGCCGTCCGGATGCAGCATGACCACCACGTCCGCTCCCATCTGAAGCGCGCGCCTGTAGCAGGTTTTCTGGTTGCCTCCGTATCCCAGGTTTCGCGCGTGGCGGATCACGTCAAGGTGCAGCGCCGTGGCCACGCTGACCGTCGCGTCTGCGCTCGCGTCGTCCACCAGAAGAATGCGGTCGGCGTGGCCTTTGGGAATGTCGCCCACCACTTCGGCGAGCGTCTTGGCCGCGCGATATGCAGGCAACACGATCACTCGGTGCGGCCGCGGGCCCTGCCAGCGTAGCTCAGTAAGCGCCACCGGCTCGGGGCGAACCGCCATCCGCTCCAGGGTCAAGAACGCGGCGACCGCGAGCGCGCCGGCTGCAGCCAACCACAGGCTCGTGGCGAGGCTCAGGTTGATGGCGGCGTACGCGATCACCAGCACCAGGGCGGCCATACCGGGCCACCGCAGGCCGCCGTCCAGCGCCAGGTCGGCCAGGGCGAACCCGGGAATTACCAGCAGCGCGAGGTCGTGCACGTTTTGGTGCGGACTTAGCACCAGCGAGGCCGCCACCGCCAGCGCGAAGTCGAGGCGGGGCTTGTCGGGCCGCCAGCTCAGGGAGACCGCGACCAGTCCGAGAAGCCCGACCAGGATCGCAAAGGCGATCACCTTTCCGCCCCCCGGCAGGATTTCGAGGATGTGCCGGAGCGAGTAGACGGCCGTATCGGTGTACACGGCCTGGCCATGAGTCGGCAGCTGACCGCCGATCGCCCACGAGCCGACCGCCCTGACGTATTCGAGCACAGGCCCGACACCGAAGCCTGCGATGGAGACGAGCGCGAGTCCCGCCATGGTGCCAACGAATCCGGCCGCGGCGCGCCAGGAACGCCGCGTGATGAACAGGACCGGGATGAGGAGCAGCAGCTGCGGCTTGGAGAACGCCAGCGCACTGAGCACCCCGGCCCATCCTGTGTGCCCCCGCGACCAGGCGATGTAGGCGCCCGCAAGCGGAACGAGCACGACGAGGTCGGACTGGCCCTGCAGAATCGTCACGAACACCGGGAGAAAGCCCGCGACGAGAGAGGCAGCGACGATAACCGCCCGTCCGTGCACCCGCAGGCTGCCTCGCACCAGGATCACAGTCAGCGAGATGAGCAGCGCCAGGTTGAACGCCGTCATCGCGTAGTAAGCGACCCGATAGCTCAGCAGTGCGAGCGGCGCGATGAGCAACGTGTAGAACGGCGGATGAAAGTACGGCAGCACGATGAACGTATCGGCCGGCCGATGCGTGATCGCGAGCTCGAACTGCTTCTGAGTGAGGATGTCGTAAACGCTCGACGGACCTTGTTTGATGAGGATCTCGGCGGCCGCGTAGAACGAGAAGAAGTCCGGGCCCTGCAGGTTGCCGCTGATGAACACGAACCAGTTGGCTGCCCAGGCCAGAAAGCATCCGATTCCGGCTCCCGCAGCTCCGGCGAATGCGAGGCGCCGCCAGCCGCGGAACGCCATGCGGTTCATCGACCCGTTTCTAGACGAGCCGCAAAGCGCTCTGGCAGCTGCGCTTTGCGAATCGCCTGTTGTGCACCTCCGATGTCGTAGCGGACGCGCCTGAACTCGAAAGTTCCCTCGTCGACGTCCCAGATGCCATAGCTCGCCATCGGTATGCCGTCGCGCGGCTGGCCGATGCTGCCGGGATTCACAAGTGCGGGGCCCGCGAGGCGGAACGTGTCCACGCGGTAGTCGTGAGTGACCTGGCCATCCGAGACGCCGAAGATGCCGGGCACATGCGTGTGTCCGTGGAGACACACCTTGCCGCGCAGCAGCTCGAGGTTGGCGTGCGCGACGGCGCTGTCGAGCACGTATTCGTAGATGTGGTCTCGCGGGCTGGCGTGGACGAGAAGCACGTTTTCCTTCGTGTCGCTGTCGGGAAGGTTGCGCAGCCATTGGAGCCGTTCCTCGCCGATCACGTCAACGGTCCAGCGCACCACGGTGGCCGCGTCGTCGTTGAACCACTCGAGGATCTCAGGATCGGTGCAGGCCCGGTCGTGGTTGCCGACCAGCGTGAGCCAGCCTTTATCCATCACCTCGTCGACGCAACGCTTCGGGTCGCCGCCATAACCGACGACGTCGCCGAGGCAGAGCGTCTCGTCCACCGACGGGCAATCTTCCATAACGGCTTCGAGGCCCTGCCAGTTGGCGTGGATGTCCGAGAAAACGGCGATCCTCACGCGGGTTGCTTCTCGTAAAGGCGCGGATAGATGTGGTCGAACAGGATGCGCAGTGTCGCCGCCAGCGGCACAGCGACGAACATGCCCAGGATTCCCGCCCAGCTGAATCCAGCGATCAGGGCGACGATGACGAGAAGCGGCGGAAGCCGGACTGCGTCGCCCATCACCTTCGGGTAAACGACGTTGAGGATCACGTTGGACACGACGAAATAAAGGATCACGACCAGCAGTGCCTTGAACGGTCCACCTGCGGCGAGGCCGACCAGCACAGCGGGAAGGGCGCCGAGGAACGGGCCCAGATAGGGGATGATCGCCGTCACCCCTGCCAGCAGGCCGAGTGCCACCGCGTCGGGCAGTCCGAGCACAAGGCAGCCGATGCCGCTGAGGATGCCGATCATGCCGGCGACGATGACCTGGCCCCGCACGTACGCGTAGAGCATCCGCCGCACGCGGCGCCAGATCTGGTCGAAATCGGTCCGGTAGTCGTTGGGCACCAGGCGGCGCAGCACGCGGCGCACCGAGTGCGCGTCCAGTGCGAGCAGAAACGCGACTATGAACATCAGGAGGATCTGGAGCAGCGTCGTCAGGGCGGTGAGGCCAATGCTGATGGCGTTGCCGAACTGGCCGAGAAGATACTCGCGGAGGTGTGAGTTGACCGTTCCGACCGAGCTTGAGAGGTCGACGTTGAAGCCGAAGATGCTCACCGGCGCCCCCTGGAGCTCCGTTATTCGCCGCTGAGCCTCGGCGGCCAGGCTCGGTGCCTGCGACTGAAGCTGGCCGACCTCGCTGATGAAGAGCGGCAGGACGAGCAGAACGATGCCCGCCAGCGCCACCAGGATCGCCACGAAAATGAGTGCGATGGCCAGGAGGCGGGGCAGGCCGAGCTCGGTCAGCCGGTGGATGCCGGGCTGGATGAGGAAGGCGATCGCCGCCCCCAGCACGAAGGCACCGAGCACGTCGCGGATGAGGTAAAGGACGAGCAACGCAACCAGCGCCGAACCGATCCCGAAGGCCATCTGGAGGTACAGGCGGCGGCGGCGCGGATCGAGCGACCAGGCGACTGCGACCGCCGCCGGCAGCGGCGCCGGGTCGGTCGATTCCGGCTCGTGATGGGTGCCGGCGGGGCGAGGATTGCGCAAGGTACGCAGCAGTATGAAGGAGGCATCTCGGGGGGAGTCCCGCTTAGCCCCCCGGGGGCCCAGCCGGCTGATTCAGTCCGCGGGCGACCTCGCTCCGGCGGTCCTCAGCATGGCCTCTTCGTACTCCCGGCCGTGGAGTGCGTTGGTGGTTCTGCGGCCCGCCGCGAGCGCGAACATCCCGAGCAGTATCAGGCCGATGGCGAGCACGCCATACGCGACGAGCGGGCCGTTCGCGCCGTTGGCTTGGGTCACAAAGCCGCCGACCGCGGCCCCAGCGATGCTTGCCGCCTGGGTAATGCTGAAGCGAGTCGCCATCATGCTGCCTCGGTTCGACGCGTCGGCAGCCTCCACCAGGGCGGTCTGATTGGCAACCCAATAGATCGCGTTACCCAATGAGGCGACAAAAAGCGCCGCCGCCACCACATAAACCTCGCCGGTAAACGTAATCACGAACGAAAACAGTCCAGTCACCAGCAAGCCGATTCCTGCGGTTTGCATCGATCCGATCGACTGCGCGCGACCGACGACAAACGATCCGATAAATATGCCGGCTGAAAGGACCAGTTCGAGGGCCGAGTATGTAGCGCCTCCCGACTGCGGCTGGATGCGATATGCGAGCGCGAGGAGGGCCGGGAAGCTCATCGCGAGCAGAAAAGCGGCAGCTGCGGCCACGGTCAGGTGTGCGCGCGCGGCGTCGAATCTCCAGGCCCGTCGCCATGCGCCCGTCACTCGCATAGTTGTCGTCCCGCCGCCAAGGTTGGGAATTCGCGCCACTAACACGGCGGCGATCACGAACGTCAGCGCGTTGCCAATGAACAGCACGGTCGTGGGGTGCGGAATGCCGCCTCGCTGCGCCAGCGCGAGCGTTGCGCCGGCGAGTCCAAAGCCCAACGCCCCGAAGCCGGTCATCGTTGCGGTGACCATTGCGTTCGCCTTACCGACCTGACCCGGGGCGACCAGAGTCGGAACTGCTGCCTGCTTCGCAGGCGAGACGACGGAGTTTATTGCCGCGAGCACGAGCAAAACCGGAATCACCAACCAGATAGATGTAGCGGCCAGAAATGGCGTCGCGATCAAGAGTCCGGCCCGCGCAAGTTCGCCGTAGATCACCAAGCGCTTGCGCGCGAACCGATCGGCGATGCCCCCCAGTGCACCACTCATCAGGATCGTCCCCACCGCTTGCGCGATGAATGCAACCGCGACCACACGAGTGTCACCGCCCGTAGCTGCATAGATCGATACCAAAGCCGCCACTTGAGTGAGCGGATCGCCCAGGCCCGAGATGCTCATCGCGGCGAGCAGGCGTGTAAAGCCCGGATTGGATCGGAGAACATTCCATGCACTAACTCGCCTTGGGACCGGAGGCCGATCGGGGAGGTCGAGCGGTTCCATCCCATGCAGGGCGCGCAAGGCGTCCACAACATTTGGGTCGTACCAGCGCCCGGCCCGGCGGCTGATGTCTTCAACGCCTTCCAGGGGAGTCATTAGCGATCGCCGATAGAGACGCGCGCCAGTGATGGTGTCGAATGAGTCGGCGACCGACAGAATGCGAGAGCCGAACGGGATTGCCGCGCCTTTCAAGCCGGCTGGATAACCGCTACCGTCCCAGCGCTCGTGATGGTAGCGAACAAGCGGAGCAATGGCCGTGAGCGCCGAATGCTGCGCGATCATGTCCGCCCCGATGTCGGGATGTTTTCGCATCAACTCCCACTCTTCGTCGGTGAGCGGCCCGGGTTTGTTGAGAATGTCGTCCCGCACGCCGATCTTTCCGAGGTCGTGCAGCGAACCTGCCGTGCGCAATAATTCGCACTCCCGATCCCCCAGCTCCAGATGTTCACCAAGCCGGCCGGATAGCTCGGCCACTCGAATCGAATGAGACTCGGTGTACGGGTCTCGAGCGTCGAGTGCCTGTGCGGCTAGCTCGAGGGTTTGATCCTTAAGCTCAGTCTGCCGTTGCACGTCTTCAACGTTTCCCCTGACGGCCAATATGAAACCGAAGAGAGCCGGCGCCATTAAATAGCCCACGTTGTCTGGAGTCTTGGCCAAGACGAGATAGAGAATCCCGCCCGAAAAGTTGAGAATCGCCGTCGAGGTCAATGTCCGAAGGCCGCCAACATTCTGTTCAAGAGTCGCCCAGAAGCTCACGCGACTCACGAACGACAAAGCCCGGGCCGCCATCAGGTAGTTCAGCGCGACCGACATCACGACATATGCGCCGGTCTTAATCGGCAGATTCCAAGGACTACCGGGCGCTATATACGCAACCACTAGGGATGGAAATGCGTGAGCAATGCAAAGCATGGCTCGGTTGAACAGCAGGATCCACCAGGTTGTGCCTCGGCCGGGAATACGCCCGTCGAAAGTCGCTAACCAGGCCAGGAGGCCAACTCCTGCCCCCGGCGCAAAGAGCCCTGTTGCTAGAAGGAGGGGATCGACAACTGACTGAACACCGTTACGCCAACGTATCTTTTGGAGGGCAGCTATCTGCGTCCCGACCGCCAGATACAGCAGCATTGGCGCGTCGGCCAGCGTGAGCGGTCTCAGGTGCCACCCTAAGCCGATGCCAAGGGCGCTTAGAAGTAGAGCAGTCGCTACGTAGAGTCTCGCCTTCCATGGCAGACCTCGAAATCGCGGCAACCCTCGAATTCTAGCCTTCGGTTCCGGAGGCTCCCCCCGCCAAAGCCACTCAAAATGCCCGCCTGAGGCGGGCGCCGATCAGGTGATTACAGCAGCCAGCTTCCGACGACTCGTGGCCGGCTACCGCTACGCATCAGTCGCTTCCACATTCGCGCCATGGATCTTCTCCTCCCTACTGGAATGACTTAGAACCGTTTGTTTCCACGTCACTGTCGTGAGGAGAGTGTCTGCCCGGCACCCGAACCTGAGAATCGTCAAATGCCATGAATTGCCGTCATGGAAATTGATGAAGGCCGGGTGCGAGTTAGAGGTCGGCTAGTGTAATCAGCCCTAACTTGAGGGCCGTGCTTACGGCCTCACCACGGTTGCTCGCGTTGAGCTTCCGGAAAATGTTCCGAAGGTGGGTTTCAACAGACGGAACGGCCAGCCCAGTGTCTTGTGCAAGCTTCTTACTTGTGTGCCCTTTTGCGATACCTCTCAAGACCTGCATTTCGCGAGAGGTGAGTGACACCGTTGCTCTCTGGGATAAGGGGGTTCTCTCGCCGATTCGTCGCAGGACCTCGGGAATCATGCGTCGCGGCACGGGACTTTGGCTACGCGCGACCGACAGCAAGGCGTTTTGGAGCTCGGCCGGACCGGCCTCTTTCAAGACGTACCCCGAGCATCCTGCCTGCATCATTCGCAAAAGATCATCACTCGACTCCGATACGGTCCATGCAACTACTTTCACGGAAGGATGCCGAGCAAGAAGTTCCCTGGTCGCCTGGGGCCCATCGATATCAGGCATGTGGACATCCATCAACACCAGGTCGGGTTTGAGCGCGGCGACCTGGCGAAATGCTTCCTGCGCAGATGCCGCTTCCCCAACGAAACGAAGGCCATGGGCGGCTGCAAGCAAACTCTTGGCCGCCGCGCGGGGCACCACGCTATCGTCTACGACCAAAACGCGCAACGCCCGTGCCGTCGAAGTCGACTTATCGATTGGAGCAGCTTAACAATTGGGAATGAAGCCCCCTAACGCTGTCTGGGCGTTTCTCTTGGCTCTCATTGCACTTTTAGTGGGCCTGAACGTAGCGTTCCGAAGCGATAACGCCGTCCGCATCGACCAAGTGACAAATGTCGTCTATTTGGCAGGCGCCGCTGCGCTAATGAGCGTCCCGGTCGTCCAGCTCGAACGAGGCCGGCTCACCCTGAACGGAATCATTGCCGTGGCGGCTGCGATATTGCTCAATCCCCTCGACGCTACTCTCGTTTCACTACTGGTTGCTATTGGAAACATGCGGGCGCCTTGGCCGCTACTCGGGAACTCTCTCATCTTTGCTTTGGCTACGGCAGGAGGGGCATTCGTTTCAGTTGCAATCGGTGGCGCTAATCCACCGTCATTGGCCGGCCGAGTCTTGGTGCTGCTCACAGTCACGCTCGCCAACCTTTTACTGGCGTCAGTTGGCCTTGGGCTTTGGAGGCGAGAGTCTCCGGCGGTGGTCCTTCGCCACAACATCACAAGCTCCTTCTTTGTAGCCTTCGCTTACTTCGCGCTTGCCGGCCTTCTAATTAGTTATGTTCTCGATGGCTCGCTGCTCGGATACTTCCTCGCGACGATCGTTTGCGTTTTGGCGTTGGCACTTACGGACACCATCGCCGGCAGGCGCGTCCGCCGCGTGCTCGAGTCCGAGCTCTCCGATGCCGATCGCCACCTGTTCCACAGTCGCGCAGTCGAAGGCGTAGTTCACAACCTACGCAACCACATGGCGACGGCCCTCGCCTATCTAAAAGAGATCGACACGCGGAAGCTCGAAAGCCCAGACCGCGAAAACCTCGAAACGGCGACTGACGCGGCGACCGATGCCGTCAGCGTTCTCCGCGACCTCGCGCAAGGCGCGACGCCAAAGGTTAGCTATGCCCCCAATCCAGTCGACCTCAACGAGCTAGTCACCCGCGCGGTGGGAATGGCACGCTCACGCGCCCGCGTGAAGGAAGTCCAGCTGGCGATGCATGAGGCGCCTAGCGACGTAGGGGTTAAAGCCGACCCGCTGCTAATGCGCGAAGTCCTGACGAACCTTTTGAACAACGCCATCGACGCCGTCAGCCTCGGCGGGCGGGTCGAGATTTCGACCGGTCGCCGCAACAACGGTTGGCCGTATGTGAGCATCGCGGACAATGGCCCTGGCGTAGCGGACGACCACCGGCACCACCTTTTCGAGCCGCATTTCACTACCAAGGAAGGCGGTACCGGGCTCGGGCTGTTTATGTCCTACGGCATCGTCCGAGAGCACCAAGGTCAGCTTACTTACGACGGCGGCCGCAAAGGCGCCGCCTTCACGGTCTCCCTGCCTCCGTTCAGCGCGTAACAGACTCGCCGGCCGTTCCGGCGCGAAGTCCGGCTGCCAGTTCCCGGCTGACGGGAAGGATCAGATCCACGTCCTCTTCCCGAGTACGCCAATTGCTGATCGCGGGCCGGAACGCCACCTTACCGGCGTAAACAGTCGTTCCGAAATACACCCGACCGTCCTCCAAAACTCGTTGACCCAGCCGGCGGTTCAGAGCGTCCAGGTCGGCGTCGGCGGCCCC
>DASYXY010000075.1:0-72663 GCA_035934385.1 Candidatus Dormiibacterota bacterium
CTATGACCCCTGCAGCTACCACAACGGCTCCGTGTGGCCCCACGATTGCGCGCTGGCCGCCGCCGGCATGCGCCGCGCGGGGAGTGATCGTGAGGCGGAGATGCTGGCCCGCGGCATCCTCGAAGCGGGGATGGCGTTCCCCGACCGGCGCCTGCCCGAGCTGTGGTGCGGCAACCCACGCCAACCAAATGACTTGCCGAACGACTACCGCAACAGCTGCAGCCCGCAGAACTGGGCCGCGGCGTCGACATTCTCTCTGCTGTCGACGCTGCTCGGGCTCGAGGCCGATGCGACGCGCGGCCGCCTGCGCATCTCACCGCTCAAGACCCAGCTGTATCAGCGCATGCAGGTGACCGGGCTGCACTTCAAAGGTGAGCGCCTCGACTTCGTGGTGGAGGGCGATCGCGTCAAGATGGGCCGCGTCCCGAGCGGCATCAAAGTCCAGACGTAGCGATGGCACGGCGCCATCAACATCAGCCGCGAGACCGAAGCATCGAGGCCGAGCTCAAGTTTCGTCTCGACGGCCCGGGCGACCACGCGCGGCTGCGTGCCGCGCTGCGCAAGCTGGGCGGGAAGCTCGAAGGCAGCTATGACGAGGAGAACTTTCGTTTCGAGGGTCGGGGCAAGATCACGCGCCGTAACACGCTGCGTCTGCGCGTGCTCGACGGCGGCCCGCGCGGAGTGCTGACAGCGAAGGGTCCGGCGCAGTTTCGCGAGGGCGTGAAGGTGCGCGAGGAGACAGAGGTGAACGTCGAGGACGGGCACGCGACGCTCGACTTGCTGCAACAGCTCGGGTTTCGCGTGCTGGTCGTTTACCGCAAGCACCGCGCGGTGTGGAAGCTGGGCCCGGCTTCGGTGACCCTCGACAGGCTCGACTTCGGCTACTTCACCGAGGTCGAAGGTCCGCTGGAGGAGGTGCCGAACCTAGCGCGCAGCCTCGGCCTGGACCCGGCGAAAGCGCTGCGGGACAGCTACTCGATCATGGCCCGGAAGTTTGCGGCCGCCCAGAAGAAGGCCGCAAGGAAGCCGGCCCAGACGGCGGAGGCGGCTCCAGGCTGAGCTCGTAGCTCTCGGCGTCGAACTCGCCGAGGCCCCCTTCGGGCCGCCAGTTCAATGGGCCGACATGGACAAAGCCCAGCTTCTCCGCGACCCGCCGGCTGCCTAGATTCTCGCGACCAGCCCATAGAACGAAGCGCTTCACCTCCTGTGTGCGCATGGCCCACTCGAGCAGGGCGCGGCCGGCCTCGGTGGTGAGCCCGAGTCCCGCGTGATCGGTGCGCATCCAGTAATGAAGCTCGAGGCGGTCATCCCCGATTGCATTCAGCCCGATGACGCCGAGGACGGCGCCACCCGGCCGCTCGATCACAGCAAAGGTGAGCGCCGTCCCCTCCTGCCGGTCACGCTCTGTCTCCGCGAGCATCGTGCGAACGCTTTCGATCGTCGGCTCGCGGGCCCAGGGCATCCACGGCAGCAGCTCAGGCCGCGACGCAACAGTCGCCTCGAAGATGCCGCGGACGTGCTTCGAGTCGATCGGCTCCAGGACGAGGCGCTCGGTCTCGATCAGGTCTTCGCCGGGCCCACCCACACCGTCTGGATGTTCGTGAACTCGCGGATCCCGTGGGACCCGAGCTCCCGTCCGAATCCCGATCGCTTCACGCCGCCGAACGGCAGCCGCGCGTCGGAGGCCACCATGGCGTTGATGAAGACGAGGCCGGCCTCGACCCGTTCGGCGAAGCGTTCGCCCCGGGCGACGTCGGCCGTCCACACGCACGATCCCAGTCCGAAGTCGGAGTCGTTCGCCACCTCGAGCGCTTCTTCTTCGTTCTTCACGCGGATCAGCGCCGCGACCGGGCCGAACGTCTCCTCCTTGAACACCGGCATGTGCCTTGTGACGCCCCCGATCACCGTCGGCTCGAAGTAGTTGCCATGGCCGTCGACGCGCTTGCCGCCTACGAGGACACGTGCGCCCATCGCCACCGACTCACGCACCTGGCGGTCCAGCGCAACGAGAAGGTCGGGGCGCGCGAGCGGGCCCACCTGGTTGCCGCGATCGGTGGGGTCGCCCACCTTCAACGCGCCGACCGCGCTGACGAACTTCCTCTCGAACTCGTCGGCCACGTCCTCGACGACGATGAATCGCTTGGCGGCGATGCAGCTCTGACCGTTGTTCTGGTTGCGCGCGCGGCAGGCGACAGTCGCGGCCAGCGTGACGTCCGCGTCCTCCAGCACGACGAACGGGTCGGAGCCGCCAAGCTCCAGCACGGACTTCTTCAGTACCTTGCCCGCGGTTTCGGCGACTTTCGCGCCGGCGGCTTCGGAGCCCGTGAGGGTGACGCCCGCGACGCGGCGGTCGCTGATGATGCGATCGACCATTCCGGAACCGATCAACAACGTCTGGAACACGCCGTCGGGCAGGCCCGCCTCGCGGAAGACCTCCTCGATCGCGACCGCCGACTGCGGCACGTTGGACGCGTGCTTCAGCAGCATCACGTTGCCCGCGGCCAGCGCCGGCAGGCCGGCGCGGAACGCCTGCCAGAACGGAAAGTTCCACGGCATGACCGCAAGGACGACACCCAGCGGCTGAAACCGGACATAGCTCTTCGTCCCGGTGCTGTCGACCGGCTCGTCCTCGAGCAGCCGCGCGGCGTTGTCGGCGATCCATGCCGCCGTCCAGGCGCACTTCTCGACCTCGCCCTCCGCCTCGACGATCGGCTTGCCCATCTCGGCGGTGAGGATGGAGGCGTACCGAGTCTTGTCCGCGCGCAGCACGCCGGCGACCGCGCGAAGCAACTGGGAGCGGTGCTCGATACCGGCGTCGCGCCAGCCGTGGCGGACTTCCCACGCCTTCGCGATGGCGGCATCGACCGCGGCCTCGTCAGCTTCTGGAAACGTCGCCAGCTCGCGACCGGTGGCGGGGTCGATCGATTTCAGCATGCTTCTCTCCTCAGCCCTAGGGTAGCTACACTCGCAACGTGGCTGAGGGGGTCTCGGCCAGCTCGCTCCAGGCGGATTTCGTGGAGCTGGCCGGCATCGTTCGCGCGCTGCACGGTGACTGGTCGGCGCCGGTCCCTGGCTACGAAGGCTGGACGTGCCACGACCTGCTGGCGCACCTGTCCAGCACGCAGGCGTCGCTTGCCGCCGTGGCCGAATCGTCGACGAAGCCGGCCCCCGAAGGCGCGACGCCCTTCGATTCCAACCGTTGGAATGCTTCCCAGACGCGCAAGCGGGCGGACACGGATCCGCAGGAGCTGGTGAACGAGTTCGATTCGGGCACGACGCTGCTGGCGGACGTGCTCAGCGAACTGGACATGGAAAAGAAGGTGACGGTCGGGGCTTTCGCCGGCTACACACTGCGCGACGCGATGGCGGAGATGCTCGAGCATCAGCGCCATCACCTGGACGACCTGCGCGCGACGCTGCACGCGCACCCCGAGTCCTTGTAGTCCAGACACAGTCGCGCGTCGCGGCCAAAACGTAGGATTTCCCTCCCATGGATCCGCACCCGAGCTGGACCCGCGTGGGCTACCAGGGTGAGCCCGGCGCGTACTCCGAAGAGGCCGCCATCGCGGTGCTGCCTAAGGCCACGACCGTCGGCTTCCCCACCTTCACGCGCGCGTTCGACGCGCTCGCGTCGCGCGAGGTGGACGCGGCGGTCCTGCCCGTCGAGAACTCGCTCGGCGGCATCGTGCAGGAGGTCAACGACCTGCTCTGGGAGCGCAACGGCGTGCGGGTCAGCGGCGAAGTCATCCACCCCGTCCGCCACTGCTTGCTGGGTCGCGGCGAGCCGGTCGTGCGCGCGCTGTCGCACCCGCAGGCGCTGCTGCAGTGCCGAAAGTTCCTGGAGGCTCGCGGCATCCAGCCGGTTTCCTTTCACGACACGGCCGGCGCCGCCCGAGCGGTGGCCGAGGGAATGGTCATGGGCAACGGCGCCATCGCCAGCGCGGCCGCGGCGAGGCGATACGGGCTGAAGATCATCGCCGAGGGAATCCAGGACGACGACACGAACCAGACGCGCTTCGCGATCGTCGATCGCGGAGCGGCCGCGCAGCCGGGCCCGGGGCTGACCAAGGCGTCCCTGGCTTTCATCGGCGCGCACAAGCCCGGCAGCCTGGTGCACGCGCTGACCTGCTTCAGCGATCGCGGCATCAACCTGACCCGCCTCGACTCGCGGCCGGTGCCCAACCAGCCGTGGCAGTACCGCTTCTACGTCGACTTCGAGATCTCGGACCCTCAGGCCGCGTCGGAGGCGCTGAAGGCGTTAGAGGAGGAGGCGACCGAGGTCAAGCTGTTCGGCAGCTATCCTGCGGCCGAATGAGCGCGACCACCCGCACGAAGCGCAAGCCGAACCTGTTCGAGTCGAAGGTCTTCGCCGTGGAGAGGGTCGAGCTCGACGGCGTCGAGGAGAGCTTCCTGCGCGGCGGGCGGCACCTGTTCGGCCTGCTGCCGAAGGCGCTGGCGGGCATCAAGCAGATCGGCCTCATCGGCTGGGGCTCGCAGGGCCCAGCGCAGGCGCAGAACCTGCGCGAGTCGCTCGCCGGCACGGGCATCAAGGTGGTCGTCGGATTGCGCGCAGGCTCGGAATCCTTTGCAGATGCGCGCGCCGCCGGCTTCAGCGAGAAGGACGGCACGCTGGGCGAGATGTTCGAAGTCATCCGCGGCAGCGACCTGACCATCCTTCTCATCTCCGACGCCGCGCAGGCGCAGCTGCACCGGCGGGTCTTCGACGCGCTGAAGCCGGGCTCGACGCTCGGCCTGTCCCATGGCTTTCTTCTCGGCTACCTCGAGACCGCGGGCGAGAAGTTCCCGGCCAACGTCAACGTGATCGCCGTCTGCCCGAAGGGCATGGGCCCTTCGGTGCGCCGGCTGTACGAGCAGGGCCGAGAGATCAACGGTGCCGGCATCAACACCAGCTTCGCGGTGGAGCAGGACCTCGACGGCCGCGCCACCGACATCGCGCTCGGCTGGTCGGTTGCGCTCGGCGCCCCGTACACGTTCAAGACGACGCTCAAGTCGGAGGTGGTATCGGACCTGTTCGGCGAGCGATCGATCCTGCTCGGCGCGGTGCACGGGATCGTCGAGGCGCTGTACCGGCGCTACCTCGACGACGGCGCCACGCCTGAGGACGCGTTCGACCGCGCATGCGAATCGCTGACCGGGCCGATCCGCGAAACGATATCGAAGCAGGGGCTCATCGCGGTCGACGAGCAGCTGACCCCTGACGGGCGGCGCGATTTCCGGCGCGCTTACGACGTGACTTACGCGGCGTTCAAGGGCCTGATGGCGGAGATCTACGACGAGGTGGTCAGCGGAAACGAGATCCGGAGCGTCGTGGCCGCGGCGGGGCGCTTCGATCGCTTCCCCATGACGAAGGTCGAGGGCTCGCCGATGTGGCAGACGGGTTCGACCGTACGCAAGCGCCGCGGTCACCGCCCGCCGCCGATCGACGGCTTCACCGCCGGCACGTACTGCGGCGCGATGATGGCGCAGGTCGACACGCTCATCGAGAAGGGGCATCCCTACTCGGAGATCGCGAACGAGTCGATCATCGAGGCCGTCGACTCGCTGCTGCCTTACATGCACGCGCGCGGAGTCGCGTACATGGTCGACAACTGCTCCACCACCGCGCGGCTGGGCACTCGCAAGTGGGGCCCGCGGTTCCAGGCGATGCTGGAGCAGGTCGCCTTCCCGGGTGTCGCCTCGCAAGACGAGACAGCTGACGAGCCGCCCGAGGGATTCCTAACGCACCCCGTGCACGAGGTGCTGCACCAGCTGGGCGAGATGCGGCCCGCGGTCGACATCTCGGTCAGCTAGTTGCGGTTGTGTGCACACTTTCGTGCGTACGGCGCCTTCTGGGTGCGGTTGTGTGCACACAACCGACCTGAGCGCGAACCAGCGCGATCACCGAATCGGGTCGGTTGTAGATGTCACCCGCGGTGAACCGCAGCAAGCGAACGCCGGCGTCGAGGAGACGGTTCTGGCGCCGGTTGTCGTCGACAAGCGCGTCGCGATGGCTGCCGCCGTCGTATTCGATGCCCAGGCGCTCGTCCCTGTAGTACAAATCGGGACGTCCGATAACCCGTAGCCAGCGATCCCGGATCTCGACCTGGGCTTCCGGCCGCGGCAGCCCTGCGAGCACGAGAAGCATCCGGAGCCGCGCTTCCATAGGCGATTCCGACGCAGGCTCCGCGTGGCGCACGACCTGACGTAAAGCCTTCGCGCCCCATTTGCCAGTGAAGGCGCTTAGCGCCTCGAGCTTGACGAGCTTTGCGTGCAGCGCCATATCGGCCACCACGACCGCCTCGGTTAGCGTCAGTCGGCAGCTCAAGTCCAAGAGAGTCCTTGACATCGAAGTCACCAGAAGTCCTTCACGCTCCACGACGTCGCGCCGGCTCAACGCAGATCGCCGCACGACCATGCCGGATCTTGTGGTCACGCCAAGCTGTTTAGGCACCGTGACCTCGATCCGATCGCGGGGCTCCACGTCCAGGCCATGCAGCCATGCCGCAGTCAGCCCCGAAAACACCGCCTGAGCCGGCAGCCGACCCCGAGCGGCCTCAAGGTCCAGTCGCGATCGCACGGCCAAAGCGTGGCTAAGCCACGGCGCGGCGACAACGCCGGGCGTTAAGCGCGCGCTACAGGTACGTGTCGGTCGTCAGGTTGTACAGCCGCGGGTTGAGCCCGATGACCTGGTCCGCGTCGATCGGCACGTCGACCAGGACCGAGCGGCCCTTGCCCGAAGCCGCGTAGCACGCGTCAAGGATGTCATCCAGATTGCCCAGGTCCGCGCGGAGCCGGTAGCCGTCCCAGCCGTGTGCCTTGGCGGCGGCGACGAAGTCGATGTTCTGGAGCACGCCGTGGTAGCGCCCCTTCTCCCACTCGGGGATGACGACCTCGAGGCCTTTGTCGACGATCGCGTAGCGCTCGTTGTTGATGATGAACAGGTTCATGCCGAGGTTCGACGCCTCGGCCAGCGCGCCGCCGTAAAGGCGCCAGCAACCGTCGCCGGAGAACACGAAGGTGTGCAGCGACGAGTCCGCGACCCGCGCGCCGACGCCCAGCCCGAACGCGCCGCCCATCGCCGACCCATCATGGACTGTGTGGAAAGGGATCGAGGGATGCGGCCGCTGGGCGACGTACTGGCGGTCCTTGTACGCGGTGCACACGTCGTCGAACCCGATGGAATGCGGCCGCCACGAGCGGTGCAGCTCGGCGTAGAAGGCGATCGCGTCGACGCAGCCGTCCCGGACGTTGCGCGAGATCGTCCGCGTGTTGAGGTCGTTCGGAATACGCGTCACCGGGCGGTCCTTCACCTTGCCCTTGAGCAGCGGCAGCACGTACTCGAGCGTCTGCTCGATGTCACCGCGGACGACCCGGTAGTCGCCGTCGACCCGGTGGCGGAAGTCCCCGTCCTTGTGGCCGTACGGCGAGTTCCACGCCGTGAAGTGCCACACATGGCCCGCTGGGATCGTGCCGAGGTTCAGCGAGTACTCGCCCGAGTCGAAGCCGAGCGTGATGACCACGTCGTCGGGCGTCATCGAACGCCACAGCTTCATCGCCTCGTCGTTGCCGCCGAACGAGATGTAGCCGTACCCGTAGCGGTTGTCCGGCGAGATGGCGTTAGCGCCGTTCACCGACCACACCGTCGGCGCCTGCAGCAGCTCTGAAAGCTGCGTCGTCAGGGGCGTGATGCCTGGGCAGCGCGAAGCCTCGGCGCCGGCGTAGATGATCACTCGCCGCCCCCGCGAGATCTCTGGAAACTCGTTAACGAAACGGTCAGCGTCGACCTGGTCGAGGATTCGGGGCTGTTCGCGGCGCGGCACATCGAGGTCGACGTCCTTGGAAAGGACATCGGGGTGGAACGCGATCGCCACCGGCTTCGACTCGGCAAGGATCGACTGCGCGAGCTCGAGCTGCTCGCCCATCTTGTCGAGGTCGTCCAGCACGATGCAGGCATCGCCGAGCTCGGCCCGCAGCTGCGGAACTATGTTCATGCCGTGTTCGGACACGTCCTGCAGCGGCGAGCGGCCGATCGAGAGCGTCGAGTTCAGGGCGATGACGTAAACCGCCGGGATGTTGTGCAGCTTCGCGTCGGTGATCCCGCTCGAGCCGAGCTTGGTGGCCGCGCCGGTCGTGGTCATGCAGCCGGCGATCCGGCCGGACGCGAGGTAGTAGCCGAGCGGCACGAAGCCCGCGACGTACTCGCCCATCGTCTGCATGCGCGGGACCCGGTCGCCCGAGTGCTTCAGGCCGAGGTACGGCTCGAGGTGCTTGGTCACGTGGATGAGCCCGCCGCCGTTGACGCCCGAGAAAAAGGTGACGCCCCACTTGCGCAGGGTGTCGATGAGCGCGAAGTTTCCGCTGGACCGGTCCAGCGCTGCTCGGTCGATGGCTTTGGCGGGGCTGCTCATTTCGTCTCCTCAAACAAGAAAGCCCCTGCGGCTCTGCAGGGGCTTGGTGTCGCTTCTGGCTTTGACTGGCTAGGTCGCGAGCACCCCCCTGCGGAGGCTAATAAGGCCCACGACTACCAGTACGAGGGTGCGCGAATCGGTCATTGGAGGCTGAATGCTACATCCCCGAAGCCGAGTCCGTCTTGTCATTCGGTAACAAAACTCAGAAGCCGAGGCGGTTGGCGGCGCTGACCACCGCCCGGAGCGAGGCCGTCAGGATGTTGGGGCTCATCCCGACGCCCCAGACGGCGGACCGGCCGGCGGCCGTCGCCTCGACGTAGGCCACCGCGGTGGCGTCGGCGCCCGCCCCGACGGCGTGCTCGACGTAGTCCACGACCCGCACCTCGATCGCGCACTCCCGAGCCAGCGCGTCAACGAACGCCGCGATCGGCCCGTTGCCTCGCCCGACGACGGTGCGCTGTGCGCCGGCGACGCGCACGACCGCCTCGAGCCGCGTGCTGCCGGCGCCGTCCGCGCCGGCGTGGTCGCTCGTCTCGTGCTCGACCAGCTCGAGCCCGGCCTGGGTGCTGAGGTAGGTCGCCTGGAACGCGCTCCAGATCTCGGGCGGGGTTATCTCCTTGCCCGAGACGTCTGTTATCTCCTGGATGACCCGCATGAACTCGATCTGCAGCCGTCGCGGCAGGTCGAGGTGGTAGTCGTTCCTCAGGATGTAGGCGACGCCGCCCTTACCCGACTGGCTGTTGACCCTGATGATCGCTTCGTAGGTCCGGCCGACGTCGTGCGGGTCGATCGGCAGGTACGGCACCTCCCACAGCTCGGCGCCTGACTTCGCGTGCGCCTCCATGCCCTTCTTGATCGCGTCCTGGTGCGAGCCCGAGAACGCCGTGTAGACCAGCTCGCCCGCGTACGGATGGCGCGGATGGACCGGGAGCTGGTTGCTGGCCTCCACGACTCGACGGATGTCGTCGATGTTGGAGATGTCGAGCCGGGGGTCAACTCCCTGGCTGAACAAGTTCATGGCCAGTGTGATCAGGTCGACGTTGCCGGTACGCTCGCCGTTGCCGAAAAGCGTCCCCTCCACGCGCTCGGCGCCTGCCATCAGGGCCAGCTCCGTCGCGGCCACGGCGCTGCCGCGGTCGTTGTGAGGGTGGATGCTCAGGACGAAGCTGTCGCGCATCCTGAAGTTGCGGTCGCACCACTCGATCTGGTCGGCGTAGATGTTGGGCGTGCTCATCTCGACCGTCGCCGGCAGGTTAAGGATCGCCTTGTGGTCGGGCGTCGGCGACCAGACCTCCAGCACCGCCTCACAGATCTCCTGCGCGAAGTCGAGCTCCGTGCCCGTGAAGCTCTCGGGCGAGTACTCGAACGTGAAGGCGGTTTCAGGCTGGGCTGCGGCCATCTGCTTGATCTGCTCCGCGCCCCGGACCGCGATCTCCACGATGCCGTGGCGTTCGAGCCCGAAGACGACCTTCCGCTGCAGGGTCGACGTGGAGTTGTAGAGGTGCATGATCACGTGCTTGGCGCCGCGCACGGACTCGAACGTGCGCGCGATGAGCTCCTCGCGCGCCTGGGTCAGGACCTGGATGCTGACGTCGTCGGGGACCAGTTTCTCCTCGATCAGCAGCCGCACGAAGTCGAAGTCGGGCTGCGACGCTGCCGGGAAGCCGACCTCGATCTCCTTGAAGCCCATCCGGACCAGCACCTCGAACAGGCGCCGCTTGCGCGTGACGTCCATCGGGTCGATCAGGGCCTGGTTGCCGTCGCGGAGGTCGACGCTGCACCACACCGGCGCCTTCGCGATGGCGCGGTCCGGCCACTTGCGGCCGGCCAGGCCGACCGCCGGGTAAGGCCGGTATTTGCCTCCGGGTTTCATTGCGCCTCCAGGTCTTTGGAAATGAAAAACCCCCTGGTCACTCGACGCAGGAGGTCTTGGCGAGCGCCCTCCCCCAGGGGTCCCCGCGAAATCGGAGATTTCGTGGGGTTGGGGTGGCGCCCGCTTACGTAAGGAGCAGGCCGGATACGAACGTCAAAGTCCGCATATTTTAGTCGGACAGGACCATGCAGGTGGTGGTCTTGAGCACCCCGTCCAGTGCCTGGACGCCCGCCATGGCGGTGCGCAGCTCGGTAAGGTCGCGCACCTCGACCGAGGCGATGATGTCGTAGTCGCCGGTGATCGCGTCGGCCGACAGCACCCCGCCGACGTCACGGATCGCCCGGGTCAACGCCAGCGACTGGCCGCGCATCGAGTTGATGAACATGTAGGCCTTCATCGGGGGTCTATAAGCGTAATCCGCTCTGGTCAAGTCGCCGAACTGCGGTTAGACTCCCCTCGATGAACAGCGTCGGCGATTCCTTCGGCTGGGCGTTCAAGGACCCTGCCTGGCTGGGCAAGATCGTTGTCCAGGGCCTCATCGCCATCATCCCGATCGTGGGATGGATCGCCGCGGCAGGCTGGCTGATGCTGGCTTTCGAGAACGCTCGAACAGGCCGGAACGAGCTGCCGCCGGCCGGTTTCCACCTCAGTCGGGGGATCGGGATCTTCGGCGTCCTCTTCATCTACGGGCTGGTGCTCAGCATCCCCGGCATCCTCCTCGGCAACATCGGGGCGCACACTGTGTCGACCTCGGGCGGCTTCAGCTACACCACGACCTCACCGCTCGGTTCGTTGTGGAGCTTCCTGGTCCAGCTGTTCATCTACTTCCTCACGCCCACGTTGATCGTCATGGTCTACCACCGTGGTTTCGGCGCGGGCTTCGACTTCGCGAACATCTGGAAGTACGCGACCGGCAATGCGTCCAACAGCGTGATCGCCGGTCTCGTGATCTTCGTCGGCAACATCATCGGGGCGCTTGGGATCATCGCCTGCTGCATCGGAGTCTTCTTCACGCTCGTGTACGCGATTTCGATTCAAGCCGCCGTGGCTGCCTGGTTCGAACGCGTCCAGTCGGCGCCTGCGGCCCCGGCCGCGCCGCCGACCGCTCCCGCCGCTTAGGCCGGGCTCAGGACCTCAGCCTCGCCGGGGCGTGGATCGGGGTCAGCATGACCTCGAGCCGGTCGCGCAGGTGCTCAAACCGCGGCGGCAGAATGAGCCGCTCGCCAAGGTGGGCGGGGTCCTCGTCGACCGCGAACCCTGGGCCCATGGTCGCGATCTCGAACAGCACGCCGCTCGGCTCGCGGAAGTAAACCGACTTGAACCAGAATCGGTCGATGCCCGGGGTCGGATCGGCTCCGGCCTCCGATACACGGTCGCGCCAGGCGAGCTGCTCGTCGTCCAGCGACGCCCACGCCACGTGGTGGACGGTGCCCGCGCCAGGGATGCCGCGCTCGCCGGGCGCCGGATCGAAGGCGTACCGGCCGCCACGGTGTTCGCCCCGCGCCAGCCAGGACGTGCCTCCGTCTTTTTCAAATGCCATCGCGTCCTCGAAAAGCGAGCGACTTCGCTCAGGGTCCACGGTGAACGCGCGGACCTCGTCGAAACCCTGGATGGCATGCTCCGGGGGGATGTCCGGATGCGTCGCGGTCAGGGGCGGATCGGACGTCTCGACTCGCCGCAGCTCGAGCCCGAGCCCTTCGGGATCGGTGAACACGAGCGAGCCTTCCTGACGATCGCCTCCCACGCGCTCGTGCCAGAAGTCGAGCGCGGCGTCGGAGGCGACGCGCAGCACGATCCGGTGGATCATGCCCTGCCCCGCGCGGCCTGGGCGCGCTCCCGGGTACTCGAAGAACGTCAGGTCGTGTCCGGGGCTGCCCTTGTCGTCGCCGAAGAACAGGTGGTAGACGGTCGGGTCGTCCTGGTTGACCGTCTTCTTCACCATGCGCAGGCCGAGGCGGCCCGCGTAAAAGTCGACGCTGGCCTGGGCGTCGCCGGTGATCGACGTGACGTGATGAATGCCTTCGAGCTTCATGTTCTGTCGACCAGCACCTCGAGCGAATCCACCAGGCGCGGGCCCGGGCGGTTGAAGTACGCGGACCCGTCCAGCACGACCACCTTCAAAGCGCCAACGCCGTCGATGCAATCCCGCACGCGTTCGACCTCCGATGTGGCGCGCTCGAGATCCCACCCGCATGGGGCGAGCACGAGCAGGTCAGGCTTCGCCGCCTGAACCTCAGCCCAGCTGATCGCATACGACGGAGTTCCCGGCCGCGCGAGCGGGTCGTCGATGCCGGCCAGCGCGAGGATGTCCGGCGTCCAGTGGCCCGCGGGATACGGCGGGTCGAGCCATTCGAGGAAGACACCGCGCGCGCGGGGCCGTGTGCGCGCCGTGTCCGCGGCTTCAGCGATGCGCTTGCGCAGCGACTGCATGAGTGGGCGCGGATCGGTCCCGCATGCCGACGCCAGGCATTCAATGTCGGCGAGCACGTCGTCGAGCGTGTGCGGGTGCTGGCGCAGGACTGGGATGGGATCCAGCTCGTCGATCACTTGCGACGCCGGCACCGCGCACACGCGACAGACGTCCTGGGCCACCACGAGATCCGGCTTGAGCTCGCGGATCGCGGCGGTGTCGACCTCGTAAAGCGACGCTCCGTCGCGTGCCGCCATCGCGACGGCGTCCTCGATCTCCCGGCTGGACTTGCCGGCAAGGTCAAACGTCGAGCGCGTGACCACCGGCAGGGCGGTCGCTTCTGGCGGGTAGTCGCACTCATGCGTCACCGCCACGAGCTGGTCGCCGAGCCCGAGCGCGAACAGCGTCTCGGTGGCGCTTGGGAGAAGCGAGACGATCCGCAAGTCGCCTACCTCTGGCGAATCCGCACCCGCCCCGAGCGATGCGGGATGTAAGAGCGGTCACCGATCCACTGCGCGGGGATGATGGCGAAGCGTCGGGCCATGGCGTTGAGCCCAAACGCGTACTTGGAGCGGATCTTCGAGAAGTGCTCCCATGCATCGTCGCGCGGATGGATCTTGTAGCCCACCTTCTCCAGGCGGTCGAGCGCCTGGTCGAACTCGACGCGTTCGACGCCCACGTCGTCGGAGCGCGGGAAGTTGAAGTACCAGACCATGTCCTCGACCAGGTGGTCACCGATGGTCAGCGTGAGCTTGGCGGTGCCATCGGCAGGCCCGTCGAGGGAGCTGATGACCAGCGCGGCCGCATCCATCACGGCGCCGAAAGAGTTGAGCCACGCTTCGTTGTCGTGGCTGGACCGGAAGTAGAAGAGGACGGGGTAGGCGAGGTGGCTTTCGAGCACTTCGGCCATCCACTGGCGCCAGTCGTCGAAGGTCTTGACCAGCTCGTCGGGCATGTGGCGCTCGGCCGCGGTCTCGAGGATCTGCACTCCGGAAGGCGGCGCCCCGGCCATGGCGTCCAGCTGCACGACGAGCTCCTCCCGTTGCTGGAAGGCCTCGTACAACGAGAACAGCAGAGTGATGACCAGGGCGGCGATGCCTACGCCGGTCGCGCTTTCGAAGATGACGGTGAGCCGTACCCCCAGTCCCTCTGGCACCAGGTCGCCGTAGCTCAGCGGGACCAGGGTGGTGGCCGAGAAGTAGAACGAATCCCAGAAATCGGTGGGCACAGGTTTGATCTGGTCGCGGAAGCCGTCGATGATGAAGGCGTAGCCGAACATGAGGATGATCGCCCACGTCCCGAACATGATCAGGACCGCGATCGGGCCGAAGGTGGCAAGCCAGCCCTCGCGCCGGCTGGGCGCCTGGCGCTCGTTGGCCCAGAGCCAGAAGTTCCAGAGCGTGAAGAACTCGCGCCGGATCAGGATGAACTTG
This sequence comes from Candidatus Dormiibacterota bacterium, assembly GCA_035934385.1. Classification (GTDB taxonomy): domain Bacteria; phylum Chloroflexota; class Dormibacteria; order Dormibacterales; family Dormibacteraceae; genus CF-118. Next base: position 14,125 of record DASYXY010000075.1, read on the forward strand.
TTGATCGCCGGCCTCGGGAGGACCACCGACTTGAACAGGTCGTAGAAGGTGATCAGGATCATCACGACCCCGGTCGCGACTTCGAGCCACTCCAGTAGATTCACTGACAGAAATCATGAAGCTAGTGCGAGTGCCGGCACAGGGCCGGCCCCGCGGGCCTGGAGGGGTGCGAGTGCCGGCACTCGGGCGTCAAGATGGTCTGATGGCCGCTGAGCCCGTCGAGCTGATCGTCTTCTCGGACTACGTCTGACCCTGGTGCTACATCGACTCGGTCCGAGTCGAAAGGCTGCAGAGCGAGGGGCGGGTCAGGGTCGCCTGGGCGCCGTTCGAGCTGCACCCTGAGGCGCCGCCTGACGGCATCCCGCGCGAGGCTTACTTCGGGCGCTCGCGCTCGGAGGCGATACGGGGGCGGCTCCAGTCGGTGGCGGACGAGGTGGGCCTGAAGATGGAGTCGCGTGACGTGATCATCAACTCGCGGCGCGCGCTGGCCGTGGCCGAGTTCGCGCGCGAGCACGGCCGCTTCGAGGCGATGCACCTCGCCCTGTTCAAGGCGCACTGGGAGCTGACCGGCCGCCTGGAGAACGTCGACGACCTGGTGGCCATCGGCGCGGGCGTTGGTCTTGACCCCGAAGCTCTGCGCCGCGCCATCGAGGACGGGCGGTACGAGGCCCTGATCGACGAGACGCGGATCGAGGCCGAGTCGGTCGGGATCAACGCGATCCCGGCGCACGTGTTCGGGAGCAAGTACCTGGTGGTTGGGGCTCAGCCCTACGAGGTCTTCCGGCAGGTCCTCGACCGCATCACCGACTCCGCTTAGGTCCGAACCTCGACTGCAGGCGTTCTCGTGTCTGCTCGGTCGTCCGCTGCAGCTTTTCTGTCGAGGGCACAACCAGGCCGCGCGGCGATCTGATTCGGCGCACGGCCGCGGGGAGTTGGTCGATGTCCGATTCGCACAGCGCCCGGGAATCCGCCACGCTCGCAGGCGCCTGAGCGCGCCGCCCTCGCACCATCATCGGCTGGAGCAGGGGCTCGGTTCCAGGTGGGGCCGTTTCTTCGAAGAGCCCGATGACATCGCCGAACGGACGGCGCCTGCGAAAGACCTGCTTGCGGCCGGGCGCGGTCACCTTGCCCGTCGCCAGCTTCATCACCGGCCGGCCCGCGTAGTCGACAAGCTTGTAGGCCGTGTCGAGGTAGGGCTGGTCCGCGGACACGCCCATGCGCGTGCCCACGCCGAACGCGTCGATAGGAGCGCCGCCGCGCACGAGGTCGTCGATCTGCAGCTCGTCAAGGCCGCCGCTCACGAAGATGCGAACGTGCTTCATCCGCGCGGCGTCGAGGAGCCTTCGCGCGCGATTCGTGAGTTCGAGCAGGTTGCCGCTGTCGAGTCTGACGCCCGTGCGGCCGCGGAGCTTTAGCTTCCTGATGACCTCGATCGCGTCCTTGATTCCAGAGACGGTGTCGTACGTGTCGACGAGGAATGTCGTGCGGCCGGGAAAGTCGCGCGCAAAAGCGAGAAAGGCGTCGCGCTCGCGCGCGAACGCCTGAACGTACGAGTGGGCCATCGTGCCGGCGGCGACGAGGCCGTAGCGACGGGCTGCCTCCACGTTGCTCGTGGCTTCGAAGCCGGCGATCGCCGACACGCGCGCAACGTCGAGCCCGGCCTCGATGCCCTGAGTGCGCCGGAAAGAAAAGTCGACGACGTCGCGGCCCGCCGCCGCGATCACGCACCGGACCGCCTTGCTGGCGATCGTGGTCTCGAAGGTGATTCGGTTCAGCAGGTAAGTCTCGATGAGCTGCGCCTCGGGAAGCGGCGCCGTCACCTCCAGCAGGGGCTCGCCGGCGAAGACGACCCGCCCCTCGGGCACGCCCCAGACGTCGCCCGTGAAGCGGAACTGCCGGAAGGCCTCGAGGTCCCTCTGCGGGAACTTGAGCTCGTCGCCGAGGTAGCGGATCTCCTCCTCGTCGAAGCGGAGGTCCTGCAGGTAGTCCAGGCAGCTCTCGATTCCGGCGGCCACCAGGAACCCGCGCTGCTTCGGAAGCGCGCGGACGAAGAGGCTGAAGGTGGCGAGCCCGGTCATGCCGCGCCGCAGGTAGCTGGCGACCATGTTCAGCTCGTAGAGGTCGGTGAGCAGCGCCTTCATCGGGCGGAATGTAGTTGATCTGACGCCCACTCCTGGCCTCCCCACTGCGGTGGGGAGGGATTAGCTACTGCTGCGGGACCGGATCCTTGCCTCCACGCCGTCGAGAAGGATCTCCAGCGCGCTCGCCGGCTTTCCACGCGCCGGCGCCTCGGGCTCCGGATGCGTGTCCGCGCGCGGAACGCTCTTGGTTTCCGAGTCGAGGCTCACCTGCCACGCGCCGCCGCTGATTTGCAGCTCGTAGCGGTCAGCCGACCTCTCAGCGCCTTCGCTCGCCCAATGCAGGTCGGTATAGGTGGCGTTCGTGTTGAAGTCGTCGAGTCTCAGGCGCACCGCGCCGGTGCTGATCGCGGCCACGACCGCCACTCCGCGCGGACGGTGCAGCTTCACGCCAACCACGCCACCCGAGACGATGATCGGCACGATTCCACGTGGCTCGGGCAGGAAGCACTCGACGCGGGCCGCGCCGCTGTCCATCTTGATCTCGCGGACGTCGAGGCCGCCGACGTCCAGCGTCGTGTTCCAGGTCGGGCCCTGGATGCGAAACGTCCACGGGTGGCGCGGGTTGAGCTCGATCTCGCCCTCACCCACTCCGCGCAGCCGGCGGACGATGACGGTCTCGCCGCGAACGATCGCAGGCGCGGCCGACCTCCTGTCCTGGGCGAGGCGGAACAGCGTCTGCATGTCCTCCCCATGGCGCAGCACGACGCCGCGTGAGCCCGAGTCGATCGCGATCGAGGCCGGCGACCCGGCCCTGACCGGCACGTCGTCGGTCGGCACCTGCCCGGCGATGGCGTTGACCATGACCATCAGCGCCACGTCGCCCGCCTCGGCCGGCTGCAGGCCCGCCGACTCGAGCTGCGCCGCAATCGCGGCGTGAAGCCGGCTGCGGTGCAGCGCGTCGCGCACCTCCAGCAGGATGCGGTCGCCGTCCTTCTGATCCCCCACCCGCTTGCTGAGGGCCGCGCCGGCGGCCAGCACTGAGGATCGCCATCCGCCCCGTGCCCGCACCGGCGGCACCGACTCGACGATTGCCTCGGCCAGAAGCTCCAGCAGCTCGCGCCGATCGCGCACGTGCCAGTAGAGCGATGCCGCCTTCACCTCCAGGCTGTCGGCCAGGGCCCGCATCGACAGGGCCTCCAAGCCCTCCTGGTTGATGAGCTCGAGCGCCGCGTCGACCAGGCGCTCCCTCGTGAGACCGCGCTGCCTCTCTTCCTCAGGACTCAATCTCGCCATTCTCCTCTACGTCCGATAGTGGGGCTTGCATTCCTAACACTGTTAGGGGTATTGTAGCGCCAGACAACCTAACGCCGTTAGGGAGAATTCATGGAGGTGGCGGCAATGATCGAGAGACGCAGAGAGGAGCACCAGGAGATGGACCCGGTCGTCGGCGCCTGGCACGGCTGGGCTTCACCGGTCGGGCTTGGCCTGTTCTTCGTGCTGGTGGCGGTGGCGATCGACCTCGTGCGGCTGGCATTCAAGTGATGGCCAGGATTCGCAACCACCCAGCGGGGGCCCTCGCGGTACTGGTGCTGGCCCTGTTCATGACCCTTCTCGACCTGACGATCGTCAACATCGCGATCCCGTCGATCCTCGACGGCCTGCACACGACGCTCGACCAGGTCCTGTGGGTGCTCAACGCGTACAGCCTTCTATACGCGGTGCTCCTGATCACATCGGCGAGGCTCGGTGACATCTACGGCCCGCGCAACATGCTCGCCGCAGGCATCGCGATCTTCACGGCGGCGTCCGTGCTGAGTGGTTTCGCGCAGGACGCGACCCAGCTGATCGCGGCGCGTGCACTGCAGGGCGTCGGTGCCGCGGTGCTCGCGCCGCAGGGCATGCCGCTGCTGATGGCGCTCTTCCCAGTGGAGAAGCGCGGCGGCGCGTTTGCCGCGTACGGGGCCGCGAGCGGAATCGCGGTCATGGCCGGGCCGACGCTCGGCGGATTCCTCGTCACTCATTTCGGCTGGCGGTGGATCTTTTTCGTCAACCTGCCGATCGGGCTCCTGACGTTTGCGCTCGCGCTGCTGCTCGTCCCCGACGTGCGGCCGGGCCGGCGGCACCGCCTGGACCTGTTTGGAGTCGCGCTCGCGACGCTCGGGTTGCTAGGCGTGATCTTCGGACTCATCGAAGGCCAGCGCTACGACTGGAGCGCGGTCTATGGCGCGATCACGATCCCGGAGATCATCGGTGCCGGGCTCGCGGTCCTCGTGCTCTTCCTTATCTATCAGGCGCGCCAACAGCGAGGCGAGCCGCTGCTTCCGTTTGCGATCTTCGGAGACCGCAACTTCACGCTGATGACGCTTGTCATGGCCGCGCTTGGCTTCGCGATGCTCGGCGTTTACTTGCCGCTCACGATCTACCTGCAGTCGGTGCTGGGCCTCAGCGCCATCGACGCGGGCATCACCATTGCGGCGCAACCCCTGGCGATGATGTTCGCTTCAGGCGCCGCGGCGGCGCTGGTCCAGAAAGTCGACGGGAAATATCTGCTCATTCCGGGCCTGCTGCTGTTCGCGGCCGGCGTGGGCTACATCGACTGGGCGGCGCACGCGGACTCGAGCAGGTGGAGCTTCCTGCCCGGGCTGCTCGCCAGCGGAGTGGCCCTGGGGTTCGTCTGGACTCCGGTCTTCAGCATCGGCACGCGGAACCTCAAGCCCGAGATGGCGGGCGTCGGATCCGGGGTCATCAACACCATCCAGGAGTGCGGTGGCGTCCTGGCCAGCGCCGCGGTCGGCGCCCTGCTCCAGAACCGGCTTGCCGTGGCGCTTCACGACCGTGCCGTCACGGCCGCGGCGCAGCTGCCGCCGGATGCGCGTCAGGGCTTCGTCTCGGGTTTCAGCCACGCGGCGCGCACTGGCTTCGAGGTCGGCGCGGGTCAGACCGGCGCCAGCCTGCCTCCCGCGCTCCAGCAGATCGCGCACTTCGTGTTCACCAACGCGTTCGTCGATGCGATGCGTCCGACCATGCTCCTCCCCATCGCGCTTGTCGTCATCGCGGCCGCAGCGACCGCGTTCGCTCGGGCTGCGAGCCGCCGGCCGGCGGTCGAAGTTCTTTCTGAAGAAGCGGCTGTCGCCTGAAATGAGGCGAGTGCCGGCACTGAGCGGTGCACGAGGCGATTTGCCAGTGCGAGTGCCGGCACTCGGGATAGACGGCCGAACTACATCAAGCCGATGACGTGGCCCTCGGGGTCGGCGAACAGCGCGATCGTGGTCTCAGGCGCGACCTCGGTGAGCGGCATGAGGACCCGGCCGCCCAGCTTCTCGATCTTGGCGAGCGTGGCCTTGGGGTCGTCAGTGTGGACGTACCATGTGACCCCGCCCGCGGTGCCCTGCGGGGCGTCACCGATGCCGCCCGTGAGGCTGTTGCCCTCTTCGCGCACCATCCCATACCCGCCCGGGTTGTCGGTGTTGAGCTTCCAGCCGAAGACGTCCGAGTAGAACTTCTGCAGCGCCTTCCCGTCCTTGCCTGTGACTTCGAAATGAACTACGTGGCTGCCCATCAAACGAACCTCCTGTGCTCCTGTCTGCTACTGCTCGTACGACGAACAGGATGCGCCAGAATCGACACATGCCCACCACCGCGGTTTTCGGCGACGCGCTGCTCGAGCCCTCGACCGGGGAGGTCGTGCGCGACGCCGTCGTCCTGATCGAGAACGATCGCGTCATCGCCAGCAGCGCACGGTCGAAATTCCAGGTGCCGGCCGACGCGCAGCGGGTCGACGCTGAGGGCCTGTGGCTGCTCCCCGGCCTCATCGACTGCCACGTGCACCTTTGCGTCACCGGAGCGACCTTTGACCTGGGCGAGCGCCTCGGACGCCCGCCCAGCCTCACCGTGCTGCAGTCGGTGGACGCCTGCGCCAAGGACCTCGCTGCGGGCTTCACGTCCGTGCGCGACGCGGGTGGCACGCCCAACGGGGTGCGCATGGCGGTCGAGCGCGGCTACTTCCCGGGCCCGCGCATGAAGCTCGCGATCCAGATCCTCAGCGAGACCGGTGGCCACGCCGACGGCATGTTTCCGTGCGGTGTGCCGGTGCCCATCGCCAACACGCCTGATATCCCGCCGTCGGTGGTCGACGGCGTCGAGCCGATGCGGCACCGGGTCCGCGAGCTGGTTCGAGCCGGCGCCGACTGGATCAAGCTCTGCACCTCGGGCGGCGTGCTATCGCCCGGCGACGCCCCGCACCACCCGGCGTTCACGGTCGAGGAGATCCGCGCCGCGGTCGAGGAGGCCGCGGCTCACGGCCGCCAGGTGATGGCGCACGCGCAGGCGAACGCGGGCATCAAGAACGCGCTCCGTGCGGGCGTGCGCACGATCGAGCACGGCATCTGGCTCGACGACGACGCCATCGAGATGATGCTCGACGGCGGCCACGTGCTGGTGCCGACGCTGGTGGCCCCCGAATGGGTGGTGCGCCACGCCAACGAAGGCCGCATGCCGCAATGGGCCGCGGACAAGGGCCGCGCCGTGGTCGCGGACCATAAGGCGAGCGTGCGCAAGGCCATCGAGGCCGGCGTGAAGATCGCGTTCGGCACCGACACGGGCGTCGGCCCACACGGGACCATGGGCGAGGAGTTCCTGATGCTGAACGCACTCGGCATGGAGCCGATCAAGTGCCTTCGGTCCGCCACTTCGGTGGCCGCCGAGGTGATCGGATTGGAGGGCGCGGGTTCGCTCGCGGCCGGTTCCTTCGGCGACGTCATAGGTGTGCCGGGCAACCCGCTCGAGGACCTGAACCTGATCGCCAAGCCCGAAAACGTGAGGCTGGTGGTGAAGGGCGGCGCCGTAGTGAAGAGGCTGGCCGCTTAGGCCCCCACCCTAAACCCCCACCCTAACCCTCCCCCGAAAGCGGGGGAGGGATTCACAGCGTTTTGCGCTGGGCGTAGATCGTTTCGCCGCGAGCCAGCATGTCCACGAACTGGGCGATCCGGCGCGCTCGTGTCTCGGGCTTCTTCGCGCCGTGGATTCGATACAGGACCGCGAAGCGGTTCTGCGCGGTGAGGATCGCGAACATCGCCTTCGCCCTGGGGTTTGCCTTCAGTGCGTCGGCCAGGTCCTTGGGCACGTCGATGGTCGCCGCTCCTTCGTACGCGGCGGCCCAGCGTCCATCGGCCTTGGCGCGCTCGACCTCGGCCAGTCCGGCGGGGTGCATGAGCCCCTCGCTGATCAGACGCTCGGCGATGATGGTGTTGCGCTTCGACCAGACACTGCGGCTGCGCCGCGGCGTGAACCGCATCGAATAGGTGTCGGCGTCGCGGCCGTGGCCCTGGCCGTCTATCCATCCATGCGCCAGCGCGACATCCAGTGCTTCGTCGTACCTGAGGCTGGTCGGCGTGGTCACCCCTTTCTTGGCGAACACGAGCCATACGCCCTGCGACTTCGCGTGATTCGCGCGCAGCCACTTGCGCCAAGCGGCCAGGTTCTTCACCAGCAGCTCAGGCTGCTCGACCTTTGGCGGTTGACCCATGGCCGCCTAGTTTCGCCCAGGCCAGATATATTGTTGACAAAACATATATTGCTACAGTAATATGTCGGACATGCCCGACGTTTTCCAGATCCTGGCCGACCCGACCCGGCGCCGCATCGTGGACGCGCTGCGCGCGGGAGAGCGCTCGGTCAACGAGCTCGTGCAGGTGGTGGAAATCGGGCAGCCAGGCGTCTCTCGGCAGCTGCAGATCCTCGAGGACGCTGATTTCGTGGTCGTCCGGCCCGACGGCCGGCGCCGCATGTACGCCCTCCGACCCGACAGGTTTCGGGAGCTGTCCGAATGGGTGACGGGGTATCGAGCCATCTGGGAGGGCAGGCTCGACAGGCTGGCCGCCGAGCTCGATCGGCGAGAGGCGGGCAGGAAGAAGAAAATCAGGCCAAGGAAGGAGAAAAGACGATGACGACGACCGCTGTTTCAACGCAAGTCAGGCCGTGCATCGTGTTCAACGACCGGTGCGAAGAGGCCATCAAGCTGTACGTCTCGCTGTTCCCGAACTCAAAGGTGCTGAACCTCGTGCGCAGCGAAACCGACGCCCCGATCGCGAAGGGCAAGGTGCTCAACGCCGTGTTCCAGCTCGATGGACGGGAATACACGTCGTTCGACGGCGGACCGAGCTTCTCGTTCTCAGAAGGTTTCTCGCTGATGGTGACGTGCGAGACCCAGGCGGAGATCGACCGGTACTGGACCGCGCTCACCGCCGACGGCGGCGAGGAAGGGCCGTGCGGGTGGCTGAAGGACAGGTTCGGATTGTCCTGGCAGATCATCCCGTCCGCGCTCGGCCAGATGCTCACCGACTCGAAGTCAGGCGACTCCGGGGCGGCCATGCAGGCGATGCTGAAGATGAAGAAGCTCGACATCGCGCAGCTGCAGCACGCGTACGGCGGCCGCTAGCGACTTGGCCGCCACTCGTCCGCGACTGACCCTGGAGCGAACGTTCAGGGCTCCCATCCATGAGGTATGGGAGCTCTGGACGACCAGGGAAGGAATCGAAGCGTGGTGGGGCCCCGAAGGTTTCTCGGTCGACGTTCGTTCACTCGAGCTCCGCGCCGGCGGCGACCTCGTCTACGTGATGAGCGCCGTCGGGCAGGAGCAGGTCGATTACATGAAGAAGGCAGGCATGCCGGCCTCGACCCGGCACACTCTCAACTTCACCGAGGTCAGCGCGCCCCACCGCCTCGCGTACACCAGCATGGTCGACTTCGTCCCAGGCGTGGAGGCGTACAGCGTCGACACGCTGCTCGAGCTGCACGAGGTCGAGGGCGGCGGCACCAGGCTCGTCCTCACCTTCGACGCGATGCACGACGACCGCTGGACGCAGCTCGCGAAGATGGGCCACGAGAGCGAGCTCGACCGGCTCGAGAAGGCGATCGCCGGCCGGAGCTAGCCGTTGACGGCGTCTAGTCCCGACACCTCGTACATCACGACCCCGTGCGGGGGCACGAACGCGGACACGAGGCCGGCGGTTTCACGGCTGGTCGACGCCCATAGGTCGTCGAGAAGGTAGCCGGCGGCCGGCATCATCCCGACGTGCGACGCGGTCGTGGAGATGACCGCCCACTTGCTGGTCGAGTTGAACAGCACGACCGCCTCCTCGCCGCCTACCAGCTGCTTGGCCAGCACCCAGTAGCCGCCGGAGCTCCACACAGGCCGTCCCTGGCGGCCGAGCGGGTCCTGGTCGATGGCGATCACCGCGCGATTGGTGAGGATGCTCCGCGTTTGCGGGGACATCCTGGTCAGGTCGTTGCCCGCGATGAGCGGCGCGGCCATCTCCGCCCACAGGCTGAACTCGGCCTGGTACTCGATGGCGGACATGCCCCCATTGCCGATCTCGAGCATGTCTGGGTCGTTCCACGCGCCCCGCCGCGCATGGACGAAGTGCTGAACGTTGTGCGTGAAGTTGTAGAGAAGGCTCCAGTACTGGTCCTGGCTGTCCCGGCCGGTGCGCCACATGTTGGCCACCGTCGATCCCCACATCCACGGCGAGGCGTCGGCATAGAAGTTGATGTCGTACACCATTCCGCGTCCCGTGGAGTCGATCGCCTGGGCCATCTCCGATGCGAGCTCCTGGCTGACCTGGCGAAAGGTCAGACCCGGGAAATCACCGAGGGGGATGTAGCACCAGTCGAGCTTCACGTAGTCGACTCCCCAGGACGCGAATGCGTCTGCATCCTGAAGGTAGTGGCCGTAGCTGCCGGCGGCCGTATGGGCGCAGTTCGTGCGCCCCGCGCTGGAGTAGATGCCGAACTTCAAGCCGAGCGAGTGGACATAGTCCGCGACCGGCTTGATGCCATGCGGGAACTTCTTCGGGTCGGGCACCAGCTCGCCGCCGGCGCCGCGCTGCATCAGGTCCCAGCCGCCGTCGAGGTTGACATACCGGTAGCCGGCCGCCTGCATGCCGGACGAGACGATCGCGCGTGCCTGGGCTTCCACCCTGGCCTCGTTGACGTCGTGATAGAAGCGGTTGAATCCGTTCCAGCCCATCGGCGGCGTCAGCGCGAGCCCAGTCCCGCTGGGGATGGTGTCGATCAGGCCAGGTGCCACCGGCACGACGGGCGCGATGGCGGCATACGCGCCGGCCGGCATGTAGAGGATCGGCCATGCCAGGCCGATGGCGATCATGATCGCGCCGCTGACGACGCCCATCCAGCGAGGAAGATGAGGCACCACCCGTGCCGGGATGGACCTCATGGTGATGTTGACGGAACCTCCATCTGTGACAGGACGCCGGCTGGTGCGCGTCGATTATATGGTCGCCATGATTAAGCGACTAGTCTCCGGATGAAGAGGTAGAGGGATGGTCCGCAACCTGCGCTGGGTTTACGCCGGTTGGTTCGTGCTGATAACGGCCGCGGTGGTGCTGCAGCTGTACCTGGCCGGCTACGGAGTGTTCGCTTTCAACGGCCTGAACGGCTTTGGGGCGCACTTCGTGGTGGGCGACCTCATCGGCATCGCGATCCTGATCGGGATCGGCCTGGCGTTCGCGGCGCGGGTGCCCTGGAACGCGACGGCCATCAACGGCGCGCTGGTGGTGCTGATGGTCATCCAGTTCCTGCTGGCGCACACAGGCGTGGCGGTGATCTCGGCGCTGCACATCCTGAACGGGGTGCTGATCCTTGCCCTCACTGGCTTCCTGACCCGGCGACTCGTGACGCTGGCCAGGGGCGGTGCCCCGGCTCTCGTTAAATAGAGCGCGACGCCAATGCGGAAGGTCTACCGGGGCAAGGACATCGAGGTCAGCTTCGACCTCGACAAGTGCGTGCACGTCGGCGAGTGCCTGCGCGGGGCGCCTGGGGTGTTCGACCTCAAGCGGCGTCCGTGGGTCCTGCCTGACGCCGGCGACGCGGACTCTGTGGCGGAGGTCGTTCTCCGTTGCCCGAGCGGCGCGCTTCAGTTCCGACGCCTCGATGGAGGGCCGGACGAGGAGCACGAAGGCACGACCGTGACCCCGGTGCTGAACGGCCCGCTGCTGGTCGTCGGCCGGATCGAGGTGCAGCACGAGGATCGGACGATCGAGGTTCTGCCGCGCGCGACGCTGTGCCGGTGCGGCCAGTCGAACCACAAGCCGTTCTGCGACAACGAGCACCTCAAGATCGGGTTCAAGGCCCCCGGCACGATGATGAAGATCCACCTGTCGCCCGTGCGGCCGCGGCTTGACCAGCCCATCAGCAAGGCCGCCGACCCGCGGGCTTCGTCAGACTCGGGCGAGCACCTGGTCTAGCGGAGGGGGTACGGCGTCCAGGTCGAGCGCCTCGACCATCGCTCGTGCGTACTGCGCCTTGCGGCCCGACTTCGCGGTGATGAATCGCCTGAGGTGCTGGAGGGTCGACCGGCCTCGCTGAGCCGGCTGCTTCTGCAGGCTCCGTAGGGAGCGCAGCTCGCCCTGCCCCTCGATGACCCGTTCCATGCCTTCGATGCCGAGCGCGCGTATGAGCTCGTCCTCCAGGTCGGCGTCGCACACGTAGACCTCGACGCCGAGGCGCGTGAAGACGTCCGCCTGCCTGGCGTCGACCAGCCCGACGACCTCTCCGTCCTGGCGGTGGTTCTGCAGGAACCGGCGGATGGCGTGCGCGCCGCCGATGGCGACGATCTCGACGCCCTCCGCCGCCAGGTCGCGGCCGCGCCGGCGCGCCAGCGTTTCCAGCGCGACCCGGTCGCTCTCGCCCTCGACGATCACCATGCGCGACATCGCTTCATGTCTACACGATCGCCCTTCATGACGACGCCTTCTCTGATCAGGAGCTCGCGCTGGCGCTTGCCCTTCGGGATGCTCCCGTCGGCGTGCACCACGCGCTGCCACGGCACGTTCTCGTTGGTGGTCGCCAGAACCATGCCGACGAGACGCGGGGCCTCGACATCGATCCGGCCGTAGCTCTGGACCTTGCCCTTCGGGATGAGCCGGATGGTGGCGAGGATCGCGGCCACGCGGTCGGCGTGGCCTGTCGCGCGACGGCTAGAGGTGCCCCTCGCAGGTGCCTCCGTCGGCGTTGCTGTTGGTGCCGTCGGGGCAGGTCGTGTTGGACCACGTGACCTTGTTGAAGTTCGCGCCCGTCGTCGTCGCGCCGGTGAGATCGGCGTTGGTCAGGTTGGCGCCGAGCAGATTGGCGTTGGTGAGGTCGGCGCCGCGGAGGGCGGCCCCGGTCAGGTTGGCCCGGTTCAGGTTCGCGTTGCTGAGGTCCGCGCCCGCGAGGTTGGCGTTGCTGAAGTTGGTCTCCTTCAGGTTGCAGCCGGTGAGCGCGGCGCACGACTTACCGGTGACGTTCGCCGACGTATTCAGAGCTGTCACGAAGCCCTCGTGGTCGAGCACGACTCTGATCACATAAGCACCCGCCGCCGCGTACGTGTGCGCACCAGAGGCAGCGAACGTGTCGCCCGCGGAAATGATGCCCGACGTCGTGTCGAGCGGCGATCCGTCGCCCCAGTCGATGCTCGTCACGCTGTAGTCGCTCGCCGCCTCCGCGCCGCCGGCGTCGGTGAACGTCGCCAGGGGAGCGGTGAAGGCGACGCCCGCCGTGGCTGCCACCGGCACGGGTGTGGCGATGACCACAGCATCGAGGACCAACGCCGGCGTCGTCACGGTCGCGTGGTTGGCAGGGGTGTCGCCGTCGGAGATCGTCACGGTGACTGTGAAGCCGCCCTCCTCGGCGTAGGTGTGCCCGCCCGTGACGGTGAACGATCCCGCGGTCAATGTGATCGTGCCGGTCGCTGCCGGCGTGGCGTCACCCCAGTCGATCGTCGCGGTGTAGTCGCCGGGCGTGGCCTGGCCATCGGGATCGGTGAACGTGGCCACGGGGAAGCCTGAGAACGCGCCGCCCTCGACCGCGTTGAACGTACCAGCGCCGGCGGCGGTGATCGCGGGGTCGCCCGCGATCGTGTCAAACAGGCTGTTCGAAAACGCGGTTCCCGATGACAGCGCGACCCACCACTGGCCGTTGCTGGGAATGAAGCCCGCGAGGTCCGTGCGCCCGTCGCCGTTGAAGTCGCCGGCGCGCACGACCCACGTGAACGAAGTGCTCCAGGTCGTCCATAACGTGTTGCTGAAGCCAGAGCCTGTGCTCACACCCACCCACCAATCACCGGTCGAGGCGTCGCGGCCGGCGATATCTGCCTTGCCGTCGCCGTTGAAGTCGCCGACGCTGACCCCGATCCAGGTCACGCTCGTGCTCCAGGTATCCCAGAGGGTGGTGGTGAACTTGACACCGTTGGAAACACCAACCCACCACTGGCCGAGCGATAGCGCGCGGCCCGCGATGTCGGTCTTACCGTCGCCGTTGAAATCGCCGACGTTGACGTCGACCCAGGTGACCCCGGTCCCCCAGGTCGCCCACAGCGAGCTCGTGAAGCCGCCAGCGCCCGTGTTGATGCCCACCCACCACTGGCCGAGCGACAGGGCGCGGCCGGCGATGTCGGGCAGACCGTCACCGTTGAAGTCGCCGACGTGCACGTCCACCCAGGTCACCCCGGTGCTCCACGTGGCCCAGAGGGTGTTGGAGAACCCGGAGCCGGACGACAGCCCGACCCACCACTGGCCGAGCGACAGGGCCCGGCCGATGATGTCCGACTTTCCGTCGTGGTTGAAGTCGGCCACGTTGATGTCGACCCAGGTGAGGGACGAGTTCCAGGTGGTCCACAGCGTGGTCTTGAAGCTCGTGCCGGTCGACAGTCCGACCCACCACTGGCCGGTGAGCGGATCGAAGCCGGCGATGTCGGTCTTGCCGTCGCCGTTGAAATCTCCCGTCCTGACGACCCACGGCACCGACGAGCTCCACGTTGCCCAGACGGTGGACGGAAAAGCGCTGCCCGACGAGGTGCCGACGAGCCACTGTCCCGTGGTCGTGTCGAAGCCCGCGACGTCGGTCTTGCCATCGCCGTTGAAGTCGCCTGTGACGATCGGCGACCAGGTGGTCGACGGGTTCCAGGCGGCATGCGCGGCGAGGGGCTGGACCAGGGGCGCTGCTGCGGCGGCGACCAGGCAGGCGGCCGCCAGCGCCGACTTCAGCCAGCCTCCCCTTGGCAATGTGCGCAAAATCTACACCCGCTCGGAACAATCGCCCGGCGTTAGGTAATACGTACCTACCGGCCGACCAGACTACTGTTCGCCTGATGCGGCCGCCTCCGGCACGGATTCTGTACGGAGTAGCGGTGACTGCTGTGGTCGTGCTGCACCTCGCGACCAACGGGAACCTTGGCTTCCACACCGACGAGCTGTACTACCTCGACTGCGGCAGGCATCCGGCCTTCGGCTACGTCGACTTTCCGCCGGTGGTGCCGCTGCTCGCGCGGATCGAGACGAGCCTGCTCGGCGTAAGCCCGTGGTCTCTGCGCGTCCTCCCCACCCTGCTCGGCGGCGCCATGATCGCGCTCTCGGGCCTGTACGTGCGCAAGCTCGGCGGCTCGCTGCTCTACCAGGCGATCGGGTTGTTCATCGCCGTCACCGCGGCCTACTTCCTCGGCGCGAACTGGGTGTTCCAGACCGTGACCTTCGACGAGTTCACATGGATGGTCTCGCTGTACTGGTTCCTGTGCGTCCTGGTCGATGGCAAGCCGCGGCACTGGATCTATCTCGGCATCTCCGTCGGCGTCGGCCTCGAGACGAAGTTCACCATCCTCGGTCTCATCGCGGGCATCGGCCTCGCCATACTGCTCACTCCATCGCTGCGCGCGGCGCTGCGCACGAGGTACCCGTGGATCGGCGCGGGCATCGCGCTCTTGATCTGGACGCCGAACATCGCATGGCAGGTCGCCGAGGGCTTCCCAACGCTGGCCTACGTCACCAATCACCAGGGTTCAGGCGGCGGTCCGCTGGTCTATCTCATCGACATCGGCGTGTATCTCTTCTTCCTTATTCCTATATGGGCAGCGGGCTTCGTGTTCCTGTTTCGCGACCCGAAGCTGCGGCCGATCGGAATCGCGTGCTCGTTCCCGTTGATCGCCTTTCTCTTCGTGGGCAAGGCGTACTACGCCGTGGGCGGCGTGCCGATCGTCCTGGCCCAGGGCGTGCTGGCGCTCTCGCGTATCCAGCGCCCGAGGCTGCGCGGCGGACTCCAGATCGCCGCCGCCGTCGCGTGCGTGCTCCAGTTCGTGACGTTCGCCCAGCTCACCCTCCCGATCACGCCGCCCGACCGCATCCACGCCCTGGGCCTCGACGCGCAGAACGAGCTGTTCGCCGACAGCGTGGGATGGGAGGACGTCGCGCACCAGGTCGAGCAGATCTACGCCGGCCTGCCCTACAGCGAACGGGGCGGCACGGTCATCATCTCCGCCTACTACGGCGTGCCCGGAGCGCTCGCGATCTACGGCGATCCGAAAACGCTTCCCGCGGTCGTGAGCCCGCAGCTGAGCGACTGGTACTGGCTGCCGACCAACCTCAGAGCCGACTACGCGCTGATGGTCGACTACCAGCCTTCGGACGTGACCTTCATGTGCGACTCGCCGCAGCTCATCGCGCACCTCACGGTGCCTTACGGCGTGAAAGGTCTCGAGCAGGGAGCCCCGGTCACGCTGTGCAGCCTCGAGGGTCCGATCTCAGGCTACTGGGGACGGCTTAAGGACTTCGCCTGAAACCGGGAGGAAGAGGTTCAGCTCGGCTGAACCGTCGGGGTAGCGCTCGATGGATACGCGCCCGTCGTGCAGCTCGACGATGACCCTTGAGATCGCGAGCCCAAGCCCGGCGCCCATGATGCTGCTCGGCCGCTTCTCATAGCGCTCGTATCGCCCGAAGAGCCAGTCGTCAAACGACGGAGCGCGCATCGAGTCGGAGCGCACTCCCATCCGTATCCGGCGATCGACCAGCTCGCTCGTGATGCTCACCTTCGACTTGGCGGTCGCCTTGGCCCGGGCGAAAGTGACGAAGTTGTCGAGGGCTTGCGCCAGCCGGTCGGGATCGCCGGCGATGGGAGGGATCGCGGGATCCAGCTGCAGCGCAATCGGGGGGACCGGCTGGCGCACGAGTTGGTTGGCGACGACATCGTTCGCGATCGCATTCAGGTCGATCTTTCGCCTGGGCAGCGCGACCTGGCGCGTTTCCAGACGATTGAGGTCAAACATCTGGCCGATCATCCGGTCGATGCGTTGCGCTCCGTCGAAGATGTCGGACGCGGCGCGTCGAATCTCTTCATCGGAAAGGCCGCCGTCACGGATGAGCTCGCTCCAGCCCTGGATGCCGACCAGCGCCGACCTCGTCTCGTGGCTGACCATCGACGCGAAGCCGGCGATCATCCGGTTGAGGTGCTCGAGCGACGCCAGGTGCGCGACCGCCTCGCCGTGGTCGCCGTCGGGCGTCGGGGCCAGCCGGACCGTGACCGGCTCGAGCCGGCTGGTCTTCGTCTTCACGCGCTGACCGAATCCGGTCTGCTCTGGTTCAAGACCGCGCGCAGCTCTTCGCTCAGCGTCCTGGTGTCGATGGGTTTGGAGAGATAGCTCGCGCAGCCCGCTGCCATCGCCCGCTCGCGATCGCCGCGCATGGCGTGCGACGTCAGCGCCACGATCGGTACCCCGGCCGCTTCAGGAACCGACTTCAGCGACTGCGCAAAGGTGAGGCCGTCCATGCCGGGCAGCTGCACGTCCATGAGGATGAGGTCCGGCCGGCGCGCCTTGAGGCTGACCAGCGCGTCCTCGGCGCTGTCCGCGACTTCAGTGTCGAACCCGTCGCGTCCCAGCAACGCCGTCGTCAGCATCTGGTTCGCGGCGTTGTCCTCGACCACGAGGATGTACGGCTGTTTGCTCACGCCGCCGTCGGGCCCCCGAAGTTCGTCAGCTCGGCCAGGAAGAGCGAAACCAGGTCTGGGTCCCACTGCTTGCCGGCGCCGGCCTGCAGGATGCGCACCGTCTCCTGGATGGAGCGGCCGGCGCGATACGGGCGGTCGCTCACCATCGAGTCGTAGGCGTCGCAAACCGCGACGACGCGTGCGTGAATCGGGATTTCCCGCCCGCTCAAGCCGCCGGGGTAGCCACGGCCGTCAAACCACTCGTGGTGGTGCCGGATCGTGGGCAGGAGGTCGACCGTCGAGCGCAGCGGGCGCACGATCTCGACGCCGATCTGCGGGTGCTCGCGAACCTTCATGAGCTCCTGCGCGTCGAGCGGTCCTGGCTTGGAGAGGATCGAGTCATGGACCCCGATCTTGCCCACGTCGTGCAGCAGCGCGCCGCGGTAGAGCTGGTCGAGCTCCTCGTTCTTCATCCCGAGCCGCGAGCCGATGAGCCTCGCCGCGTCCGCGACGCGGCGCACGTGCCGGCTGGTGTGAGCCTCCTTCGCCTCGACCGCCGCGGCAAGCGCGAAGATGACCTGCTCGGCGTTGTCGAGCTTGTCGTAGAGGGCCTTGAGCCGCAGCGACGACTTGACGCGGGCAATCAGCTCGATGCGCTCGACGGGCTTCGACATGAAATCGTCTGCCCCCGACTCGAGCGCGGTGACGCGGTCGCCGACGCTGTTCAGCGAGGTGATCATCACGACCGGGATCAGGCTGCGATTGGGATCCGCCTTGATGCGCCGGCACACCTCGTGGCCGTCCATCCCGGGCATCTGGATGTCGAGGAGCACGAGGTCTGGCGCCCGGTGGTTGACGGCCGCCAGCGCGGACGGCCCGTCTTCTGCCAGGCGAACCTCGCACTCGACGCCGGCGAGGCACGCCTCGATGAGCTCGCGGTTGGCCGCGCCGTCGTCCACCACGAGCACCGACGGCAGCCTCTTGATGGGTCCGCTCGGTGGCCGCGGCGAGGAGACGGCGGCCACGGCCGGCTCTGACAGTCCGGCCGTGGGCCATGCCGCGGGGGTCAAGGCAGAGATGAACTCGGCCGCGGTCGCGAAGCGCTCCTCCGGCGACTTGGCGAGCGCGATCCGCAATGCATCCTCGACGTGGCGCGAAAGCTCGCCGCGAAGCTCGTGCACCGCGGGCATGGCCTTGTTGAGGTGCGACAGCAGCACCGCTGCGGGAGTGTCGGCCACAAACGGGACGCGACCGGTGAGCATCTCGTAGGCGACGATCGCGAACGAGTAGATGTCGGACGGAGGCCCGATGGGTTCGCCGCCCGCCTGCTCTGGCGACATGTACTCGGGCGTGCCCATCACGATGCCGCTCGCGGTGATGCGGTGAACTGACTCCGCCAGCTTGGCCAGACCGAAGTCGGCGAGCACCGGTGTGCCGTCGCGGTGCAGCAGGATGTTCGACGGCTTGATGTCGCGGTGGAGAACGCCGTTCCTGTGTGCGTAGTCCAGCGCGTCGGCGATCGGCTTCAGCAGACCGACCGTCTCGTGGATGTCGATCCTACTGCCGAGCCTGTCGGCGAGCGTGCCGCCGCTCACGAGCTCGAGCACGAGGTAGGCGATGCCGCGCTCCTGGCCGAAGTCGTAGACGGTGAGGATGTTCGGGTGGCGTAGGCGCGCGACCGACAGCGCCTCCTGCTGGAAGCGCTCGCGGTACTCCTCCTCCTCGGCGAAGAACTCGGGCAGCACCTTGATGGCCACGTAGCGGTCGAGGGCGGCGTGGTAGGCCTTGTAGACCGTGGCCATACCGCCGCGACCGATGCGCTCGACGACGCGGTAGGGACCAAGCTGGACGCCTGGGCCGAGGCTCATCGCAAACCGCCGGCAAGGAAGACCCCGGCCAGGACGGGCGGGACCGCCGTGAGCGCGGCCGCGACCGCGATCACCAGGGCCAGGACCCCGGCCCTGCCCCGCGCCAGAACGACGACCCCTTCCTGACTTGACCCCAGCATTGAATCTCCTCGCGCCCCCAGCGGCGACAATTCGAAGATATTCGGCGCGGAGCCTGAACGAGGTTGTCTAGTGGTGTAAATCAGTGATACCGGCGGCTATTAAGCAATAGCCGAACGGCTATATCCAGCCCTCGCGGGTCGCTTTGCGCGCCAGCTCGGTCCGGTTGGCCGTCCCGGACCGATTCAGCATCTGGGCGAGATGGAATTTGACCGTGTGGGGGCTCAGGTGAACCTTCTCGGCGATGGCCTTGTTGGACAGTCCCTCGACCACGAAGCCAAGGATCTCCTTGTCAAGTGAGCTCAGGGCAGGAGATGCGGATTTCGGCCCGGCCGCACCCCTCGCCTCCCCCGCGCTACGCTGCAGGCTGGCGTGGTCGATCGCGAGCGCGGCGTCGGCCGCCAGCGCGTCCAGGAACTCGAGCCACTCGCGGTCGGGCTCGATGGCGGACCGGTGGAACACCTCGAGGACCCCGGCGAGCTTGCCCCGCACGATCAGCGGCACCGCGCCGTACGCCTTGAACCCCTCGCGCGCGAACAGCGAGCGTCGCCGGAACTGGGAGAAGGCCCCGAGGGTGGTGACCGTGGTGATGCGCCGGGCCTGCAGCGACTGGCCCGGCATGCCCTCGTCCACGGGCAGGCGGTAGTCGGGGATCGAGGTCGACCGGAAGCCGGTGCTCGCGACCAGGCTCAGCAGCCCATCGGCCTCGTCGACCAGGAGCACGTCGGCCGCGTCGATCGACAGGCCCTGGACGGCCTGGTCGAGGATGACGCGCAAGGTGAGCCGCAGATCCGGACCCGCGGTGATCGCCATCTGCACACTGCGCAGCGCGGTCAATCTTTCTAGCCGGCTCATCGCGTCCACGTACAGCTGGGCGTTGTCCGCGGCCAGGCCCATCCTGTCCGCCACCTCCTGGATCCACACGACGTCGCGCTGCGTCAACGGATTCGATGAGCGGCGTTCGAACAGGCCGAGGGCGCCGACGATCGAACCGCGCGCGTGCATCGGCACGACCACCAGCCCCATGTGGCTCGTGGGCTGGGTCGGCGGCGGCGGATTGGCCGCGAGATACGCCTTGGTGTCCACGTTGAGGTTTTCCATGAAATCATTCAGCGGCACGCTCGGCATGAGCACCGGCTCGCCGCTCTCGACTACCCGCGACGTGACCGAAAACGGCGGCGAGGCGTCTGTCTGCCGAGTCATCGACTTGATGAACTCGGCGATCTGAGGCTCCACGTCGCTGGCCGCGTGCACTCGCATAGTGCGTGGGTCCTTGTTGATCAGGGTCGCGAGCCACGTGCCGGGCCTTACCTTGACGAGCGCATCGACGCCTTCTTCGAGAATCGCCTGAGGGTCGAGCTTCGCGGCGACGATGCGATCCGTGACTGTCGCGACCGCGCCCGCTCCGTAGCCCGGGCGCGGCAGTCGCGCGTCGCTGAGCAGCTGCGTGACGTCGGTCAGTGTCAGGATGACCTGCTCGACGTCGCCGGCCGCGTTCTTCTGCGGCGTGGCGTCCACCTGGAGCCAGCGCTCAGCGCCCTGATGGGTGGTGACGTGCGCGATCACGCCTCGGTGGGGCCGACCAGTGCGCGCGGCCTCCAGCGCCGGGTGGATGTTGTTCGGGTCGGGCCAGCCGGCCGCGTCGGTGATGAGCCAGCCGGACTGCGTTGCGTTGCTGCCGGCGATATCGTCGTTCCCCAGCAGCGCGGCGGCAGCGGGGTTGGCGGAGGTCACCGTCCCGTCGAGGTCGTAGGTGAGCACGGCCAATGGCAGAGCGTTCGCGTCTGGCTGGACTGGCATCCGTTGACTAGACAGTAGGCTCCCGGCGCGCCGAACCGCAATTCAAATAGTTAATGGACAGATAGGCGGCCGTGCTAAGCTCAACCAAATGGTTGAATATCGTGGCGCTTCACTTGACGGCACCTACCACGCCCTCAGCCACGAGCTCCGCAGGGACGTGCTACAGCGCCTGTCGGCCGGACCCGCGCGCATCTCCGACCTCGCCGCCCCGGCGGACATGTCCTTCGCCGCCGTCTCCAAGCACGTGGCCGTCCTCGAGAGCACCGGCCTGCTCCGCCGCTCCATTAAAGGA
Source organism: Candidatus Dormiibacterota bacterium (assembly GCA_035934385.1). Lineage (GTDB taxonomy): Bacteria > Chloroflexota > Dormibacteria > Dormibacterales > Dormibacteraceae > CF-118. The sequence goes on from DASYXY010000075.1 coordinate 35,052, forward strand.
CGCGAGCACTGGCTCGAGCTCGAACCGACGACGCTGCAGCCGGCGGCGCTGTGGCTAGACGGCTACCGCCGATTCTGGGAGGCAAGCCTCGACCGGCTCGAACGGGAGCTCAGGAAGCGCCCCCGATGAAGCAATCCATCGAGGTGACGAGGCGCTTGGCCGCGCCGATCGACGAGGTGTTTCGCTGGTGGACGGAGTCGGAGCTGGTCGGGAAGTGGATGGCGCCGATCGGCGACGTGCGCGCCTCGCTCGATGCGCGAGTCGGCGGATCGCTGAAGGTCGTGATGTCAGGCCAGGGAGTCGTGATCGAGCACACGGGCGAGTTCCTGGAGATCGACCGGCCGCGGCGCCTCGCCTTCACATGGAAGTCGCGCTTCACCGGTGATCAACCCAGCATCGTCACGGTGGAGCTGGAGCCGGACGGCGACGACGCAACGCTCGTGCGCATCGTGCACGCGGAGCTGCCCGAGTCGGCAGTCGTTTCTCATCGCGATGGTTGGGGCGGAATGCTCGCTCGCCTGGAGCGGGAGCTGGGAATGGAGGTGCGGAAAAGCCATGCCAGTTGATGTGACCACCGAGATCGTCATCGAGCGGCGACCTGAGGACGTCGCGGCCTACGCCGGTGATCCGACGAACGCGCCGGAGTGGTACCAGAACATCAAGTCGATTGACTGGAAAACGTCGCCGCCAGTGCAACTGGGCTCGAAGATGGACTTCGTCGCCACATTTCTTGGCCGGCGGCTCGCCTACACGTATGAGGTGGTGGAGTTCGAACCCGGCCGCCGCATGGTGATGCGCACCGCGTCGGGCCCGTTTCCGATGGAGACCACCTACACGTGGGAGCCCGCGGGCGAGGGCAAGACGCGAATGACCCTGCGCAACCACGGCACGCCGAGCGGCTTCGCCAAGTTGTCGGCGGGCTTCATGAGAGCGGCCATGCGCCGCGAGACGAGCAAGGACCTCAAGGCACTGAAGGAGCTGCTGGAAAAGACGCCTTAGCCTATTGGCATGGCAGTCATCCGGCCGGCCTTCAGCAACTGGCCCGACTACAACCTCGCCTTCCGTGACGTCGTCCTGGCGCTGACCGAGGATCAGCTCGCGCTGCGTCCTTCACCGGAGCGGTGGCCGATGTGGGCAACCGTGGGCCACGCGGCGTGCCAGCGCGTCTTCTGGCTTTGCGATTTCGCGGGCGAACCAGGCGCGAACACGACACCGTTCCCGGACGCCAGTCACAACTGCCCGGGCGATGACGACCTCGACACGGTGCTGAACGGAGACCAGCTCGCCACCGCCCTGGAGTCGACGTTCAGCATCATCGAGCGGTGCCTGGACACCTGGACCGTGGCCTCGCTCGACGAGGTACTACGCCGGCATGAGTGGGACGAGACGTGGGTCCACACGCGCGGATCGGTCATCCAGCGGGTCTTCGCCCACGACGTGTATCACATCGCCGAGGTGAATGAGACGCTCAGTCGCGAGGGGCTTCCGCTGATCAACCTCTGGGGCTAGCCGCCGAGCTGAAGGTCTGCTGAGCGCGAACACCGAGGCCGTGGACCACTGCGGTGAACGCGTCCCGCTGCTCGAGTCGCGTCGCGCCAAACATCGCCGCGAGGTCGCCGCGAAACGCTGGGATCTGGCCTGAGCCGCCGGTGACGAGCACGCGGTCTACGTCCCCGGCCGCGACGCCTGCCTCGGTCATCGCTTCGGCGATCGTCTGCTTCACGGTGTCCAGCTCGGGCCGGATCATGGCCTCGAAGGCCTTGCGCTGGATGGGAACGTCGAGACCGAGGGGGGCGTACGTGAGCGCCGCGGACTCAGAGTCGGAAAGCTCGATCTTCGCCGCCTCGATCGCGCGGTAGAAGTCGTACGCGTGGCCCTCGTAGAGGAGGGCGTGCACGAGCGCGCCGGCGGGTCCGCCGATCCTGGCGAGGATCGACGGGATGCCGGGGTCGGCCATCACGAGCCGCACCGAGCTGGCAGTGCGCAGGTCGTTGAAGAGCCAGTAAGGAAGGCGGTCGAGCCCGAGCGCGGGACCGACGACGGTCTCGAACAGCACGCCGTCGAGCAGCTCGCCGCCGACCGCGACGCCGGCGGTGCCGCTGATGCGCGGCGTTTCGCTCCGCGAGTCCATGACCGCGACGTCGAAGGTGCCTCCGCCGAAGTCGACGGCCACCTCGACGCCGGCGTGCCGCTCCTCGCCGATGACCGCCGCCACGGGCTCGGCCATGAACTCGACCTCTTCGAATCCGGCCGCCTGCGCAGCCTCTCGCAGCCGTTTGAAAGCCTCGGCCTCCGATTCCGCCAGGTGCGCGCGGTCGGCGCCCGCGAAGACGACCGGGTGACCGAGCACGAGTCCCGTGGTGGCGTGACCGGTTGCCTCGTCCGCCTCGGTCTTCAGGCGCTTGAGCACCACGCTGACCAGCGTTGCCACGCTGAAGTCGACCGCCCACGAGTTGGTGCCGGCGAAGCCGATCTTCGCCAGCTCGTGCTTCACACCCGACAGCAGGCGCGCGTCATTGCAGCCGCCGCCCTTGCGGTACTGCCGGCAGTCGGTGTCCCATCCGTAAGGCGCGAGCGGGCAGCGCCAGCAGTCGGTCTTCTCGTGGCCGCTTGTCAGGAAGGTCTTGACGCCCTCGGACCCGGCCAGCCGCAGCCCGGATCGGTGCAGGTAAACGAACGACGGCAGCATCCTCAGAATCTCGACCCGGTCCGCGTAGGCGATCGAAACGGCGCTGTTCGAGGTGCCGAAGTCGATGCCATAGCCAAGCGGTTTGCCGGAGGTCACCGAGGGACTATAGGCTTCTGGGTTGATGAGCTCCGAACTTCTCGAATCCGCGCGTTCGATCGAACCCCGCATCGTGTCGACCCGCCGCACGATCCACTCCCACCCGGAGATGGGCTACCAGGAGGAGCAGACGTCGACCCTCGTCCAGGCGCGGCTGCGCGACCTCGGGATTCCCTTCAAGTCCGGGCTCGCCAAGACCGGCGTAGTGGCACAGATCAAAGGCGAGCTGGGCGACGGGCCTTGCGTACTGCTCCGCGCCGACATGGACGCTTTGCCCATCGAGGAGCAGTCAGGCGTGTCGTTCTCCTCAGAGGTGCCGGGCGTCATGCACGCATGTGGCCACGACGCGCACACGGCGATGCTGCTCGGCGCCGCCGAGCTCCTTCTCGATCGAAAATCGACGTTCGCCGGCACGGTGAAGCTGATGTTTCAGCCCGCAGAGGAAGGCGGCGGTGGGGCGGCGCGCATGATCGAAGCCGGCGCCCTCTCAGGGCCCGACGTGGACGCCGCCTTCATGCTGCACGTCTGGCCAGACCTGCTGGCCGGCAGCGTCGCGTGCGGTCCGGGTCCGCAGCTGGCTGGCGCCGACGCGTTCACGATCACGGTCGAAGGTCGCGGGGGCCACGGCGCGTATCCGCACGAGACGGTCGATCCGGTGCTCGTCGGCGCTCAGATCGTCGTGGCCGTGCAGGCGCTCGTTTCGCGCGAGGTCAAACCGACCGAACCGGCCGTGGTGACGCTGGCGACGTTCCACGCGGGTAACGCGAGCAACGTCATCCCGGACCGTGCCGTGATAAGAGGGACCATCCGGGCGTTCGACGATGTGCTGTTCAAGCACCTGGAGCAGCGTCTGCGCGAGGTGGCGACCGGCGTGGCGTCGGCGCTGCGCGCCTCGGTCAAGATCGAGTTCGAAATGAGCTATCCGCCCTCGGTCTGCGACCCGGAGATGGCCGAGCAGCTGGCCGCGAGCTCGCGGTCACTGATCGGTGCCGAGCAGGTGAAGGAGTCTCACCCCGAGATGGGCGCCGAAGACTTCGCGTTCATCCTGCAGAAGGTGCCGGGCGCGATGCTGTGGCTGGGCGTCAAGAAGCCGGAGTGGCCGGCGCCGAAGCCGGTGCACACGGCCACCTTCGACATCGACGAATCGGCGCTGCCCATCGGCAGCTCAGCCCTCGCCGGGGTCGCGCTCGACTACCTGAAGCGCCCTTAGCTCGAGGATGGCGGGCAGGCGCTTCGATCTCTGGGGAGTCCCATTCGACGGCGCCGCAACCCTGGGCTGGCCAGGCTCGAGGTACGCGCCGGAACGGGTGCGTGCGGCGCTGCATTGGATGCTCATGCGCAGGCAGAACGAGCAGATCTACTCAATCGACTCGGGCCGGCTGCTCCCGTTTCCCGATGACTTGCTTCGAGACCGCGGCGATGCCGACGTGGTCGCCCACGACCTGATGGCGTCGCTCGATGCGTGCTCCGCGGCGGTGGCCTCGAGCATCGCCGACGGACGGGTGCCGATCGTGATCGGCGGCGACGACTCGTTGTTGTACGCGTGCGTGAAGGGCTTCCACGACAGCCGCGAGGGCTCGATTGGCATCCTGCATTTCGACGCGCACCTGGACCTGATGGACGAGAACCGCCAGCAGGGCCGCTTCAGCCAGTCGAGCGGGATGCGGCGAGCTCTCGAGCTGCGACGCGTGAGCGCCGCGCACTCGATCCAGGTGGGCGTACGCAATTTCAACTTCCCGGCGTCTTTCGAGTTCATCCACCGCGTCGGTCTCGCCGAATTGCCGGCGACGGAGTTTCACGAGCTCGGAACGGCCGGCGCAGTCGAGCGAATCCTTGCTCGTCTCAAAGGATGCGACCAAATGTGGTGGGCGTTCGACATCGATGTAGTGGACCCATCGGCGGCGCCGGGTGCCGGCGCCCACGAGCCTGGCGGCCTGACGAGCCGTCAGGTCCTGGACTGCGTGCGGCTGCTCGCGCATAGCTGCGGCGGGCTGAGCATCGTCGAGGTCAACCCGCTCACGGACACACGTGACATGACCTCGATCCTGGCCGCGAACCTGGCGTTCCATTTCGCGCTTTTCGGCCAGGACGGGAGCGCTGGGTGAGGGTTACCCTTTGCTCGTGGCTGAGTTCAGAGTTGTCGTCGTCCGGCCCGAGCCCACTGCCGGATTGGCAGCGAAACTTCAGACGTCGCTCGAAGTTAATGACGATCAGGGCTACGCGCTCCTTAGCATGGTGACCTACAAGGACGGGCTCCTGGTCGTATTCGCGAAGGACGACGAGGATGATCTTGTTCAGGGGTCAAACCAGACCACCATGTCTTAAGCGAGGGCAGTCATGCCACGAACCGGTTCTGATTGTGCCACTCAAGGAATCGGGGATTCGGCCGGTCGGAAACCCGAACAGGCGCGAGCAGCCGGTACCCAGTCATCTGCAGATACTCCTTGCCATTGTGGAACTCGTCCTCCAGTCGCCTGCTAACGACAACCTCCATCTCCGGGGTCACCGTGAGATAGCCTCGATCAAACAGTGTGTGGAGGTCCCGGCGCAGCAACAACCCATTGTCAATTCGGTGTTCCCCGCCCTCCGAATAGGGCCTTATGTGACCTGCCTCAAGAACGGGTAGAACCCGCTCGCCAGTGATTGCGCACCTTCGCGCGTAGGCGTCGATAATGGCGGCCTGGAATGAGGCTTGGCCCAGCCGCGGGAACGTGAAGACGGGTGGGCCATACCGAGGGCCGGTCGATTCCGCGACGGAAATAACGCTCCCGGCCGCCCGAGCAGCGATTAGAAGTTGGACCTTGGCCCATAGCGACTGGCCGGGCTCCTCGTCCAGCCGGTAGCCGCGTCCTGATTGAATTGGCGCCCTCCAGTCGGGAGCGTCAAGCCAATCCGACTCTTCAAAGAACGTAGGTTGCTCCAGCAAGATGCAGCCGATCTCATAGTCCTCAGTCGGCGACGACACCTTGCGGTACTTCTCGACTCGGTTCCTCATGTCTAGTAGCGACGATGTCCCGTTCTTAAGCCCGAACGTCTCCCACGCGATACTCATGGGCAGGGTCACGTGACGGGCAAAGAAGCCAACGCCAACGATGCGGCTCCGAGGGCTATGGAGTTTGAATAGAAACGGCTCGCCCGGTACGACGGCTCGGAATGAATGTGGACTAGGCTGCCAGAAATTGACCTCGTCGATACTGTCGAGTTTGCGAAGTTGACTGAACCAATCCCAGTCCGTGATGCCTACATATGCGGATGGAGGTCGATAGCCGCTGGCCATCATGCACCTAGCCGGCTGTGCGGAACCGCTCGTAGCGTTCGGCCAGGTAATCGACATTCGGGCGCAGGCCCCGTTGACGAGGGACGGTGATGGTCTGACCATCGAATCCTTGCAACCCGACCCTTAGCATCGGGCCATCGGCTTCCCGCAGGACATCGGGCCGAACCTCGATCTTCAGATCGGGCCTGACGCCGAGGATGTCGGCATCGAATGCCGCGTGGTGGAGCTTGCACAACGCCAGGCCGTTGGGCACTACAGGATCGCCCAGTGGGTGCCTGTCCGGCAGGATGTGCGCTGCATCCAGCAGCTCCCAATGCCGTAGCCGGCATACGGCACACGTCTCTGCGTATGCATGCAACACACGGACTCTGAACAGCGATTGGTGCAGACGCTTGTTCATCATCACGGCAAGGTAAGCACGTCTCGGAGCATCACCCAGTGCGGTGCCCGGCTCTTCAACATCCGGCGTGTCTTCCGTAAGGATCGTGAAGGTGAGTTTGGCGGGATCGTCGCCGACCACGTAGACGGGCCATTCGGCGTGATATAGACCAGGTCGGTGTCCGTGGAAGTAGATCAGAGGTACGTGCTCTGCCATTGCTCGGCGAAGACCGGCATTGTCCGAGTGGCGAGGATCGGTCCCCCGGTACCTGTAATGGACACCCTGGTAGGTAGGTTCGTCTGCATACGGTCGTTCCTTGCCTGGCACCTCCGGCACCGTCGTGATGCTGAGTGGGAGCTCACAGATAGCTGGCTTGAAGATGCCTTGGGGTCCCAGTAGCGGAACACGCCGCCCATCAAACTCGAATCCTTGTGCCAGGACGGATCGCGGGAGCACGGAGCCTCCGTGCTGAGCGGTCTGGTCCCGCAGGAAGTTGAAGGCTGCCACCCTTACGGCGCTATCGAGGTTGGCTCCCACTGGGCTGGAATGGTATAGGCGTCACCTTGGCCCGTCAGGCCCTTTAAGGGCTGGGTTGGCGCCGCGACCTGACTGCCGTAGTTTCCGCTTGTGGACATCGCCGCCGACGACCGCCAGCTGCTCGAGGTCCTGATCGGCCGGACCGCATCACACTCAGTGCGGCTGAACCTGGCGGAGCTGCTCGAGGCCAGTGAATCCGAGTTGGTCTCCCTGGGTTTGCCTCGACCTGCCAGGCGGCGACTGCTCGCCTGTTCTGAGGTTGCGCGTCGGTACCAGCCGAAAGCTTGTGTCCCCGAGCCCATCACCACACCAGCTCACGCTCTTGCCCACCTCGGTAGGTTGCGTTCCAGCGGCCGGGAAACTCTGGCGGTCCTGCTGTTGGACGTCCGGCTCAGCCTGCTCGCTGTGGATGTGGTTGCGATTGGAACCGTCGCCCACGTCGCGGTCGAGCCCCGTGAGGTGTTCGCGCCAGCCGTGACTGCTGGCGCGACCTCTCTTGTGCTAGCGCACAACCATCCTTCCGGCGACCCCGAGCCCAGTGCTCCGGACGCCGACTTCACGCGGGCGATGGTCGAGGCCGGGCGAATTCTTAGCATCGATGTTCTCGACCACCTGATCGTGTCGCGGAGGGGCTTCTACAGTTTTCGACGCGCTGGACGAATGTAGACGCCTACTGCGCAAGCGACGCTCGGTTATATCTCGTTCATTGCCGGAAACATGTAGACGACCACCTAACGTCCGAATTCGGTATCCAGCTACGTGTTTCTCCGGATTTGACCTCGCCGGATGGTGCCTAGGCTCCTGGCTCATCAACCCACCTATGACCAGGAGGTCAACAGCCATGAAACTTCAGCGTCTCGCCGGATTCGGTCCGATCGCAGCTTTCGTGAGCGCCGCCGCCCTGTTCGTCGTCGCGGTCATCCAGCAGGTCATCATCCCGCCGAGCATCTTCCTGGTGACGGCGATCGTGTACCTGGTCGTGATCGCGACCTGGGTCGGTGGCCTGACCATCACGCTTTTCGACCTCGAGTGGCTCGAGCACCCAAAGACGAATACAGGCCTGTTCCGCGTGGCCCTCGGCGCGGCCCTGGTGGCCATGCTGATGCCCGCTTTCATCGCATTGATCCAGTTCGCGGGCGTCGCGGTGCCATACGCGATTCCGTACGTGATGCTTTGGCTCGGAGTGGGCATCGCCCTGCTCGTCCACAACATCGAAGGCAGGCGAGCCGGACTCCTGCGGGGAGCGCTGCCCTGGATCGGAATGGCGGCCGGCGTAGGGTTCGTCTATCTAGGAATCGTGCAGTCGTTCGTGCTGTTCACGACCGCCTTCGTTATGTTCTGGTACAACGCGCTCCTTCCGACGCAGGTTCTCTACCTGGTCTGGGCGATCTGGATGGGCGTGCGCCTCATCCGCTCGAAGGCTCCCGCGCGCGTCGCAGCCGCGACCGCGTAGCGAGCTCAAACACAAAGGGGTGGCAGCCGCGGCTGCCACCCTTTTTTTTAGCGAGGGATTTACCACCCCCACCTAGCCTCCCCACACGGTGGGGAGGGACAGGGTCAACCGCCCACCTAACCTCCCCACACGGTGGGGAGGGACAAGGTCAACCGCCCCACCTAACCTCCCCACACGGTGGGGAGGGACTATGAGCTCCCTCCCCCCTTTTCCGTTTGCCCGTTAGGCGACTTCGACAGCCACCACCCCGGGGAGCGAGTCGACCGCCGCCACCAGCCGGTCGGTCTCGGGCGAGGCCGGGGCCAGACCTTCCAGCTGGACGACGCCGTCGGCGACGCGAACCTTCACGCCATCGGCGTTCGGCAGGCGGCGCTTGAGCACGTCACGCACGTCCCACTCGACCGTCTCCTCCGAGCGGAAGAAGACCTTGAGCAGGTCGACCTGGCTGACCATCCCGACCAGCGCGCCCGCGCGGTCGAGCACCGGCAGCCGGCGCAGGCGGCGCCCCCGCATGAGCCGGGCGGTGTCGGTCAGCGTGTCCTCGGGCCGCACCGTCACGACAGGCGAGGTCATCACATCGGCCGCGGTCAGCGGCGACGCCGTCTGCAGCTTGGAATAGATCGCAGCCTTGTGGCCGGCTCCGGTCGGCCGGCCCGGCTTGAACTCGGCCCGCACTAGCATGTCGGACTCCGTGACGATGCCTTTCAGCACGCCAGCCTCATCGACCACCGGCAGGGCGCTGACCTCGTTGACCCACAGCAGGTCGACGAGGCGCTTGAACGGGGTACCCGGTGAGACCGAGACCACGTCCTCGATCATCACATCCGCGACTGTCCAGATCTTTTCCGATTCGCTCATCTCTCATTCCTCCTTGTGATTGGGCAACGTGATGGCGACCTCCAGGCCGGCCAGCGGCGCCTGCGAGCTGACCGTCGCGCTCCGCACCGCGTCGGCGCTCGATGCCTCGAACAGGCTGAGCAGCCGCTCCGACGCGGGCAGGAACGCCGATCCGAGGTAGCTCACCGACTCGCCGCGGGCGGTCAGGCGGACGCAGGCGCTCGAAAGCGCTGACTGCAACATGGCCAGCTCGGCCCGCGTGATGCGAGGCAGCCGGTGCTCGACGAGGTAACGCTGCGCCATCGAGGATGACGGTATGGGCGCCCGGGCGGAGGCGCATCGTTACTAACTCGTAGCCGGCTACGTAATCGTCATTCCACCCATCGAGCCAGCTGGGTCCGCGAGCTCAGGCCGAGCTTGTTGAGCATGTTGGTGACGTGGGTCTCGACCGTGCGGTTGGAGATGAACAACCGAGTCGCGACCTCTTTATTGGTGAGGCCCTCGGCGATGAGCTTGGCGATCTCCATCTCCCGCCGGCTCAGGGCCGGCTTTGGCGGCTCCGCCTCGGTGGCGCGCCTGGTGGGCGCCTGTCCCATCGCGAAGTCCGCGGCCTCCGCCACCGACATCCCGCGGCCGCGACCGAACGTCCTATCGAACACGGCTGGTCCGAGGCGCTCGCGCGTTTCGGCCACGCAGCGCTCGTGCTGGGGCACGAATGGGGCCAGGATGGGGATGGCCATCGTGGCGCGCAGCCCGTCGGCGGCGCCGAGAAGCGTGGCCGCGCGGGTGAAGTCGCTGCCGTCCGCCTCGATCAAGGCAAGAGTTTCGATGAGGATGGCCAGCCCGCGCCTGTCATCGAGCGCCTGCTTGCACTCGATCCCTTCTCTGATGAAAGCCTTCGCCTCGCTCAGTTCGCCGCGCCGGCGGCGGGCCTCGGCCACCGTGTTGGCGATCGTGCCCCTGACATACAGGTTGTTCTGCGCGCGAAGGCTGGCCAGCGCAGCCTCGCCCACCTCGATGGCCGCATCGATCTTGCCTTGTCCGAGCCAGTTCAGGCACTGGTAGTGGGTGGCGATGGCGACGAGGGACGTGTCGTCGGTGGTCTGTCCTGCGTCGAGCATCGTCTCGACCAACTCGTCGACGCCTTCCGTCTTGCCCTCGACGAACGCCGCCAGCAGGAGGCTGCCGCAGGCCCAGCCGATCCAGTTCGTTTCGCCCAGGAATCGCGCGACGCGCAGTGCCTCGCCACCAGCCGACTCGCCGGCGGCTGCGTCGCCCATGGCGTCCGCGAACAGCGCGATGCCGATCAAGCACCTCGCCCGGAGGAGTGAATCCGGTTCGGTCATGGAGAGCACCGCCTCGAGGTAGCGGCGGACGTCCCTCAGCGGGCCGCGCGAGAGCCAGTAGTTGGTGAGCCCGGCAACGAGCGCGACGCCGAGCGAGGCCTCGCCGGCTTCGCGGCGGCAGAACTCGAGCGCGCTCCACAGGTTGTCGAGCTCGCGCTGGACGCGTTGGAATCCTTGGATCTCCTCCTCGCCCCCGAATGCGTTTGACTCGGCGAGGTATCGAACCAGCCAGTCGCGGTGCCGCGTCTGCAGGTCTCGCTCTTCGCCGAGCTCCCGCAGGCGTCGGCGCCCGTACTGGCGAACGGTCTCCAGCATCGAGTAGCGCTGGCCGTCCCGCTGCAGGATCGACTTCTCGACCAGCGAGGCGACCTCGCCGTCGCCGCACACCTCGATCGCGGCCTCGTGGTCGAAGCCGCCCGCGAAGACTGAGGTGCGCGCCCACAGCCGGCGCTCGTCGTCGGTGAGCAGCGAGTAGCTCCAGTCGAGCGTGGCCTGCAGCGTGCGCTGTCGCGATTCGCCGCCGCGCAGCGCGGTCGATGGCGCGGCCAGCTCGCGATCGAGCCCGGCCAGCAGCTGGCCGACGCTCAAGCCTTCGAGCCGCACCGCCGCCAGCTCCAGGGCCAGCGGCATGCCGTCGAGGCGCGCGCACAGTTGGACCACCGCGGCGGCGTTCGATTCGTCGATCTTGAATCCGGGCAGCACCGCGCCTGCCCGCTCGACAAGCAGCGCCACGGCGTCGAATCCGGCGAGCTGGCCGGGCGTCATCGCGGAGTCAGGCAGAGAAAGCGGCGGCACGCGCAGCCTCACCTCTCCGGCCATGCCCAGGGCCTGCCGGCTGGTGGCGAGGATCCTCAGCTCGGGACACGCCTTCAGCAGCGTTCCGGCCAGCACCGCGGCGCTGTCGAGCAGGTGCTCGCAGTTGTCCAGCACCAGCAGCAGCCGCTTGTCGCGGAGAAAGTCGCTGAGCGCCGACAGCGACCATCGCGAGGACACGTCCTGCAGTCCCAGCGCGCTGAACACGGCCTGGGTGACGAGCAGTGGGTCGTCGATGGGCGCCAGCAGCACGGCCCACGCGCCGTCGGCGAAGTTGCGCGACATCTCCGCCGCTGCTCGCATCGCAAGCCGCGTCTTACCCGCCCCGCCGCTGCCTGTGAGCGTGAGGAGGCGCGTGGTCGTGAGCAGCCGCTTTATCTCGGCCAGCTCTCTGCGCCGACCGACGAAGCTGGTGAGCTCGACGGGAAGGTTTCCCGGCTTCACGCGCCCGCGACTGCCTCCAGGGTTGCCGCCCGCTGCTTGATGCCGAAGCCGTTGAGCAGCAGCGCGGGCAGCAGCGCGCCCGGGATGATGACCCAGGCGAAGAAGCCGTAGTAGCCGGCGGCCGCGGTGGCCGTGAACAGCGGGGCGATGATGAGCGGCGAAACCATGGCGCCGATGTGGCCGAAGCCGTCGGTCCAGCCGGTGCCGACGGAGCGGATGCGCGTCGGGAACGCGACGGCCGTGTACGTGTACATGTTGAACAGCCACACGTAGAGGCCGGCGGTCACGACGCTCGAGGCGACCGCGAGCAGCGGCAGGCTGTGCCAGTAGGTGCCGACGCCGAAAGTGAGAAGCAAGCCCGCGCTGGCGACTAGCGCGCCGGCGAGGATGAGCGTCTTGCGCTCGTAGCGCTCGTTAAGCCGGCCAGCGAGGAACAGGCCACCGGGGGAGCCGACGAGCGCCGAGATGAGACCTGCGGTGAAGATGTCGTGGGCCGAGAACCCGACCTTGACCAGATACAGGTTGATGAAGCCGAGCGGGCCGTACACGAGGCCGGCGTAGCCGAGGATCCAGCAGACCAGCAGCAGCGTCGTGCGGCTGCGATAGGCGGGGCCGAAGAGGTCGCGGACGCCGGCCTTCGGCTGCGCCTTCACGTCGACGATGACCGGCGCGGGCAGCGGGCCGGAGTGCCTTTCGGTTTCCTTCTCCAGCGCGGTCACAACTCGGTCAGCCTCGAAGCGCTTGCCGTGTGCTTCGAGCCAGCGTGGGGACTCGGGCAGCGTGAATGCGACGAGCGGGATCAGCACCAGCAGCGGAGCCGCCGCGATGAGAAGCACCATGGCCTGCCAGTGCTGCGGCATGAGCGTGAGACCGGCGAGGTTCCCCAGCACGTTCAGCACCAGCGGCGCGATCGCCTGCGAGGTCTGGGTCATGCGGCCGCGCACCTTGCTTGGTGCGAGCTCGGCCATGTAGACGACGTTGGTGGCGAGCACGCCGCCGATGCCCGTGGCGCCTATCCCCAGGAAGAGACACAGCAGATAGAAGTTGCTGGTGAAGGCAGCGGGCAGGGTGCCGAACCCGATGCAAGCCGCGGCCACGAGCAGGATCCGCCGGCGACCGAAGCGGTCGGACAGGACCGCGAAGACATACTCACCGACGACGATCCCGAGGCCGGTCGAGATGACCAGCAGGAGCGAGAACTTCGCCGTGTCGAAGGCGTGCTGCGGCCCCCAGATGAAGGGGTAGATGCGCGCGGCGATGCCGTCACTCAGGATCGCAAACGACCACGCGACCTGGGTCACGATCGCCAACCGCCAGAGCGCCCAGGTGAGGGGCAGGCGATCGAGGCGCTGGCCGATGGTGGCCGTCACGAGCCCCGGGATTATGTGCCCGAATTACGTGCCCGTCTACGGGTACCCCCGGATTACGGCGTGGCCGGCGGCACCTAGCCTTCGACCATGCGATACCTCGCCTGGGCAGTGGGCATCATCGGCGCCGCGCTCTGCGCGTTCGCGGCGGGCTTTCACTTCGCGGTGGGCCTGGCCGACCAGCCGATCACGCTGATCCTCGGCTGCCTCTTCGGAGTGCTGATGGGATTGCTGGGTGCTGTGGTCGCAGCCCGCGAGCCGCGCAACTCGATCGGCTGGCTGATGTGCGTGGCTTCGGTGTCGACCGCGCTCGTCACGTTGCCGACCGACTACGGGTACGACGCGCTGGTGCTCCAGCACGGAGCCCTGCCTTTCGGCAAGCCGGTGCTGTGGTTTGGCGCCTGGGCTTCGATCCCACTCTTCGGCCTGATCCTGCCGCTAATCCTGGGGCGCTTCCCTGACGGTCGGGTGCGGCCACGATGGCGGTTTGCCGAGTGGGTTGCGATCGCGGGCACCCTGTCGTTCGGTTCCAGCGTGGCCCTGTCGTCCACTCCTCTGCCGCTGGCCCCACCCCGTTTATTGGCGCTCCTGGCGCCGTATGCCAACAACCCCATCGGCGTGGCGATGCCCAACGGCGTCGAGATAGAAGCGTGGATGGGCGGCCTGGGGACGATCATCGTGGCGTACGTGCTGTCGGCCAGCGCGCTCGCCTCGCGCTTTCGATCGGCCACTCATGAAGAAGGCATCAAGCTCAAGTGGTTCGCGTACGGCGGGGCGCTCATCGCGTTGTCGGTCGTGTACTCGGGGGTCGCGTGGTTCCGCAGCGGGGACCTGCTCGCTGCGCTGATCCCACTGCAGGTCACCGTGGTGGCACTTCCCATCGCGATCGGGATCGCGATCCTGCGTTACCGGCTGTTCGACATCGACCTGATCATCAACCGCAGCATCGTCTACCTGAGCCTGACCGCGATCCTCGCCGCGCTGTACACGGCGCTCATCACGTTTTTCAACCGCTTCGTCATAGCGTTTTCCGGACAGAAGTCCGACGCCGCCTACATCGTGACCGCGTTCGTGGTGGTGGTCGCGTTCAGCCCCGTCAAGGACGCGCTGCAGCGGCGCGTCGACCGTCGCCTGGGCGGCGCGCGCGCTTCCGCCGCGCTGGAGAAGTTCAGCTCCGAGGTCGAGTCGGTGGTCTCCGTCCTGGATGTCCATCGCGTGGCGTGCCGGCTGGTCGACCAGGCGGTGCTGGCGTTCGACGCGTATGGGGCCGAGCTCCACCTGGTCGCCGGCGAGGGACCGCTGTACTGTCACGGCGAGGTGAACGGTCGGGGCGGCATCGAGGTTCAACTGCGACACGATGGCGTGCAGTACGGCCGCCTTTTGGTGGGTCGCAGGCATGGCGGCGTCGCCTACTCAGGCCACGATCGTGATGCACTGCAGCGTTCGGCGGATACCGTCGGCGAGGCGCTCGCCCTCGCCGCCCATTTCGGCCACGCGCCGCTCACAGGGAGGAATGGATCACATGGATCAGCCAGTCCGATTCGCAACTGACATCAAGCCCCTGTTTCGGGACAAGGACATCCACTCGATGAGGTTCGCGTTCAACCTGGATGAGTACGACGACGTGCGCGAGCACGCGGAGCACATCCTCAGGCGGTTGCGGGCGGGCGAGATGCCGTGCGATGGCGAGTGGCCTTCCGAGAAGGTCGACCTGTTCGACCGCTGGGTGAGCGGCGGCAAGCAGCCGTAATACCGTGCCTAGGATCAGCGATCGCGAGGAGCTCGTCTATTTATTGGCCGAGGCTTCGGAGCTCGAGCATGCCCTGTGCTGCTGCTACCTGTTTGCGGCTTTCAGCCTGAAGCGCGATCAGTCAGAGGACCTGAGTGCGAGCGAGCTGGACGCGGTCAAGCGCTGGGAGCGCACGATCGCCGGCGTCGCGGTGCAGGAGATGCTGCACCTGGCGCTGGCGAGCAACCTGCTGACGGCGCTGGGCGCCGCGCCGCACCTACGCCGCCCGAACTTTCCGATCCATTCGAAATACCTGCCGCTGTCATTACGGCGGTTCGAAGAGCGGACGCTCGACCATTTCATCTTCATCGAGCGGCCCGATGGCATGGTGATTCCGGATGCGCCGGGGTTCGAAGCGCCGCTCGCGAGTGCTGATGGTTCGGGTCCCGATGGAGTCGAACCGGTCGATGTGCCTTTCGCAACGGTGGGCCACCTGTATCGCGACATCGAAGAGGGCTTCAAGGCGCTTTGCGCCAAGTACGGCGAGGAACGCGTGTTCATCGGCCCGCCGCGAGCCCAGGCCACCGCGGCCTACTTTCCGTTCCGTGGATTGATGGCCGTCACCGACATGGCCTCCGCGGTGAAGGCCATCGAGGAGATCGTCGAGCAGGGCGAGGGGCTGCGCGGCGACATCGAGAACTCGCACTACGCGCGATTCCTGTCCATCCGGGGCGAGCTTGACCGGCTTCGCGCCGGACGGCCCGAGTTCGAGCCGGCGCGACCGGTGATGGAGAACCCGGTGATCGAGCATCCTGACGCGCGGGCGGTCGGCGAGCTGTTCAACGCGAGCTACGCGCTGATGGTCGAGATGCTCATGCGCTTCTTCAGTCATACGGAGGAATCGGACGAGGAGCTGTCGACGCTGGTGGCGACGGCGGTCGGAATGATGCAGAGCGTGGTCAAGCCGCTCGGTCCGATGCTGACTTCAATGCCGGCCGGCGCGGCGGGCGATGGGGCGCGCGCCGGGCCGGGCTTCGAGTTCTACGCGTCGATCGACCTGCTGCCGCACCGTGACGCGGCGTGGGCGATCTTCGATGAACGCTTTACCGAGCTGGCGGAGTTCTCAGGTCAGCTAGCCGCGCGCGCCGGGCTTCTGGCAGGACTGGATCGGGTCCACGCTCGAATCGAGTCTCTCGCGGCGAACCTGCGACGGCACCGCCGAGCTCCTGTCGGATAGCTAAGCGCGAGGCGGAATGCCGTTGAAGAAATCCCACATCTCAGAGCTGGCATCTGGTTCGCCTGGGATCGGGTTGGGCTCATGGCCAAACCAGGTGTGTGGCGCGCCGGCGATCACCTCCAATCGAACCGTGGCACCCGCCCGGCAGGAGTTCCACTGGGTCCTGGCGACGATGCCGGTCGTGGATTGGGCCCCCGCGCCCGCGCAACCGTCCAGGGTTGCCCACAGCCTGGCCACAGTCGCGACTGAAGGAACGGAGTAGTCGCCGCCCCCCTGGTACGGAAAGTTGGTGTCGGCGGTGCCCTGCATGATGAGCACGGATACTGGTTGCGCGGGATGGCAGCCGCTGAACACGAGAGCTCCGGACACCGATGCGATGGCGGTCACTCTGTCGGATAGCTGGCAACCCAGCCGATAGGCCATCGCCGCTCCGAACGAGAAACCCGCGACGAAGACTCGGGCTCTGTCGAGCTGAAGCCGAGCTGTCAGCCTGTCGATGAGCTGGCCGATGAAGCTGACATCGTCCGCTCCCGTGCAGCATGTGCCGGCATTCCAGCAGGTTCCTCCGGTCGCCGCCATCACTGCGCCATCGGGGTAGACCACCACAAAGTGATTGGCGGTCGCTACATCGTTCAGGTGGCTGCCTACAGCGGCCTGGGCACCAGTCGCCGGACACGGGTGAAGGATGATCACGAGGGGCGCTGGCTGGCCGGGTTGAAGTGACGACGGCACGAACAGGTGATAGGTCCGCATGACCCCGTCCACAGTCAGAGACTCGTTATGCAGCGAGGCAGCCGGCGTGGGGCTCTGCGCCGGCGCCGGCGACGGTCTCTGCGCGACTGAACCAGTGCCGCACGCGGTCATGGCAGACAGAAGAGCGGCGACAAGTAGCGTCCGCATTTGCGTGTTCATGTTCGCGGGGGCACGCTCCGGAAGAAGTTCCAGGCGGCCACATTGGCGTTGGGCTCGCCGGGCACGGGGCTGAGGTCGGATCCAAACCACTGGTGCAGCCCGCCGACGACCGCGTCGAGGCGCACGGTGACGCCGCCCGAGCAATGACTCCACACCGATGTCGTCGTGATGCCTGCGTGCGAGGACACCGGTCCGACGGTGCAGCCATCAAGGACGACCCAGCGGTGAATGACGTCCTCGACCGGGAACGCGACGTGGGGGCCGCCGCCCTGCCAGGGATGAACGGTGTCGAGGGTTCCGTGCATCTCGAGAATCGAGACTGGTTTCGCCGGCTCACAGGAATCGGACAGCCTCATCGTTCCGGAGATCGACACGATGGCGGCGATCTCGTCTGCGAGGTCGCACGCCAGACGATAGGCGACCCAGCTGCCGGCCGATGCGCCGACGACGTAGACGCGTGACTTATCGACTGGGTACGTGGTTTCGATCTCGCTGATCATCTGGCGAATGAAGTCTTCGTCGGCCTGGTAGGGCCCGCGCTCGGCGTAGGACCAGTACCCGTTGCAGCCGTTGGGCCCGGCGGTCATGAACTGGCCGGCAACGGCCTCGTCGTCGAAGTGGACCAGGTCCTCCATGCCCTGCGCATCGATAGGAGACCCGTGAAGCACCACCACGAGTGGCACCGGCTTGGAGTAGTCAACGGTCGAGGGACGGAACAGGCGGTAGTCCCGAAGCTTGCCGTCGACGTGCAGCGTGTGGAAATCGACCCCGGGTGAGGCTGTGAAACTCGGATCCGCCTCCGATGCGCCACGGCAGTCTTGAACTGGGCTTGGCGCCGGGGTGGGGCGAGCCGCAGCTTTTACTGTCGAACCACTACACGCGGTGATCAAGGCCACGGACAGGACAAACAGGGCGGCTGCTGTGCTTTTCATGGTTCAGCGCAGGCTAGGTGTGAAAGTCAACCGAGACACCGTGGAAAACACGGGATCCTGACTCAGACGCTGATGCCGAGGCTCTCCAGGAGACTCTCCGGCTCGACGGCTGCGGTCTCCAACTGCAGGCGCTCCACGACTTCCTGGCCAACCTCTTTCGACGCCCGGGCAACAACCTCTGCTTCCAGCGGAGCTATCGGATCGGCAAACGTCGCGTCAATCTGCGCGAGCAGACGCTCGGCCGCGAAGTGGAAGCGAATTGCCGCTTCGTTTTCTCCCATCTGACCCGCAGCCGCCGCCAATCCGAACAGGCAACCCGACAGCTCCCACGTGGTGCCGGTACTGAGCTGCGCACCCTCGATCCAGCAACGGCGGGCCCCGGCGACATCACCGGTGAGCAGCAGAGCCTGGGCCAGCGTGTCGAGCATCGGCGCGGCGAGGCGAGCGTCGCGGCGGCGCTGGACTTCGACCGAGCGGCTGGCAAGCGGGATCGCCTCTTGAGGCCGGCCCGCGTACAGCAGCGTCATCGCGCTGTGGTTGAGGGTCACGACGAGGCGAAAATCGTCGCCCTGTCTCTCGAACTCCCTGATGGCCTCGTCACGAAGCGACAGCGCGGTCTCCGAGTCGCCGACGGCGTCGTGGCATCTGGCCCGCTGCACCAGCGTGGCGCTCCGGAGCTCGGTGTTGCCTGGTGCGTCCGCGATCGCCTCCGCGTCAGCGAGGTAGGCCACGGCTGACGAGGCGCGTCCAGCCTCGGCCAGCATCACGGTTTGCATCAGGAGAGCCCAGCACCTCTCTTGCGACGCTCGTGGATTGGCGGCCAGAGCCAACGTATTCCACGTCAGCCCCTCCTCAGCGCGTCCGCTCGCGGACCAGGTGATCGCCATGGCCGCGCTCAACCACAGGGCTCTTCGAGGCGCGGACTTCATCAGGGTCGCCAGCGCAGAGCGGACGTCATCGACCATCGACATCGCCTTTACCCGCTTCGAGCTCGCCTGGAAAGGCTTCGGTCGCAGGTCCGCTTGTTCGACGAGCCGCACTATGTGCTCTGCATGCAATCGCTCGGTGCGCTCGAGTTCGCCAGACTCCCGCAGCTCCTCCCGTCCGAACGCCTTCATGATCTCGAGCATCCGGTACCGAGTGCCCTGTGCGCCTCGTTGCAGCTGCAGCATCGATTGCTCGACCAGTGAGCCGAGGGCGACCGCCAGCTGAGCCTGGCCGGAGGCGACCGCGGCCGCATCGGTCGCTTCGAACCAGCCGGCAAAGAGGCTGACCCTTCGAAAGAGGAACTGTTCGGTCGGGGACATGAGCCGGTAGCTCCAATCGGCCAGCGCCCAGACCGTGTCGTGGCGACCAGTCCTCGACGCCTGCCACGCTCCGTCGAGCACCAATGCCGCCAGCTCCTCTGCGCTCTGACGGCGCAGACGCGGCACGAGCAGCTCTATCGCCAGCGGTATGCCGTCCAACGCGCGAACTATCTGCGTCACGTGCGGCGCGGTCCGGCCGTCGGCCTCGAAGTCCGGTACCGCAGCTGTTGCCCGCTCGACGAAGAGCTGCTCGGCGTCAGCCTGGGGCAGGGGGTCGAGGTGGCTGATGGCCTCGCCGATCAGCCCGAGTGGGATCCTGCTCGTGGCGATGAGCCGGATGCGAGGGCAATCGGCCAGCAGAGCCTTTGCTGCGTCGGCGGTCCCTTCGACGACGTGTTCGCAGTTGTCAAAGACGAGCAGGGCGGACATATGGCGCAAGCGCTGCTTGACCGCCTCCAGCCTGTCCCCCCTGGTGCTTTTGACGTTGAGCGCGTGGGCGACGGCGTCGCCGACCAGGTCGGAGCGCTCAATGAGCGCGAAGTCACACAGCCAGACGCCGTCGTCGACCTCATCGAGGAGCTCTTCGGCCAGGCGCAGCACCAGGCGCGTTTTGCCCGATCCGCCCGGGCCGACGACCGTGACCAGGCGGTTGCTGGAGGCGAGATCGAAGAGCCGGCGCAGCTCGTGCTGCCTGCCGACGAAGCTGGTGGTCTGAGCGGGGAGGTTGCCGCGACGGCGAGCGCTGTCCTCGCGTGGTCTTGCATCGGTTTGCGAGCGAGCCACCCATGCCGCGATCTGACTGCGCGAGGCGAAGCCGAGCTTGTTCATGATCTGCTCGACGTGCCACTCGACGGTTCTCTCCGAGAGGAACAGCCGAGTTGCGATCTCGCGGTTGGTCAGGCCGGCGGCGATGAGCTCGGCCACTTCGAGCGCCCTTCGGGTGAGCCGAGGCTCGGCCGCCATGGGGGCATTCTGGACCTGCCAGCGCGAGCGCCTTACGTCGTCAATTCGTGACGGCCGATGGCAGTCGCACACCGGTCAACTGCTCGCAGGCGGCCAGAAACGCATCCTGGACGGTGACGTCGGACGCAGCCCGATGGGCGGCCTGAGGCCGCATGTGGAAGAAGTACCGGCCGGTCACGTTCGCAGCTCGCTCATCGCTGACCGCCAGCCACACCTGGGTCGCGACGCCCTGGGTGAGGTCACCGGGTGCGGACGCGCCGCCCATCTTGGTGGGATTCCATCCAGGATCGACCGCGTTCGACAGGACGTGCGGCCACAGGCGGGCGACGGCGAACGCCAGCACGACGTCGAACAGCTTGGAGTTCGCGTACGCCTGCGATCCGTTGAAGCGCCGGCGACGCCACTGCAGGTCGCTCAGGTCCGGATCCCCGCCCTGGTGCAGGCCCGACGACAGATAGATCAGCCGCTGAGGTGGGTCGATCAGCCCGGTCAACAGGTACGGCGCGAGCGAGTTGATGGCGAAGGTGTCGTCGAGCCCGTCCACCGTCTGGCTGCGCGCCGCGCGCGGACGGTAGACGCCGGCGTTGTGGATGATCGCCTGGAACGGTCCTGCCGCGTTGGCCTGTCGCGCAAGTTCGCGGGTCTGCTCAATGCTGGCCAGGTCGCCCTCGAGCGCCGCTCGGGCCCCAGGTACCGCGCGCAGCGCCTGCTGGGCCCGGTCGTGGCTGCGCCCGTGCAGGACGACGTCGTGGCCTTGCGCCACCAGGCGTCTCGCGGCCGCCTGACCTAGCCCGTCAGCCGAGCCGGTGATGAAAATGCTCGCCACGCCGCGGGCTAGGCGATCCGCTCCAGGACGATGACCGGAATCTTGCGCGAGGTCTTCCTCTCGTAGTCCCCGAACCCTGGCGCGATCGCGACGCGCTCGGCGTAGATGCGATCCCTTTCCTCGCCCCGCGCCTCGTGCGCGCGCACCTCGAACTTCTCGGTCCCTTTCTCCGCGCCCACTTCCGCCTTGGCCACGGGATTCGCCTTTAGGTTGTGGTACCAGCCCGGGTGGTCGGGCGCTCCTCCCTTGGAGGCGATGACGATGTACCGCTTCCCGTCGCGGTGGTACATCACCGGCGTGATGCGCTCCTCTCCGCTTCGGGCTCCCTTCGTGGTGAGCAGCATCAGCTGGTCCCCGAACGGACCGACGCCCTTCCCCGCCTTGGCATGAAACTCATTGATGGTCGCCGCGTTCCAGTCCGACATTTGCTACCTCCTTACCTTTTTATGGGTGCACGTATGAACCTACGCCGAGGTCGAGCCGGATCGACTCCATGACCCAGAACGTGGTGCTCTTCGTGTAGACATCGGCTGCCGCAAGCACACCCCTGTACTTCTCGATAACCGGTGCCGCGCCAGCTTCAGTCCAGGCGTCGAACAGGGCTCCCACCGCCGCCCACGGGTTGTCCCAGTACTTCTGAAAGAACGGTGTGGGATCGACGCTGACCAGCGCCTTCCGGACGCTGGCGTCGATGTCGGCCATGTACTGCTGGTGGAGGGTCATGTCGTCGCGCGTGCCGAGCCTGCCAACGTGGCCTCCGATGAAGTGCTTCCACGAGTAATCGAGCGCAATGGCTGGGGCCGCGATGTAACCGGGGATGTCTTCGGAGAGGTTGGACATGGAGATGGGTGCCCATCCCGGGTTGACGATGTCGATCAGCATCAGCGCGTCGTGGTCCGGGAAATGGATGTAGATGTTGTCCGGCGAGTGATTCGGGCCGCGCCACTCGAGCTCGATGCGTTCGCCACCGATCTTCAGCGTACGGCGGTCGGTAAACGTCTCCTCGGGCGCCGGCCTAGCGGGGTCGTTGTCACGAAGCAGCAGGCGTTTGGTCTCCTCGTGACCGACGCGGACCACGTTCTTGTCGAACAGCGAAGCCGCACCGACGTGGTCGGCGTGGTGGTGTGAGTAGACGAGGTGGGTGATCTTGTTGTTGACGCCGTTGGCTGATGCGATCTCGTCGACCGCTCGCCGGATGTTGCCGCCGATGCTCGGCGGCGCGTCGAAGAGAACCACACCGTCCTTGGTGGTGAGGAACGCGGACTGGTAGCTGCCGTCGGTGATCCAGTACAGGTTCCGCTCCACGCGCCCGACGTAGTAGCCCTGCTCGTTGAGCGCGGGGCCCATCGCCGACTTGGGGACGGGCGCGTAGTCCGGCAGGGTTGTGGCGCCGGTGGGGGTTTGTGATGCCATGTTGTCCTCCGTGGTTCAGTTATGTGTGGGCCGGGCGAGCAGCGAAAGCCCTGCCACGATGGCGGCGGCGGCCACCACGTGCATCGCTACCAGCGTTGCTTTTGTCGATCCATCTGTCTGTGCGAGGCTCAGCGGGGCGGCGAAGGTGAGCAGGAGCACGGGCACGCTCGCGATCTGGAACAGCCGGGCTCCGTTGGGTGTGAATCTCACCAGCAACCAGAAGACGACGGCGGCCAGGACTGCGGCGAACAGGTCCGCCCCCACGATCACGGGAATCGGTAGAACCGCGGGCGGCTGACCCCACTGGTAAGGCATCACCATCGAGACGCCGCGGGCGCGGCTGATCGAATAGACGGCGACGTCTGCCAGAGCGGCAGCAATCGCCGCTAGTGATGCTGCAACAGCGAGGCGTCTCATTGCATAGGCAGAGTCCCGCTCTGTCAGGTGAGAGGTCATCGCCTGGTTCAGGCGATTGCTAGATCAATCAGGTCCGTCAGTCGCACGGCCAGCCGTGACCGGGTCTTGCCCGCGTCGTCGGTGATCAGCAGGGTCCCGCCGCGCAGCCCGACGAGCAGCCGGCCCGGTTGATCGGGCAGCGTGGCCAGTGCGTACGGCATCCGCCGCAGCTCAGCGTCGTCGCCCCAACCGTCCACCGCCTCCCAGCCGTTTCCGCGCGAGCGCAGCAGGCGAGCCTGCCCATCGCCGCCGCCGTGGGCGGCCCACGGGGAGCGGCTCACGGCGACGTACCAGAGGTCGGGGTCGGCGGGGTCGATCGCCTGGGCCCAGGCGTAATGGCGGTCGAGCCCCTTATCGAGATGCCGCCACGTGTCGCCGCGGTCGTCCGACCGGGCGATGCCCTGCCCGGCGGCTTCGTACAGGCGATCTGGGGCGAGCGGGTGCGTGAGCAGCTGGTGGGCGTCGCTGAGGGCCTGGGGGTTGTGGTCGATCCAGGTCTTGCCGCGATCGCGTGACCGCATCACGCCGCCGAGCTCGATGCCGACGGCGAGCCAGTCCGGATCGGTCGGGTGAAGCGCGATCGTGCGGACGTGGTGAGTCCAGGGGCGGGGCGGGAAGGACCATGTCGGCGCGCTCGGCAGCTCGCGGAGCGCCGGCAGCAGCTGCCAGGTGGATCCGCCGTCCTCAGACCGGTAGAGGTTGCTCGGCTCGGTGCCGGCGTAGGCGGCCGAGTCCGGACGAGATACGGCGACCGATAGCACTCTCGGCTCAGCGATCGACGGGCCGGCCTTATGCCAGGTGTCGCCGCCGTCGGCGCTGAACCAGAGGCCGCTGTCCATCGTCCCGACGTACACACGTTGCGGATCGCGGGGATCGATCGCGATGCAGCGGGGGTTGCTGCCCTCGATGAGGAGCTCGGGCTCGGCGTCGTCCAGCCCGAACCGCGCGACCGCATCGCCGGTCACGGCGAAGATCGTCATCTGGTTGGCTGTCGGCGAACTTCGAGCAAGTCGAGACCGAGTCCCTCGATCTGCGCGAGCACGCCGAACAGCGCGGACCGATCTTCGAGCCAGCCGGTGAGCACGGTCTCGCCGCCCTTCAGCTCGTGCGTCATCGAGGGAAACGCGGACAGGGCCGTGGCTCCGAGGCGACCTTTGATCCGGATCGTGTACAGGCACGCCCGCGTGGCCACTCGGTCATCGTGGCGCGCGACCGAGTGAGGCGACTACACCGGGATCCGGTGATTGCGGGTCGAGAGGAGACGCAGAGCGCGAGCGCGCTCCACGGCCGAAGAGCGATCGTGTGCACCGAGCTTGGTGTAGATGTTGCGCATGTGCGTGTTGACGGTGTTGATCGACACGTAAAGCGCTTGCGCGATCTCGGGGCGCGTCAGGTTGGTCGGCAGGTAGCGCAAAACGCGAAGTTCGCTCGCGCTGAGCTCTCCTGGTGGTTGTTGACGCTCCCGGCCGATGGTTGGTGCCGGCTTGCCTTGTAGCAGATCGACGGCCTCGGCCAGGAGCGCGCCGTGGGCTGTGCGGTGACGTGCGACGAGGTCGAGAAGCGCGCCGGCGTTGTTCATGGCAAACGGGAAGATGAGGCGGTCTTCCTCGGCGGCAGCGAGTGCGGCCTCGGCTTCAGTAGCGGCGGCGGGCCGATCGCCCTCTGCTAGATATGCGAGGCCGGCGAGGACATGGGCTTCGACGAGTGCGTACGCCGGGAAGCCGGCCGGCGGCGCGAAGCGCTGAACGTCTCCTAGTACGGCGCGCGCTGTTTCAGGATCTCCCTCCGCGAGACTGATTGCTGCGCGCCCGAGGTCGATGGCGTCGATGGGGTCGCCTTCGGTGGAGAACGCGTCGAGCGTGGCGCGCGCCTCGTCTGACATTCCGAGGCGAGCCTGGGTGGCCGCGAGCCATTCGGCGACCACGCGTCCAAGAATGTGGGCACCGGTGAGGAGCGACTGCGCCCCCACCGCCGCCGTCAGCGCGTTGACTGCGGATTGATGCTCGCCCCGACCGGCATGCAGCATGCCCGTCGCCAGGTGCAGCAGCACGGCGGCAGCTGGATCGACATCTGGCTTGACGACCTCCCAGCCGTGGCGCAGCGAACGTTCCGCTTCGTCGAACTCGCCCGTCCACGTCTCTATAGACGCGAGTGCCCCGAACGCGGGCGCGAGCAGCGGGCGGTCGCTTAGCCCGTACCGCTCCGCGAGGGCGATCGCATAGGTGCCGCGCTCGTGCGCAGTCGCGAGCGAGGCCGACGGAAGCGCTTGATACGCGCGACACGCGACTTCCAGGTAGGGCCGGCCGATGGCCTGGGCGAGCGCCGCTCCTTCGGACAGGTGGCGGTCGGCGTCGTCGAAGCGCCCAGACCACGCCTCGACGATCCCGAGATTCATCAGCGCGACGGCTCGCAGCTCACTGCCCATCGCGATGTCTTCGCTTGTTTCGTTCGCGATCGAGGCCTCGAGCAGGTTCACCTGCTCCATGGCTTCCGTGAACCGGCCGCTGCGCCGTGCGAGCGCCAGCCGCAGGGACGCGATCGCCACCGCGAGGCGCTTGCGGCGAGTGGGCTCGGCGTTGTGGACATGGGATTCACCCAGCGCGAGTTGAGCGGCCGCTTCGTCCAGGCGGCCCTGCGCCAGCTGGACGGCGGCGTGAGCCAGGGCCAGCTCGGGATGGTCGGCCGACACACCTTTGGGAAAGGACCGCAGGAGTGTTGCGATCGCGGCCTCCTGCCCGTCGAGGGTCAGGCTGAAGAGGTGGTCCGCGAGCAGCCGCGCCGCTTGTTGCCAGTCCCCGGCCGCGAGCGTGTGGCGGATGCCCTCCAGTGCGTCCCCGTGGTCGATGAACCACGTGGCTGCCTTGCGGTGGATTTCCGGGACCTCCGCAGCCGACCTTCGCCGGAGCTCGAGGCGCAGGAAATCCGACAGCAGCTGGTGGTAGCGAAACCAGGTGCGCTTCGCGTCGAGTGAGATGACGAATGCGTTGGCGTCTTCCAGCTCCAGCAGCATTTGCTCCGAGCCGTGGCGGCCGGCGAGCAGGTCGGCGAGCTCACCATTGAGCCGGTCGACGATCGAGGTGCGCAGCAACATCGTTTGAACGTCGCTGGGCTGGCGTCCGAGCATCTCGGCCATCAGGTACTCGCCAATCGCCCTGTCGGTGCCGGAGAACTCGGTGACGAAACGCTCGGGATCTCGATGGCCGCTGAGCGAGATCACGGCCAGGCGAAGGCCCGCCGCCCAACCTTCCGTGCGCTCGTACAGCGCGGCGGCCGCCTGGTCGGACAGGCTGATGACGGCAGCGGCGAGCAGTTCGCGCGCCTCTTCTTGCGTGAAACGCAGATCGCTTGCGCGGATCTCAGCGACTTCGCCCGCAAGCCTGAGCTGGTGCAGCCTGATGGGCGGATCTCTTCGCGACGACAGCACCACGTGCGCGTTGTTCGGCAGCGTGGCGAGCAAATGCTCGAGCTGCGCGAGGGCTTCTGCCGACCGCAGCTCGTGGAGGTCGTCGATGATCAGCACGGTAGATTCGGACTCGGCGTGCTCGGCGAGCTCGGACGCGACTCGATCGACGGGCTCGTGTGTATCGATCAAGTCCGCCGCGCCGCGGATCGCTGTCAGGACGGCTGTCCAGAAGCGCTGTGCGTCCTGCTGGTCGCGATCTACGGACAGGTACGCGACGCGGCGAAGTTTGCCCGCGCGCTCAGTCCACGCACGCAACAGCGAAGTCTTCCCGCTTCCTGGCGGCGCCGAGATGATCGTCACGCGTTTGGTCACAGCGCGATCGAGCTTTTGGAGAAGGTCTTCCCGGTCGAGCAGGCTGCGGGCAGCAACCGAAATTTCTGCTGACATCGGTTGCTCCAGGCGCCGTTTGCGCTCCGTCGTCCCCAAGCTGGTCATGCTGTCCCCAGTCGAGCCCTTCGATTCAGCTTAGTTGGGCGATCGTTTACTCGGCGCCAGCGCCGTTGCGCCCGAGCCGTCGCGCCCGAGGCGTCGCGCCCGAGCGCGTGAAGAATCCGAGAAATTCGATCCATTGGAGCTGGTGGGCCGGGAGGGAGTCGAACCCCCAAAGCTTTCGCGGCGGTTTTACAGACCGTTGGGCTCGCCACGTGCCCTTTGCCGACCCAGCGCGAATGAACCTGGCGACTGGGTATCGTACCCGTTTCCCCTTTGGCCGCCGGCCCCGCCGACACCGATAATGGCCGCGTGACGCGCGGCTACGCCCGGTATGTGCTGGTCGTAATGGTCGCCATCAACTTCCTCAACTACATGGACCGCTGGGTCGCCGCGGCGGCCTCGCCGATCATCCAGAAAGAGTTCGATCTCAGCGACACCTTGATCGGGTTGCTCGGCTCGGCGTTCCTCCTCGTCTACGCGGCCTCGGCGTTGCCGTTCGGCTACTGGGCGGACCGCGGCGTGCGCAAAGTCGTCATCGGAGTCGGAGTGACCATCTGGAGCATTGCGACGCTCTTCACCGGGTTCGCGCAGAACTTCGCCCACCTCTTCACCAGCCGGGCGGTCCTCGGCATCGGCGAGGCCGGCTACTACCCGGCCGGCACCTCGCTGCTGGCGGACTGGTTTCCGAAGGAAGAACGCGGCCGTGTGATGTCGATCTGGGGGGCCGGCAGCACGATCGGCATCGCGGTCGGTTTCGCGGGGGGTGGCTACGTCGCCGACCATTTCGGCTGGCGCACCGCCTTCTTCTTCGCGGCGGCGCCCGGCCTCCTCTGCGCCTTCCTCGCTTTCCAGATGCGCGAACCGCTGCGCGGCAGCGCCGAGAAAGTGGGCCAGGCGGTGGCCAAGACATACGACGCCAGCGTCGGCAACTTCGTCCGGCTGATGCAGATTCCGACCCTGCGCGCCACGATCCTTTCGCAGACGCTGCTGTATTTCGTGCTCGCATCCAACGCGTTCTGGCTGCCGATCCTGCTCCACCGGCGCTTCGACCTCACCGCCAGCCAGGGCGGGCTGTTGGCCGGCGTCGTGATCGTGCTCGCCGGACTGGTGGGCACACTCGGCGGCGGCTGGATCGCAGACCACTACGGCAAGGACTCGCCGAAGGCCTACCTTCAGGTGGGGATCGTCGGTTTCCTCGTCGGCGCCGTGTTCATCGTCATCGCGCTCTACGCGCCGATGAACGCGGGCCCAATCCCGCTTTTCGTGCCGGCTTTCTTTGTCGCGGTCGTGTGCATGTACCTGTACGCCGGTCCGTTCACTGCGATCGCGCAGGCCGTGGTGTCACCGGCACTGCGGGCTAGCAGCGTCACGCTGCTGCTCTTCATCTCGCACGTGTTCGGCGATTCGCACTCGACCTTTGACATCGGGTTCCTCTCCGACCACATCGGCAGCCTGCAGACCGCGCTGGTGATCACGTCGCCGACGCTGCTGGTCATAGCGGCCGGCATCGCGGCCACCGGCCTACGCACGGCGAAGCCTGACGTCGATTCGATGGAAGAGGGCTGGGCGAAACGGTCAGGCAGCCCTGAAGCGGCGACCGTCCCAGCGCCAGGCTAGCCGCCGTCGAGGAGCCGCGACATCACGGCTCGGTCGGCGTTGCCACCCGACAGGATCAGCCCGATCACTTTGGGCGCAGCCGGGAGCTTTCCGGAAAGGAAGGCAGCCAGAGGGAGAGCTGCCGTCGGCTCGATTGCGAGGTGCAGGCGCAGCCACGCCACCCGAACCGCCTCGGCGATCTCGTCCTCCGTCACCGTGAGGATGTCGTCCACCAGGCCGCGGGTGACGATCACCTCGAAGGTCTTCTCGCCCATGGAGACGGCGCGCGCGCCGTCAGCGAGCGTGATCGGTGAATCGTCCAGGCGGACGATGTGCCCCGAGTGCAGTGACCGGGCGGCATCATCGGCGCGGGCCGGCTCGACGCCGATCACTGTGATCGCTGGATTCACCGACTTGGCCCAGAGAGCCGTGCCGCTGAGGATACCGCCGCCGCCGCACGGAGCCACGATCATCTCGATCGCCGGGTCGTCCTCGAGCATCTCCATCGCGACCGTGCCCTGGCCGTGGATGACGTCCCAGTCGTCGAACGGGTGGATCTTGACGAGCCCTGACCGTTCCATCTCCTCGCGCAATCGCTGCTCGCGATTGGCGAACGTGACGCCGTCCTGGATCACCTGGGCACCGTAGTCGCGGGTGCGCTGCACTTTCTCCGGGTTCGCATCCGCCGGAATGATGATCACGGCCGGCAGGCCCGCCGCGCGCGCCGCCAAAGCGAGTGCTTGCCCATGGTTGCCTGAGCTCACCGCGATCACGCCTTTCATCGCTCGATCCGCGCTTTGCTTGGAGATGACCGCGTTGAAAGCGCCTCGTGCCTTGAAGCTGCCCGTGACCTGAAAGCACTCGGCTTTCAGTCGCAGTCGATCATCGAAATCGGTGCCCAGAAGCGGGGTGCGGCGAACGTAAGGTCTGATCCGCTGGGACGCCTCAATGATCTCTCTCATCGACCGACGCTCCTAACGGACGCCTGCCGGTTGAAGTTACGCATCGTCTGGGTGGTAGTACTTCCTGTATTTGCTCGAGTGGCTCAGGTGCGACCTGAGGATCGACACGGCGCGACGCGGATGGTAGTCGCCCCGGTAGAACAACGGGTTGACGACCTTTCCCTGCCGCTCGAGCGCCCGCATCCTCGAGCGCAGTGACTTGTCGGTCACGTACTTGTACGCGACGTTCTTGGGGATCACTAGCCAGAGCACCTCGTTGGTGGCAACCGTGAAGTCGAGCGACTGCGCGCGCATTCGATCCTCGACCAGGTAGCGCGCGAGGTTGTATCCGGATCCGGTGACGTAGAAATTGCTGCGACCCTGGCGCGCATTCAACTCGAACACCTTGTCAGTTCCATCGCGCGGATCGTGCTTGATGTCGAAGTTGGAGTAGCCGACGTAGCCGATCCGCTCGAGGAACGAGGTCAGAACCTTGACGACCGGGGATTGCGCACCGCTGAGGATTGCCGCGTGGTTGCCGATTCCCTTCGGCGTGTGTTCTTCCAGCAGCACCTGACCCAGCGCCGCCAGCGTCACCTTCCCGTGCTGGTCGGAATAGCAAGTGAGGACCCGCATGTACGAGTCGTCCCCGGGGATGAACTCCTGGAGGATCAACGAACCTTCATAGCCGCTTTGGTAAACCCGGTCGATCAGCCGGTCGAGCTCCTCACGGGAGCCGGCCCGATGGACCTTCTTCTGGTCCGGGAACGGGTGCTCCCACCAGCTGATCCCATTCGAGGGCTTGACGATGACCGGACAATTGAACCCCGGCGAATAGTTCTTTTCCATCCGCCGCTCGTAGATGAAGGTCGCAGGGTAGGGGATGCCGTTCTCCCGGCAGGCCGCGTAGAACCTGTCCTTGCGGATGAGGTCGAGCAGCTGGGGGTGAGAGACGACCGGCGCGATGACGTTTTCCCGATAGTCGTTCTTGTGCTTGCTGATGAGCTCCACGTAGGAGTCACCGCATCCCAACAGGATCAGCTTCTTGGACCTGTACGCGGTGGCTAGTGCGCTCACCACTTCCATGAAAGTCGGGTCCGATTCGATGGACTCGCGGGCAATGAAGTCGACGATCCTGCTGGCGTAACTCGGACCGCCTGCGTATTTCCCCACGACGGTGGACTTGACGCGGTAGGCCTCGTGGAACGCCCGCGCCATGCTGTAGGTGTTGATGTCGCTCCCGAATATCACGGGGACGAAATCGGCGTCTACGAAATTCACGTCACCGCTTGGCGAAGAACTGCTCGTGCCAGACCAGGAAGGTGAAAAGGTTCCAGATCTTGTTGGCGTTGCTGCGGGTGCCGCCGCGGTGCTCGGTCAGCAAGCGCATGAGCTCGGTCTTCTCGAAGAAAGTTGAGGCGGCGGAGCTGTCGAAGTAGCTCGCGACCATGTCCGCACAGGCGTCAATGCGCAGCCATTCGACTAGCGGGACCGGGAACGCAAGCTTGGTCCGGCTGGCGGTCGCCTGCGGGATCCTGTGCGCGGCGGCTTGGCGGAACGCAATCTTCGTGGTGCTGCCGTTCACCTTGTAGGTGGGGGGAATGGTCCGGGCGAGCCTGAAGATCTCGAGATCAAGGAGCGGTACGCGCAGCTCGAGCGAGTGAGCCATGCTCATCTTGTCGGCCTTGAGCAGGATCTCCTGGACCATCCAGAGGTTGATGTCCAGGAACTGCATCTTGGTGACGTCGTCGTATTCGCGCGCTGCTTCGTATAGCGCAGAGGTGTAGGCGGCTGGCGATCCCGCCGGCTGCCTGGTGCCGAGCACGCGCCATTGTTCGTCAGGTCTCCACACGTTGCTGATCCCGATGTAGCGGTCTTCGACCGGCTTGCTCCCGCGGATCGCGAATCCCTTGCCCTTGACGTTCGGCATGTAAGCGGCCGATTGCGCGACGAGCTGGCGCAGCCATAGCGGCAGTCGCTGGTAGGAGGCCAGGGAGTGCGGCTCCTTGTAGATGTTGTAGCCGGCGAACATCTCGTCGGCGCCCTCACCTGAAAGCACCACCTTGACGTCCTCGGAGGCCAGCTTCGACAGGAAGAACAGCGCATTGGCGCTTGGATTCGCGAGGGGCTCGTCGAGGTGGTACTGAACGTCGCCGACCGCCGCGAAGTACTCGGCCGCGGTGATGATCTTCACGCGGTTTTCGACCCCGATGGCCTCCGCCAGCAGCTTGGCGTTCTCGGCCTCGTTGATGCGCGGGTTTTCGAAACCAATTGTGTAGGTACGCACCGGCCGGCGTGCTCGCACCTCGGCGGCCACGTAGCTCGAGTCGACGCCGCTGGAGAGGAAGCACCCGACCTCGACATCGGCGATCTCGTGGGCGATGACCGACTCAGTGACCGCCTCCCCGATCCTGTCCACGAAATACTGCATCGGCTTCCCCTCGTCGAAGGCGAAGCTCGGGGTGAAGTAGCGGCGTATCACGAGCTCCCCTGACCTGTAACGCAGCAGGTGTCCAGGCGGGAGCTTGCGCACATGCTTGAAGAAGGTGTCGGCGGCGCCAGGCACGCAGTTCCACGTCAGGTAGTCGGGCAGGAACTCGGCGTTCAGCTCTTTCTTGAACTGCGGGTGCGACAGGAAGGATTTGATCTCTGAGCCGAAGAGAAACGGACCCGCGCCAGGCTCGGTGTGGTAGAAGGGCTTGATGCCGAAGGAGTCGCGAGCGCCGAACAGCTCCCTGTTCACGGAGTCCCAGATCACGAAGGCGAACATTCCCCTCAGCTTCGGCATGAGGTCATCGCCGAACTCTTCGAAACCGTGGACCACCACCTCCGTGTCTGATCTGGTGGTGAACTTGTGCCCCCTGGCGATCAGCTCCGCGCGCAGCGACTGGTAGTTGTAGATCTCACCGTTGTAGACGATGACCTTCGTCCGGTCCTCGTTGTAGATGGGCTGCGTCCCGCCGGGGAGGTCGATGATGCTGAGGCGACGAACGCCGAGCGCGATGTTTTCGTCCACATAGAAGTTTTCGGAATCGGGGCCGCGGTGAGCGATGGCTCGGGTCATCTCGCAAAGCACTTGCTCCCGCTCAGGGCAGGCGCCCGCGAAACCAACGATTCCACACATGTCTTGGTGTTGAGCCTAGTCGACCGCCACACCGGCGAGCAACCTCGGGCGCGCGCCCGTCGCCCATCAAGGGGCGGCCGGGAGTGAGCTACGCCCTAGCCGTAGATGAAGCCGATCAGCGCTCCGCCGGTCAGCTGACCGGGTTTGATCAGGCGCTGGTCCGTGATGCCCCACCCAACGTAATGCATCTCCGAGACCAGCCACGAACCGTCGGCAAAGACATTCTCGACGTACGCCACGTGGCCAAGCCCAATCGGGCTCTCCGTGGTGACCATGATGGCTCCGACACGAGGCTGCATGCCTTCCGGATACCCCATGGCCGCGGCGTTGCCGTACCAGTCGATCGCATTACCACGCCAGGGAATTGGGCGCCGGGTGGCCACATACCAGGTGCACCAGCCGTACGGGAACCCGGTCGCTGGGTACGTGCCGACGGGCGCGCCGATCGTGATCTTGAAGGTGCCGCCAATCCAGATGAGCGGTGGCGGCGCTGGGAACGCTGGGCCGACACCGTCCGGGATCACCAGGATCATCCCTGCTGAAGGCTCGCTGACCCGGAGACGGTTGTAGTCGGAGATCGTCTCTGGGTCGACCTGATAAGCGCTCGCCAGGCTCTCCAGGGTCTGACCGCTCTTGACGGTCACCACCACGCCCGGGGTGGGCGGGATGGTGATCTGCAGTCCGGGCACGATCGTGGGGTCGCTGTAGAGGCGCGAGTTCGACCAGCGGATCTGGCTCGTGGAGACACCGAACCTGGAGGCGATGGAAGCGAGGGTGTCGCCGGGGGCCACGACGTAGGTGACGGGCAGGTGGCTCTTTGGCGCGGAGATCGGGATGTCAACCGGCTTGATGATCGTGCTGTAGCGACCGAACATGACGTCCCCCGACGAGCCGCCCACGTCGATCACGGCCGCCTGGGCGTTCGTGGTCCCGAAGTGAACTGGTGACGCGGATCGCCCGCTGGCCGCGTAGCCGGAGATCGCTATTGCGATTACCAGAACAATGGCATGCGTGATGTATCGATTAATGCGCAACAGCTACCCCTACGCGTGATGACCCACCAATCGCGGTGGGGCCCCAGAAACAGGTGGAAGGTAACATAGCGCCCGCGAACGAGTCAAGGCAGGCCGGCCGCCCGCCGTTGGCCGTTTGGAGCCCGTTACGTAGGGGCTCGCGGCTCCGTTCATTTCTGAGCTGACGCGCAATTTCATCCCTGTTCAACGGAGGGCCCTTCGAAAACCAGTGGGACTGGACGCTGACCTAAGCCCCCGGCCGGGACGGTACCATGCGCCGTAATGCCGGAAACTGAGCCCAAGCCGAGGGCGCTCGAGGCCGTAAGTCCAGGATCGGGGCAGGGCTTCAAGGCCGTGCTCAGGAACGGCAATCAGGTCGTCGTGCACGAGATCCCGGTGGCGCCGGCGGCCGCCGCAGCGGCCACCCAGCGCATCCAGCGCCTCACCGAACACCCGCACCCTTCGCTTTCGCCGGTTCACGCCTGGGGCACGGAGGAGGGCGGCATCTGGGTTGCCGTCGACGTGAACGAAGGAACTCCGCTGAACATCGTGTTGGCCCGCGGCCGGCTCAGCCCTCACGCGGCGGCCGCACTCGGCACGTCAATTCTTTCTGGCATCGCAGCCCTGCACGAAGCAGGTGTCGCGATGGGCGGGTTTGACGCCACCGCGGTGCGCCTCACCAGCAACGGCGTGGTCCGAATCGCCGGTCACCCCGTGGCGGCGGTGCGGGGAGCGCCGAGCCAGAGCGATCTGCGCGCCGACGTCCGGTCCTGCGGGATGGCCATCTGCGCGGCTTTCGGGGTCGATCCCGCGGGAGCGCCGGCTCCCCCAGAGCTCCCGCCCGGCCTGGTCGTGACCATGCGGTCGATAGCGAGCGGTGCGATGGGCCCGGCGGTGGATCGCGCGCTGGGCGCACTCCGCGAGATGGCGGGCCCCCTGATGGCGCCCGACAAGCAGACCGCCGCCCAGAGCGAGATCGCGCTGAGGGCGGGCGGTAGGGAGATGCCTTCCGCCGCGGCGTTCGTACCGGGAGGGGAAGCGCCGCCTCCGCGGCCGGCGTCGTACGAGCCGCCGCCCCGGTCCGTCGAGACCTACGGCTCGCTTCCGGTGCCTCGCCCGGCCGAGACTTTCAGCCCTCCGGCCTCGTACGAGCGAGCGGCCGCGTCCGCGCCGGCCGCGCCCCCATCCGGCCCGACCGCACCGCCAGAGCTGCCGGCTACGCCCGCGACGCCGCCCGTGCCGGATGCGCCACTGCCGTGGGAACCGGCGGCCGCAGCACCGGCAGCGCCGTTTGAGTCCATGCCGGCGACCGAGCAGCCGGTGGTTGAGCCGCAGCCGGTTCCGGCTCCGCCTTCGGAATCAGCGTTCGAAGCGCCGTCCGCCCCCGTCGTGCCCAGCTGGGAACCCGCGCCCGCAGGCCCAAGCACCGAGCCTGCAGCAGCCGAGGCGCCGGCGGCAGAGGTCGCCGCCTTTGGGTCGCCCACGAGCTCGACGCCACCTGAGCCCGCGCAGCCGGAGCTGGACTGGCCGGCGCCCGGGCAACCCGAGCCGCCCAAGCCGGCGCCGGCCGCGACCCCCGAGGGCCCGGCCGTGTGGTCACCGGTGCAAACCGGGCAGTGGACGCCAGGAAAATCTCACGTCTCGGCTTCTGAATGGACGGGCGAGGCGACCCCGGTGCCGTCGCCGGTCCCCGAGGAGTTCCGCGCACCGACACCGGCTTCGAGTTCATTTACGACCGAGCCCGCTGCGGAGCCGGCCCGGATCACCAGGCCGCCAATACCCCGTGCGACCGCGCCGCCTCCAGCTCGCAAGGCAGCTGCTGCCGGCAGACCGGCCTTCGGACT
Source organism: Candidatus Dormiibacterota bacterium (assembly GCA_035934385.1). Lineage (GTDB taxonomy): Bacteria > Chloroflexota > Dormibacteria > Dormibacterales > Dormibacteraceae > CF-118. The sequence goes on from DASYXY010000075.1 coordinate 70,478, forward strand.
CGCGTTCGAGCGTCCGGCCTGGCTGGTGCCCGGAGCGATCGCCGCGATCGTGATTCTCCTGCTGGGAACCGGAGGCATCTACCTGTTCACTCACCTGGGGAATGCCTCCGTCGGCCATACCGGGACAGCGTCGCCGAGCGCCAAGCCCAAATCCTCGCCCAGCCCAAGCACGGCCGGGCTGCTACCGATTCCGGACTTCGGTCCGCAGGCGAATCCGCCCTTGACCGCCGTGAAGTTCTGCACGCCGGCGGCACCGTGCGTGTTCGGCGGCGGAGTCCCACCCGCGCAGGACACCAACTGCACGCTGGGTGGTGCGTGTCACGTGGACATCGCTGCAACCTGGAGCGGCAACACCGTGACCACATTGACCTTCACCGTCGAGTTCTTCGACCGCTGCAACAATCCCAGCAACGCAACCACAGAGGTGTTCAAGCGAACCGACCAGGGCGTTGCTCGCTTTCGACCCACTTACGATCCGGCACCCGCCGGGGGCTTCCCCCTGACGCTGCCGCCTGGGGCCAAGGCCGCCGCGCTGGTCCTGGTCGCGGACACGGGCTCGGTCAAGGCGGCGTCAGCGCCACTGCTTCTGGGCGCCAGCTCCTGCGCATAGCCGCGAGGACTCTGCTCCTAAGCCGCCCGCGACAGTGAAGGACCCCGACGACCTCGAAGGCGGACGCGTCGCCAACTACGACATCAAAGAACGCCTCGGCACCGGCGGCATGGCCGTCGTCTACCGCGCCATCCAGCAGCCGCTGGGCAGGGAGGTCGCGCTCAAGGCCCTCGCGCCGTCACTGAAAGCGGACAAAGCCTTCCTCCAGCGCTTCGAGCTCGAGGCCAAAACGCTGGCCAGGCTCGACCACCCCAACATCCTTCCTATCTACGACTTCGTCGTGACCCCAGAGGTCATCTTCATCACGATGCCGCTCATCAGAAAAGGAACGCTGCGCGACATCCTCAACAAGGGAACGCTCGACGGCTCCACCGCGTGGCGCTACCTCAAGGAGGTGGGACAGGGCCTCCAGCACGCCCACGACGCCGGCATCATCCACCGCGATCTCAAGCCGAACAACGTGCTCATCCACAACGACGGTCGCGCCGTCCTCGCGGACTTCGGCCTGGCAAGAAGCGCCACCAGCGACACCAAGCTCACCAGCGCCGGATTCGCGCTCGGCACTCCGGGCTACATGGCGCCCGAGCAGGTACTCGGACAAGATCTCGATCACCGGGTCGATATCTACGCCATGGGGGTCATGACCTTCGAGATGATGACCGGGACGATGCCCTTTGCGGGCGCCAACCCCGTCGAGGTCGCGATCGCCACAGTCAACCAGCCCGTCCCCAGCGCCGCGGCGCTGAAAGCGACGCTCCCCGACGAGCTCGACCAAGTGCTCGCCAGGGCCATGGCCAAGGATCCGAGCCAGCGCCCCACGTCAGTGCGAGAGCTGGTCGCAATGCTGGGAAAGGTGCCGCAAAGGCGCACCGCCGTCACGCCCGTGCCAGTAAAGACAGCGGCACCGGCGAGGCCGCCAACACCACCGAAGCCGGTCCCCGTCGCACCAGCCGTATCAGATGGCCCGGCGGTCACGACTCTGGTGCAGATGGGCCTCCCCCGCCTCGAGCCGAAGGGCGTCGCCATCGCCGACTGGTACTTCGACAGCGCGATGCTGGGCGCGAAAGAAGCGGCCGGACCGGCGTGGCCGCGCGTGCAGGCGGCGGCGGCGCAGGACGGCCTGAACCGCGTCGCCGCGCTCGCCGCCACGACCACCGCCTTCGAGACCGTCTTCGAAGGCGAAGCCCCCCAGCGGCTGACCGAGTGGGGCCGCCGCACCGCCGAACACGGCCTTGGCGGGAGACCGGCGGCGGCCAGGGAGCAGCGAGCGATCAAGCTCCTACCCGGACGCAAGAGGCTGACGCTCCTGCTCAAGGGCCACGTCGAGAGCCTGGACGCGATGCGCGGCGAGCCGGCTCACGCCTGGCGCGAGGTCGACGCCAACCGCTGCTGGGTCGTTCACTACCAGAACCCGTTCGCGCTGGGCCGACATAAGAAGGACAAGGCCTGCCACTTCTGGATCGGCAGCTACCAGTCGCTCCTCCGTTGGGCCGGCCTGGCCAACGACTGGCTCGTGGACGAGGTCGAGTGCGGCACCGTCACCGGATCGGGTGACTGCGTGTTCGCCATCAGGTCG
>DASYXY010000079.1:0-1521 GCA_035934385.1 Candidatus Dormiibacterota bacterium
CGACGAGCTGACCGGGCTTCCCGCGCACCGCATCGCGGGGCTCGGTATTGCTCGCACGTTTCAGAACATCCGACTGTTCAAGGACTTGAGCGCGCTCCAGAACGTGCTGATCGGAATGCACTCCCACGTGCGCGATGACACGCTCGCGCAACTGGCCACGCTGCCCTTCTTCCGTGCCGCCGAACGGACCCGCGTCCAGCAGGCTTACGAGCTGCTCGAGTCGGTCGGCCTGGCGCGCTCGGTTGGCGATCGTCAAGCAGGCACGCTTCCCTACGGCGACCAGCGCCGACTAGAGATCGCGCGGGGCCTGGCGCTTCAGCCGCGCCTGTTGATCCTGGACGAACCGGCAGCGGGCATGAACCCTTCCGAAAAGCAGGGCATGCGCGAGTTGATCGAGCGGCTCAACTCGGGAGGGCTCACGATCCTCTTGATCGACCACGACATGCGCCTGGTGATGGGCGTGTGCAAGCAGGTCGCCGTGCTCAACTTCGGCAAGAAGATCGCGGACGGGACCCCGAAGGACGTCTCCACTGACGCGACCGTGATCAAGGCCTATCTCGGAACCGGCGGCGAGCGCGAGGTGTCGAGCGCTCTCGGCGCCGGCGGGGTGGAAGAGGAGCAGGAGGCTGAGGCGGCACTGACCGCCGCGAAGAACCTTTGCGAGCCCGACAAGCCGATCCTCGACGTCCAGGACATGACGGTCAGCTATGGCGCGATCGTCGCGGTGCGGCAGGCGTCGTTTCGAGTCGGCAAGGGCGAGGTGGTCGCCCTGATCGGCGCCAACGGCGCGGGCAAGTCGACCATTCTCAATACCCTCTCAGGCCTCATCCGCCCGGAATCCGGAACGGCCGTGTTCGACGGGCTCGACCTGACCACGGCGAACCCGTCGGCGATCGTGCGACGCGGCCTGGTCCAGGTTCCCGAGGGGCGCGAAATCCTGGCCCGGCAGACCGTAATGGAAAACCTCGAACTGGCGACGTGGGCCCGGCGCGATGGGGCCGCGGCACGCAAGCAGATCGAGGCGGTGCTGAGTCGATTCCCGCTTCTTGGCGAGCGGCGGAACCTGAGCGCCGGGTCGCTGTCTGGCGGCGAGCAGCAGATGCTCGCGATCGCGCGCGGGCTGCTGGCCAAGCCACGGTTGCTGCTGCTGGACGAGCCTTCGCTCGGGCTGGCGCCGCAGCTGGTCGACGAGGTCTTCCGCGTGATCGACGAAATCCACCAGGAGGGCACGACGATCCTGCTCGTGGAGCAGAACGCGCTGCGGGCGCTGGAGATCGCGGACCGGGGCTATGTCATCGAGACAGGGCGGATTCTGCTCAGCGGCACCGGCGCCGACCTGCTCCACAACCCCGCTGTGCGCCGCGCATACTTGGGCGGCTGAAAACCGCCGAAGCAATCGACATCGGGCGCGATTGGGTGGCGCGGTACGCGTCCGAGCATCCGGAGTATCGGGGTGCCCACCTGATGGGCAGCGTCGCCCGCGCGCCGCACGAATCGGTGATGGCGCTGGACTCCGACGTC
>DASYXY010000002.1:0-1554 GCA_035934385.1 Candidatus Dormiibacterota bacterium
ACCTCGGTCAGGTGCCGCTTGCGGAGCCGCAGGCGCTGGGGAGTCACCTCCAGCAGCTCGTCGTCGGCCAGAAAGTCGAGGGACTGCTCGAGGCTCAACTTCGATGCGGGGGTCAACCTCACCGAGATGTCAGAAGTGGACGAGCGAACGTTCGACTGCTTCTTCTCCCGGCAGACGTTGACCCGGATGTCCCCCGGTCGCCTCTGCACGCCGACGATCATGCCCTCGTACACCTCCTCACCCGGTTCGATGAACGTGGTTCCGCGCTCCTGCGCAGCAGCCAGGCCGTAGGTGAGCGATGTGCCGGGCGACGATGCCGTCAGCGCTCCGTTGCGCTGCTCCCGGAACTCGCCGAGCCATGGGCGGTAGCCGATGCCGATCGAGCCCATGAGTCCGTTGCCCGCGGTGAGCGTGAGGAAGGTGTTGCGAAAACCGATCAGCCCACGCGTCGGGATCAGGTACTCCAAACGCACGCCGCCCTTCTTGTCATACGTGATCTCGACCATCTCGGCGCGGCGCTTGCCGAGCGCTTCGGTCACGCCGCCGACGTGATCCTCACGGACGTCGACGGTGAGGTGCTCCACCGGCTCCATGCGCCGCCCATCGATCACCTTGACGATCGCCTCGGGCCGCGACACCTCGAACTCGTAGCCCTCGCGACGCATGGTCTCTATCAGGACGGCGAGGTGCAGCTCGCCGCGCCCGCTGACCAGGAACTGATCGGCCGAGCCGGTGTCGGCGACGTGCAGGCCGAGGTTGGTGTCAAGCTCCTTGAACAGGCGTGCCCGAAGCTGTCGCGTCGTCGAGAACTTGCCTTCGCGACCGGCGAAGGGCGACGTGTTGACGCCGAAGGTCATGCGCACCGTGGGCTCCTCGATCTCGATTCGAGGCAGCAGGTCCGGCGCATCGGGATCGGTGAGCGTGTCGCCGATGGTGACCTCGTCGAGACCGGTCAGCAGGACGATGTCGCCCGCGCTCGCCGAGGGGACGGCGACCCGCTCGAGGCCCCGGTACATGAGCACCTGCACGACCTTGACGCGGCGCACCGCGCCCTCGGCGCCAAGCACCGCGATGGTCTGCCCCGGCGACACGCTGCCGCGAGAGATGCGACCGATCGAAATCGTGCCGGTGTAGTCGTCGTAGGCGCGGTTGGCGACCAGCATCTGGAACCCGCCCTCTTCGGCCACGGGCGCCGGCACGTTGTCGAGGATGGCCTGGAACAGCGGCTCGAGGTCGGGGCCGATGGCATCCGGGCTGAGCCCCGCTCGACCCTGCTTGGCGATCGCGTACACGACGGGCGCCTCCAGCTGGTCGGCGTCCTCCGCCAGCTCGAGAAAGAGGTCATGCACAAGCTCGAGCGTCCGCGCCGGATCGGCATTTGCGCGGTCGACCTTGTTGATGACGATCACGATTCGAAGGCCGACCTCGAAAGCTTTCCGGAGCACGAATCGCGTCTGCGCCATCGGTCCCTCGGCGGCGTCGACGAGCAGCAGGCAGCCGTCCGCCATGTTGAGCACGCGCTCGACCTCGCCGCCGAAGTCGGCATGGCCGGGC
>DASYXY010000006.1:0-4218 GCA_035934385.1 Candidatus Dormiibacterota bacterium
GAAGGTTGGTCCCGTGTCGCATGCCGAAAGAAGAAGAGCGAAGACTGCGCTCGCCAAAGCCACTGGCCGCATCGGCGCAAACATTTTCGACCTGGTGCCGGCGACAGGATTCGAACCTGCGACCATCGGTTTAAAAGCTCGTGCCGACCTCCGCCCCACGCCTCCTGATGGCTCCCCTGGAACTCGCTACTCCGCATCTCGCCTCCTCCTGGCACCCCAAGGCACCTCGGCTTGGCAATACAAATTGGCTATACATCCGAAGGCCTTGACGATCGCCCGCCACACGCGAACGCGAACCGGAGAGGCCCCTCTCCACCTCGGTCCGCTGGGAGCGGACGCTGGACATCATGGAGACCGACCCCTTTTCGGGTGCGACTCAGAACCGTCTCAGGCTCCTAAATAGGTCAGCACCGCTAGCACCCGACGGTGATCGTCGGCGGCTGGCTCCAGCTGCAGCTTGGAGAAGATCGTGCGGATGTGCCCCTCGACCGTCTTCTCGCTCATGTGCAGCGCCGAGGCGATGGCTGAGTTCGAACGCCCCTCCGCCATGAGCTTCAATGCGTCCCGTTCACGATCGGTCAAGTCCGCGATCACGTCGCGACGCCGCTTTCGACCGAGAAGTTCGGACACCACCTCTGGATCGATCGCCGACCCGCCCGCAGCCACGCGCCGCACCGCATCCACGAATTCGCGCACGTCCGAAACGCTGTCTTTCAGCAGGTAGCCGATGCCGTCCGTGCCTTGCTCCAGGAGCTTGAGCGCGTGAGTTGTCTCGACATATTGCGAGAGCAGCACCACGGGGACCCGGGGGTGACGGCGGCGGATCTCGACTGCGGCCTGGAGACCTTCGACCGAATGGGCCGGCGGCATCCTAATGTCGGCGATGACCAGGTCGGGGCTCTTCGTCTCGACAAGTGCGAGTAGTTCCTCCCCATCTTTGGCCCGCCCTACGACCTCAAAGTCCATGCCTTCGAGGAGCTTCGCCAGCCCTTCGCGAAACAACGCCGAGTCCTCGGCAATGACTACGCGCATGGCAGTTCGACCTTCACTCGCGTTCCGCCGCCCGCGGGGCTGTCCACTGTGAGGGTCCCCCCGACTGCAGCGGCCCGGTCGCGCAGACCAAGGATCCCGGAGCCCCGTCCGGCGTCAGCCCCACCGACGCCATCGTCGACGACCTCCACCTCGAGATGGCCGTTCGACTCACTGATCGTGATCTCGACGCTCCTTGCGCCGGAATGCTTGACGGCGTTGGCCAGCGACTCGGTGACCACGTAGTACGCGGCGGACTCGATGGCGTCGGGATAGCGGCGGTCGCACCGTACGGTGACCGTGGTGACCAATGACGACCGGTCCGAGAGCGACCTCACCGCCGCGGCCAAGCCGGCCTCCGCGAGCATTGGCGGGTTCAGGCCCCGTGCCAGATCCCGCAGCTCACCGAGCCCAGCCTTTACCTCGCGAGAGGCCTCCTGCATGAGCCGGCTCGCGGCCTCGGTCTGGGAGACTTCGGCTTGCGCCATGCCGAGCGACAGGAGGGCGTTGGCAAACCGCTGCTGCGCGGCGTCGTGAAGATTTCGTTCGATTCGCCGCCTCTCTGACTCTTGCGCAGCCACGATTCTGGCACGAGACTCGCGCAGCTCCTGGACCAGTCGAAATCGCTCGAAGACCACCCCGGCCTGGGATGCCAGGTCGTCGAAGAGCCGCCTCTCCACGTTGTTCAGCTGCTCACCTCGAGGCTTCACCACGACCAATGCCCCCAGCAGCTCGCCATTTCGCAGGACAGGCGCGATGCTGGCCCGGTCGCCCAGCCGGGCTGCGATCTCCGAGGTGCCCACTGCCGGAGGGGGCGTCGAGGGCAAGTCAGGCGCCGCCGCCGCCAGCTGCAGTCGCTCGTCGACTTTGACCCACACTTCGCTCGAGGCGGAGCGCGTTCCGTCTCGCAGCAGAGCCGCCATGCGAGGTAGCAGCTTTGCCGCCGGTTCGGCCCGCCCGACGTCGTGCACAAGATCTGACAGCACGTCGTAAGGGCGAGCGCGGCGACCGTACACCGCGACGTCAGCCAGTGACTGCAGCCAGCCGCGCACGGGAAGCAGCAACGCAGCCACCAGCGCAATGGTCACCACAGTTAGAACCGGGTTGGCGCCGGCACGCTGGCCGAGGACGCTGCCGACACCGGCGACCACGATGGCATACGAGCCAGTGACGAACACCGCGAGGCCCGCGAAGAGGATCGTTCGGTTGACGACGATGTCGATGTCGTAAAGGCGGTAGCGAGCAATGGCGATGCCGATCGAGATGGGGATCAGGATCATTCCCGCCACCCCGTTCGCCATTCTCGCCCACCCAGTGATGGCCCACGCTGCGTCGGAGGGCGAGAAGCTGCTCAGAGACGGGCCAAGGAGGCCGACCGCCAGCGAGAGCAGGCCCGCGATCGCGAATAGACTCGCCGCCCAGGCAAACCACTGCAGCTGGAGACGCGCCTCACCGCGCGACGCGGCCATTCGCATCACGACGCCGACCCCCGCAATCAGCGCGGGGACCGCGCCCCAGATATGAGCCGTCGACGCCCAGCCAAACATTTCACCGACAGGCCACAGCGCCGGAGGAACGTATGCAGGCACATATTGACCGGTGAAAAGCCCGACAAACAGCTCGGATTGGTCATTCAGACGGGACAGGATGTCGAGGAGCGCCGCGACGCCGGCGGCCGCGATCACGAGAAGCCAGCGGTCGGACTTCAACCTACCGTCAGGAAAGACCAGTATGGCTGCGATCGCGCCGGTGCCGACCACGTCGGGCAGCACTTTGTGAGACAACATTGCTGCCACGTCCGCGAGCGGCAGCGAGCCCACCGCAACGACCAGCCCGTAAACTGCGTACTCCTCCGCGACGACCTCAACAGACAGTGAGATCACCGTGGCTGCCAGCACCCAACCGAAGACGTTGCTCGGCTGCCGCCAAACCACGAGACTCGCCATCGCCGCGAGCGTGAACAGGCCGATAGTCTGCACCGTCACCTCCACGGCGTTCGACGATTCGGCCGACAGGCCCGCAAGCGCCGTGGGCGATGGGCTGGCCCAGTCGGCCACCGCCAGCACAAGACTCGCCACGGCCAGGCTTCCCGCGACGGCCGCGACCAGGACGCCGGCCGGCGACCAGCCACGATCGTGCCGCGCCGCCATCGCGGTCGTCATCGCGGAAGATCTGATGGTGCACGACGGGTGCTGCCGCATGCCTGCAGAACCAGCGTGATGTACAGGCCGAGCAAGACCGACGCCCGTCTCATGCCGGCGATCTTGCCACCTGAGCGCCTCGGTGAACCACGGTGCTGGCACTGCGCCAGGACCGAAATCCCCAGGGCTAACCCTGAATGAAGTCCCGGGCCCCCGCTGATGCTGAGGCCGGTCGCCGGCGGGATGCTGCGGGCTATGACAGCAACGAAGGTTTTGTTACGCGGAGTCGTGGCGCTCGGGGTGGCTGTTGCGATCCTCCTGGCACAGACGGTGTCCGTGCGCTGAACGCTTTGCTACGTGGTGTCGCTGCGGTTGGTGAACCGGAGCCTGGCACGTCCCCCCGCCGGAGTGCCGAGCCCAGGCTTCAACTGGACCTTCGTCCGCCTTCCTGCTGGCTCATTGGCGGCGCGTACCTCGACGCGTGGCACCATCACACCCTGACCGCACCAGAAACGAATCCATTTACCCCTTCCTTCTCTACTCTGCGGAGGCCGCCATCGCTGTCTTTCTCGGCGTCAACGTCCCGCAACTTCGGTCGCTTTGGCGCGCTCCAGGACCTGCTGCCCGACTCCTACGGCATATCGCTGCTGGGCTCGGTGCTGTTCGAGCATCATCGGCGGAAGCAGTCCGCTTGGTCGTCAGCGAGGAGGAGAGCGGCGGTTGAGCAATGAGCGGACGGTGCGAGACTTGGCGCTCCCCGGCGACCTAAAGACGGTCGAGGTCCACAGCGCCAGGCTCGCCTACCGTGAGCAGGGCACCGGACAGCCAGTCGTCTTCGTGCACGGCTCGATCAGTGATCTCACCATATGGAACCCGCAGCTGCCCGCTGTTGGAGCTAGCTACCGCGCCATCGCCTACAGCCGTCGCTACGCCTGGCCCAACCAGGATCTCCCAAGAGGCGAGGGCGACGCAATGGGGCCGCACGTCGAGGATTTGCTCGCGTTCCTCCGCGCGCTCGAAGCCCATCCTGCCCACCTGGTAGGCAACT
>DASYXY010000011.1:0-1761 GCA_035934385.1 Candidatus Dormiibacterota bacterium
GATCCGAACGACGACAAAGACGTGGTCGTTGAGATCCAGGGCGCCGAGGGCGGGGACGAGGCCGCCCTTTTTGCGGCCGACCTCTTCCGGATGTACACGCGCTGGGCCGAGAAGAAAGGCTGGAAGGTCGACGTGGTTGACGCTTCGCCTACCGAGAAGGGCGGGTACGACAAGATCGAGTTCGAAGTCCACGGTCAGGGCGCGTACTCGCAGCTGAAGTACGAGGGTGGCGTGCACCGCGTGCAGCGTGTGCCCAAGACCGAGGCGCAGGGTCGCATCCACACGTCGGCGGCGACGGTGGCCGTGCTGCCGGAGGCAGATCCTGTCGAGGTCGAGCTCAAGCCCGAGGACCTGGACATCAAGGCTTCGACCTCGACAGGTCCAGGCGGCCAGAGCGTCAACACGACGTACTCGGCGATCCGCATCGTGCACAAGCCCACCGGTCTCGTGGTCAGCATCCAGGACGAGAAGTCGCAGCTTCAGAACCGGGAGAAGGCGCTCCGCGTGCTGCGCGCGCGCCTGTACGAGATGAAGCTCGCCGAGCAGCAGGAAGCCATCGGCGCGCAACGCAGGGGGATGGTGCGCAGCGGCAACCGCTCGGAGAAGATCCGGACGTACAACTTCAAGGACAATCGCGTCACGGACCACCGCATCAACCTGACGCTGCACAAGCTCGACCGCGTGATGCAGGGTGACCTCGACGAGCTGGTGTCGGCCCTGATTACGGCCGAGCGCTCTGCCCAGTTGAATGGCGCCCCAGCGAATTGACGATCGTTGAGGTACTGAAGCTCTCCGCCGACTATCTCCAGAAGCACGGATCTGACTCCGCCCGTCTCGACGCGGAGGTCTTGCTCGCCCACGCGCTGAAGGTGCGCCGGCTCGACCTCTACCTGAAGTTCGATCGACCTCTCTCCGATGTCGAGCTTGGCCTCTATCGAACGCTCATCGCGAAGCGCGGCAAAGGCCAACCAGTCGCGTATCTCGTCGGGCATAAAGAATTCATGGGCCTCGATTTCGAGGTCACGCCCGACGTGCTGGTGCCGAATCCCGACACCGAAGTTTTGGTTCAGCGTGCCGTTGCCGTTGCCCGCGAGTCGCAAAGCCCGCTTCGCGTCGCCGACGTCGGGACAGGCAGTGGGTGCATCGGCATCGCGATCGCGCACTACGCACCAAACACTGAGGTATGGGCGTCGGACATCAGTCGCGAAGCCCTGGCTGTGGCCGGGCGAAATGTGGCCAAGCATCACCTCGATGATCGGGTTCACCTCGTGTGTGGAGACTTGATAGGACCCTTCACAGGTGAGTTCGACCTCGTATGCGCGAATCTGCCCTACGTGGACTCAACTGCGACGTTGCCCGCCGAGGTCACAGCGCAACCGGGCCGCGCCCTCTACGCCGAGCAACGCGGTGAGGCCCTGGTCGGCCGGTTGCTGAATGAAGCGCCCGCGCGGCTGAAGCCGGGAGGCCGAATCCTGGCCGAGATCGACCCGCCGTTCGCCGCGTCCCTGGAGGGGCCGAACACACGCATCCACCGCGACCTGGGCGGCCACGCGCGCGTCCTCGAAAAATGGTTCTGAAACCCACGCGCGCGGGTTTCCAGCGCGCGGCGCAGCTGCTGCGGAGCGGGGCGGTCGTGGCGTTTCCGACTGACACCGTTTACGGCCTCGGGGCAAGCGCCGACGACGAGGTGGCGCAGAAGCGGATCTACACGATCAAAGGCCGTCCTGTTGGCATGCCGCTGATCCTCATGGTCGCGGCCGA
>DASYXY010000018.1:0-3081 GCA_035934385.1 Candidatus Dormiibacterota bacterium
TTGTCGAATTGATAAGCGCGTCGAGCGCTGCGCCGGGCTCGGCCCGTGGTGGTTCGGCTTCGACGCCCGCGTACTTCATGCGCACCGCGAGGTCGTCGGCTCGCACGCCGGTCGGGATCACCGTCTTGGCATGGTTTTGCAGCTGCTCGAAGTCGACGTCCCAGATCCAGCTGACGTCGGTGCCGTCCGCCTTGCGGTCGTTGAGACCGATCAGGAACTTCTCACCCCGCGCCAGGTCGACCGCGGTGCGCAGCGTCTCGTTGAAGCCGGCGGGATTCTTGGACAGAACGAGGACGAGGTGGCGGCCGCGGAGCTCGATCCGTTCCTGGCGGCCAAACGCCGCCTTGAAAGTCTTGAGCCGCTCCGCGATGTATTTCGCTTCCAGCCCGACGCTGCACGCCGCCGCGAACGCGGCCGTCACGTTGTAGGCGTTGTAGAGGCCGCCGAGCGGCATCTCGAGGCGCGTCCCCGCGATGGTCAGCGCCAGGCTGTCGAACCCATGCAGCTCGATGTCCTGGGCCTTGATCTCCGGTTGCGGTCGCGCGAAGTCGTGGTTGGGGCAGCGATACACACCGTCGTGGCCGACGTAGACGGCGTCGAAGATCAGGCTCGACCCGCAAACCGGGCACGTCCGCGCGTCCGCCGCGTGGGGAAGCGTTTTGGCGGCGACCCTCGCGTCATCGAGGCCGTACCAGAGCGGCTTTCGTCTCAGATGCAGACCTATCTCCGCGACTCTCGGGTCGTCGGCGTTGAGCACCGCACGCGCTTGCGCGGGCAGCGTCATCAGCGCCGCCTCGATCTTCTTGGCGATCGACTCGAGCTCGCCGTAGCGGTCGAGCTGGTCGCGAAAGAGATTCATCACGAGCGTCGCCTTCGGGTGGATCTCCTGGACCGCTTTGGGCAGGCTCGCCTCGTCGATCTCGAAGACGCCCCAGTCGGCTTGCAGCTTTCCGTTCGCGCCGGCGCGATCGAGCGCGGCCGCCGTCGCTCCAAAGATCAGGTTGGCGCCCGCGCGGTTGGACACCACCCTGTGGCCGGCGCCCTCGAGGAGCCAGCTGACCAGGCGAGCGGTCGTCGTCTTGCCGTTGGTGCCGGTGACGACGATCGATCCCTGCGTCAGGTCTTTCGTCAGCTCGGTCAGGATCTGTGGATCGATCGCCCGGGCAATGTCGCCGGGCAGCGTGGTGCCGCCACCTCGTCGCGTCATGCGGCTGAGCGCTCCGGTGGCCTTGCCCGCCACTACGGCGAGGGTTTTGCGCATCATGCCCAGCGCGGCATACCGGTCGCGACGGTGGTCCAGCACTCGAGCCTGGCGATCGCGTCGTGCGCTTCTTGCTCGGTCGGAAGCGGTTTGAAGAACGCCGAGCCGCTGCCCGTCATCTGCCACCCAGGGCCGAGGCTTTCTCCAAACTGCTTGAGCCGCGGCTCGACGTGTTCGGCGGATCTGCGAAGCTCGTTCGGCCCCTCGCCTTTGACCTCGTCCCAGGCTTCATAGACCGCCTTCGTAGTCAGCTCGATGCCAGGCCACGCGATCGCAAACCACGTCGGTCCCGATTCCAGCGGGACAAGCCGCTCGCCTCTGCCTTCGGCCCGCGCCCGACCGCCCAGCAGAAAGAAAGGGACGTCAGACCCGAGCTGCTCCGCGATCGCCTCCGCGTCAATTTTCAACTTGAACATGGTCTGCAGGGATCTCAGTGTCACGGCCGCGTCGGAGCTGGCGCCGCCCATGCCGGATCCAGGAGGGATGCGCTTGTGCACGCGGATTTTTACAGGCAGCGTTGTCTTCGCCGCCTCCTCGACCGCCCGATGCGCCCGGAGCAATGAGTTGTCCTGTTGATCGATTTCAAAACCCTCTGACTGGAACTCCGTGTGGTCCGCGGGTTGGATTTCGACGAGGTCGTGCAGGTCGACGGCCTGAAACGTGGTGTAGAGGTCGTGGAACCCGTCCGGCCGGCGGGCGATGACCTTCAGATCGAGGTTGAGCTTGGCGCGCGCGGGCACCACGAGGGTCAACGCGACTCGATCGCCTTGAGTTCCGCCCGGTACCTCGTCGCCCGGTCCTGGTAGTGGCGCGCGGTGGTGCCCACCCAGCTGCCAGAAGAGCTGTTAGAAGAGCTGCCAGACGCGCCGTCGAGCGGTTTCTTGACAGTTGCGGGCACGCCCGCGGCCAGGTGGCCGGCAGGGACGTGCGCGCCTTCCTGCAGGACCGCACCCGCGGCGAGCATCGAGCCCGCGCCCAGGCGGCTGCGCTGCAGCATCGTCGCGCCCATGCCGACGACGGCGCCTTGCTCGACCACGCATCCCTCGAGCTGCGCGGAGTGGCCGACGCTCGCATTTTTCTCGAGGACTGTCGGCAGGCCCTCAGCGCAGTGGATGACGACGTTGTCCTGGACGTTGGCGCCCTCGCCGATCCTGATCTGTGCCTCGTCGGCCCTCAAGACCGCGCCGAACCAGATGCTCGCGCCGCTCTCAACCTCGACGTCGCCGATGAGGACAGCGGTGGGCGCGATGTAGGCGTCGGGATGCACTCGCGGCCGCCGGCCGCCAAGCTCGAACTCCACTGGCCCCTATAATCGCTGTTCCGTGGCCAAGCGAACTGCATCCGCAAAGAAGCAAGCGCGCGCGGGCGCGCGGCGAACCGTGCGCAACCGAGGCGTGCGCTCCGAGGTCAAGACGCTGATCGTCAAGGCGCGGCGCGACCTCGGCCAGACCGGCGCCTCCACCGAGGGCCGCACCACGTCGACCGTCGAGGCGCTGCGCGCTCTCGACCGCGCGGCGGCGAAAGGCATCCTGCATCCCAACAACGCCGCTCGGCGGAAGGCGCGGCTCGCGCGCCGGCTGGCGAAGCTCGCTGCGGCTGCTCCCCCGCCCGCCCCGCCGGCGAAGGGCAAGAAGGGCGCGGCGCCGGCACCGGCTGCTCCAGCCAAGAAGAAGTAGCTCCTTCCTAGAGGCGCGTGAGGAGCACGTCCAGCCCCAGGTCGGCGTCGACCTGTCCTGACTTGACCTCCCACTCGTAGTCGCGGATCTGCCGGAGCGCCAGCTCGAGGCGGTCTCCGTTGGCCTGGATCGCGGCGTCGAATG
>DASYXY010000024.1:0-2661 GCA_035934385.1 Candidatus Dormiibacterota bacterium
GCTGGACGTCGAGGCGCTCGCCCGCGGCGCGCACATGTCGGCCGGGCACCTGAGCCGCGAGTTCCGGCTCGCCTACGGCGAGGCGCCCTACAGCTACCTGATGACGCGGCGGATCGAGCGCGCGATGGCGCTGCTGCGCCGTGGCGATCTCAGCGTCACCGAGGTCTGCTTCGCGGTCGGCTGCTCGTCGCTGGGCAGCTTCAGCACTCGCTTCACCGAGCTGGTCGGCGTGCCGCCCAGCGTCTACCGGCGCCACGAGGCGCGCGCGACGGCGGGGATGCCCTCGTGCGTGGCGAAACAGGTGACCAGACCGGTCAGGAATCGAGAAGCGCCGGTCACCGAGCCGCAGCTAGCGTGACGGTCATGGACATCACCATTCAGGCGAGCTTCCTCCCGCATGACGACCCGGACGCCGCCCTGGCCTTCTACCGCGACACCCTCGGCTTCGAGGTCCGCAACGACGTCGGATACGGCGGGCTGCGCTGGATCACGGTCGGCCCAGCCGGCCAGCCCGGGACGTCTATCGTCCTGGAGCCGCCTGCTCCGCCCGGCTGCGGCGTCACCGAGGACGAGCGCCGCACCATCGTCGAGATGATGGCCAAGGGCAGCTACGCTCACATCACCCTGGCCACCGCCGACCTCGACGGCACGTTCGAGCGGCTGGCGGCCAGGGGCGCCGAGGTCGTCCAGGAGCCGACCGAGCAGCCGTACGGGATACGCGACTGTGCCTTCCGCGATCCCGCTGGCAACCTGATCCGCATCAGCGAGGTGCCCTGAGCCGTCCGGTCATCGCGGCCATGAGCTGCAGCTCGATAAGACGCAACGGGTCGACGCGACCCACGACTTCAGGAGTGACCATGACCGGCTCTTCCACTCAGGGAATCAAGACCGTGCTGCATCCCGTGTCCGATCTTGCGGCGGCCAAGGCGGTGTACACCGCCCTGCTCGGCGTGGAACCGCAGGCTGACGCTCCCTACTACGTCGGCTACGACGCCGAGGGCCAGCACATCGGGCTGGTGCCCGGCGGCGCACAGCAGGGCATGACATCGCCCGTGGCCTACTGGCACGTGCCGGACATCGAGGCGAAGCTGGCGGAGGTGACCGCCGCGGGTGCCACCGTGAAGGAGCCCCCGCGCGACGTCGGTGCCGGCCGCCTGGTGGCCACGTTCACCGACCCCGACGGCAACGTCCTCGGGCTGCTTCAGGACCGATGAGCATTCCAGACGCGATGAGCATCGCCACGGGGACGGACACACAGCCACCCGGGCCGCACGCCGCCGCCAGCTACGAGCTGATCCGGGTGCACGGCGCGCGCCAGAACAACCTCAAGGACGTCAGCGTCGAGATCCCGAAGCGCCGGCTGACGGTGTTCACCGGCGTCTCCGGCTCGGGCAAGAGCTCCCTGGTGTTCGACACGATCGCCGCGGAGTCGCAGCGGCTGATCAACGAGACGTACAGCGCGTTCGTGCAGGGCTTCATGCCGACGCTGGCGCGGCCCGACGTCGACGTGCTCGAAGGGCTGACGACCGCGATCATCGTCGACCAGCAGCGGATGGGTGCCGATCCCCGCTCCACGGTCGGCACCGCCACCGACGCCAACGCGATGCTGCGCATCCTGTTCAGCCGGCTGGGGCAGCCGCACATCGGCCCGCCCAAGGCGTTCTCCTTCAACGTCGCCTCAATCAGAGGGGCGGGCGCGGTCGCGTTCGAGCGCGGCGGGAAGACCGTGAAGGAACGGCGCAGCTTCAGCATCACCGGCGGCATGTGCCCGCGCTGCGAAGGCCGGGGCACGGTCTCCGATATCGACCTCACCCAGCTCTTCGACGACTCCAAGTCGCTCGCCGAAGGCGCGATCACGGTCCCCGGCTACAAGGGGGGCGGCTGGAACTCTCGGCTTTACATCGAGTCGGGCTTCGTCGACCCGGACAAGCCGATCCGCTTGTACACCAAGAAGGAGCTGCACGACTTCCTCCGCCACGAGCCGATCAGGATGAAGATCGCGGGCATCAACATGACGTACGAGGGGCTGATCCCGCGGATCCAGAAGTCGATGCTGTCCAAGGACAAGGAGGCGATGCAACCGCACGTGCGGGAGTTCGTGGACCGCGCTGTCACCTTCACTGCCTGCCCGGAGTGCGGTGGCACCCGGCTCACCGAGGCGGCCCGTTCCTCGCGGATCAAGGGCCTCAACATCGCCGAGGCGTGCGCCATGCAGGTCAGCGACCTTGCCGGGTGGGTCGACGGCCTCGGCGAGCCGTCGGTGGCGCCGCTGCTCGCCTCGCTGAAGCAGACCCTTGACTCGTTCGTGGAGATCGGCCTGGGCTACCTCAGCCTCGATCGCCCGTCGGGCACGCTGTCGGGCGGCGAGGCGCAGCGCACGAAGATGATCCGGCAGCTCGGGTCGTCGCTGACCGACGTCACGTATGTCTTCGACGAGCCGACCATCGGGCTGCACCCGCACGACGTCCAGCGGATGAACGAGCTGCTGCTGCGGCTGCGCGACAAGGGCAACACGGTGCTCATGGTGGAGCACAAGCCGGAGGCGATCGCGATCGGCGACCACGTCGTCGACCTCGGCCCGCGCGCTGGCACCGAGGGCGGCGAGGTGGTGTTCGAGGGCACGGTCGAGGGGCTGCGGGCCAGCGGCACCCTCACCGGCCG
>DASYXY010000040.1:0-2316 GCA_035934385.1 Candidatus Dormiibacterota bacterium
CAAGGGGTTCGTCCGACGCCTCGAGGCGCTCGACGCCGACCCGGAACGGGCCATGCGACCGTTCCGCAGGGCGTTGGATAGCTATCACGCCGGCGACGTAGCAAACGGTGTTGAGGGAGCGTTGGTCGATTTTCTGGGAGAAGGGGTGGCCGACGATCTCCTGCACTGGTTGGGCCGGGTGGTCGACGACGAGACGGCGGCCTTCATCACCGAGGTGCAGCAGGACGAGATCGGACATGAAGCGCGGGCGGCAGAGAGTCTCCGTCAGCAGTTGCAGACACCCTCCGATCACCTCCGCGCCACGATCGCGGTCGGCCGCATGCTTGCACGGATGATGTCCTCAGGTGCCTCCGACCTCGGGCCCTTCCTCGCCTTTCTGCGCTTGGGGCGGACACCCGATCTCATGAGCGCACTAGTCGGCGGCCAGGTGCGTCGGCTGCGGAGGATTGGTCTGCGACCGTTTGGCCTTCCTGTGATCGGATAACCGGGATTCGTTCTGGCCGGGAGGTTGTCCCGCTGAGGGTGGAAGTTTGAGGTGACGGTCCCCCGCCTGATGCCTGCCAGGTGGTAGGTGTCGGGCGTCCTGCAAGACATCCAACTCAGGAAAGGGACCGTCATGAAGAACAACTATCAGACCTCGACCCGCCGTGCTGGGACCACCGGGCGAACCACGGCGAAGAAGGCGCAACACGATGCCGGCCGAGCCGCCCAGGAGGCGGCGCTGATGCTGCCCAATACGGTGAGTGTCGCGGTGGGTGAGCTCGCCGGCGAACTCCAAGAGGGCCTGCTGGCCTTCTGCGTGGGGGCCGGACTGAAGGTCGTGCAGACGATGATGGAGCACGAGGTGGAGACCCTGGCCGGGCCGAAGGGCCACCACGATCCTGACCGCATGGCGGTGCGCCACGGCCGCGACGACGGTGTCGTGACCCTCGGCGGCCGTCAGGTCCCCATCAGCCGTCCCCGGGTGCGCAGCGCGGACCGCAGCAGCGAAGTCGCTCTTTCGACCTACGACTGCTTCGCCTCGACCGAGCTGCTGGGGCGTGTGGCGATGGAGAAGATGCTGGCCAAGATCTCCACCCGCCGCTACGGGTCGGGCCTCGAGCCGGTCGGAGCGGCGGTCGAGGCGGCCAGCCGGGGGACGTCGCGTTCCGCGGTCTCCCGGCGTTTCGTGGCCGCCACCGAGACGGCGCTGGCCGAGCTGATGGCAGCGGATCTCTCAGGGCTTGACCTGGTGGCGCTCATGGTCGACGGGGTCAACTTCGCAGGCCACTGCTGCATAGTTGCCGTCGGCATCGACATCGACGGGATCAAGCACCCCCTGGGCGTGGTCGAAGGCGACACCGAAAACTCGACGCTGGTGACCGGTCTGCTGGTCGGCCTACGCGACCGCGGGCTCGATGTCGGCCGGCCGATCTTGTGCGT
Source organism: Candidatus Dormiibacterota bacterium (assembly GCA_035934385.1). Lineage (GTDB taxonomy): Bacteria > Chloroflexota > Dormibacteria > Dormibacterales > Dormibacteraceae > CF-118. The sequence goes on from DASYXY010000040.1 coordinate 1,423, forward strand.
CCTCGACGGCGCCAAGGCGCTCGCCGCCGCGGTCAAGGCCGTCTTCGACCATCCCGTCATCGCCCGGTGTCAACTGCACAAAATCCGCAACGTGAAGCGCCACCTGCCCGACAAGGTCGCCCGAGTGGTGGAGAAACGCATGCGCGCCGCCTACCGCAACCCCGACCCTCTCGCCGGCCAGGGCGACCTCGAAGCGCTCGCCCGCGAACTCGACCACTCCCATCCCGGCGCGGCAGGGAGCCTGCGCGAGGGACTAGCCGAGACCTTCACCGTGGCCCGCCTGCGGGTGCCGCCCACGCTGGCGCGCACGCTGCGCTCTACCAACGTGGTCGAGTCGATGATCGAGATCTGCCGGGATCACTCGGCGAACGTGAAGCGCTGGGAGTCGGGCACCATGGCGCTGCGGTGGTGCGCGGCGGGCCTGTTCGAGGCCAAGAAACAGTTCCGCCGCGTGAACGGTCACCTGCACCTACGAGCCCTTCGAGCCGCCCTCGACGAGCACGCCGGCGTGACCGTCACACCCCCCGCCTACACTGCCGAGAAGGAAGTGGCCGCATAGCTCAGCCGCTCGGGGCCGTCACCCAAATTCCACGCCAAGTGGGACATCCTCCCAGTAGGCGCTAGCCGGGTCTTCGTCCTAACCCTCCGTTGACTCCCCCCGAGGTCGCAGTTCTGCTCGTGCGGCCTCGACCAAGCCGTTGTAGTTGCTCAGGAACGGCTCCACGAGGGTGCGCTCAAGTGCCCCGGACAGGCTCCACAGGGCAGCTCGGTCCGACGGATCGTGAATGTCGTAGTGATCGGTTGTGAAGGAGTCCTCACGGGCTTCGTTGAGATGGAGCCACTCAAAGAGGACGAGTGCCTCCGCCTTCGTCAGGCTGATCGTCACGCTTCGTT
>DASYXY010000055.1:0-81925 GCA_035934385.1 Candidatus Dormiibacterota bacterium
CAAACCGATCGCCCGGCCGCGTCGGTTGGCCGGCACGATCGCCGGGATCATCGCGAGCGTCTGTGGGGTCATCAGCGCTCCGCCCACTCCCTGGAGCACGCGCGCCGTGACCAAGATCCCGGCCGACGGCGCCAGTGCGCATGCGACTGATGCTCCACCGAAAACCAGGATCCCGACGATCAGCAAACGCCTCGGGCCGTAGAGGTCACCCAGCCGCCCACCAGTGATCAATAGAGCCGCATAGACCAGGGTGTAAGCGTTCAGGACCCAGAGAACCTGGTCGAGGCTCGAATGCAGCCCGGTCATGATGCTGGGAATGGCGATGTTGACGATGGTTGTGTCGAGGACGACAAGAAACGCGCCCAGACACAGGATGGCCAGCGCCGCCCAGGTGCGCGCCGACAGCTGTTGCTGCGGCGGCGCGACAACTGCAACTCGGTTTCTCGCCGCCTCAATCGATCGTGTTGAAAGCTCAGCCATTGCAATTCCTCTGCAAACGTTTCCGGCAGTCCTACGGCTGGGCCAACTCTGCCCGCACTGGGCGCGGAGAACATCGGGTGGTCACCCATTTGCGGTCCCCATTTCGCGCGCCGCAGTCCCCAACGGCTTGGTGTGCGACTAGGCTTGGCCTAGAACATGACGAAGCTGGAAACACTCCCCTTCAAGAACGGCCGACCGACCGCAACCGCAGGTCTCCGAGCTTCCTTGAAGGCTCCAGACCTCCAGAGACGGCGTCGCGATCTGCTCGATAGCTTCGATCGCGACGGGGACCCCGGCGTCCAGCTCGAGGTCGCTTTCCTCGAATACATGGTTCATGACTTCGACGCCGGGCTTGCGACCGCGTTGGCCGCTTACCGAGGACTCAGAAAGCAGGGGCGCAAGAGGCGGGCCGCGCTTGCGGCGGCGGCGGTCGGGCGGATTTATTTCGAAGGGCTGAACAACCACGTCGCAGCCCGCGGCTGGTTCTCGCGGGGCCGCACGATGTTGGCGGACGAGGGAGAGTGCGTTGAGCGTGGTTGGGTCGAGCTGGGTCTGGTCGGCTGTTCGGTCACCGACGTCGGGGCCCTCGCCACCAAGGCGGCCGAGGCCGTCAAGCTGGCGCGAAAGTTCGAGGACCTCGACCTCGAGTGCAAGGCGCTCGCGGACCAGGGGCTGGCCCTGGTCACGCTTGGACGCAGCGCCGAGGGCATGGAGCTGATCGACGAGGCGATGGCGATTCTCAACAGCGGCGAGGTCCATTCCTTCGCGGCCGGCCAGGTTGCATGCTGCACCGTGACCGCCTGCGAACGGATCGGTGATCTTGCCCGGGCCGACGCCTGGCTCCGGGTCTTAGATGAATCGGGCATATCGCACAGCGACCAGCAGGCACCCTCGTTGTTTGCGCACTGCCAGGCGACGTACGGCAGCCTTCTCTGCCAGGTCGGTCGCTGGGACGACGCGGAGACCGCGCTAACACTCAGCCTGACCGCCGGTCGGACCGGTTTCTTTCTCCACCGGGTCATGTCCCGCGCTTCGCTGGCCGACCTCCGCGTGCGCCAGGGCCGACTTCGGGAGGCGGAGCAGCTGCTCGCCGCATGCGGCGACCGGTGGGAGGCCATTCCGACTCGAGCGAAATTGCACTACGTCCGTGGTGAGTTCGAGCATGCCGTTTCATCGGTGAAACAGGCGCTGCGGCAGATCGGCGAAGACCATGTAAGAGCGGTGCCGCTGTTGGCATTGCTTGCAAATGCCGAGATCGCGCGCGGTGACGTCGATGCCGCCCGCCGCGCGGCCGAGAGCGCCGAACTCCTGGCGCGCGAGACGCGATCACCCGGGCTGATCGGCGAGGCGGCGTTGGCGATGGGCAACGTGCTGTCTGCGCAAGGGAAGGTCGGCACGGCGACCACCGCGCTCGAGGCGGGATTGCAAGCCGTCGCGCCCATCGAGCAGGTACTTACCAAGGGCGCTCTGCATCTTGCGCTGGCGCGGCTGCTGGCTGATTCCGACGCCCGCGTGGCAGTCACCGAAGCCCGAGCCGCCCTCGCGATCTTTGAAAGGCTCGACGCGCCCGAGGCCGAGGTCTGCGCGACTCTCCTGCGACGGCTCGGAGCCAAGGTGTCCTACAGTCCCCGCCCTCCGGCGGACCCGCTGGCGCCCCTCAGCCGGCGCGAGCGCGAGATAGTCGATCTAATCGGCCAGGGGCTGACCAACGCACAGATCGGCGAAAAGCTGTTCATCTCCCCGAAAACTGCCGAACACCACGTGAGCAACATCCTGGGCAAGCTCGCCCTGCGAAGTCGCTTCGAAGTCGCCGCCATAACCACGGCGATGCCAGCCTAAGGCGACCCCCCGCCGCCGCGATTCAAGAACTTTGGGGGTGGCTGATGGGTATGTCCCCGATTCGGAACATGCCCGGTCCGCTGGACAGTGCCTATCAGTTCGATGGGGCACACAATTTCGGTACGAAACGGGCCGGCTGTCCAGGCGGCTCAAGAGATCGCCCGGCGTCACGGCATCGCGGCCGAGCAGGCCCGAGTCTTGCACGACGCGACAAATGTTGTAGTTCACCTCGCCCCCTCACCGGTCGTGGCGAAGATCGGCCGCGCCTCGGTTGGAGATCACGGTTGGCGCAAGCTGACCACTGAGCTCGAGATCGCACGCCACCTCATTCGTGCCGGCGCCCCAGTCGTTGGCCCTAGCCAGGAACTGCCGCCGGGCCCGCACGCACAGGGCGACTTTGCGATGACGTTCTGGCGCCATCAGAATCACGATCCTGACGCGATTGCGACAAGCCGGGGCGCCGGGCATGCCTTGGCGCAAGTCTATGAGGGGCTGGACACTTACCCTGAAACCTTCCCCTCGTTCTTAGAGCGCCAGGTGAGGCGGACCGCAAAGATCCTATTCGGCGAATCAGCCCCTTCCCCACTCTCTATCTGTGACCGTGACTTTCTCCGTAGCCAGTACCTGAGCATCACCTCGGAGCTCCACGGCCGAAAGCTCAGGTTTCGAACCCTGCACGGGGATCCTCATCGCGGCAACGTACTGGTGAGCAAGGTCGGGTATCTGTTGATCGACTTCGAGTCTGTTTGCTCAGGGCCGCTCGAATGGGACCTGAGCGCGTTGCCTGGACTAGGCGCAGGCGCCTTCAATGTGGACGAAGACCTGCTTTCACTGCTGCGAAGGCTGCGAAGCCTATGCGTCGCGGTCTGGTGCTGGGCGAGGGCCAGGAGTTCGACGTCGCTGGACCGCACAGCCAGGTACCACATGGGCGTACTCAGGCTCGCGGCCGAAACCTAGGGATACAGATGGTGGGCCGAGAGCGGACTGTAAGCCGGGTTCTGTGTCCCTTGCGGGACGGTGACCATCTGTCTACGACGCCGGTTGCCCGGCGCCTCCAGCGACCGATACCCGAGGGCTCGGCGAGCAGCCTTATCCCCTGAGGGGACGCCCTCCTACTTGGTCTTGCTCCGGGCGGGGTTTGCCTGGCCGGCAGGTCGCCCTGCCGCCGGTGGGCTCTTACCCCACCGTTTCACCCTTACCCGAGGAGCCTCTCTAGAGACAGGCCCTCCTGGCGGTTTGATTTCTGTGGCACTTTCCTTCGGGTCGCCCCGACTGGGTGTTACCCAGCGCCCTGCTCTTTGGAGCCCGGACTTTCCTCCAACGCTATTTACTTCGCCGGCGGTCACCCGTCCGCCTCGGCCCGGCGTAAGTCTACCCACGGATGTTCGCGAGCATGCGTCGGGTCCTGGCGGCGAGGTAGCGGCCGTTGGTGAGTTGGAAGATGCCGTGGATGACGTGCCCCACGAAGCCCTTCGCCTTGCGGTCCAGCCTGATGGCGACGATGGAGCCGCCGTTGGGTCTGGGCCGGATCTCCATCCGCCACGTGCCGCCCGGCTGCGAGGCGTTGGCCTCCTCGACCGTCGCAGTGATCACGGGCTCCTTCCACTCGTAGCGCTCGATCGACCAGATGCCCAGGCTCGTGGTTCCCTCCCTGACTCGCGCCCAGCCATCGCCGCGCTCGAGCACCTGGAACGATTCGGGTGAGAGGTCTGGCCACAGCTCCGCGCGCCGCGGCCCGAACTCGGTCAGCGCGTCCCACACCACTTTGGGGTCCAGGTCCGTGCTGACTGAATAACTAACCCTTGCCATGTTCGTCGAGAGCCTGGTTGGCGAGGTAGTCCGCGCGCTTGTTCTGCTCGCGCTCGACGTGCTTGACCTTGACTTCGGGAAACGAGTTCAGCAGCTCTTTTGCGCGCGCGTTCAACTCTTTCAGCCTCGCCTCTTTGACCCGGTAACCTCCGTTCACCTGCTCGACGACAAGCTTGGAATCGAGGCACACCTCGAGCTCGTCGGGCTTCCACGGCTGCACCGCTTTGAGACCGTCGATGAGGGCGTGGTACTCGGCCTCGTTGTTGGTCATCACCCCGAGCCGGCGGTGCATGGTCTTCAGCTTCATACCGTCCTCATCTTCGATGACTATGCCGGCGGCGGCGGGTCCTGGATTGCCGCGCGAGGCGCCGTCCGTCCGGAGGCGCAGGAACTTCGTCAACTTACGACTGAACGAGGATGCGGCCGCAGTTCTCGCACTGCACCAGCGCGTCGCCCTTGCGGAGGATCTGCATGCCCGACGAGGTGACGGTGACGTGGCAGGCCGAGCACTGCGTCCCGCTGACCTTCGCGATCGGAGGCCGGACGCGGATGCGACTGAAGAGCGCCTGGTCACGCTGCGGCACCTGGGCCCAGATGCCCTCCTTCTCAGTGACTACCTCGTCAAGCTCCGTGTTCCACTCGCTGAGCTGGCTGCGCAGGCCTGGCTCCTCCTCTGTCGATGTCCGCCTTGCGTCGTCGAGCTCTCTGGTCGCCGAGCGAACTGCTTCATCCGCCGCCTCGGCGTCCTCCATGATCTGCAGCTCGGCCTCCTCCTCCTCGGCGAAGCGAGCCTTCATGTGCGCGACCTCGGTGGACATCTGCATGAGCTCGGTCGGGTTGCGGATGCGGCCGCTCATGAGCTCCTTTTCCCTGGTGCGGAGGCGGGAGCGGTGGTCTTCGCGCACCTTGTCCGACTCGCGAAGCCTGCCTGCAACCTCGTCCTGCCTTGCGCGTGCCGAGGCCAGCGTGTCCTCGCGCTCGACGACGGTGGGATCCGACTGCAGCCTGGCCTCGGTGGCTGCGATCGACTCGCGGAGCGTGCGCTCTCGATCGACCAGCGCCTGGTAGCGGAGCAGGAGCTGGGCTGAGGTCAACGAGCCGGCTTCGGTGGCTCGGTGTCGAAGCCGATGCGGTGCGCGTTGGCTGCCCGGTCTTCGGTGACTACCATCTCGCCGAACCGCGCTTCGTATGCCTGCACGTTCTGCGAGAGCAGCTGCGAGAGCAGCTTCATGTGATTGGGGCTCATGCCCACGCGCGAGTAAACGCGGACCAGACCAGGCTCCTCAGGCGCCCACTGTCCGAAATTGAGGACGAAACCGAGCGGGTTGCCGTTGATCAGCACGGCATCTGTGTAGACGACCTGGCTGGCGCTTTCCTGGACCTTGACCTTGACCGGCAGATCGCTCACTCCAAAACCACCAGAACCTGGCCCTCCTTCACGACGTCGGTTTCCTTGACGCGGATCTCTTTCACGCGCCCCGCCTTGGGGGCGGTCACGGGAATCTCCATCTTCATCGACTCGAGGATCATGAGCACATCGTCCTCGACCACCTGGTCACCGGGCTTTGATGTGATCTTCCACACGCTGCCGACAAGCTCGGCCTTGACCTCCATCTATTTGGCGCGATGCATGGCCGGCGCGGGCCTGGGCTCTGGCTCGAGTCCGAGCTGCTTGCGCGCGTCGGCCGGCGAAGCCGCCTCGTTGCCGAGCTCCCGGCACATGCGCGCAGCTTTGGCCACCAGCTCGCCGTTGGATTTCGCCATCCGGCCTTCCTCCAGGTAGAAGTTGTCTTCGAGTCCGACGCGAACGTTGCCGCCCATCGTGATGGCCGCCGCGACGAGCGGCCACTGCGCAAGGCTGATGCCGATCACCTGCCAGTGCGATTGTGGCGGAAGCGTGTCGACCTGGTCGATGAGGTGGCGGGTGGACGCGGGGATTCCGCCGAGCACTCCCATGATGAGGCTGAACTGATAGGGCGGATTCAGGATTCCCTGATGGATGAGGGGCCGCGTGTTGCCGATGTGGCCCGTGTCGAAGCACTCGAGCTCCGGGCGGATACTCGCTTCGTTCATGGTTTTCAGGAAGAAGCTGATGTCCTTGAAAGGGTTGGCGAACACGTGGTCGTGGATGAACTCCTTTCTTCTTTCTGAGTAGATCGCGTAGTTCATGCTGCCCATGTTCAGGGCGGCCATCTCGGGCTTGAGCTCTCTGATGTGGGCGATGCGCTGCTCGGCCGGGATGCCGACCGCGCCTGTCGAGAAGTTGACGATCACGTCGGATCGTGCCCTGACCTCCGAGTAGATCTGCGCGAACGTTTCGACCGACCAGTCGGGGCCGCCCTCGGCGGTCCTCGCATGGATGTGAACGATTGCGGCTCCCTCTTGCGCGGCCCGAGCCGCCTCCTCGCCGATCTCGCGGGGCGTGTACGGAATGGCCGGGCACTGGTCGCGGGTCGCGAGGACGCCGGTGAGGGCGGCGGTGATGATGGTCCTGGTCACGGTCTTAACAGGCAGGGTTGCATTGCCCTCTGGATTCGTTCAAATTCGTCGGCGCGTGGTGCGTTGGCGAGGGGGAGGGTCGCCGGGAGGAGGGAGGGCCCAGCCAAGGGTGTGGCGATTTGGGCGGGTGACCTCATACCGGGATGTTGCCGTGCTTGCGCCACGGCCGGTCGACCTTCTTGGTGCGGGCTTGCTCGAGGCCATCGATGATGACGCGCCGAGTCTCGGCCGGATCGATCACGTCGTCGATCATCGCCCAACCGGCGGCCAGGTATGGGTTGATCTGGGCGCGAATGGTCTCGAGCAGCTGGGCGCGTGTCTCCTCCGGGTTGGTCGCAGCCTCGATCTGTTTGTTGAAGATGATGTTCACCGCGCCCTCAGGTCCCATCACTGAGATCTCCGCGAACGGCCAGGCGACGAGCACGTCCGGTCCGTAGCCCTTGCCGCACATCACGTAGTAGCCGGCGCCGTACGCCTTGCGCATGATGATCGTGATCTTGGGCACGGTCGCTTCTGACGTCGCGTAAAGCATCTTCGCCCCGTGCCGGATGATGCCTTCCTTCTCGACCTGCGAGCCGACGAGGAAGCCGGGCACGTCCATCAAATAGACAAGGGGCACGTTGAACGCGTCGCACATCCGGATGAAGCGCGCGGCTTTGTCCGCCGAATCGGAGTCGAGGATTCCGCCTTTCACCATCGGCTGGTTGGCCACCACTCCGACCGGGTGCCCACCGGCACGGGCGAAGCCAATGACGATGTTCTTGGCCCACGTCGGCTTCACCTCGAACCACGAGTCCTCGTCGAACACCGATTTGATGACGCGCTTCACGTCGTAAGCCGCGCGCGGGTTGCTCGGAACGATCTTCTCGAGCCCATCGACCTGGCGGTCAGACGGATCGCTGGACGGCATGCGCGGCGGAGGCTCGGAGTTGTTGGACGGCAGGTAAGACAGAAAACGCCGCACCGCCACGATGCACGCCGCGTCGTCATCGACCTCGTTGTCCCCCACTCCGGACTCGTAGCAGTGCACCTGCGATCCGCCCATGTCGTGGTCGGTGACCTCCTCGCCCGTCGCCGCCTTCACGAGTCGCGCGCCACCCAGCGACATCGAGGAAGTGTCCTTGACCATCGGCACGAAGTCCGCCAGGCCCGGGATGTACGCGGTGCCCGCGGCGCACGGCCCCAGCATCGCCGCGACCTGCGGGATAACGCCTGACATCACCACCTGGTCGTAGAACAGCCAGCCCGTGCCGGCGAACGTCGAGCCAGACGCCTCCTGGATGCGTGCGCCGGCCGAGTCCAGCAGCCACACGATCGGCTTGCGGTAACGAAGCGCGAGCTCCCGAACGCGCGCAGCTTTGAACTGCTCGCCCACCGCTCCCATCGACCCCGCCATGACCGTGAAGTCATAGGCGATGACCCACACCTGGCGGCCATCGATCTCTCCGTGCCCGGTGACCACACCGTCCGCGGGCGAGCCGTCAGGCGATGGCTCGATGCCCCGAACCGGCTGCTGCTCGGCCAGCAATCCGAACTCGACGAAACTGCCCTTGTCGAACAGCAGGTCGATGCGTTCGCGCACCGTGAGCTTGCCCTTTTCGTGCTGCTTGGCGATGCGCTGACCGCCGCCCATACCCAGGTTCTTCTTCCTGCGGGCATGCAGGTCCGACACCCGGCTCTTGTACTCGTCGGCCACCGATGGGAATTCTATTGACGCGACTGATTCCTTCCGACGATCAAGTCGGCGCGATCCCTCCATCGGTCCAGAAAGCGATAAAGGTTTCGACGCGAGAGCCGGTCCCGTTCAGCCGGCTCCGTCGCCTCCCAGATGCGGTGCTCGTGTTTGACCACCGGCAGCCCAGGCACGACGACCGCGCGGCCTCCGTGCTCGCGCAGACGAAAGCTGAACTCGATGTCCGCGATGCGGTAGAAGCGGAATTTCGGATCGAAGCCGCCCGCCTCGAGCGCGTCGGCCCGGCGAAACGCCATGCAGTAGCCCTCGATCGCATCGACATCGGGGCCGGCGCTCTCCTCGAACTCCTTGAGTGTGCCTTTCGCCCGCACCCCGAATGGTCCAGCCACAACAACCGACCGCTCTTCGAGTGCAGCCAGCAGTGGCGTGATCGCGTCGCCTTTCAGCTCGATGCTCGGGTCGAAGAGTACGCAGGCCTGGCCGGCAGCCCCCTCGATCCCTGCGTTGACCGCACCGCCGAAACCCAGTGGCGGCTCGAGCCGAATGACTCGCACGCGCTCCGCGGCGCGGCCATCCAACCACGCGGCGATACCGGTGTCGCCTGAGTTGTCGACTATGAGGGCTTCGAAATCGGCCTTGCAGTAGGTGAAAACCGATAGAAGCCAGCGTTCCGCGTCGGGTTTCCAGCCGTGAAGCACGGTGAGAGCGGTCACGCGCCGTGGTGAGGCGGGCGCGACGGGTACCGCTTGGGCTCGGAGCGGGCGCAGCTCGCTGCCTGACGAGCTGTCGAGAACCTCCCAACCGGCATCGTTCAGCCGCGCCCGGATCGAGTCGGCGGCCTCGAAGTCTTTGCTTTTTCGCAGCGCCGCGCGCTCTGCGGCGAGGCGCTCCGCGACGTCCCTGTCCGTGGTCTAGGACTTGCCTTTCTTGGCTTTGACCGCGGCGGTGAGCGCGGGCACGATCTTTAGCGCATCGCCAACGACGCCGAGGTCGGCGATCTTCATGATCGGGGCTTCCGCGTCCTTGTTGATCGCGATGATGACCTTGGACGTCTTCATGCCCACCGTGTGCTGCATGGCGCCGCTGATGCCTACCGCGATGTACACGCCCGGGCGCACGGACTTGCCGGTCTGCCCGACCTGCATCGAATAGGGCACCCAACCGGCGTCGACCACAGCCCGGCTGGCGCCGACCGCGCCGCCGAGCGCGCTTGCGAGGTCTTCCAGGAGCGGGAAGTTGTCAGGCCCGCCCATACCTCGTCCGCCGCTGACGACCACCCGCGCATCCTCGAGCTTCACCTTCTCGGAAACCTCGGCGACGCGCTCCACGACCCTGGCTCGCTTCGAGCCATCACCCACAGAACCCGGCGCCTCCTTGACCTCGGCGCTGCCTCCCGTCTCCGATGCTTCGAACGACTTGGGCCTGATCAGGACGATCGCCGGCTTGCCGTTGGCCTTCATCGAAGCCACCTTCGCGCCGCCGAAGTAGGGCACCGTGGCGACGAAGGCACCGCTCTCCGCGGTTATGTCCGAGGCGTTGGAGATGAGGCCGGCGCCGAGCCGAGCGGCGAGCCGGCCGGCGACATCGCGCGAGTCGCTGGTGAAGCTGAAGAGGATGAGGTCGGCCGGCTCCTTCTGCTGCAGAGCGTGCAGGACGTCGGTCGCGGGCTCGGCCAGGTACTCGTCGAAGACTCGGTCCTCATTCACGTAGGCGACCTTCGCGCCGTGCTTGCCGAGCGTGATGGCCGCCTCCCTGGCGCCGGTCCCGAGCGCGACTACGCTGACATCGCCAATGTCCCGTGCCCTGGCCATGATCTCGGTGACCGCCGAGTTGAGCTTGCCCTCGCTCAGCTCTGCGTAGACGCAAACCTTCGCCATCTCAGATCACCTTGGCTTCGGTGAGCACTTTGACGATGCGGTCGACCGCGCTGCCGTCGTCCTCGATGATCGCTCCGGCCTTGCGCGCCTCTGCGCTCGCGACTGACTCGATGGTCTCAGCAGGCTCGCCGCCTGCCACCCCGAGATCCTGCAGCGACAGCAGCTTCACCTCTTTCGACCGCGCGGCCATGATGCCCTTGAGCGATGCGTAGCGCGGCTCCGCGATCGCAGCCGTGACCGTGATCAGAGCCGGCATCGCGGCCTCGACCGCCATGTACCCGTCAGCGGTCTGGCGGTTGACCTTCAGGTTGGTCCCGCTGACTTCGACCTTCTTGGCGAAAGTCAGCTGAGGCAGGCCCAGAAGCTCGGCGAGGATCGGAGGCAGCATGCCGGTGCTGCCGTCGTAGGACTCAGTCCCGCAGATCACCAGGTCCGGTGATTCGGCCTTGATGGCCGCGGCCAAAGCCTTGCCCGTCAGCAGCGCGTCCGCGCCGGCCAGCTTCTCGTCGGTGATGAGGATGCCCCGGTCCGCGCCCATCGAGAGGCCCTTGCGGATCGCGTCCCTTGCGCGCTCCGGTCCCATCGAAACGAGCACGACCTCGCCTCCGTGCGCCTCCTTGAGCTGCAGCCCCTCCTCGATGCCGCACTCGTCGCCGGGATCGAGGACGACCTCCTTGTCGCGTGCGAGAGTGTTGTCGGACTCCAACGTCATGGTCGCGTTGGGGTCCGGCACCTGCTTGACGGTGACGACGATCTTCACAACAAAGCCTCCAATTGGGGGAAAGGGCTCGTCAATTATCGCTAGGTCCGACGGACGCCCGGAAGCGGGCGTAGTCGTCCGGAGTGTTGAGACTGCGGACCATGTCGTCGTCGACCAGGTCGAGCCACGTCACCTCCAGGCTGGCGAGAACCTCGGCCGCGCGCCTGTGGCCGCTGTCGAGTGCGCCGCTGATGACCGGCAGCGCCGATCTTCTGTAGGCGGCGCACACCGGCTCGGGCCGACCATCGATTCGAGGCACCGCGGCGTCGCACGTGCGTGACGCGGCGACCGCCATGCGAGCGATGTCGGATGTGACATAGGGCATGTCGCATGCGATGACGAAGACCGGATCGACCCGCGCCGCGAGCAGGCCGGCCTCGATGCCGGCAAGCGGACCGCCCGAGCGCTTGCGATCGAAAACGACGCGGTATGGGATCGGCTGCTCCAGCTGCTCGGGCTCGGCAAACGCGATCATCACCTCCGAAAAGGCGGGTGCGAGACGATCCACCACCCAGCGCAGCAGAATCGTGTCGCCAACCTCGAGCCACGCTTTCGGCCTGCCCATGCGCCGGCTCGAGCCGCCGGCGAGCACAAGCAGCGTGGCTTCCATGATCACTATCATCGGCCGTGCCCATGAAGGCGATCGATTTCCACGTCCATCTGCCGACGCCTGACTGGCTCGACGTCTCGATGAGGGGTTACATCGACGCGGCCGAGGCTTACTTCCGATCCAAGGTCGTTAGGCGGACGATCGCAGAGCTTGCGTCCGACTACGAGGCCATCGATGCGATGGCCGTGCTTCTCGCATGGGACGCGGAGACCGCGACGGGGCGGCCACGCGTGCCCAACGAAGTGGTCGCGAAGGCATGCCGCGAGCACCCGAAGACGTTCGTCGGATTCGGGAGCGTGGACCCGTTGAAGGGCGACTTCGCCGTCGGCGAGCTCGATCACATCGCTTCGTTGGGGCTGAAAGGGGTGAAGCTTCACCCTTCACTGCAAGCGTTCCGACCGGACGACGACAGGTTCTGGCCGCTGTACGAACGGTGCGAGGAACTCGGTCTGGTGCTGCTGTTTCACACCGGCACGAGCGGCATCGGTGCGGGCCAGCCGGGTGGGCAGGGAATCAGGCTCGACTACGCGCGCCCCATCCGACTGGACGCGGTCGCGGCCGCGTTTCCCGGCCTCAACGTGATCGCCGCTCATTTCGGGTATCCATGGCACCTCGAGCTGCTCGCGATGGCGTTGCACAAGACCAACATCTACATCGACATCTCGGGGTGGGCTCCGAAGTACATCCCGGCAGAAGTCATTCGCGAGATGAAGGGCAGGCTGCAGAACCAGTTCGTTTTTGGAAGCGACTACCCGTTCCTCCAGCCGCAGCGGTGCCTCGACGAGCTCCGCACGTTGGAGATCCCGGACGCCGCGCTTCAAAAGGTGCTCACCGAGAACGGCAAGAAGCTGCTCGGCCTCCCCTAGCCGAGCTTCCGCTCGCTCGTACACGGGATTCGACGTCAAGCGCGATCAAGGCTGCGAGGCCATCGCCAGCGCCTGGTTGGGCGCACTCACAGGCTGTTCTTTCCCCGCCGGAGCACCGCGAGCTCCGATGACGGCGACCAATCGCATCGCCTCCGCCGCGTACACGAAGGCGGGCGCCTGCCGCGATGTGACAGCGACGATGAAGCCTCCCGGCACCACACCGCGCACTTCGATGCCGAGCGCGAAGGGGAGGACGGCGGGGTTGTCGGCTGTGCCGGATATGACGAGAAGATCGATCTTGGCGCCGGCCGATACGGGCGGCGCGACCTTCACCGGAATGAAGACGAGGCGAATGTCGGCCGGCGCCGACGACGAAACCACATCTGAGAGCTGCAGAAGCTGGCCGGCGATCAGGTCGTGCGCGGCGCGCAGTCCGCGCACGTCTCCGGCACCCTTCTGAAAGAGCGTTGACGCGCCGCTGGGCAGCATCACCGCGACGACGCACAGCGCATCCGGCGTGAGGGTCGTGCCAGCCGAAATATCGTGCGCGACCGCGTACACCTCGATCTCGTGTCGCGTCGGATTGCCGAAGATGAGCACTCCCGCGCTCACCGCGACGGCGAGCACCGCCGCCAGACCCGCAACCAGCCAGCTCCTCAATCCAAACACCTTCGCGCGCAAACCTTAAGCACGCGTTAGCGCTGTGCCAACGCTGCCTGTTAAGGCAACCCTTTGGGAGCAGCCTGTAAAGATGGACTTGACACGTTTGGGTATCGCTATAAGGTGGCGCTGTGGTCCTGGCAATTCGACTCGTCGAAGAGGACGGGCCGGAGGAGGCGAGGCGGAGGTTGCTGATGGCGGAGTCGGACCGCCTGCTCGAGCAGGTGGAAACGCTGCGGTTGATGGATGAGGAGGACGCGCCGCACACCCTGCGCGAGGCGATCCGGATGCTGCAGGTCAGGCTGGGGCGAAAGGATCCGCCGCTGCCGCCGGCCACCCTTCACGCGGCGCACGATCTCGTGTTTGCCGTGCAGCAGCGATTGATGGCCGCGAACCCGAAGCATCCGCGCCCGAACCGCCATCGCGGCCGGGCCGAGGGCCAGCCAATCGTCACGCGCGTCTACGAGGGAAGGCTGTGGAAGGTGCTGACGCTGCCGACTCCCCCGAACGGATCTCCTGACGACGTATGGCTCGACCTCGTGGCAGCCACCGTGGAGCGCGCTTGGGATCGGTGGTGCTACGCACAGCAGCACGCGGTACGCGCCGCGCGGTCCCGTCATCAGCCGCGCACGGCGCTCGCGGTCGCGCGCATCGCCTGGGCGAATTATTGGGAGCTGGGCGAAGAAGCCCGGCGGATCAGGAGCCGGCTGGCCGTTCCGGTTTCGCCGACGTCTTCAGCAGATCGCGGAGCTCGGGCTCCGTGATGGGTTTGGCCGACGAACGAACGCGCTCGGCGAGCAGCTCGAGGAACTTGCCCAGGCGCGCGTCGTCCAGGTGGATCGCCGCGCCGATCACCTCGGCCGCGGCACCTTCATCGCCAGGTTCGATGACCTGAAGGAGCTGCTTCGCGAAGCCTGGTGGCAGCGGTTGCATCCAGGCCGAGTGTAGAGGGCACCTAGAATCCGAGGCGATGCAGCCGGTCGTCATCGGCGACGTGATCTGGAAGCCGAGCGACGAGGTCGTCGCGAAGAGCCGGCTGAAGCGGTTCATGGACCGCCATGAAATCGCTACCTTCGGCGACCTGCTGCGTCGCGCCGACTCGGATATCGAGTGGTTCTGGGACGCTGCGATCAAGGACATCGACATCGCGTTCTATCGGCACTACGACCAGGTGGTCGACCTCTCGAAAGGCAAGCAGTGGGCCACCTGGTGGCGAGGCGCCCGCATGAACATCGTGCACAGCTGCCTCGACCGCCATCGCGACGAAGACTTCCACGACAAGACCGCGCTGATCTGGGAAGGCGAGCCCGGCGAGGTGCGAAAGCTCACCTATGGCGAGCTGCACGCCGAGGTGTGCAAGCTCGCGGGCGCGCTTCGACGGCTGGGCATCAGGCCCGGTGACCGCGTCGGGATCTTCATGCCGATGTGCCCCGAGGTCGCTGTGTCGGTGCTCGCCGTCGCGAAGATCGGGGCGGTCATCATCCCGCTGTTCTCGGGCTACGGACCCGAGGCCATCGCGACGAGGCTGAGGGACGGCGAGGCCAGATGCTTGATCTGCGCCGACGGCTTCTACAGGCGCGGCCAGGTGGTGCCGATGAAGGAAACGGCGGACCGAGCGCTGGTTTCGTGCCCGACAGTGACCAAGGTGATCGTGCACCGGCGCATCGTGCGCGACGTGCCCTGGACGCACGGTCGCGACCAGGTGTGGGAGGTGCTGCTCGAGGACGAGCCCGACCGCGCGCCGACGCACGAGATGGATCCCGAGGACCCGCTGATGATCATCTACACGTCCGGCACCACGGGCAAGCCGAAGGGAACGCTGCACGTGCACGGCGGATTCCCGGTCAAAGCCGCACAGGACATGGCCCACGGCTTCGACATCGGGGCCGACGACACGGTGTTCTGGTTCACCGATCTCGGCTGGATGATGGGTCCGTGGCTCATCTTCGGCACGCTTGCGCTGGGCGCGACGATGGTCCTGTACGAAGGCACCCCGGACCACCCGGGGCCGGATCGCCTCTGGCGGATGGTGGCGCAGCATCGGGTCACCGTTTTCGGCGTGTCCCCCACCCTCGTGCGCGGGCTGATGACGCACGGCGACGAGCCTCCTGCACGCCACGACCTTTCCAGCCTGCGCATCCTCGGCGGCACCGGCGAGCCGTGGAACCCGGAGCCGTTCAACTGGTACTTCAGGCAGATCGGCGGCGGCCGGATCCCAGTCATCAACTACACCGGCGGCACCGAGATTTCGGGCGGGATCCTTTGCGGCAACGTGATTACTCAGCTTCGGCCGTGTTCGTTCGCCGGTCCCCTGCCTGGGATTGCGGCGGACGTGGTGGACGCCGAGGGCGCGCCAGTGCGCGGTGAGGTCGGAGAGCTCGTGATCCGCAACCCGTGGCCGGGAATGACGCGCGGTTTCTGGGGCGATCGCGACCGCTACATCGAGACCTACTGGAATCGCTTTCCCGACGTATGGGTGCACGGCGACTGGGCGTATGTCGATCCCGAGGACGGCCTCTGGTACGTCCTCGGCCGATCGGACGACACGATCAAGGTCGCGGGCAAGCGGCTGGGGCCGGCGGAGGTGGAGTCGGTGCTGGTCGGCCACCCGGCGGTCGCGGAGGCGGCGGCGGTGGGCGTGCCTGACGAGCTCAAAGGCGAGGCGCTGGTTTGCTTCGTCATCCTGCGACCCGGCCACGCGCCGAGTGATGAGCTCGCAGTGGAGCTGAAGGACCTCGTCGCGGGCGCGCTGGGCAAGCCGCTTCGACCGCAAGCCGTGCATTTCGTCACCGATCTGCCGCGCACGCGCAACGCAAAGATCCTGCGCCGCGTCGTGCGCAGCGTTTACACCGGCGTCGACCCGGGCGACCTGTCGTCACTCGAGAACCCCAGCGCTCTCGCCGCTATCTCAGCGACTAGAAGCTGAGGACCCGGTCGGCCTCCATCGTCAACCGCACCAGGTCGACCGGGGTGATGAAGGACGTCTGCGGGCCGAGCATCTCCTGCGAGACCCCACGGGCCTCGGCGCAGCCTTTTCAAACATAGAAACGAACCTGCTGCGCGGCACACTTGGCCAGAAGGTCGGTCAGCGGCGGTACTCCGACTCCGCGCACGCCCGCGCTGACCTCGCTCTTGAGCAGGTCGATCGAATCGCCCGCGAATGCGACCGCGACCTCGACGTTCGCAGGTCCCGCGCCATTGGCCGCGACGTGGAACGGGATGCTCGCGCGGGTCGCGTCACCTGGACCTGTGGCGGCGACGATGAGCAGGCCGGACATTCGGGCCAGTATGCACGGTCCAGGTTGACGCGATGAAGCTCACGCGCGCCGACTGGGTGCGGCTGCTCCTGCTGTGGCTGGGCGGCGCGGACCTCCGCCTGACGCTGCTGGCGGTGCCGCCATTGATCCCGCTCATCCACCGCGAGCTGAACCTGGATGAGAAAGCCGTCGGCGCGCTCGTCTCTCTCCCTGTTGTGCTGTTCGCGGTCGCGGCGGTCCCGGGTGCGCTGCTGATCACAAGGCTCGGCGTCCGGCGCGCGTTGGGCATCGGTCTCGGCACGGTGGCCGTATTCGGCGCGCTGCGTGGCTTCGGCCCAACCGCGCCGGTGCTGTTCGCCGCGACCGTTCTTATGGGCATCGGCGTGGCCGTCAGCCAGCCGGCGTTTCCGTCTCTCGTGCGAGAGTGGTTCCCGGCACGGATCACGCTTGCGACCGCCGTCTTCAGCAACGGCATCCTGTTCGGAGAGACGATCCCCACAGTTCTCACGACGCCCTTCGGCGTGCTGCCCGCGTTCGGAGGCGACTGGCGATGGGCGCTGGCGTCGTGGTCCGCGATCGTGCTGGCAAGCGGCGCAGGCCTGGTGGTCGCCGCGCCCCGCCGGCGTGTAGCCGCATCGATGCCGGCGTCAGCCCGTTGGTGGCCGTCCTGGCGGCAGGGCCAGGTCATCCGCATCGGTGCGGTAATGGGCATGGCGTCGGCCGTCTACTTCGCGACGAACGCGTACATCCCGGACTTCCTGGAGCACAGCGGGCGGCACAACCTCATCACGCCGACGCTGGCCCTGTTGAACGGGTCTCAGCTGCTCACGGCCCCCGCGGTGGCGCTGTGGGACAGGTTCCTGATGGGTCGCGCGGGGTTCATCGGCTCGGCGACCCTGATGGCGGTCGCACAGGTCGGGCTGGTGCTCACGCCCGGCCCCGGCGTTGTGGCCTGGGCCTTCGTGCTCGGCTTCTCGGCGGCACTGTCGTTCATCGTCGTGCTCTCGCTTCCCCCGCGCCTGGCTCCACCCGGCGATGTGCCGCGGATGAGCGCGGCGGTCTTCACGACCCAGTACGCGTTGGGTTTCGTGTTCCCGCTGATCGCGGGCGCCATCTGGGACGCGACCGGCATCGCCGGACTGGCGTTCGTCCCGGGCGTGATCGGCGCGCTGACGATGGGCTGGCTGGCCCTCAGGCTGCGAGTCCCGGCCGGCTGAGCGCCGTGGCTAGAGGTGGTCCGCGATGATCTCGTTCGCCGCCCGCTCGCCCTCAGCAGCTCCGCCTTCCATGAATCCCTGGAAGTTGATGGAGCAGTGCTCGCCGGCGAAATGGATGTTGCCCTGGCGCACGCCTTCGAACCCGCTGAAGCCCACGTACTGGCCGGGTTTCCAGCAGGCGTAGCTGCCGAGCAAGTTCGGGTCACTCCAGGGCGTACTCACAGTCGCCTGACCGTTCCACTGCCTGGTCGCGCCCGGCCAAACGTCTTCGAGTTGCGCCAGGAACTGTTGGACCGCATGCAGGGCCGCGGGCGAGTCCTGAACCGTCTGGTAAGGCTGCGGGATCGAAACCTGGGTGCCGAAGCTGCCGCCGGTGAACAGGACAACGATCCCGGTGGAGCCAGGCTGGCCGCGGGTCGCGTCCCAGCTGTCTTCGAAGGGCAGGTCGGTGTAGATCGTGCCGTTGGACGTGCCGGGCCACGCGCCGGTGCCGTTCCAGAATCGGGTGTTGAACTGCAGGTTCATCTTCGTGTTCGTGCCGTAGCCGAGCTGGGTGATGGCGGTGACCTTTCGCGGCTCGAAGTTCGCGCCCGAGTAATCGAGACCTCGAAGCACGGAGAACGGCAGCGTGAGGATCACGGCGTCGAAGGTCTGCTGCACCGATCCGGACGGAGTCGAGAAGGTGCACGTGACGCTTCCGTCGCCGTTGGTGCGCACGGCGGTCATCCGCCAGAGGGTGTGGACGGTGCACTGAGGTGAAGCGGTCTGGACATGGCCGGCGATTGCCAGCGGCAGCAGCTGGTTGCCACCCGCGATGTGGAAGCGCTCGTCAGACGTGCCGTACCAGGCGAAGCCACCGGCGGGCTGCTTGACCGGCTGGAAGGCGAGCAGATAAAGGATGTTGAGCGAGCTCTGCTGGGTGGTGTCCAGGCCGAACTCCTGGTTGTAGGCGGAATCGATGAGCGCGCCGAAATCCGAGCTGTGACCGCCGGGAATGAACTTCTCGATCCAGTCGAATGCGCTCGTGTTGTCAAGCTGTTGGCCGGCTGTCGTGAAGCTGTTGAACGTCGTTGGAAACGGCGCCGATTTGAGCTGGTCCCGAAGCGTTGGCGCGATGGTGTTGAAGTCGTTGATCGCCTGGCTGAAGGTGTAATAGTGGCCGTGAACGAAGTCGGTCTCCTGGGATCCGGCCGGCTGGGCCGCGAGCAGGTCCACCAGCGGCAGGTTGAATCGGGTGGCCAGGTTCATGATCGTCTTGAAGTTGCTGTCGATCAACTCCCCGCACCACTCGCTGGTCTGGCCGTTCTGCCAGTACCCGCTCGTCAGTGAGTGCATGCGGCCGCCGATCCGATCGGAAGCCTCGAACACGGTGCTCGCGATCCCCCTGTCCTGGAGCGTCAACGCCGCGTTCAACCCGGCGATGCCCGCGCCGATGATGCCGATGCGCGGCGCCGACGTCGCGCGCGCGAAGGCGGGCAACGTACCGGCGAGGGCTGCGGCGCCGATCGTCGCCCCGGTGCCCTTCAGGAAGTTGCGCCGGCTCAGGCTCGCCTTTTTTCTGGCCTGCTGCACTTCTTCGACGGTGCGGCCCGACCTCTCGGCGAGGTCGAAGTCCGCGAACAGTTGCTGGAATCGGGTCAGCAGCGGAGTGCGGGCCATTGGATGTCCTCCAAAGTCACGAAACTAGGTCTTAAGAGATTATCTGCGGCGGCGTACCCGACGAGCTCACTGGGTGCGTTGGTACCTAATGACCACCACGGCGGACCAGGTCGACCCATCTGTGGAGCTGTCATAGTCCCAGGTCCATCCGCCCGATTCGATGTCGTGCCACACGATCCTCTGCTGGCGGCTGCCGACCTGAGGTCCGATCAACGTCATCGCGCCCGAGGCGAATCCGCCCAGCCACCGGGAACGTTCCCCAACGCTGTCGCTGTAGTCCTGCACCCATTTGCCTAGTGACGGGTCCCACTGGCTCTTGCTGGTGGCGCTGTAGTTGTCGTGCTGCAGGAATCGCGGGGCTTCGAAGCTTTCGTCGATCTCGCAGCCGTTCCGGACCACGACGTCGGTTGCAAATGCCGCGCCTTGGGCGTCGGCCCACCTGCCCCGCCAGCTGCCGACCCAGAAGTCGAACTGAGCGGCCTCAGGCGCGGTGCAGCCGGAGACGCTTTGAGTCGAGGCTGGGCTCGGGGGCGCTGCCGTGGTCGACCCGCTGCACGCGGCGAAGACGATGACCAGCGCCAGCGCAGCGGATCGCCTAAAAGACCGGGTCACGCTCCAGGGCCGCATATTCGGCCGCCCGCCCGGACACCTCGTCCGCCGAAACCACGCCGCGCGACATCAGGAGGGACTGGAGGGCGTCGAGCCAGCTCTCGTAGTAGGGGTGGTCGCCTTGCGCGATCTCCTGTACAAGCCGGTCGCGGAAATCGTCCCACGCGTAAGCGCCCTTGTCGCTGAGCAGCACGGCGAGTCCGAATGCTCGGCCCTCCCATGGCGCGGCGAACACGAGCTCCCCGTTCTTACGCGGCAGAGCGGCATCGCCTTCGAGGTAGGCGATGCTCCTGTCGACGCTCACCTGGTCGCAGCCTCGGCCGGCACTCGTGGCACGGCGACGCCGATCATGCAGTCGCGCGTCACGATGGCCGCCAGCTTTTCTTCCGACCAGCCTTCGGTGCCTGCGGGCCGTTCGGGCAGAACCATGTAGCGCACGTCCGAACTCGAGTCCCAGACGTTGACGGCGACCGACTCAGGGAGACGCAGGTCGAACTCCGCCAGCACGCTGCGCGGCTCGCGGACCATGCGCGAGCGATAAGGCGGCGATTTGTACCAGGTCGGCGGGAGGCCAAGCACAGGCCACGGGTAGCAGGAGCACAGAGTGCACACGATCACGTTGTGCGCGCCTGGCCTGTTCTCGACCACGACCAGACGCGTGCCCTCTGGATAGCCGATTCCGAGCTCCTTCACCGCCGCCGGCCCGTCCTGGAGCAGGCGGTGCCGGTACTCGGAATCGATCCAGGCGCGCGCGACCACGCGGGCCCCGAGCATGGGGCCGATGTCGTGCTCGTACATCGACACGATGCGGTCCACCTCTTCGGAGGTGAGGATTCCTTTCTCGACCAGCAGCGACTCCAGCGCGAGGGCGCGGGCCTCGATGTCGGACGGCGCTTCCGGATGGTGGTCGTGGTCGTGATCGTGGTGATCGT
Source organism: Candidatus Dormiibacterota bacterium (assembly GCA_035934385.1). GTDB lineage: Bacteria > Chloroflexota > Dormibacteria > Dormibacterales > Dormibacteraceae > CF-118. The sequence goes on from DASYXY010000055.1 coordinate 20,768, forward strand.
GGTCGCTCATGCTTTCGCCTCCGGTTCGAGGTAGCTCTCCCACAGGTCGATGCAGACGAGATCGGTGCTCGATGCCTCGTCGCCCCACAGCTCGTGCGCAGTGAACTCCACTGCATAGCAGGGCTGCCACTCATCGTGATCGCCGTGGGCGTTGGCGTCGGGCAGCCGGAACGGGCCATAGGTACTCCGAATGACCCCGTGCCGGCCGCGCGCGTAGCGCGGAAGGCGCGTGTGGCCGTGCGGATGCATGTTGCGTGTGACCACACGATCGCCGGCGCGGAACCTGGAATTGAGAGCTGGTGCCTGCTCCCGGTCGCGAGCCGGCGCGGCTGTTTTGCCTGCCGCGTGGCCGCCGGCGAGCTCGGAGCTACTGATCACGCCTTTCTCGATCAGCAGCCTCTGGACCCCGTACAGCCAGCGTTCGTAGTAGGAGGCCCGCAGGTATTCGTGCGACGGCATGCGCTCTACCGCATGGCGGAACTCGTCGAGGTTGTAGTAGCGCCCGATGGTGCGAACCATCATCGCCCGCACGACACCCTCCCATCGCTCGTGGAAGACGGGCTCGTCACGCTCGATCTTCACGGGACCGAAGCCGTGCATCCCGCCCATGTCGTGCACGCCGTTCATGCCTCTGGAATTATGGGCTCCACGCTTTTCGGCCCCGTTATTCGCCCGAGCAGAGGAGGTAGTCGACATGGCAGTGACCGAATCCCCGGAGCGCCTTTCGATGTTCCAGAGGATCGCCGACCGCGTGAGCTACGCGATGGGCACCCCCACCAACATCATCATCTGGCTGCTGGCCGTCGGTACCTGGATCGCGTTCGGTCCATACATTGCCGGACACAACTTCCTGCCGGACTGGTTCACGTCCAACAGCTTCAACTTCCCACTCAACACAGTCACCACCATCGCGGAGCTGTACATCGGCTTCCTGGTCGGGGCCTCCTCGAACCGCTCGGAGCGCAATCTGGAGGCCACGCTGGCAAGGATCGGCGCCCAGGAGAAGCAGATCGAGGACGTCGAGGACAAGCTGGCGGCGGCGCTGGAGCTGAACACGCAGCTGACGAAGGAAGTGCACGAGCTGACCCGGCTCATCCACGAACGGGTGACCGCGTCGTAGAAATTGCGGTTCGGGGTTCGGTCAGTCCATCACTTCGACGTCGAAGGCGCCGTGAAATATGAGCACGAACAGGCAGGCTTCGTCGGGGGCCTGGTGCTGCATCGGCTCGCCGGCCGGAAAGTGGGCGTAAGACCCGGGCCCGATGACCTGGCCGTTCGCCTCCAGGCGACCCTCGAGGACGACGATCGTGTGGGCGGCGGTATGCCTGTGGACGCGGCCTCGAACGCCTGCCGGATAGCGGACGAGGTAGTGCTCCTCGTACGACTGGGGATCCTCGTACAGAAGTCCGAGCTCGATCGGCCTGTCGTAGACGGCCGAGGCGGCCTCGCCCGGTTTGTGGAGCTCGAGCGACCTCAGGTTGTCAAAGATGATCGCCCTGCCGATGGCCTTGCCAGGCATCATGCCACCTCTATCCTGTCCCCGGCGTCGGCACTGCGTATGGGTGGTAGTAGTTCTGGCCCACGTAGTAGAAGGTGGCCGGCCCGAAAATGATCAGCCACACCACCGTGATGATTACTTCGATCGGTTCGACCATGGCCCCAGCCAGAGCGCGATCAGACCAAATGGCCCACAGCAGGCGAGCAGGATACCGGTGACCACACCGTAGAGCGCGTTGCGACCAGGCGCCGGCGATCCCGGCGCCGCCACTGTCATGCCGGAAAGCTAACGCACGTGTGAAACCGGAGCCAGCGAAGCAAGTGGCGCCCGTATCCCGCGACGCCACGAGCGAAGCGGGTCGTGGAGCGGGAGACTGGAGATGAGCCGCCCCGTACCAAGCAACAGGTTGAATTCGTCTACTGGCTCACCAACGCCGAGCGCGAACGTATGTTGTGACGCGATGCCGGCTCTTGGATGGTTGCCGCTGGCAACGGTTCGAGTCCTCTAGACGGATACACACGGACCGGTAACCTCCAAGCCTGCCGGTGGAAGGACCACGGTCTGGAGCAGTTGCAATGTTCCCGACGAAGTTAGTTCGTAGAGTCCATTCGTGCTTCCGATCCAGGTTCCGCACCCACCTGACATGGCTGGTCCGAAATGCACGACCGTCGGACTCGCGAAGATCTTGGTACCCGCACTTGCGCTCGTTCCGTCCCACAGCTCGACGGCTCCTGAATATGGATCTTGAGTCTCGATGAAGGGAAAGCCCTGCGAGTCGACACCAACCACGTCGACGGAGTTGCTGGGCGAGAACCATGGCGTAACGGCCTCGGTCGACAGGTCGAGACGGAATACAGTTGTGGCGATCGTGTCGGGGCCCCAGGGCCCCATGCCCCAGACGAACCCATTGGCCATCCATAGCCACGCCGTGTGGTCGGCATCGCTGGCCAGGATGGTCTTCAGTTGACCGGTCGATGGATCGAGCAACCACATCCCACCGACGAAGCCGCAGCCTTCCCAACATTGGTCCGTAACGTAGACGCCTTCAGGTTCGAACGCCACGACGGTGAGCAATTGTTTGCTGGTCGTGTAGGCAACGCGGTCGGTCGCGGCCGCCACGTCGACCACATGGATCTTGATTTCAGACGGTGCAGTTGGCCCGTTTTGGACTGTCGGCATGACCCACTCCGCATAGGCGTACTGCTTGCCGTCCGGCGTGAGCTGCGCGAGGCTGACCGGCACCCAACGGCCAATTTGCACGTCGTAGCTCGGGAACATCGCAACGTTCGTCCGCGGCCACGTCCCCTTTAGGGGCGGACTTCCAACCGTGCTGTTCGTGAGGCTGGCGCTCGGATCAGAGGAGAAGGTCCCGTCTGATAGGGAAACGAAGCCCCCTTGGGCGATTGTGCCGTTATTGCTTGTCGCCACGGGGAGCTTCCAGCCGGCGGCAGATGCCACGGGCTGGGACGAGGCTGAGGCCGACGGCGATACTTCGCGGGCCGCGCTGACCGGTGGCGACGTGGCGGGCGTCGTCCGGACTGCCGGGTTGCTGGCGCCGCTTCCGCAGCCAGCAAGTGCGAGCATCAGTCCGGCGACGAGGATGCGCACGCCAACACAAACGCGGGCCGCATCTCAACGTTACGCGACCGTCGCCCGCGACACGAGTTGAGCGAAGCGAGCGAGACGAGTGGAGCGGGAGACGGGGCTCTCAGCCCCGAGTACCAATGCCGCGGTCGAGTTCGATTACCGACTGATATGAGCAAACAGACCGAATTGCGCGGGATCCTGCCGCTCAGCAGGCGGAGGCAGTGGTCAGGCGTGCGCCGTCGATCAGCAAGAGCTGGGCGTCGGCCGCAGGGATTTGCTTGCCCGATTGAGCGTTGACGTTGTTGACGAAGGCGCCAAGCTGGCCGCAGGCGGAAGTCTGGTCGCCCCGCGAGGTCGAGTCGATGTAGGCTCCCAACTTGCCGTTGAGGCTCTCGGAGATCCCCGATGGAAGACCCATCCCGAAGATTGCGTCGATGACGCTCTGGGCGAACTGCGCCGGGGACACCACGTTGAAGCTTCGCGAGAGGCTGGGGGCCGGGTTGAAACTGTCGTTGCCATCCTGCGTCGCAGTGATCGTGCACACACCAGTTGCGCTCAATGACACCGTGTTCCCCGTTACCGAACACGGACCGGCGGCCGTGAACGAAACCGGTAGCCCGGACGAGGCCGTCGCGGTGATCGCGAAGGGCGGATCACCGAGGACCTTAACCGGGAGCGGCGCGAAGCTGATGGTCTGATCCTGCTTGGCGGTCACTGTGAAAGTGCCAAAAAAGGATGGCGGGTCGCCCTCGGTTTGGCTACCGTTGCCGGCGGCATCCTGGGCCGCCACAGTGGCCACCACGTAGTCTCCGGGGACCAATGGAACCAGCTTGACCTGCCAGATCCCGTCTTGAGGAGTGCCCGAGACGAATGCCATCGGCACGAAAATGTCGGAGGTCGTGCCCGGCAGGGTTTCAACTGTCGCGGCAGCGACACCGCTCTCGTCCGTGATGCGAGCGCTGACGGTGACCGTGCCGCCTGACCCAACCGTGGTCGGCGTGAATGTCGGAGGAAAGATCGTCGGTGGCGTCGTGTCGCTGCCACCCACAACTGTGAAGTCGCCGCCCGCGAGCAACGGATTGGGGGAGCCGAACTGGTTGAAGCCACCGCCTGCGCTGGCGTTCACGAAGTTCACGGTCCAGGCTCCCGACGCAGCTGCCGGTGGAACAGCTACCAACCCTTGCCAGACCCCGTCTCGCGGCGTTCCGGAGGCCAGCGACAGCGGCATCGCCTCAGGACCGATCTGTGGCCCTTGGCAGCCGGGTGCGAATAGGCCGCCGGGGAACGAGTAACAAATACCGACCGAGAGGACGTCGGCCACGGCGTTGGTCACGTGGACCGCAACCGTAACGGTCCCGCCAGCGTCTACCGTCGTCGGAGAAGCACTTACCGAGACCAGAACCGTGGCGCCGGGACAGCACGCGGCCACCGGCGTGGGTGCGGCCGCAAGGTAAGCCGACATGCCAAGCACCAGTGATGCCCCGGTCGTCGAAGCCAGCTGCGCCAACGTCCCGCGCCATCCCTGGCTGGCCAAGAGCCCTCCTCGGCAGCCCAGCACCCAAAAGGAGCCTCGCAGCGCTGCCGCGCGGCAGCGTAGTCTCGCCGCGTCGGCCTGTCAAGCAACGCTCAGCCGTGCCAGACATCACACCTGCTTGGCCGAGATCTGTTCGAGGGCCGACGGCGGCTTGCTAGTCGTGCGAGGTGGGTAAAAGCTGGAGCGGGAGACGGGATCCTTGGTCCCAAGCACCAATCAGCCAGTCGAATTCACCTACCGTCTCCCCTGACACTCGTCACCCCGAGCTTTGTCTCTTCACAGTATCAATCGCGTCGCACGCAGGAGAAGATTTCCATCGCCGCACCCTCTTTGGCGTTGTCGGCCGCTTCATTCGCGTTCCCAGACGATTCTTCGAAAATCGACCGTGCCTGGGTAGAGCAGGCTGGGAGCCGGCTCCGATTCGATGAAGAGCCGATTACCCTCGATCCGGAACCTGCGCCGCTGCTCGGTGCCGTTCCAGGCTTCGTTCCAGGACGCCTCTACGGTGGTGACCAACTGGTCGCCCTCCACGTGATAGTGGCCGGTGTAGGCGATCATCGATCGGTGAAGCGCTGCCCCATGGGCGTCTGACTCACCCGGCGTCCTGACCTCGGCCGTGGTCAGCACCATGGACCGGCCGCGCTCGGTGAGGATCAGATACCCATTGGGTCGGGACCCGAATAGTTCGCGCACCTCGCCATCGACAACGACCTGCCAGGTCACCAGGCGCCAGGAGCCGACAAGAGGATTCACGCCAGCTCAACAGTTTGATCGGGGCGCAGCGAGAGTAAAGCTGGAGCGGGAGACGGGACTCGAACCCGCTACCTCAACCTTGGGAAGGTCGCGCTCTGCCAGGTGAGCTACTCCCGCGCGGAGCCTTGATTTTAGGCGGGCCATTCCATCCGAACTGTGCGAGTGCCGGCACTCGAGGATCAATTGGGCCAAATCACCAGCCCAGTGCCGGCACTCGAGGGGCTACGTTTCGACAACAGCCTCCACGCGAGGCGCCATTTCCTCAACGACCGAACGAACCAAGCCCGAGTACTCCTCGACCAGGGCCCGCGAGCGCGCCGCGTCGCGCGTCGACGCGATGACGTGGTACTCGGGACGGTCCGCGTCCGGCACCACCAGCACCCAGCCATCGTCGAAGAAAACCTTCACGCCGTCGGTCAGGTCGACGCGGTCGCGCAGGTGCCTTTCCATCATCGCCCGCATGACGCGCCCTTTCACGTCCCACGGGCAGAACACCACCGCCGACTCATGCGAGACCTCGGGAATGCGAGCACGCAAGGATGAGAGGCTCCCGCGCGTCTTCGCCAGCATCTCGAGCACACGCACCGTGCTGAACATGGCGTCGAACGACACCGCGAAGTCCGGCCAGCAGTAGCCGCCGCCGCCGTCGGAAGCCATGACCGTGTCGGCGTGCTGCGCGGCGCGCAGGACCGCGCCAGGCGTGATCTTCGACGGCACGAAGCGAGACCCAAGCTCCTCGGCGATCAGCGAGAATGCGAGAGACGCCGACGCCGGCCCGAGCAGAATCCCGGAGCGCCCGGCAAGAGCCAGCTGCGCCAGCACCGCAAACGCCGCGGTGTGGTCCAAGACCGCGCCGGTCTCATCGATCCAGAAGCACCGCTCACCCGGCCGGTCGATGAACACGCCCAACTTCGCCTTGACGGCCGAGACGATCGTCCCGATCTCGCGCAGGTGCGCGTCAAACGAGACCTGGTCCTCCTCGGCCACGATCTCGGCGGGCGACGCGTTCAAGGGGATGACGTCGCAGTTCATCTCCTGCAGGACGCGCGGCAGGAGCGCGCCCGCGGCGCCGTTGTTGTAGTCGACGACCACCTTGAAGGCGGCAGCGCGCAAAACCTCGAGATCGAGAAGTGACAGCATCTCCCGGACATAGCCGTCGCTCTGGTCCTCGCGCCTCACGATGCGCCCCATCTCGTAGTGCGAGACGCGCCGTATGTCCTCACGGAAGAACAGTCCCTCGAGCTTGCGCTCGCTGCGCTTGTCGAGGTCGAATCCCTGCTGGTCGAAGATCCGGATGTCGGCGGACCGCGGATCAACCGGGGACGTCTGCACGTGCATGGCAGCGATGCGATTGTGCTTGGCCCAGTAGCGCGCGACCGGCGCAGGCATCACAGACAGGTCGGTGACGTTCGCGCCCGACGAGATCATCCCCGAGATGATCGCCCGGCCGATCATGCGCGCCGACCGCGTGTAGTCACGGGAGATCGCGATCTCGACGCCGACGGGGTTGAGCGCGCCTACGGACGCGCCCAGACGGGCAGCAAACTCGGGCGTGAACTCGACGTTGGTCAACCCGGTGAGGCCATACGATGTGAACAGGCCGCGCTTCCACGACCCGGCCCAGATGATCGACTCGCGGACGACCGCACCAGGCTCGACCTCCTTGTTCGGCCAGATGCGCACGTTGGCGTTGACCGTGGAGCCGGCGCCGATCACGACATCGCTCCCGATCACGGAACCCTCTTCCAGGATGCACCCGTTCTTCACGGTCACCGAGCGACACACCACGGAGCCGCGCAGCCGCGAGGTCTCACCGATGTACGAGTGGTCCCACATGATCGAGTTCGACACCTTCGCGCCCGAGTCGATCGTCGTGAACGGACCGATCACGCACGGACCGTTCACCCACGCTCCTGCGCGCACCTTCGCGCCCGCGCAGATGAGCGCGGGGCCGTCGACCCGCGCGGACGGAGAGACCTCGGCGTCCTCGTGGACCCAGATCCCCTCACCGACACGCTGCGCTGGAATCTGCACCTTGACACGGCCTTCCAGGCAGTCGAAGTTGGCCTTGGTGTACGCCGCGTGGCTGCCGACGTCCTCCCAGTAACCCGACGCGACCCAGCCGTAAACCGGCTCGCCTTCCTTCAGCAGCTTCGGGAACACGTCACCCGACCAATCGGTGACCTCGCCTGCGCGGAAGAAATCGAAAACCGCGGGGTCGAGGATGTAGATGCCTGTGTTCGCGAGGTCGGAGATGACCTCGCCCCATGAGGGCTTCTCGATGAACCGCTGCACCGCGCCGCCTTCGTCGACGACCACGACGCCGTACTCGAGAGGATTCGGCACCGGCTTCAGGACGATGGTGGCGAGCGACTTGCGCTCCCGGTGAAATCGTGCCGCTGCCGCCAGGTCGATGTCCGTCAGCGCGTCGCCGGAAATGACCACGAATGTCTCGGTCAAGAACTGCCGCGCCAGCATCACCGACCCGGCCGTGCCAAGCGGTGAGTCTTCGACGGAATACGTGAGGGCTATGCCTTGCTCGGAACCGTCGCCGAAGTAGTTGCGGATGGAGGACCCGAGGTACTGGACCGTCGCCACCACATCCCGCATCTGGTGGCGGCGCAGGTGCAGGAGGATGTGCTCCATGATCGGCCGGCCCGCGACCGGCACGAGCGGTTTCGGCTGGCGGCTCGTCAGCGGTCGAAGGCGAGATCCCTCCCCTCCCGCCATCACGACGGCTTTCATGTCGTTGCCTTCGCCTCACTTACCATCGTAATTCCGTGTCGGACGATACAAACAAACTCGCTTACGACCTTCTCTGGACGTGGCAACCGGCGATCCAGAATCTCTTTCGCACCATCGACCCAACGAGATGGGAGCAGACGCACCAGAATCCTGTGCTCCTGCTCAACCAGCTCGGCGATGATGGCCTCAGAGAGGCGCTCGAGCGCGACGACGTGAAGCATGCGCTCGACGACGCGAAATCCGTCTTCCGCCAGTACTACGACCGCAACCCTCCGTTTCTCGACGCGCACGCGCCCATGGTCATCGCGTATTTCTCGCTCGAGTTCGGCATCGCCGAGTGCCTGCCCATCTACTCGGGCGGTCTCGGCGTCCTCGCGGGCGACCATCTGAAAGCCACGAGCGATCTGGGCCTGCCCCTGGTCGCGGTGAGCCTCTTCTACAAGCAGGGGTTCGGACGCCAGGACATCGACGCCGATGCACGTCAGGTAGAGGTCTACTCCGAGAACAAGGGCAGCGACCTGCCGGTGCAAAGGGTGGAGGGCATAGAGGTCGAGGCTCCCATCGGCGGCGTCAACGCCAGGATCGCGGTCTGGAAGGCGCAGGTCGGACGTGTGCCTCTTTTCCTGCTCGACACGGACATCCCAACCAATCCGCCCGAGATCCGAACCATCACCGACCGCCTCTATCAGCCCGAGCCCGACAAGCGGCTGAGGCAGGAGATCGTGCTCGGCGTCGGTGGCGTGCGCGCGCTGCGCGCAATGGGGATCGCGGCCAACGTCTTTCACCTGAACGAGGGCCACAGCTTCCTGTGTGCGATCGAGCGAATCCGCGAGCTGCGCTCCTCGCGACAGATGACTCTCGAAGAGGCGCGCCTCGTCGCGCGCGCCGGAATCGTCTTCACCACCCACACGCCTATCGCGGCCGGCAGCGACTACTTCGAGCCAGGGCTGGTGTGGGACCTGCTCGGCCCTTACCTGCAGCAGGTCGGAATCAACTTCGACCGCTTCATGGACCTCGGACGACAAAAGCCGGGCGATCCGCGTGAAAGGCTCTGCACGACCTACGCGGCGCTGAGGCTCGCCGATCAATCCGTCGGCGTCAGCCGCCTCCATGGCGCGGTGTCACGCAGGCTCTGGAAGGACGCATGGCGCGGCCTTAACGAGACGCAGGTGCCCATCGGGTCAGTGACCAACGGCGTGCACATGCCGACCTGGCTCGCGCCCGAGGTGGCGGCCGTCCTGAGCCGCTTCGTCGGACCCGACTGGTGGGACCTCGACGGCAGGGATGGACGTTGGCAGGCTGTCTTTGAGATCCCCGCCGCCGATCTCTGGGCGGTGCACAACGAGCTCAAGCAGCGCTTGTTCGAGTTTGTTGCGATTCGCGACGAGAGGCCGGTGGAGAAGCTCGACCCCAGGGCGCTGACGATTGGTTTCGGCAGGCGTTTCGCGCCGTACAAGCGCGCGGACCTGCTGCTGAACGACCGCCAGCGGCTCACCAAGCTGCTCCACAACGCCAGGCGCCCGGTCCAGTTTCTGTTCGCGGGCAAGTCGCACCCGGCGGACCAGCCGGGTAAGGAAATCCTGCGGCGGGTGGTCAGCCTCGCCCGCGAGGAGTCGAACGTCATCTTCCTCAAGGACTACGACATCGAGCTGGCGAGCCGGCTCGTGCAGGGATGCGATGTGTGGCTCAACAACCCGCGTCGCTTCCTCGAGGCGAGCGGCACCAGCGGCATGAAGGCCGCGGCCAATGGCGTCCTCAACGTGAGCGTGCTCGACGGCTGGTGGGACGAGGGGTACCGCCCTGAGCTTGGCTGGGCGATCCCATCCGGCGCGACCATCGACCGTCCCGCCACCGACGACCGCGCTGAGGCCGAGGGCCTGTACCGCCTGCTGGAACGAGAGGTCGTGCCCGCCTTTTTTCAGCGCGACGCCGCCGGCATCCCCCAGCGCTGGGTGCAGATGATGCGGGCGTCAATCCGCTACGTGGTCACCGACTTCTCCGCGCGCCGCATGGTGCTCGACTACTTCGACCAGACCTACGCACCGGGGGCACGCCGGGTGGAGCAGCTGCGCCTGCTGCCTGATTGGGGCGGCTGAACTGCTTTTGTGCACAAAAACACGTTATGCGGCCGGAATTTCACGCTTTTGTGCACAAATGCGTGCTTCGGCCGGGAGCCTAGCCTTCTAGGGCGGCGATCCCCCGGCGCTCGCGATGGTTCGCGATCGCGGATCGGTACAGCTGAACGTACGTCTGCGCGGACCGCGACCACGACACGTCCTCGCTCATCGTTCTCCGCACGAGCCAGGACCACAGCGAGTGATGCCGGTAGGTCTCCCACGCGCGCACGATCGCGGCAAAAAATTGCCATGGGTCGTAGGCGTCGAAGCTGAAACCGTTGCCCGTCGAGGCCACCGGGTCGTAGTCCTTGATCGTGTCCGCCAGCCCGCCCGTCGCGCGCACGATCGGCACCGTCCCGTACCGCAGCGCGATCAGCTGGGCGAGTCCGCACGGCTCGAAGCGAGATGGCATCCACAGCATGTCGGCGCCGGCGTAGATGCGCTGCGCCAGCGCCGGGTCGAAGCCGATGACCGCGGCCACCGTGCCCGGCCTCTCGGCCGCCACCCGACGGAACATGTCCTCGTAGCGGCGGTCGCCGGTGCCGATCACCACGAGCTGCAGGCCGAGGCCGAGAATCGCAGGCAGCGCCTGCTCCACAAGGTCGAGGCCCTTCACGTCGTAGAAGCGCGACACCATCGCGCAGAGTGGCCGGTCGACCCGCTCGAGGCCAAGCTCGGTGCGCAGCTCCGCGCGGTCTAGCGCTTTCGCCTCGGGCGCCGTCGCCGAATAGTGGTGTGGGATGTTCGGGTCGCGCCCAGGATCGAACTGCTCGTAATCGATCCCGTTCACGATCCCGTACAGCTTGTGGACGTTGGCGCGCAACACCTCGTCGAGCCCCTCGCCGAACTCGGGCGTCTGGATCTCGGCGGCGTACCGCTCGCTCACCGTGTTGACCACGTCGGCAAAGTGGATTCCTCGACCGAGGACGTTCACCACGTCGTCGAGCCCCGGGATGCCGACCCGCATCAGGCCCCACCTCTCGAGGCCGCCGAGCGTCAGGGCGCCGAAGCCGTACACGCCCTGCGCCGAAAGGTTGTGAATGGTCAGGGCCGTCGCAACATCGGAGAGCTGTCCGTCGCCGTACAGCCGGTCCAGCAGGTTGGGCACGAGCGCGCACTGCCAGTCATGGACATGGATCACGTCGGGTCGAAAGTCGAGTGGACCTAGCATCTCCAGCAAGGCGCGTGAGAAGTAGATGAAGCGCGCGTCATCGTCCCCGAAGCCGTACATGCTGTCCCGGTCGTACAGCTGCGGGCAGTCGACGAAGTAGACGGGCATGTCGTTGATACGGCCTTCGTAGATCGTGGCCTCGACCGGCTGGGTGCCCAGTGGAACCTGCAGGCCGCGAACCACCGGCACCAGGCCGTAATGCGCGATGTCGACCTGCCGGTACCGCGGCAGCACAGCGCGGACGTCATGGCCCAGTCGTCGCAGCTCTTTGGACAGTGACGCCGCCACGTCGGCGATGCCGCCCATCTTCGCGAAGGGCGCGAGCTCCGCCGCGGCGACCAGCACCTTCAGCGGCTTGCCGTGCTCTCCCTGCACGACGGTCGACACCCCTGGCACGCGCAGGCCAAGCGATCCGTTTGGCGGCACCTGCTCGATGTCGTGGCCGTCGCGGCTGACGATCAATGCAAGCTCGACCGGGTCACCGGCGCCACGGCCCAGCTGCGCGAACGGCACAGACAGGAAGAAAGGATCCTGCACGTCCCACTCCGACTCGGGCGCCGCCTTCTGGGGCGGGTCGCTCACGCGCGCCAGCGTCAAGTGCCCGCCGGACGCCTGCGGCTCGATGCGGATCACATACGCCGGCTCGAATCCGAATTCGGCAGCCGCGGCCAGGGGCAACGGCAGGTCGATGGATCCTTTCTGTCCGTCAGGGCCTGGCAGCCCCGAGCAGTAGAGCCAGAGGTTGATGTTCTGCGCCGCCAGGTCGGCGGCCGAACGTGGAGTGTCGATGCGGACGTACAGGCGCTCGGCGTCGTTGCCGTAGAAAACCCGTTCCACCACGCCCGCGGGCCGGTGCAGAGCCCCGAACCCGGAGCCCACCTGATAGAAGCCGGCCTTTGTCCAGGCAGAGTCGTTGCGCGAAGCGGGGCGAATCTCCACCTGCGGGAGGCCGCGCTCAGGCGTCGGCGCCTTCTGGAGGATCGGCTGGAAGAGCCGCGCGGGCGCGCGCTGCCCCATCACCTTGTACACGTTGCGCAGGTGCAGCCGGAACTGGTTGTCCCAGATCTGGTCCATGCCCGAGTCGTGCTTGGTGCTGAACCACCAGAACCAGTCGCTGCCTTCGGTGATGAGGATCTCGCGCCATGCGTTCATCGCCTGGCTCGAATCGTGCGGGCGCAGCCGCGACTGCTCCTCCAGCCACGTGCGCGTGTCGGCCAGGAGGTCCCACGCGGTGTTGTGATCGGGATCGCCGATCCACGTGTCGAGGCTCGCCCCGATCCAGCTGCCGGTGTGCAGGCGGTGCAGTTGCTGCTGGGGCGGATGCTCTTTCAGGAAATCGCCCACCGTGGTCGTGACGATGTCCGGGGCCGCCGTCTCCAGCTCGCCGTAGAGCGCGTTCAGGAAGTCGTGCCCGTCACGCGGATAGAACTCCCAAGCGTTCTCTCCGTCGAGGGCGATGACGGCTAGATAGTCGTCATCGTTCTGCTGCTCGCGTATGCGCCGCAGGCGCGCCATCAGGTCGCGGGCCGCGTCGACCGACGACATGCGCTGGTAGTCGAAGCCGATCAAGTTGGAGAGCGTCGAGTCCCTGAAGACCATCGCCACCGACTGGCCTTCGCGGTCGATCCGGTAGGGCCGGTACAGCTGCGCGGGCACGTTCACCCGGCCCTCGGGATCGCGCCAGATGTGCGCGTCGATCGAGCGCGCGAGCACCTCCTCGTCGCTGATCATCCAGTCGATGCCGGCGTGCACGGCCAGGCCGGCCACGCTCTCGCCGACCGCCATCTCCGACGGCCACATCCCACCGGGCCGGCGCCCGATCAGTCGTTCGAACAGGCCCTGCCCGAGCTCGATCTGCCGCTCGGCGTCCTCGCGGTGCGAGAAGTGACGCTCCGGCAGCCTGATCTGCGGGTTCGCCGTCCGCGCCGAGTCGACGTGGCACAGCAGCGGAAGGATCGGGTGGTAATAAGGAGAAAAGGTCAGCTCAGCCTGCCCGCGATCGGCCAGCTCCCTGTACTTCGGGATGACCCTCGTCATGACCTCTGCCTGCGCCTCGAACAGAGGCTTCTTGTCCTTCTCCGCGAAGTCGCGGTCCTTCCTCTTCAGCTCGGACAGGCGCGGATCCGAATCGACCCAGACCGGGTCGCACCACGCGAGGTTGAACCACACCTGCAGGTCGCGGATCTCCTGCGTGCTGAATTGCTCGTCGACTGAGCGCGAGGCCAGCTCGAGATAACGCGGCGACTGCTGCACGCGCAGCGCCCGCGGCGACTCGCGCATCCAGCGCAGAAGGAACGTGCGCTCTTCCGCCGACAGCTCGCCGGCGTCGCGGCTGCTGAGGTTCAGGAACAGGTCGACCGACCCCTCCTTGCCGTAGTCCTCGATCTGCGCCAGCAGCGAGGGCACGAGGTTGAAGGTGGCGCGCACGTTGGGGTACCCGTCCAGCAGCGCCGGCATCTTCAGGTAGTCCTTCGCGCAGCGCAGCCGCACCCAGGGCAGCAGGTAGGTGCTGGTGAGGTCGTCCTTGTAGTACGGCTGGTGCATGTGCCAGACGAAAGCAACGTGGAGGGGCTTCACCGTGCGTTTACCGACTTCGCGTGGCAGGGGCGGCCGAGTTCACCTCGGCCGCGACTCCGCATCCCATTTTGCTGCAGCCCGTGGCCTGGCGAAATCAGATCAGATAGTCCTTTGCAGGAGGGAGAGCAGCCTGCCGGCGAAGCCGTGCAGGCGATGAGAGGGAACCTGCGGGTTCCCGCTCATAAGCTCAACGTGGAGGGGCTTCATCAGGCTCTAGGTTACTGTCGGCGCGTCGCCGCTCGCCGTCGCGCGGGCTTCGGCGACGGCTTGTCCGCACCCTCGAGGCGAACCGCCTGCTGGGCAGCCGCGAGGTCGATGCGCAGAAGCAGCTGGTCGATGACCTTCTCCCACTCGTAGTCACGCGCGGTTGCGAGCCCGCGCTTGCGAATCGAGGCCGCCAGGCCTGGCCGCTCCTTGATCAGGCGCAGGAGGGTCACGACCTCGACCGGATCGTCCGTCTCGAGTACGAGCGCGTTGCGGAACGCGTCGGCGTAGTCCTCGCCCGTGGAACCGGTGATTGCGAGACCGCCGGCTGCCATCACCTCGAGGCCCACCAGCCCGAAGGGCTCGTGCCCGGAGTTCGCAAGCACCGCGTCGCAAGCGACGTAGATGAGCTCGAGCACTTCGTCGTTGATGTAGCTGGTCACGCTGATCACGTCAGCGCTGGGGTGCGACCGGAGCGCCGTCGCCAGCCCGGCCGGCTCGTCGGGCGCTTTGACGTCAGCCACGTGCAGGCCAAGGCCACGCGCGTGCAGCATCACCTCCGCCCCATGCGGCTCTCGTCCGCCGCGCATGAGCAGCCGGACTCGACTGCCGCTCTGCTTGAGATAGGCCATGGCCGTAACGGCCATCAGCCAGCGTTTGTCCGGATCGAAACGGCCGATCTTGAAGCACAGATGATCCGCGGCAGCTGCCTCGCGCAGCTCGGCGATGGCCTCGCCAAAGTCGCGAGCATCCGTCAAGCCCGGCACTCCGTTGGGGACGACGATCGGGTTCTGACCCCACTCCCACATCCGGAACTTCATGTAGCGGCTGACGGTCGTGATGGTCGATGCGTAGGCGAGCGCGCCCCAGTTGATGCGCTGGAAGCCGAAGGTGTTGTTCGCGTTCCACAGCATCACGACGCGGTCCCGCAGCCCGCGGTAGTACAGCGAGTCGGAAAGCAGGTTGACGGTCGCGGCGGTCTGCCACTCCTCAGCGAGCACCACGACGTTGCGACCCGACTCGATCGCCGGCGCGATTATCCCGTCGACCACGGCAGGAGGGACGCTGCGGTCCCAGTCCCGCAGCTTCTCCTCCTCCCCGTCGTACACGCCTCCCCGGTGAAACGCCGACAGCCACTGGCACCAGCGGTGGTAGTGCAGGCGGCCGCGCTCGTGCGCCTCCTCGCTCGGCAGCTCCGGGTCACCGATGAAGAAGAGATGTGTTTCATAGCCCAGGGTGGCGAGCGTCCGCGACAGGCCCTTGACGCGCACGCCGAGGCCGCCGGCCTGGCTGTACACGTCCGGACCCTCGAAGCTGAGGATCACGAAAATGGTTCGCTCGGGCGTCACCTGCACGGCGTCAATCGCCCGCGAACGCGCGCAACGCCAACTTGTGTGACGGTGCGTCCGGCGCGCACAGCAGCGTAGTGCGCGTCTGCAGCGTGCACTCGAGCGATTCGAGCGAGCTCCCATGCAGGTCCGTGGCTACGCCGCCGGTCTCGCTGAGGAGCAGGAGACCGGCCGTCATGTCGAACACACGCATCGGCACCGGGGCGCAGAACGCGTCGAGCGCTCCCGCCGCCGTGTGCGCCATCGACAGCGCCATCGCCCCAAGGATGCGCACCTTGCCAGATCGCGCGACCAGGGGTCCGGCGACACCCAGCGAGCGGGTGGAGCTCTCGAGGCCGAGCAGCTGGATGCGATCCGCGCGCTCGCGCGGGATGACCGAGATCGGGCGGCCGTTGCGCTTCGCCCCGTGCCCCTTGATCGCCGTCCACCTCTCGCCGCTGACGATGTTGACGACGCATCCCACAGTCGCATCACCGACAGTCGGTCCCTCGAGCAGGGCCATCATCACGTTGTAGAACGGAATCCCCTGCTTGGCGTTCAGGCTGCCGTCCACGGGGTCCACGACCACCAGCGGATGTGGCGCGCCGAACGAGCGGAGTCCCACCTCTTCGGACAGCACAGAGAAACGAATGCCGCGATCAGCGATCGCCTGCAGCTCTTCAAACACCACCGCCTCTGCGGCGCGATCGAGCTCCATCGTGCGGTCGCCGCCCGCACCCATCGCAAGCTGATGCCGGCCGGCCTCCGTGCCGGCGAGCGGCGTGACGACGTCGCGCACGCGCGCACCTATGCGGAGAAATGTGTCGAGCCACTGCGACCGCGTCAGGTCGATGGGCGTCTCAGGGTTCGACGGGTGTGGCGGCGGGGTCCACCCTGCGGCGGCGGCGGCGCCGGCGCTCGACCACGATCGTGATCAGGTAGGGCTGCTGCATCGCCCATACGCGCTCGATGAGCTGCGGGATGGCGATGGAATGCGGCCGCTCGATGCCAAGCAGGATGAGACGCTCCGCCAGCGCGTCGGCGAGCTCGGTCCTGTCGTGCAGGTTCATCTGCTCCAGGGTTTCGAGGATGTCGTCAAGACGCCGCAGACTTGACCTGCGCTCCTGATCCTCAGGACGGATCATCGCGCCTTAGAGCTTATATCGCTGTGACTTGCGACAGGGCAAGGGCCACCTCGTCCGGCCGTTCGAACTGGAGCCAGTGCCCGGCGCCTTCCAGCACCTCGAGGTGAAAACGCCCCTTCACGTGCGCCCTTGTCTGCTCCGCCTGCCGGCGCCCCAGCGCGGGATCGTTGTCGCCCCATAGAAGCTGGGTCGGCGACGTGATGTCGCCCATGCGCTGCAACCGCTCCCACGCGGCGCCACCGGTTTTCAGGTTCGCGCGGTAGTAATTGAGACCCGCTGTCAGGCGGCCCGGGCGCGTCATGGAGCGCACGAACCCGTCCACCACACGCTCCGGGATCGCGTCCGGGTTCGGACCGATGCGGTAGGTCGCACGCAGCCTCATGTTGTCCTGATCGGTAAGGACCCGCTCGGCCTTGCCGGCCTGAATGAAGAGCCCGATGTAGCTCGAGCGTGCCTCCTGGTCGGGATCCTCTCGGCTGGCCGCGGCGAGCGCAGCCGGATGCCCGACCGAGAGCGCGGTCAGCGTCGTCGTCATGTCCGGGTGCGTGGCGGCGAAGTACCACGCGATCACGGCGCCCCAGTCATGCCCTGCGATGTGAGCCGACTTGCGACCGAACGATTCGATGAGACCCCTGGCGTCGGCGACCAGGTGGTCGAGGCCGTAGTTCTCCACACCCTCCGGCGCGTCGGTAAGCCCGTAGCCACGCAGGTCCGGCGCCACCGCGAGGAAACCCGCATGCGCCAGCACGTGCAGCTGGCGCGCCCACGACTCGGCCCCCTCTGGAAAGCCGTGCATCATCAGCACCATGTCGCCGTCAGGCGGACCCTCGACGAGCGTGCGAAATCGAAGTCCATTGGCGTTGACCATGTGAGTGCTGGCGGTCACGGCAGGGACTTCACGAAGGCCGCCGCCACGTCAAGCGCCTGGTCCAGCACCGCGAGCAGGCCGTGGCCTTGCCCCGGAAAGATCTCGAACTTGGCGTTGGGGACCACCTTGACCCACTTCTTCAGCAGGTCGATTCGCGCGAACGGGTCGCGGTCTCCGCTCATGAACAGCACGGGACAGCGGATCTGTTTGAAGTGGTCGGTGCGCAGCTGGTCGGGGAAACCCGGCCGGTGTAGTGGATAGGAGAACAGGACGAGGCCGGCGAATTGCGCCTCGACGGCGGCCAGGCTGGCCATCCGACCTCCATAAGACTGCCCGCCACCGACCACGTCACGTCCGGCGCGCGCGACGAAGGCCTGGACCGCGCGCTCCACGTTGCTCTTCGGCAGGTCGAGCGCCAACGCGTCGATGCCGCGCGCCTTGAACCCGACCACGTATGGCTTCATCGATGCCGCGGTGCCCGACGCGCCGTGACCGAGAACGATTTTCACGACTGCTGCCTTGTGGAAAAAGTCGATGAGTAAGTCACGGCGCATCCAAAAACGCGCTCATCGAGTGTGAAGAAGAGCTCCGTCGCGCCGCGCGCGACCATGGCTTCATGCATTTCGAAATGACGTCGTGAGACATCGTGATGGAGTCGCGTCGCAGTTTTTCGACGGCATGTCTAGCGAAAAAAATCTTAGCTACCCATTGACGAACGCGATGCACACGATGTATCAAGTCACTCTGTATGGCGTATCTACTCGCGATTGCCACCACAGAGGCAATGGACCCGACGCGAGTCAGCGACCCATTTCGCACAGCCACCAACGTCGTGATGGCCTTTTCGTTCAGGTCTTGCGGCGAAACCCATGGGGTTGCAGAGGAGGTAGGTGCAGGACAGGACGTAGATCGCGTCTCACCAAGAGAAGCTGATCACCAAACCATGGAACCTCGGGTCCTCATCACTGAGAAGGAGGTGCACGAACATGGCTGCTAAGAAGAAGGCCGCGAAGAAGCCTGCTGCCAAGAAGAAGGCCGCGAAGAAGAGGTAAGAGCCTCTTCTAGCGATTCGTAAATCGGAAATCGCTTTGCGCCGGGGTTCTGTGGAGCCCCGGCGTTCTTGTTTCTCAGAGGTTGTGAGGCGATGACGACGAGCCGTTCCGTCACCGAGCGCTTTGATGTGTGACTCCACCAGCTCTGCGTCCTCGTAGACGTTGACTTCGACCTGTCCGTCACTCAAGCAATAAATTCTTGACTCTCGAACATCTGTTCGATAACCTATGCACAGCCTCCATCTCGCCGCCTGCGTCAAACCCCGGAGGCAAAGCAAGGGAGAGATGCAGGTACAAGCACGTCCACTCGGTGGCAAGACCGAGACACTCGACCATGCGATCGAAGCGATTCGGGTCCGCTTCGGAAGCCAGGCGCTCACGCGGGTGGCGGAACTACCGCCCCCGCTGCCCTGGCCGAGCGGGACGCCGCTCGATCGCCTGACCGGGATCGGCGGCCTGCCGCGCGGGCGGCTGACGTTGCTGACCGGAACGGGAACGTGCGGCAAGCTCACGCTCGCGCTGGCGCTGCTGGCGCAGGCCACTCATGAGTTCGCTCACACCGTGGTGATCGACCCTGCGCGCCAGTTCGACCCTTGGGCGATGCTGCCGTTCGATCCCGACCTCGGTCCTTTGACTGTCATCACTCCTCCCTCGGCGGAGGCGGCCGGCGAGGCTGCCTCCGCGCTCGCTCGGGCGGGGGCGGGCTTCATCCTTTTAATGGGGGAGATCCCAGAGCCCTGGCTGGCGCCGATGGAGGCCGGGGCGGCTCGATCGGGCGCCCTGGTGGTCGGCGTGGTCGACGCCGCCGGCCGAGCGCTGGCTCACGCCTCGAGCCTGAGCCTTGGCTTCACCCTGGCCGGATGGGTCTACGAGCGAGGCCAGCTCGTCGGTCTGAACATCTGCGCGCGCTGCACCAAGAACAAGCTGGCGCCGCCGGTGGGTGAGTCAGAGCTGGAGGTTCGCTACACGATCGGCACAGCGCTGATCATCGGCCGCCCGGTCTCCGATCTCTGCGGGCAAGTACAGGCAGAGGCGGAATGCGTATCTGCTGCTGTCTAGCCGGCCACCTCGAGCTGGCGCGCCGGCCAGACCTCTATGGCAGGCCGGTGATCGTCGGTCAGTGGCAGGACCAGGTCATCGCTACATCAGAAGAGACGATGACGTACGGGGTTGTACCCGGAATGGCTTTGCGCCAGGCGGAGCACCTTTGCCCTCAGGCAACTTTTCTGGCCCCTGACCCGGCCGCCGCGATCCGTCTTCGCGAGCTGATCGCCGCCGCCCTCTACGACCTCGCGCCGTGCGTCGAGGTTCGCGTCGAAGGCATCGCCTGGCTCGACCTCGAAGGTGTGCCGTCTCCGTCCGAATCGATCCGCGAGGCGAGGCGGCGCCTGCGCGCGGCCGTCCGGCGCGAGCCGCGACTCGGCCTTGCACCAGGACCGTTCTCGGCTCGACTTGCCGCTGCACGCGCCAGACCGGGCCGGCTGCTGAAGATCGACGACGCGCGCGCGTTCCTCGCTCCGCTCCCGACACACGAGCTCCATCTCTCCGCCGAGCAGATGGAGCGCCTCGACCTTCTCGGCCTGCGCACGCTCGGCGCCGTCGCGGCGCTGGGATCGCGCGAGCTCGAGAGCCAGCTGGGCCGCGAAGGACGGCACGCGGTGCTGCTCGCCCGCGGGCTCGAGCCCGATCAGCTCACGCCGTGGCAGCCGCCGATGTTCACCAGCGCCCACCGGCAGTTCGAGCCACCGGTCCAGGATCGCGAAGCCCTGCTCTTCGTCGCACGCGCATTGTGTGGAGACCTCGCCGAGGAGCTTGGCTTGCGAGGCGCCGGCGCCAAGCAGATGCGCGTGCGTCTCGTCTGCGAGGGCGATGACGTCGAGGCGCGCGAATCCATCGTCCGGCATCCGCTCAGCAGCGCCGCGGAGCTGTTCGGCCTGGCCGGCTCGTGGATCAAGTCGTGGCAGCCGCAAGGGCCGATCACCGAGATGTGGATCGAGCTGCCTGTGCTCGAAGCCTCGGGCAGGCGTCAGCTGAGGTTGTGGACGGGCGGGGACGGCACCAGCGACGAGGTCAGCGCCGCGCTCGAGCGACTGCAGGAACGCCACGGTGACGGCATCGCTCACCAGCCTCGCCCCCACCTCCCCTCCTCCCCCATTCCCTCACAGCGATTCGCATGACCCGCCTCATGAACCCGCCCACCCCTGTCGCCGTCACCTTGAACGCCGACGGAACCCCGGCTTACATCACCGGCCCGTGGTCTGGCGCTGTCGATCCGATTGCTCGCTGGAAGGTCGAGACCGAGTGGTGGACGCAGGCGGTCGTGCGCGAGTACTGGAAGGTCGTGCTCAACAACGACCTGCTGTGCGAGCTGTTTCGCGATGCATCTCGCGACGAATGGTTCATCGAGCGGGTCTACGACTGACTTCCTGCCGCTATGAATCCATACGTCGAGCTCCACTGCCACTCCAACTTCTCCTTCCTCGACGGCGGCTCGCACCCCTTCGAGCTGGCGCTGCGTGCCGCCGAGCTGGAGATGCCGGCCCTCGCCATCACCGACACCGGCGGCGTGTACGGCGCAGTCCGCTTCCTGCAGGCTTGCCGCAAGGTCGGCGTCAAACCGCTGATCGGCGCGACCCTCGAAGTCGACGGCGAGGAGCTGGTGATGATCGCTCGCAACCTCGCCGGCTATTCGAGGCTGTGCCGGCTGCTCAGCGTGGCCCACCAGGACCAGCCCAAAGGCGAGGCACGCGCCTCGCTCGAAACTGTCTCCCAGCATCGCGGCGACCTCTTCTATCTCTCGGCCTCCGACGACGAGAGCCGCCTGCGCTCGCTCCAGGAGGCGCTGGGCGGCGACGTCGTGTTCAGCGAGCTTCACCACCACATGTCGCCAGAGGACGCATGGGTCCTCGAGGGCCGCGCCGCGATGGCGCGCCGCTGCCATGCCCAGGTCGTCGCCACCAACCAGGTCCACTACCACGTGCACGAGCGGCGTCGCATGCATGACGCGCTGGTAGCCATCCGCCATCGCATGACCCTCGACGAGGCTCGACCGCACCTCTTTCCCAACGCCGAGCACTGCCTCAAAGCCGGCCACCAGCTGCTCCCACTCTTCAAAGACCACGCAGAGGCTCTCGCCACCCCGTGGGAGATCGCCCAGGAGTGCGACGTCGACCTCGACTTCCGCAAAGTTCGATTCCCGGGGTACCCCGTGCCGCATGGCGAAACGCCGTTCTCCTACCTCTACAAGCTCTGTTTCGAAGGCGTGCGCGCTCGCTACCGACCCATCACCCCGGAGGTCGCCAGGCGCCTGCAGCGCGAGCTCGAAGTCATCGAGAAGACCGGCCTGGCCGAGTTCTTCCTCATCAACTGGGACCTCATGCGCTTCGCGCGCGACCACGGCGTGCCGGGCCAGGGCCGCGGCTCAGCCGCCGATTCGATCGTCGCCTACGTCCTGGGCATCACCCGCGTCGATCCCATCGAGCACAATCTGCTCTTCGAGCGCTTCCTCCACGAGGAGATGACCAGCACCCCCGACATCGACATCGACTTCTCGACCGAGCACCGCGAGCAGGTGATCCAGTACGTCTACGACAAGTACGGCTGGGAGCGCACCGGGATGGTGTGCAACGTCGTCACCTTCCAACCGCGCATGGCGATCCGGCAGATCGGCAAGGCTCTTGGCTTCTCCGCCGAGCTGCTCGACCGCCTGGCGAAAGGCGTCGACCGATGGTTCACCGAGGACGTGGAGGATTCGATGCTCGGTTCGGTCCCGCCGCCCGACCTGAGACCGCAGAGCTGGCAGCACTTCCTGGAGCTGTCCCGTGAGGTCCTCAATTTTCCGCGCCACCTGTCCATCCATAACGGGGGGATGCTCGTGACCGGCGAGCCACTGGTCGACATCGCGCCGGTCGAGCCCGCGACGATGGAAGGAAGACGCGTGGTCCAGTTCAACAAGGACGATGTCGAGGACCTCGGCCTGATCAAGATGGACATGCTCGGGCTGCGCACTCTCTCGGTCGTGGCGGAATGTCTCGAGCTCATCAAGGACACCACCGGCACCAAGCCCGACCTCGACGCGCTCACCCTCGACGATGCAAGGGTCTTCGAAACGTGCGGCGAGGCCGACACTATCGGCGTCTTCCAGATCGAGTCGCGAGCGCAGATGCAGACGCTGCCCCGGACGAGGCCGAAGACGTTCAACGACCTGGTGGTCGAGGTCGCGATCATTCGCCCCGGACCGATCCAGGGCAACGCTGTTCATCCTTACATCAGGCGCAAGCAGGGTCGTGAGCCGGTGACGTACGCGCACCCACTGCTGGAACCGATCCTCAAGGACACGCTCGGCGTGATCCTCTACCAGGAGCAGATCATCGAGATAGCGATGTTCGTCGCCGGCATGAGGCCGAGCGTCGCCGACGGATTCAGACGCGCCATGACCCGTCACCTCAACCGGGTCGAGATGTCCTCACTGGAGGACGACTTCATCGGCGGATGCCTGGCCAACGGCGTGCCGCGCGAGGTCGCGGACCAGCTCTTCACTGCTGTGCAGGGTTTCGCCGTTTACGGCTTCTGCCGTTCGCACGCCGCGGCGTTCGCTCGCACCTCATACGAAACCGCCTGGCTCAAGGTCTATCACCCGGTCGAGTTCGGATGCGGCTTGTTGAACAACCAGCCGATGGGCTTCTATCACCCGAGCGTGCTCGTCGAGGACCTGAAGCGCCATGGCGTCAAAGTCCTGCCGGTCGACATCAATCGCTCGGACGTGCGCTGCCTCCCCGAGCCGCTGGACGACGGCCACGCCATGCGCATCGGCTTCAACTACGTCCGCGACCTCGGAGAGGACGGCCGGCTCGCCATCGTCGACGAGCGCGCGAAGAGCGGACCCTACAGATCTTTTGACACCTTCCTCGATCGCCTCAGGGGCAGGCCCATCGGCCCGCGCGCCGTGCGCAACCTGGTCATGGTCGGCGCGTTCGACCAGCTCGGCGAGCCGAGGCGGAGCCTCCTCTGGGGCTGGCAGGAGCGCTGGCACGGCCATGGGCTGAGACGCGGCATCGAGTCGCAGCACCACCTCCACCTCGACGCAGAGGCGCCGCAAGCCATTCCTGACGTGGACGAGTTCGACGCCAACCAGCTCGAGTACCGCATCTCAGACCTCTCGACCGGGCATCACCTCATCCATTTCTGCCGGGAACGGCTCGACCAGCTCGGCGCGCTGCAAAGCAAAGTGCTGCCCAAGATCCCGAGCGGGCGGCATGTACGAGTCGCGGGCCTTGTCATCACACGCCAGGCGCCATCGACGGCCAAGAAGATCCGCTTCTTCACGCTCGAGGACGAGTTCGGTCAGGTCAACGTCACCATCAAGCCCGACGTCTACGACCGCTACCGGCAGATCGCCAATCACAAGCCGATCCTCGTCATCGACGGCGTGATGCAGCGCCAGGACGGCGTCTGGTCGGTGCTCGCGAGCCACATCGAAGCGCTCGAAGGCATACCCAGGCCGAAAACCCGCTCCCACGACTACCGCTGAGGCGCCCCGACTTATCACGACTTACTTTCCGTAGCCACCAGCGGGCCTTTTGAGCGAAGCTATCCATCAAATGGCCATTGGCAGAGAGATCGAAGACATAGCGCGTGAGCTGATCCGGCACCAACATGACCACCCGCCCGTCCGCGACCTGAACCGCGAAGTCGACCGCAAGCAGACGCTTGCCGACCGAATCGGCGCCGACTTCTCGAGGCTCATCGGCAGCTGGATATTTGTCCTCGCGCAGCTGGGGCTGATGGTCGTCTGGGTCATCCTCAACGCCATCGCCTCGTTCGCGCACTGGGACCCGGCGCCGTTCCAGCTGCTCAACTTCATCCTCAGCCTCGAGGCCACGTTGTGGGCGAGCCTCGTCCTGATGACGCTCAACCGTCAGTCCGACCGCGAGCGCATCCGCGCGCAGCACGACTACGAGATGGATGTCAAATCAGAAGAGGAGATCAAGGCGCTGATGAATCACCTGATGCACCAGGACGAGATCCTTCTGCAGATAGTCAACCGCCTGGACCGCGCGGACAGCGAGATGAAGCGGCTTTTGCGCCGCCTCGAGGCAAGCGACAACACCCTGACGCCGCGCCCTGAGGGATCGCCCCGGACCTAGGTCAGGGCGACCCTGGCACCCGATACAGGCGGTACTCGCCGTTGTCGTAGACGAGATGTCCGACCTGCGCCCAGTACGCGGCCGCCGCGCCGTGCTGAGCTGAGAGCTCCTGGGGACCGATGAGCACATAGTCGACGTGGTACTCCTTCAGGAGCTCTGGCGTCGAATGATCGCCCTGCAGCATCAGCTGGGCGTCGTTCGTCTTCTGGGCGTAGTCGGCAAGCCCATAGGTGAAGAGCCAGCCCGGGTATCCGATCACAATCCGCCGGCCTGAGAGGGTCGGGATGGGGCTGTTGTGCTCGTCCGCCACGAGAAAGATCGCGTCAGTTGGCGTGTTGGAGCGCACCCAATCGGCCAGCTGCAGGCCGCGTGTGTCGATGAACTGATACGAGCTGACGGTCGTGTCCAGCGCCCGCGCGAGGTCGAGGCCACCGCTGAGCACCATCAGCCCGAGCAGCAACGCGGCCGCGATAGGCCCGAGCGGAAGCCGCTGAAACAGCGCGGCCAGCACTGCGCCCGCGACGATGCTTCCAAGCAGCGCGAAGAAGATGAAGAACTTCGTGTTGTCCCAGTCCCACGGCTGAAGCACGATCACTGACGGGACTGCGAACCACAACCACATCGGCGCAAACCATGTGGCGAACCGAGTGGGGATCCAGCGATTCAGGAAGTGGCCGGCGATTATGAGCGGAATGAGGAGCGAAGTGTTCTTGATCCAGAACCACACGAAGTCAGGCACAGCCCATTGCAATCCGTCGTGCTTGATGTCGGTGTAGGCCAGCCAGCCCGGTTCGATGCAGTAGCCGAAGACGCTTCCGCCGGCGCCGCAGAAGCTGTTGTTCGCGGGGGGCCACATCCATGCCAGGACCGGCACGGCCAGAACCACAGCCGGAACGAAAAACGCGATCCACTCGCGCCGTCGCGTCAGCAGGAACCAGAACAGCGACAGCGCCACCACCGTTCCCCAGGCGTGGACGTGAAACGCCGGCATCAACCCCGCCACGACACCGGCAAACAGGTAGGCCGGCCAGGCGAGCTCCTCGCGGGTGGCTCTCCACACCAGCAGCAGGACGATCAGCGCAAGGCTGAACCCGAAAAGCGTGGTGCGCTGCGGCACCAGGTACGCGAGCACGGGGTTGAGCCATTGAAAGTTCAGCTCCCGGTCGAGCGTGTACTCGCGCGGCAGATGCGAAAGCACGCGTAGCCCGCGCGCGGCCACGTCGCCGAGCAGGTAGACGAAACCGAGCCCGCCGCTCATCAGGAAAACGACCGTCGCGATAGCGCCGGCCAACCAGCCACCTGCGAACCGGCTCGCGGCCAGGTACATGACGGCGGGGAAGGCGAGGCCGAGTAGTCCCGACGTCAGCACCAGCGACGATGTCAGTGAGACGCCTAGCGGCACAAGGTTGGCCGCCAGGAAATCCATCATGAACGGGTAGCCGAGATGGTTCCCTGGGTCGATCGGGAACTCGGGCGGGAAGTTGTGGCCGTACGCGAACGAGCCGGTGAACGAGAGATGCGCGGCCCAGTCGCCCCAGATGTTGATGTAGCCGGCGTACAGCCCGTCCGGCAGGTACTGATAAGCGTTGGCGAAAAAGGGCACCGTCCACGCGGCGCACAGAAAGAAGATCGCGACCACGGGCCATGGGTGACCTGATGACGTCAGCGGCTTTGCCCAACGCGCACGCGCATCGGCAACGTCGGCTGTGAGCCGGCCCCGGTTCAGGTACGTGATCGCCGCCGCCAACGCGGTCGTCCCGAACGCCGCGGTCAGCACCGTGAACAGGTTCACGTCGCGGACGGCCATCGACAGGATGAAGCTGACGGTCGCGATCGCCATCGCACCGAGCACGGTCCCGAAGACGATCCGCTCCTCGAGGTTGAGCCGGACCTGGCTCAGGTATGTGACCCCGAAGCCGGCGATTACGCAGGCCGCGAGCAGCAGCAAGACAGGGTCAATTCCAGCAGAACAGCTGGGGCTCGCTGATAGGAAGCTGTGGGTTGCAGTTCGTCAGCCACAGCTTCGGGCCCCACGGTGGCGACAGCGGACCCCTGAACCACGCCCCGTCGGACAGGGGCAACGCGGTCCACACGGGGTAGAAGTACATGAAGAACATCACCGCCACGACCAGGTGCGCGACTGCGAACCTGCGGCCCCACGGGGGAGCGTGGTCCGCGATCCACGTGAGCACGAAGGCAAGGGCCAGGACCATGAAGATGAGCCCGCCGATCATTTCGTAGCTGAACAGCACTCGTGTGATCGGCGCCCAGGGAAGGTACTGGGTGATGAACCCGACCAGGATCACGGCGGCAGGAAAGTTGCGATGCCGGACCACGAAGTACGGCAACGACAGCACGCACGGGATGCTCGTCCACCAGATCCACGGGTTGCCGAGGTTGTACATGAGCGCGTACAGCGGCTGGCTCGAAAACTGGTCGATGCCGAGGTTGGTGTACTCGGCGTAGTACAGGACGGGTCGCGCGAGCAGCGGCCACGACCACCACGGTGATCCGTACGGATGCGTGGCCTTCAGGGTCGCGTGGTAGCGGTAAACCTCCTCGTTGTAGGTGACCAGGTCGGCCAGCGACCTGAGCTGTCCGCGAGCAAAGAATGGGTACCACGAGGCGATGTAGACGCCGACCGGGATGACGGCGAACGCCACGACCAGCACCGGCAGATAGCTCGCCATGGGAACGTCTCCTGGAAGTTTCAGCTCATTGGACCGCCACGATCGCCACGCGATCACCGCCACCAGGAAAAAGCCGATCGATGCGAGTGCGGCCAGCACGATCCATTTGGCGGCGATGCCCGCGCCCAGGGCCAGGCCCAGCAGCACCAGGGAGCGAAGCGATCCCTTCGGGGTCGTGCTCTGGACGTGGACGAGGAACAGGTAGTACGAGAGGAGGATGAAAAAGACCGGGAAGATGTCGATCATCCCGATGCGCGACTGGACGAAGAACATGCCGTCGAAGCCGACGAACGTCGAGGCCGCGACCGCGAAGAGTCGCCTGGGCCAAAGCCGCAGTGCGAGCAGGTACATCAGCGGGATGCAGAGCGTGCCGATGATGGCGGACGAGAGGCGCCATCCGACCGTGTTGAAGCCGAGGTCGATGTAGTCGCCCTGGGCGTTCTGGAAGGTGGCCCGAAACCAGCCGTACGCCCACTCCCCCGCCGCGATCATCTCCTTGCCCAGCGGCGGTTCGGGATCGAAGTAGTTGTACGTACAGTCGACAGACGTCGGTTTGCACTTCTCCATTCCCTTGACGTCGTTGTGCGCGTCGACCGGGAAATACACCTCGTCGAAGACCTGTCCGTTGGGCGGAGAGAGCACGCCATTCGGGTCCTTGTATCCGCGCGTGAAGGGATACGCGAGGCCGCACAGAGTCCCTGGATCTCCGTACACGTCGACCGGCGTGTTGGGCACGCAGAAGCTGATCGGCTGGCCGCTGAACGGGTGCGCGATGAAGTTCGGCGTGATCGGGCTGAAGAACCTGATGAAAAACGCGATCGCCGTCAGCGTGACCAGCGCGACCACGTCCCAGCGCTGCAGCCTGAGCGCCGCCAGCAGGTTTGATATGCGGCGTTCGCCGACCTCGGTCAGCGACGTCGCTTCCGCCGCTTTCCACCTCCAAGGTTCTGGCCCACGCGCATCGGCAGGTGCGAGGCGATCGCCCACGCCACCGCGTCCGCGTCAGGCACCGGCATCGCGATCGTGTCCTCGTAAGCGAGGCGAGGTCCGAGCTTCTTCCGGATCGCACCCACCTCGTCCTCGTCGCCCCGCAACCGAACGAACAGCGCCGGCTTGTCCATCAGGGGCTTGATCACGCGCTGCACCATCCGGCTCCGGCGATCCTGAAAGGCAATGTTCAGCGGCTGCACCTTGACGATCCGGATGCGGTCGTAGTCGATGAGGACGCTGGAGAAGAACGTCGAGACCATCAGGCCGTCGTCCTGCGCCTCGACGTAGCTCCTCCACTTGTAGACGAGGAATGCGCCGCCGAGGAGCAGGCCGCTCGGCACGTAAGCCGCCCAGATCAGGTTGGTCGAGTGCTGGAGCAGCTGGCCCTGGTAGATCAACAGCACCGTCATCACCAGGCCGACCGCGACCAGGAAGCCGGCGAAGAACCGCTGCTGGCGCCACATCTGGTCGGCGTACAGGATCGGCTGGCGAACTCGCCCATTGGGGCTCGGCTGGTTGGAGCTCATATCAGGGGCTACTGATTATCCCTGCCGGGCACGCCTCGACTCCTTTCCACGGCGCGCCGCCACCCTGATTGCAGAGAATCCGCCTCGTCGCGCGACATCTTCGGGATGAATTCCCGATCGAGCTTCCACAGCCCGGCAAGATCAGAGTCGGTCCAGATCCCAGCGCCGAGTCCGGCGAGGTAGGCAGCGCCAAGCGCGGTGGTCTCGGTCAGCTTCGGCCTCCGCACCGCGATGCCGAGAAGGTCGGACTGCAGCTGGCACATCACGTCCATCACGGCTGCCCCACCGTCGACGCGCAGCTCCCGCAGCGTCTGACCGCTGTCGCGCTCCATCGCCTCCACGACGTCCCGCGTCTGAAAGGCCATGGCTTCAACCGCAGCCCGCACGATGTGGGCCCTACCGCTCCCGCGAGTCAGGCCCACGATGGTGCCGCGCGCGTACGGATCCCAGTAGGGCGCGCCGAGGCCGACGAAGGCCGGCACCAGGTACACGCCGCCGGTGTCCGGAACCGATGCGGCCAGTGGACCCGCCTCGGCCGCGCTCCGGATGATGCCCAGGCCGTCGCGCAGCCACTGCAGCGCGGCGCCGGTGACGAAGATGGCTCCCTCGAGCGCGTATGTGAGCTCGCCGCCGCGGCGCCACGCGACGGTGGTCAGCATTCCGGTCTTCGACTTCACGCGATCCGCGCCTGTGTTGAGCAGGACGAACGATCCCGTGCCGTAAGTGTTCTTCGCCATGCCCACTGCCGTGCACGCCTGTCCAAACAGCGCCGCCTGCTGATCGCCGGCGATTCCGGTGACCGGCGCATCAACCCCGCCGAATGCATCGGGCGACGTGTGCGAGATGGGACCGCTCGAATCGCGCACCTCGGGCAGGTTCTTCAGCGGCACTCCGAACAGCTCGGACATCTCCGCGCTCCAGCGACCGCTGCGGATGTCAAACAGAAGCGTGCGCGAAGCGTTGGACGCGTCGGTCACATGATCGCGGCCTGCCGAGAGACGTGCGACCAGCCAGCTGTCGACAGTGCCCAACGCCGCGTCGCGCGCGCCGTCGACGTGACCCATCGCCCAGCCGGCTTTGGTCGCGGTGAAGTACGGGTCGAGCACGAGGCCGGTCACCTCGCGGACCTCGTCCTCGTGGCCCTCCTCGCGAAGCCGGATGCATTCCTCGGTGGTGCGCCTGTCCTGACACACGATGGCGCGGCCCAGCGGCTTCAGGGTCTTGCGATCCCATACGACGAGCGTCTCGCGCTGGTTCGTGATGCCGACGGCCCGCACTTCACTCGGCTCTGCGCCGGCCGCGGTCAGCGCCTGCGCCGCCGTGTCCTGCACGGCGCTCCAGATCTCGTCGGCGTCGTGCTCGACCCAGCCCGGCTGCGGAAAGTGCTGAGTGATCTCGCGATAGCCCTTGCCCTTGACCTGGCCGTCGAGCCCGACGGCGATCGCCGTCGCGCCTGTCGTGCCTTCGTCTAGCGCGAGGACGACCGCTGCCAAGTTCGGTTCAGGCTGCCGGTCGAATAGCCCTCGAGGTCGAGCGAGACGAACGAGTAGCCGGCGTTCCGCAGGGCTTGAACCACGCGCTCGCGATTTGCCAGCAGTCGCGACATCTCTTCGGGCTCGACTTCGATTCGCGCCACGTCGCCGTGATCGCGTACCCGCACCTGCCTCAGACCGAGCGCTTTGATCGCGTCCTCGGCCGCCCCGATCCGCTTGAGAGCTTCGATCGTCACCTCGGTGCCGTGCGGGATGCGCGACGACAGGCAGGCAAACGAAGGCTTGTTCCAGTTAGCGAGTCCAAGCCGGCGCGCGGCCGCCCGTATCTCGGCTTTGGCCATGCCGGCCTCGAGCAGCGGGAACCTCACGTCGCGGCGGACTGCCGATCCATGCCCCGGCCGGTGATCGCCGGCGTCGTCCGCGGTCGCGCCATACGCCAGGTGCTGAAGCCCGAGCTCGACCCGGATGGGTTCGAGTGTTTCGAACAGCTCCTCCTTGCAATGGAAGCAGCGGTCCGGGTTGTTGCGCGTGTAAGCCTCGAGCTCGAGCTCGTGCGTATCTACCTCGACCAGTCGAGCGCCAAGCGATCTCGCCGTCGCGCGCGCCTCGTCCTGCTCGGATTCGGGAAACGCCGGCGAGCTCGCCAGGACCGCAACCGCGCGGTCGCCCAGTTCATCCAGCGCAAGCTTCAGCAGCAGCGTTGAGTCAACCCCTCCGGAGAACGCGACCAGCACCGAGCCGAGGTCGCGCACGATTCCACGCGCGCGTTCGAGCTTGCCTCCGTCGTACCGATCGAGCTGGATCATTCTCCAGCCAAGACATTAGCTCGCGGCTGCTTCGGAAGGCTCCATCGCCGGCACGCCACACCAGGCTTCGTAATCGATGAGCCCGTGCACTGTCGGGTTCTCGCCGCACAGCGGGCAGGCCTTGTTCCGGCGAAGCTTGAGCTCGCGGAAGGACATGTCCTCGCCCTCGAACAGCAGGTAGCGGCCGATCATCGGCTTGCCGATGTTCAGCAGGTACTTGATCGTCTCGAAGGCCATCATGCTGCCGATGATCCCCGGCAGCACGCCGAACACGCCGGCCTCAGCGCAGCTCTGCACCGATCCGGGCGGCGGCGGTTCGGGGAAGAGACAGCGGTAGCAGCCGGTCCCGTGGGACGAGTCGAAGAGGGCAAGCCGGCCCTCGAAACGGAAGATGCTGCCGTGCACCAGCGGCTTGCGGAGGAAATGCGCGGCGTCGTTGGCCAGGTAACGAGTCGGGAAGTTGTCGGTGCCGTCGACGATGATGTCGTAGGGCTCGAACATCTTCATCGCGGTGTCGGAGTTGACGTGCTGGCGGATGGCCACGACCTCAACGTCTGGATTCAGGTTCGCGAGGGTCCGCGCCGCGGAATCGACCTTGGCCCGGCCCACGTCGTTGATGCCGTGCAGCAGCTGGCGCTGGAGGTTGGAAGCGTCCACAGTGTCGAAGTCGACGATGCCCACCTTGCCTACGCCGGCGGCGGCCAAGTACATCGCAGCCGGCGACCCGAGGCCACCCGCGCCAAGCAGCAGCACACTAGACGAAAGGAGCTTGCGCTGGCCCGCCCCGCCCACCTCGGGCAGGATCAAGTGGCGCGCGTACCGCGCGACCTGGTCGGGCGTGAAGCCCCTGGCGGGTCCCATGGAACAACCCAATATACCGGGGCGAATTCGCGGGTATTCCTAGACTAGAGCGAGCAATGGAGACCGAATACCTCGACGAAGAACAGGTCATCGCCCTCTACAACAAGGTGCGCACGGGCAAAAGGACGTGGCCGGCGGACATCTGGAGCTCGCCCGCGGCGCTCCAGTACGCGGTCACGATCTTCGACTACTGGATCCACAACGTCATGGGCTGGAAGGGCTGGCCGGATTCCCGCGGCAAGGTGACGCCGGCGCTGCTCGAGGAACACCGCCTGGCCGACCTGGTGGAGAGCGTCTTCGTCCCCGAGTTCGGCGACGACTGGCTCGACTTCGAGGTCGTGCTGAACGAGAGCATGCGGCTCTCAGAGGACGAAGGCTGGTCGCCTGACCTGTCGGACCGGCAGGAGCGGGTCGAGGCCGCGTTCGAGCACGCCTTCGAGCAACTGGTGGGCTCGCCCAAGCAGCAGCCGAAGCTGCTGCCGACCTACCACCGCTTCCGCAACCACCTGCTGCGGATGTGGAGCGCGTTCCAGGAAGCGCAGGCCGAGCACGACAAGGCCGAGCGCGAATCAGCCGAGAAGTTCTGGGCGAACCTGCGGCTGGTGCGGAGCACGCGCGGACACCAGGCCGAGGCGTGGTCGATCGTCAACGCCGACGACGAACGGCGCGGTGAGGTGACGATGGTCTGGGGCGAGCCGCACCCGTACTGCCTCGTGGTGCTCGACCCCGAGATGGAGGCCGGCGGCTGGGAGCAGGTCATCTACCGGCTCGAGCAGGAGATCCTGGTTGAAGAGCCGGGCGTGGTGAGCTACGCGGTCTGGCACAAAGGATTCGTGGGCGAGTTCTATCGCTGTGCGGACTGCGGCGAGCTGCACAGCCAGTTCGACGAGGACGCCGGCAGCGAGCTGCGACTGAACGACCTGGAGCCGCCCGAAGATCGCTAGGTGACGGTCACCGAGAAGTTCTGACCTTCCCAGCCGGTGCCGTAGTGGGCTGTCCATTCGAACTTGGAGCCGGGAGCCGCCTTGTGGCTCGGAACCTCGGCGACCCATACACCGAGTGTCGTGTCGGCCGCCTCGACGTCGCCATGCGTCGCCCAGCCGTCGAACGTGTAGTGAACAGAGCCTGGCCTCGGTAGCTGCACCTTGAACCGCCGGCCCGCGAGCAGCTTTGTGATCTGGTGCTTGTGCGACCAGACAAAGGCGGGGTCGTGTGGAGGCACCTCGGTGTACCGCCTCCGCGCGGGCAGGACCACGTCGGGAAAGCCGCTGAGGGCGACCATGGCGAGCAGCTGCAGGTACTCCGCATGTGCCCAACCCAACGGCGATGACGACCCGTTGGCGCGCCCGAACGCAAGGCCTCGCGCGGGAAGGTCGGGGCCGTCCCAGACCTGTTCGGGCAGCATCAGACCTGGACCCGCGAACGACTCCATCGTGCGGACCAGCTCGGCCGCCGGCAGGCCCATCGAGAAAAAATGGCGTGCGCGCTCGGCGGTCAGCACCGGCCACAGGCGCCCGCGACCATCGCCGTTCCAGGGCGAGCCATCGTCCTGCTCTCCGTAGCGATCGCCGACGTAGCGGCGCCATGACGGGCCCCCGGGCAGGCTCTTCTTGAGCTTCGCGTCGACGCTTTCGAGGCTGCGTAGGATGCGCTCGTCCTTAGGGCGCCGCAGCCCGTAGCGCACGAGCTCGAGAAACTCGGGCGCGATTGCGCCTTCGGCCGGCCTGCGGTCGGGATCTGCGGCTAGCCGGAAGTACTGGCCGCCCACGGTGCTGCACCAGGACTCGACACGATCGTTCCAGTAGTCGGCGACCGCCCGCAGGTGGGCCGCGGCTACATGCTCGCCGACGTCCTGCGCAAATTCCGACGCGGCGATGAGCGCGGCGATGCACGCGGCGAGCGTTGATGGCGAAAGGCCGCCGAGATCCTCCCACCGGTCAAGCGGTGTGAGCGGACCTTCGCGGATGATGAACTGCGCAGCCGGTCGCACCATCGTCAGGTAAGGGTCGTGGTCCAGGCACCCGGCGACGCCTAGACGCCACGCGAGCAGGATGGGCAGCGCCACCTGATCGAGCTCGGTCGAGGTCCAGTGCGGCGAGCCGTCGACGTTCCAGTTCTGAAACCAGGCGCCGTCGGGGCGCTGGCGCGACTGCAGGTGGCGAAGCGCACGCAGCGCAGCGGCCGGGTCGCCGGCATCCAGGAGGGCGGTGGCGACGCGACACAAATCGCGCGGCCAGACCATGTGGTAGACGTGATTGCCGTCGTGGTTGCTCTCGCCCCAGGGCGCTCCGGGCGACGCGATGAAAGCACCGGGACACGTTTTGTCCTCGAGGCACCGCAGGACCGCGAGCGACGCCTTGGCGAGAACTCCATCGTCGCCGCTGACCTTGGCGAGCGCCGCTGGAAGGTCAGGCGTCGCGTGCCACGCGCGCGCGAATGCTGTTTTCAACACGCCTGCGCCCTTCTGCAGGACGTGACGCGCGACCTCCTCGGCGTCGGCGCGCGAATGCCCGAAGCCGATTGCGAGCTGGAAAGCGCCCGACCTGACGCCAAGCTCAGCCCCGACGGCAACGTTGCCCGGGCCCGCGCGATCGTAGGTCTGCGTGATGCGTCCATCGGCGTCGTGCAGCTCGACGTGGATGTCGGAGCTGCGGAAGTAGCCGGTCGTCGCGCGACTGAACGGACCGACGATGCAGATCCACACGTCTTGCTGACGCATCAGCAGTGCCGGCGGATGCGTGCCCAGCACCTCGCCGAAGTTGCCTTCTGTGCCAGGCGGCCAGTGCGCCGACGCCTGCATGAAAAGACGCACGTCGGGCAGTTCGGGCGTGAAGGTGCCTGAGATGACCATGGCGTTCTCGTCGGCGTCGGAGACGAACTCCTTGGTCAGCCGGTACTCGTGATGCGTGCTCACGACGGTGAATGCCGGCACCCCAGGGCTCAGCCACGTGATGCTGTGCTGACCATCGCCGGCGTCGTCAACCGGCGGCGCGCCAGGTGCGGACGCGAAGAAGCGCAGCTCATGCAGGGCGACGTGATCGAGCGTGGGAAAGAAAACCTCGCTCAGGCTCCCATCGGCCAGCGTGTACCAGAGCTTGCTTCTCGGGCCCGGCGCCGCACCGAAGGCCGCTTTCCGACCGGGGCCCCACATCGGCGGCGCCCCGGGGCCTCCTGGTGCCTCCATCGGCCCCTAAGTATGGAGAGCGGGTGAGGACGGATAGAATCGATTCGCGACCCCCGACTCGATGGGGAGGTGGCTGAGTGGTCGAAAGCACCCGCCTGCTAAGCGGGTAGGGGGTGTGAAACTCCCTCGAGGGTTCGAATCCCTCCCTTCCCGCCATTGGGCGTCATCCCGTGCTCACAGGTCCGTTTGCGGCCTTCCGCCACACGTCAAGCAGGTTCGCAGGCTCGAACGCACCTCTGTAACCCCAGATCGTCCACCGTCCGTTCCAACCGGTGACCACAAGAGCCGGCCACAGGTATCCAAACACCCCAGAGTGTGCCCATATCCTCACGTCAGTCACGCGAGCTGCCAGCGCGACCGAGCGCGGTTGCCCATCGACATGGTCAATCCGAAAGACCACGACATGGGCCGCAGTAACAGCCACGGCCAAGCCCCGGGCCCAGGAGTCAACGAGGTCGTAAATCATTACCTCGCCGGCCAGCATCGGCTCGTCTGGACCGAGCATATATGCCGTCGCGACAGTCAGTTGCTCGAGCGTCCAGGATCGATACTCACGTGCGCCGACGGTGAATTGAAGCGGGCCTATAGGCGCGAATGCCCAAAAGAGCTGGCGACCTTTCTTTCTCAGGTCGCGCGCCAACTTCAGTTTTCCCGATCGCTCGAACTCGGTCGGAGGGAGCTGCGGCAGCACGACCTGAGCCGTCGGAATCCAGGTCGCACCGTCCCACCACCACCGGCCGTCGCCGGAGAACTGGCCCACGTCGCCCGGCAGTATGCTCGTGCGTCCTCGTCAGGACAGACTTTCGCATCTCAGGCGATCCGAACTCTGTACGGCCAACCGAAGGCTGAGATCCCTCCCTTCCCGCCATTGGCCAACATGCGGCTTTGAGCAGCGCACGATTACGCGGTGAAATTGGCAGGCACGCATTCCATGATGAGTCGCTTTGTCTGACCAACTGATCGACCCAACCGGCCACCCGCCCCACTTCGACGGCGCTGCGTGGGTGTCCGTGGATGGCAATTACTGGTGGAACGGGACAGCCTGGCAGCCAATTGTTCGTCGCCGGCAAGTGCCATGGGGCGTAGTCGTCGGAGTCGTCATCATCATTGCCGCCGCGGTCTTGGTTGTCCATTTCTTCCCCCATCCGATCATCGACACGTCTACATATGGAGCGACCAACGCCCAGATCGATTCATCTGGCCTTATCGAGTTCGACTATCGGGCCAGCGACAGCTGCAACAACCTGACGTTCGTCTACACCTTCTACGACCCGCAAGGAATCAAGGTCAGCGAGTTCCAGGACCAGCGGTCGAGGCAGGTAACCGCCGGCCAGACCCAACACTTCACCATTGCGATCGACAACGGCCAGATCGATCCTTCTGCTAGTCGTTTCACCGTGACCCCGACCTGTCACGACTGAGCTCCCGGCTGGCGAGCGACCGGGATTATCGTTGAGCTGAGCGCCGTGCCGAATCGAGCGATCGGGGTCGCGATGCTCTCGCTGCTGGCAATCAGCGCGTGCAAGCTTCCATTGCCCAGCGCCGCACAGACGCCAGGTCCTGCCACGCAGGTTGAGGTGTCCTGGACAGACTGCACCGACGGCTTTCAGTGCGCCACCCTGGCGGTACCGCTCGACTACACGAAGCCACAAGGCCGTCAGATCTCACTCGCGCTGATCCGCAAGCCGGTCACCGATCCATCGCGACGCATCGGATCGCTGCTGTTGAACCCTGGTGGGCCCGGCGGATCGGGCGTCCGGTTCCTGCGCGACTTCGCCCCGCTGCTCATGAACCTGAACTCGCGCTTCGACCTCGTGTCGTGGGACCCGCGTGGCGTTGGCGCGAGCACCGCGGTGACGTGCCTTGACGGCCCGCAGCTCGACGCGTTCCTCGCGCTCGACTCTGTGCTCGACGACCAGCAGGAGGCGAACGCCTTCTTCAAGGCGAACCAGGAGTTCGCCGTCGGCTGCCGGCATCGAAGCGGAGGCCTTTTGCCTTTCATGGATTCCGAGAGCACGGCGCAGGACATGGAGAGCATCCGCGCGGTGCTCGGTGACCCGAAGCTGACGTACCTCGGGTTCTCGTACGGGACCCTCATTGGTCAGTGGTATGCCCACCTCTTCCCCACCCACGTCAGAGCGTTCGCGCTCGACGGTGTCGTCGATTCCAAAGCGACGGGACGCGGCGGGGCCTTGGCCCAGCTCGCCGGCTTCGAGAAAAACCTGGAAGCTTATCTGTCGGACTGCGCGACGCGACCAACCTGCACGCTGGCCCGCGCCGGCGAGCCGAGAGCCAAGCTCGTATCGCTGATGAACAGCCTCGACGAGACACCGCTACCCGTGGGCGGCCGGCAGCTGACGCGAAGCCTCGCGATGACGGCCGTCCTCGCCACGATGTACGACCAGCTCCGCTGGAAGGACCTCGACGGCGCCCTGGCTGCTCTCGACGGCGGCGACGGACGAAAAATGCTTGCGATCGCGGACAGCTGGAGCGAGCGCAACCCCGACGGCACGTACAGCAACTTCTTCAACGGTGCATTTGCCGCAACCGCGTGCATCGAGAGTCGACCGGCTCCAACTGAGATCTTTTCGCCCGACCCTGCTTTCAACGAGATCCGAGCGGCCTCTCCCTTCTTCGGGCCCTGGGAGGAGTGGGACGGGGTCTACTGCGATTTCTGGCCGGAGCTGCCTCGCGCAAACGTGCCCTTGACCATCAGCGGAGCGCCGCCGATCCTCCTTGTCGGCGCGAGCAACGACCCGGCTACGCCTTACATAGAGGCGAAGAACGTCAGCGACCAGATTCCAGGGTCGGTGTTGTTGACCCGCATCGGCAACGGCCACACATCGTATGAGTTCAGCGACTGCATCAGCGCCGCGGAAGACGTGTACCTGATTTCCCTGGTGCTGCCGCCGCGGGGGACGACCTGCACCGGCTAGCTATCAGAGTCGCTGAAACTGATCGTCCCGAAGGATCGGTACCGCGTTGCCGCTGTTTTCGATGCCGTCGATCTCGACCTCCGGTCCTCCGACCATGAAGTCTGTGTGGACTGCCGACTGGTTGAGGCCCGCCCGGCGATCCTCAGCGTCGACAACAGCGAAAGCGAAGCCGTTGCCAAACGCGATGTGGCAGGTGGCGTTCTCGTCGTAAAGCGTGTTCCAGAAGATGATCCCCAGCTCGCCCACACGCGACTCGCGGTCGACGAGCGCTATCTCGCCGAGGTAAGGCGCACCCGGATCGGTTGCGACCTGGGTTCGGATCAGCTCGGCTCCGTCGCCATCCGCTCGCACTTCGCTGATGCGGCCGTCCTTGAATGTGAACTCGAGCCCACTGATGACGCGGCCACCCACGGCCAAAGGCCGGGTCGATCGAATCGTGCCTTCGGTCCGCCGACGGTCTGGCGAGGTGAACACCTCTTCGGTTGGCAGATTGGGCACGTGCGATTGGCCCCACGCGGTCGTGAAGCCTCCTGCAGACATCCATCGCCCACTCGGCAGAAGGCCGACTGTTAGGTTTGTTCCAGGCCCGCGATAGCGGATGGCGTCGAAATGGCGTTCGTTGAGCGCCTCAGCTGTGGCATTCAGGGATCCGAGGCGTTTACTCCAGGCGGCGGCCGGGTCAGGAAGGTCGAGGCGAACAGTCTTCTCGACCGCCTGCCACAGCCTTTCCACGTCGGGCTCACCGAAGACCTGGCGCGCCCAGCCGTCGATCGGGCCGCCGGCGAGCGTCCAGGCAAGCTCGCGGCTAGTGACCGCGTTGCCCCAGCGCCGTGTGAAATCCACCTGAAAAGCGCGGCCGGTGCGACCGGGATCGGAGTTGGCGAGCAGGTCCGGCGCCGGGTCGCCCACAACTCTGACGAACGCGGCGTGCTGTTCGACGAGCTCTTCGAGCATTCGGACAGCACCAGGCGCACTGACCGTCAGCGCCGCGTCAGGCGCGAGGTCGACGAGCGACCTGCGGAGGTATAGGTCCGTGTAGTGCACGAAGACCGCTGAGGCGCCGACGCGCCACGCTTGCTCCGCGATAACTCGGACCAGCGGCGCATGCGCCACATCGGCGCTGATCATCAATGGCTGTCCGGGCTGGAGATTAGCGCCGACTTTGAGCACGAGGTTCGCGTAGCGCTCGAGACGGTCGGCAGTCATTCCATCGAGGATAGTCGGACTAGGGCTTCTTTCTCAGCGCGAGACCTAGCCATATGTACCAGGCCGGGTTGATGACGAATCCTTCGATTCCCGCCGGCGCCAGCACGAGCAGATTGGATGCGTTGAGGATGGTGAGCCGGCTGATGTAGATAAGGACGAGCAGTCCACCTGAGGCGAATCCGAGCCCGACCAGTCCACGATCAAAACCGCGGTCGCGCTGCATCAGGTACGAGAACGCGAGCAGCGAGAGGCCCGTGAGACCAAACGTGCCGAGACCGCGCGGGTCAACGGGGCTGGGAAAATTGATCAACTGGTTGGGCGCATGGATGCCGACGGCCAGGTCGTACCCGCCGTGTAGGGTCGCGGCCAGCGCGCCCGCGAGCCCGAACACCAGCGCCCATAGGGCGTACGTCCCATTGGCCGGCTTCAGTCGCTCATACAGTCCCAGCAGGGCGCTTGCCCCCAGGACACCACCGATCAGAAGGAAGAGGCCACTCAATCCTGTTCCCAAGGACGGGTTGTTGCGAGCGACGATCACGAACGAAACCGAATACAAGAAGCCGGCGGCACCGGCAAGCCAGGCGCTTGGATATGCCGTGTGGCGGTATTCGATCTGCGTGGTCACGGCAGCATCCTAGACCGAATACGCAAGGGTCGAATTCGGAAAGCTGAGAGTTTGGGTAAACAGGGGGTGATCTCTGGATCGCTGAATTAGACTCGGCCACGTTGAAGCGATTCACGGCCATGGTGGCGATCCTGGTCGTCGTCGCCACCGCATGCACTCGGAGCTCGACCAGCGCTGCCAAATTCAGCCCAACCGGCAGCACGTCGGTCGAAAAGATCCAGTGGTCCGGCTGCGGCGGGGGGTTCCAGTGCGGGACGGTGGCCGTGCCCCTGGACTACTCGAAACCAAACGGCGAAACCATCAAGATCGCGTTGAATCGCAAGCCCGCGACTGACACCGCGCACAGGATCGGCTCGCTGCTCACTAACCCGGGCGGACCCGGCGCCTCGGGAATCGATTTCCTCAAGTCGCAGGCATCGACCTTGTCGAAGCTCAACACTCGTTTCGACTTGATCGGTTTCGATCCGCGCGGCACCGGGCAGAGCTGGCCGATCCGTTGCTTGACGGGATCTCAAGAGGATGCCTTCAACGCGCTTGACTCTGTGCTCGACGACCCGATCGAGAAGGCGGCGGCGATTCAAGCCAACAAGGACTTCGCAGCCGGATGCGAGGAGATGAGCGGCACGATGCTGCCGTACGTCGACACTCCCAGCGTCGCCCGAGACATGGATCGGATCAGAGCTGCGCTTGGCGATTCCAAGCTCACCTACCTCGGCTTCTCGTACGGGACTTACCTCGGGGAGTGGTACGCGCATCTGTTTCCGTCGCACGTGCGGGCGCTGACGCTCGACGGAGTGTTGGACCCAGCTATGTCCGCCAATGACTTCCTGCTCCTGCAGATCAAGGGCCTGCAATCGAACCTCGCCGCCTTCGCGGCCGACTGCAAGGCGAAAACGAGTTGCCAGTTCGGACGCAGCGGCGACCCCATGCAGAAGATAGTGACCCTGCTCAATCAGCTCGACGATCACCCGCTGCAGGTCGGTAACCGCCAGCTGACGCGAGCGCTCGCCCTGTACGGCATCGGCGTGACGCTCTACGACACCTCCGGATGGCCTTACCTCGACGGCGCGTTGACGACCGCGGTTCAGGGAAACGGCACGTTGCTGCTGGAGCTCTCCGACGCTTACCTTGGGCGCAAGTCCAACGGGTCGTATGACACCGAGACCGACTCCAACATCGCCATCAACTGCCTCGATCACCAGGTGCCCAACGACATTGCCAGCTATGACGCGCTCGGTCCAGCGTTCGCGAGCGCGTCGCCGGTGTTCGGAGCGGCGTTCCAGTATGGAAACCTGATTTGCGCCAACTGGCCGGTTCCGGTGAAGACTCCGTCCGGGCCGCTGACCGTCGATGGGGCGCCGCCGATCCTCCTGGTCGGCGGGCTGGACGACCCGATCACCCCATATCAGCTGGCCCAGAACGTCACGCAGGAGATCTCGGGTTCTGTGCTTCTGACACGTCGCGGGTACGGCCACACGTCCTACGGCACCAGCGCCTGCGCCAGCGCGGCGATCGACGCGTACTTCCTGGAGCTCACCGTCCCGGCCGGCGGGACCGTCTGCCAGAGCTAGCCCCGGCGCCTCCCGTCACGAACTGAGCGCCCTTCGCGGGCCCTCCCTCTCCCGCTCCGTTTCGGGCCCCCTCCCCCGGCCCACCGCACCTGGCCGATCGAAAATCGCATATCGATCCACGCCGGTGCAACCCTGCCTGTTAAGACGCTGCCATTGCGCGGTCAGGCGGCGTCGATCGCGACCGTCGCTTTCGAGAAAACGAGCTCACCGCCCTTGGCATCGACCTGAACCGCGTCGCCCTCGACAAACTTGCCCTCGAGCATCTGCATCGCCAGCGGGTCCTGCACCAGGCGCTGGATGGCCCGCTTCAGAGGCCGTGCCCCGTACACCGGATCCCATCCGCGCTCGGCGAGCAACTTGCGCGCTGCGTCCGTGACGACAAGTGCGATTTTCCGCTCGGCCATCCGCTTGTCCAGCCGCCGCAGCTGGATGTCGACAATTGACGCGAGCTGCTCCTGCGAAAGTGCGCGGAACACGATGATCTCATCCACGCGGTTCAAGAACTCCGGCTTGAAGTGGTCGCGCAACACCGCCATCACGGCGTCGCGGACTTCTTCGAATTCGCGATTGGCCATCTCCTGAAGTAGCAGGCCGCCGAGGTTCGAGGTCATGATCAAAACCGTGTTGCGGAAGTCGACTGTCCGGCCCTGACCGTCAGTCAGCCGGCCATCGTCGAGTATCTGCAGCAGCACGTTGAACACATCGGGATGCGCCTTCTCGATCTCATCGAACAGCACGATCGAGTACGGGCGCCGCCGCACCGCCTCTGTAAGCTGGCCGCCTTCGTCGTAGCCCACGTAGCCAGGCGGGGCGCCAAGCAACCGCGCGACCGTGTGCTTCTCCTGGTACTCGGACATGTCCAGTCGAATCAGAGCCTGCTCGTCGTCGAAGAGAAACTCCGCGAGTGCGCGCGCGAGCTCCGTCTTTCCAACTCCAGTCGGGCCAAGAAAGATGAACGAGCCCACCGGCCGATTTGGGTCTGACAGGCCTGAACGCGACCGACGGACCGCGTTCGCGACTGCGCTTACCGCCTCGTCCTGGCCGATGACTCGCTCATGCAGCCGTTCCTCCATTCGGATGAGCTTCGCCACCTCGCCTTCCATGAGCTTCGAAACCGGTATCCCGGTCCAGCGGGCGACGATCTCGGCGATGTCCTCCTCGCCAACTTCCTCTTTGAGCAGAGGCTGCCCGCCCTGCAGCTCAGCCAAACGGCCATTGGCCTCCCCAAGCTGCTTTTCGATCTCGACGGCCTTGCCGTAGCGCAGCTCAGCAGCCTTCGCAAAGTCCGCCGCCCTTTCAGCCTTGTCGGCGTCATGGCGAACCTCTTCAAGCTGCGCCTTCAGCTTGCGGATGCGCGAGATGACCTCTTTCTCACGGTCCCAGCGAGACCTCAGGGCGGTTCGCTTTTCGGTCAGCTCGGCTAGCTGCTTTTCGATACCGGCAAACCGCTCCTTCGATGCCTTGTCGCTCTCCTTGCGCAAGGCCTCGCGCTCGATCTCGAGCT
This sequence comes from Candidatus Dormiibacterota bacterium, assembly GCA_035934385.1. GTDB lineage: Bacteria > Chloroflexota > Dormibacteria > Dormibacterales > Dormibacteraceae > CF-118. The sequence goes on from DASYXY010000055.1 coordinate 63,886, forward strand.
GCCGGATCTGCCGCTCGAGCTCGTCGAGCTCGGCAGGTAGCGAGTCGATCTCGGTGCGCAGCCGCGCGGCTGCCTCGTCGATGAGGTCGATGGCCTTGTCTGGTAGGAATCGATCGGTGATGTAACGGTTGGACAGGACTGCCGCCGCGACGATCGCAGTGTCCTTGATGCGCACTCCGTGGTGGACCTCGTAGCGCTCGCGCAGGCCCCGCAGGATGCTGATGGTGTCCTCGACAGATGGCTGTTCCACGAACACCGGCTGGAAGCGTCGCTCCAGCGCAGCGTCCTTCTCGATGTACTTGCGGTATTCATCGAGAGTTGTCGCGCCGATGGCACGCAGCTCACCACGGGCGAGCGCGGGCTTAAGCAGGTTGGCTGCGTCGATTGCGCCTTCCGCGGCGCCGGCGCCAACGAGAGTGTGGAGCTCGTCGATGAAAAGGACGACCTGCCCGTTGGATCCCTCGATCTCTTTCAGCACCGCCTTCAGCCGATCCTCGAACTCACCTCGGTATTTCGTGCCGGCGACAAGCGCGCCCAGGTCGAGCGCAATCACCCGCTTGCCCTTGAGACCCTCAGGCACGTCACCTTGCGAAATTCGCTGGGCGAGTCCCTCGGCGATCGCGGTCTTGCCAACGCCCGGCTCACCGATCAGGACAGGATTGTTCTTCGTCCGGCGAGACAGAACCTGGATGACACGGCGGATCTCGTCGTCGCGACCGATCACCGGGTCGAGCTTGCCTTCGGCCGCGAGCTTGTTCAGGTCCCGACCGTACCTCTCGAGCGCCTGGTATTTGGATTCGGGATTCTGGTCGGTGATGCGCTGGTTGCCGCGAATCTGGCGCAGCGCACGCAGAAGCGCGTCGTGCTTGGCGCCGGCTTCCTTCAAGAGCTTCGTGTCGGCGAGCGCCAGAACTATGTGCTCCGTTGAGGTGTACTCGTCCTTGAGGCGTTCGGCTTCTCGCTCGGCCTCCTCAAGCACCTGATTGAGCGACTGACTCATGTACGGCTGGCCACCGCTGACCTTCGGCATCCGTTCCACCGCGGAAACGAGTGCAGGCTGAAGAGCCTGGATCGAGACCCCGGCCCGATCGAGGAGCGTGCGACCGACCCCGCCATCCTGGCCGATCAGGGCAAGCAGCAGGTGCTCAGGCTCAATGGCCTGCTGGCCGTGCTCACGCGCCAGCTCGGCAGCGGCCTGGATGGCCTCTTGAGCCTTCTCCGTAAACCTGTCGATTCTCACAGGGTGAAACTACCCCCCGGTTTCTCGCCCCAAACCGCTCCCCGTATCTTGGCGCTGTGCCGGAATTACCCGAGCTCGAGGCGCTGCGGATACGCATGGGCCCCCGCCTTGACGGGAGGCTGATCACCGCTGCTTCGGTCGCCTCGAAGAAGGCGCATCTGCTTCGTTACCCGGTCGACGAGTTCGCTCGGGAGCTGCCGGCGCGGCGGATCACCGCACTGACCCGGAGGGGCAAGCACCTGGTGTTCGCGACCGAGCTCGGAGGTGGCGGCTCTCCACGCTGGCTGGTGATCAACCCGATGCTTGGCGGCCGCTTCCAGCTCGCACGCGGCGGCGAGGCCGTGCCCGCGACGCACGTGTTCACGATCCGGATCGAGGGCAAGCTGGAGATGAGGTACCTCGACCTCCGGGACATGGGGCGGATCTACTGGGTCGATGACCCGACGAAGGAGGTGCCAGGCTGGGCCCAACTTGGACCGGAGGCCGACACGGTGACGGAGATGGGGATCGAGGCCTTTCGCAAGCGACTGCGCCGCTTTCGCGATGAGCTGAAGGACCTGCTGCGAAACCAGGAGTTTCTTGCGGGCATCGGCAACGCGTACTCCGACGAGATCCTGTTCGAAGCGCGTTTGCTGCCGCTCCGCAGGCGCGCTTCGCTCAAGCCGGCCGAGGAAGAGGCGCTGTTTGCGGCGATTCCAGCGGTGCTACAGCGCGCGGTGAAGGCAATCCTTGCCAACCCAAACTACGAGGAGTCGAAGCAAGACCGGTCGTTCATGGCCGTGCACATGAAGGGTGGCAAGACTTGCCCGCGGTGCGGCCATCGGATCAGCCAGATCGGTTCCAACCGTGAGCCTTTGAACTTCTGCCGGGGCTGCCAGCTCTAGCCGGACACACCTCTCGCGGGCCCTCCCTCCTCCCGCGGTGGCCGAGGCCCCTCCCCCACCTGGCTCACCGAACCGCTCGAAAAATTAGACCGGCGCGGACGGAGCCGCAACCCAGCCTGTTAAGAGCGGTGCGGCAGGTTGGCGGCGATGGCGACCAGCAGCCGCTGCGACGCGACGGTGATCTCGTCGACCGCGCCCTCGAAGGCGGCCTCGTGCTTGGTGGTCGGCTTGCTGAAACCGCTCACCTTGCGCACGAACTGGCGCGCTGCGGCACGGATCTCTTCGTCAGTCGCGACCTCGTCGGCATGGCGCAATGTCTTGATGCTTCGGCACACTCAAGAAACGATAGACGTCGAGGCCTCAGCGGCGGCGGGGCGGCGGCAGCTCGGGCAGGTCGGACGGCGCCAGCCGGCCGGGATCGAGGCCGGCCCGCTTCAGCATCGCTGACGCCAGGCGTTCATAACGGCGCTCGGCCAGATCTCCCACCGGGTCCGAGCTCGCGGACATCAGCTGCCTGAAGCTCAGGGTGGTTACCGCTCGGAATGCGAGCACGGCTCGCGCCTGGTCAGCTCGCCCCGTCACCGATGCAACGCGCACAAACGCCAACGCGGCGCCGATCTCGCGCATATCGCGCCATCGCCACGTGCCATACGGGAGCAGCACGAGCAGGATCGGTGGAATAGCCATGAGCAGGGCGAGGATGATCGCGACCTTGAAGATCGCATCGTGGATGTTGTGGCCGGCCGACACGAGCGGATCGCCTGAGTATTTCTGCAGCGCATTGGCCGTGTCGAGCAGGAACTGGGTGAGGTACGGGATCCCGCCAGGCACCGCGTGGCGGAAGGCGTCGATCCAGTCGTTGAACGTCTTGCCGGTGTTGACAATGCCGTCGGCGATCACCTCGAGCCCCATCACGGTCCGATAGATCAACCAGCCGAGCACCGCCCAACCCGCCGTCCAGATCAGCGCCGACAGGTCCCCGAGGACGCGAAGGACGGTGGGCCACGCCCGGTCTGGATACACCTTGACCATGCTGGGACCATAAGCCAGATGCACCGCACTGCAGCCACCTACTCACTGGTGGTCCAGCCGAGGCCTCAGTACGACCCGAGGCGAAACACGGGGTAGCGATCGGCCGCAGCGACGACCGCGGCGGGATCGGCTGAGCCGAAGAATCGAGCCCCTCCTCTGACCTGCCGGAGGAAGGCGCGCAACACTGGGCCACGTTCCGCGACTGGCAGTTCGACTAGACGTACTGGTTCGGCGCTCCGCCCTCGCCCGACGGTGCCAGAACCCGCCGCGCGCACGTTCCTCACCCAGGCAGCCTCTCCGAACGCGGCGACGATGTATCGCGTCCCCCCAATCGTGGCCACGGACACGGGCGTGGTCCGGATCCGACCGGTCGTTCTCCCACGTACTGAGAGCAGGTGCTGCGATCCGATCTTCAGGCCACGCTCGAGCATTGCGATGTTCAGTCGAACCATCCATGGAGGTGGCGGTTTGGGGCTCGGCACGCCGGGAGCATACGGTGGCTCCGCTGGCGCATTCAGTGGCGGAGGGGAGAGGATTTGAACCTCTGATTGGCTTGCACCAATAACGGTTTTCAAGACCGCCGCCATAAACCGGACTCGGCCACCCCTCCGTGGAGCATCACGGATTCTAGAAACGTCGCTCAGCGCTTACCGATGACGTCGAGGCCCCCCATGTAATGCTGTAGCTGCCCGGGGACCTCGATCGTCCCGTCCGGGCGCTGGTACGTCTCGAGGATGGCATCGATCGTGCGTGTCAGCGCCAGGCCGCTTCCATTGATCGTGTGAGCAAACCGGGGCGGCGCGCCCCGCGACGGCCTGTAGCGAATGTTGGCTCGCATCGCCTGGAAATCGTTGAACACGGAGCACGATGAGACCTCGAGGTACCTGCCCAGGCCTGGGCACCACGCGTTGAGGTCGTACTTCTTGTACTGGGCGAAGCCCATGTCGCCGCTGCACATCAACATGACCTGGTAGTGCAGCCCGAGACGCTGCAGGATCTCCTCCGCGTCGGCAAGCAAGCCCTCGAACTCGGCCATCGAGGTCTCCGCGTCGGTGATCTTGACGAGCTCGACCTTCGAGAACTGGTGCAGCCGGATGAAGCCGCGTGTGTCTTTCCCCGCGGCGCCGGCTTCGGAGCGAAAGCACGGTGTGTACGCGACGTATTTCCGAGGCAGCGATTCGCCGTCGAGGATCTCGTCACGGTGGAAATTCGTGAGCGGAACCTCGGCGGTCGGCACAAGCCACAGGTCGCGGTCCTCCAGCTTGAACGCGTCCGCCCCGAACTTCGGCAGGTTGGCAGTACCGACCATCGAGGCGCTGTTGACGAGCACCGGCGGCTGCACCTCGACGTAGCCATGATCGTGTGTGTGCACATCGAGCATGAACTGCACGAGCGCCCGTTCCAGTCGCGCTCCTTCGCCCAGCAGGAATGCGAATCGTGAGGCCGAGACGCGCGCGGCGTGCTCGAAGTCCATGATGCCCAGGCTTTCGCCCAGGTCGTAGTGCGTGCGCGGCGACGCTACGTTGCGCTTGCTCCCCCACTCGCGCACCACGACGTTGTCCGCCTCGGTCTGACCGACCGGCACTGAGTCGTCGAAGATGTTCGGAACCCTGAGCAGCAGGTCGTCCAGCTCGTGCTTCACAGCCTCGGCCTGGGCCAGGTCCGCGCGGGCGCGTTCCGCCATCTCCTTCAAGCGGCTCTTCAAAGACTCGTCGCGCGTCTGGGCGAACTCCTTTGAAAGCCGGTTCTGGTCAGCCTTGATCGACTCCGCCGCGTGCAGGTGCTCGCGCCACCCGCGGTCGAGCTCCAGGATCTCGTCGATAGGCGCGTCCTCGCCCTTCAGCTGCGCTGCCCTGCGCACGCGCTCCGGGTCGCGCCGGATGAGCTCGAGCGGCAGCACGACTAAGGCGTCTCTGGCTTCATCGTCGGAAACAGGATCACGTCGCGGATCGCGGGCTGATCGGTCAGCAGCATCACCAGGCGGTCGATGCCCATCCCCATCCCGCCGCACGGCGGCAGGCCGTACTCGACCGCGCGCAGGAAATCCTCGTCCATCGGGTGAGCTTCCACGTCGCCTGCCGCGCGCCGGGCCGCCTGCTCCTCGAACCGCTGCCGCTGGTCGACCGGATCGGTCAGCTCGGTGAAAGCGTTGGCGTATTCGCGACCGAGGATTATCAGCTCGAAACGCTCCACGAAGCGCGGGTCGTAGTCGCACCTCTGCGCCAGCGGCGAGATCTCGATCGGGTAGTCGATGACGAAGGTGGGCTGCCGGAGCTTCGGTTCGACGTGCTCCTCGAACAGATCGTTGAGCTCCATGCCGTAAGCGCTCCGCCCCGTGTGCTCCAGCACTAGGTCGAACATGCGCTCACGCCGATACGGCGGCGTCAGGTCGACGGTTTCGCCTTGATAGCTGGTCGCCAACGGGCGTTGCGCGGCGCCGGCCGCAGCCACCACGATGTCCTCCACCAGGCGCATCACGTCGTGGTAGTCGACGTACGCCTCGTACGACTCCAGCAGCGTGAACTCTGGATTGTGGCGGGGCGACAGTCCCTCGTTGCGAAAAACGCGGCCGATCTCATAGACGCGCTCGAGGCCGCCGACAAGCAGCCGCTTCAGGTGCAGCTCGAGTGCGATCCGCAGGTACAGGTCGCGGTCGAGCGCATTGTGATGGGTCACGAACGGACGCGCATGGCCGCCGCCGGGAATCTCTTGAAGCACCGGCGTCTCGACCTCCAGGAATCCGCGCTCGTCGTACAGCCTCCGGATCGCCTCGATGATTCGGGTGCGAGCCCGAAACACTTCGCGCACGGTCGGGTTGGCGATCAGGTCCACGTATCGCTGCCGGTAGCGGATCTCGACGTCTTTCAATCCGTGCCATTTGTCGGGCAGCGGCCGCAGGGCCTTGGTGAGCAGCGCGATCTCGTGCACCTCGACGGTCGGCTCGCCGCGGCGAGTCATGAACATCGGACCTCGCGCGCCGACGATGTCGCCTGGATCGAGCTGCGTGAATCGATCGAACTGGTCGGCGCCGACGATTTCTCGGCTCGCGAAGAGCTGGACACGGCCGGCTCCGTCCTGCAGGTCGGCGAACGCCGAACCGCCGTGTAGACGCTTGACCATCACGCGCCCGGCGACCGCGACGGTGTGGGTTTTCTCGCCGCTGGTTTGCGCGAGGAGCTCCTTGGCGGTCTCGCTCGAGTGCGTGGGCTTGAATAGGGCCGTGCGCCGGTCGCTTTCACTCAATGCGGACAAAGACTAAGCGACCTGCGGGGGGCTAGAGGATGACCTCCTGCTCCTCGGCGGCCGGGAACGTGTGCAGGGGTTTGCCGCCGGCCACGCGATGATTGCCGATCGCCTCTTCCATCAGCGCGTCGATGTCTGAGTCTGAATGGGTCGGGTCGTGGTGGAAAAAGGCGAGCTGCCCCACCTCTGCCTTGTCCGCCAGCGACAGGGCCTCGTCAAACGTCGAGTGCCCGAAACCAGCGTGGGTCTTGTACTCCTCGCGACTGAACTGCGCATCGTGCACTAGAAGGTCGGCTCCCCGGCACCAACGAACGAGGTCGGAAAGGGATCCGTTCTGCTCCTGCGCGAACAGCGCGATCTCGTTGTCGGTGGCGAAAGCAAATGAGGTGTCGCCCTCGTCGATGCGGTAGCCAAACGTCGGGATCGGGTGCATCAGCAGGTGCGGCGTGATCCGCAGCCCACCGACCTCAAAGGTCTCGCCCGGGTTGCGCTCGATGAACTCCATTTCCGCCGGCATGTGATCGAGGCGGACTGGAAAGTACGCCGGATCCATCTGGTCCGCGAACGCGGCCTGCAGCGACTTGGCCGATCCCGCGGGCCCGACGATCGTGAGGTGCGTGTTGGGCACGAACGCGGGCGAGAAGAACGGAAAGCCTTGGATGTGGTCCATGTGCGTGTGCGTGATGAGCAGGTGCGCCTGCAGCGCGCTGTCCTGGCCCAGGCCAGCCCCGAGCTCGGCGATGCCCGAGCCCGAGTCGATGATGATGAGGTTCTCATCGGTGTCACGAACCTCGATACAGGTCGTGTTGCCTCCGTAGCGCAGCGTGCGGCGACCCGGCGTCGGCCTCGTTCCCCGCGTGCCCCAGAACTTGACCCTCATCGTTCCGCCGTCTGCTCGTATATGCGTTTTTGCGTGAAGACGTCCAGCAGGTCAGAGTCAAGCTGGCCCTTGTTCGCTTCATCGTGCAGGATGCCGAGGGCACGCTCGACGGACACGGCGCGCTTGTAGGGTCGGTCTGCTGCGGTCAGCGCGTCGTAGATGTCCGAGATGGTCATCATCTTGGCCTGCAACGGGATCCTGTCCGCGGTGAGCCGGCGCGGGTAGCCGGAACCGTCGAGCTTCTCGTGGTGCCCATATGCGATCTCGGGGATGTTCCCCATCACGTTTGTCCAGGGGATCCCCACCAGGAACCGATAGCTGCTCGTTACGTGCCACTCCATCTTCAAGCGCTCGTCGGGATCGAGGGTGCCCCTCGGAATGCTCAGGAAGCGGAATTCCTGCTCGTCGAGCAGCGGCTGGAGGACGCCGCTCATGTCCTCGTAGGTCCGGTGCGAGAGCGCCTCCAGCATCGACGCCTTGTCCTCTGGGAGAACGGTGGGCTCGTTTGCGGCAGCGATTGCTTCGAACCACTCCCGCAGCTGGTCCAACTCCCGCTCCAGGTCTCGATCGATGGCTTTGAACCTGGGCGAGTCGAAGCCATCACGCTTGGCGACCTCGAACTTCTCGTTCGCATACTTGAGTTGCACCGAGCGCTGCACGAAGTCGAACCGCGTCCTGATCAACGGGAGCTGGCGGGGCTGGAGCTTCTTCTCCTTCTGCAGGATCTCCTCGCTCACGCTGACCTTGCCGAAATCGTGGAGCCAGCACGCGTAGCGCAGCTCTTTGAACTGGTCGTCCGTGAACCGCGTGTCTCGGTATGTTCCAGTAGCGATCTCGTGAATCGCATGCGCGATGCCGCTTGTCAGCGTTTCAACGCGGTTCGAGTGGCCGGCGGTGGCAGGGTCTCTTTGCTCGATCGCTCCAACGCTCGCGTGCACGAAGCCGTCGAACAGCTTCTGGATCGAGTCCAGGAGACTCTTGTTGTCGAGGGCCACGGCGGCCTGACTGGCAACGGACTCGAGCATTTCCAGGTCTTCGGGCCGGAAGCTGACGACCTCCTGTTCGACGGCGTCCACTGTCAGCTTCATGTCGAAGACTCGCTTGGCGTTGATCAGCTGGACCGCGCCGACGACATCGTCGTTGTAGTTGCGCATGGGCACGGTCAGCATCGACTTGGTCCGGTACCCGAACTGGGCGTCAAAGCCCTTGCCACCCTGCGGCTTCCCGGGCGGCGGGTTGTAGGCGTCGCCGTAAATCTGGCTGGTGCCCATGGTCACCGTGTAGCCGACAACGGTCTTCTCGTCCACGGGCACCTGGAAATCCGAGTAGGTGTTCTTGTCAATCGAAAAGTTCTGGCTCGACGCCAGGACCAGGACGGGCGAGCTACCCTCGACAGCTTTGACTCGCCAGAGGCTCGCGCCGTCGGCATTGGTCAGCTGGCGCATTGTCGTGAGGATGAATTCCTGCAGCTTGTCGATGTCCCGCTCGGCTGAGAGCGCGATCCCAATGCGATTGAGCTCTTCGAACTGCCGGTGCTGACGGCGAGCCTGCTCCTGGAGCTGATTGACCTCGAGCTTCAGGACCGAGTTCTGCAGCGCCACCCGGAGGAGCTCACGCAAAGCAGCCGCGGGCGAGTCGGCGGGCGGCCGGATCGCAAAGTCCTCGAGACCTTCAGGGGCGGCCTCGCCGGGCGCCAGCACGATGACGGCGGGGGCCGCGACCTTCTCCGCCTCGCCAAGAGCACTGCCTTCGAGTCCAAGCTCGGCCAGCACTGCACCGAACCTGCCGTCCGTTCCGGCCGCCAAGTACACGTGGAAGCCGCCGGCTGCTTTCACCGGGTCTATCATCGGCCGTCGGAGTTCTGGAGGTAAATCAGCCGCAATCCCTCCACGGTAAGCAGCGGGTCGGTTGCCTCGATCACGTGCGTCAGTCCTGCAACGAGCGAGGCCTGGCCGCCGGTCGCGATGACGCGCGCTGAGCCGCCAAGCTCGCGCACCATCCTGGCCACCATCCCCTCCACCTGGGCGACGAATCCCCACACGAGGCCCGACTGGATGGACGTGACCGTGTTGCGACCGATCACCGAGTCCGGCGCTATGGGCTCGACGCGGCGGAGCATTGCAGTCTGCGAAACCAGCGCGTCGAGCGAGATCTCGACGCCGGGAGCGATGGCACCGCCCAGGTAGTCGCCATCGGCGTTGATGGCGTCATACGTGACGGCGGTGCCGAAGTCGATCACGACCACGGGTCCGCCGTACTTCGTATACGCAGCAAGTGCGTTGGCGATGCGGTCGGCGCCGACCTCCTTTGGATTCTCGGCCCGCACGCGAACGCTTGTCTTGACGCCTGGCCCGACCATCACGGGCTCGTGCTTGAGGTAGCGACGGGAGGCCTCGATCAGCGCCGCGTTGAGATTGGGCACCACGCTCGAGATGACCACACCAGTCACGACGCTCAGCTCCAGGCCCCTCAAGCTGAACAGCTCGCGCAGCTCGACGGCCATCTCGTCGGCGGTCCGCTCGCGGTGAGAGGTGACACGCCAGTCGGCGGCCAGCCGCTCTCCGTCGAACAGAGCGAACGTGACATTGGTGTTGCCGACGTCGACCGCCAGGAGCACCGGAAAGTTATGTCACAACGGCAGCCGGGGTGGATGCGCCTTAGCCCAGGTCCGCAGGGTCGCCGCCGCCCTGGCCACGGCCTGCGCCCGCGCCTTCACCCGCCGCGGGTTGGGGCCGCCCGGAAGGTCACGCTTGGCCAGCGAACGTTCGGCGGTCCAGGGCGCCTTCAACGTGCCATTCCGCACCGACTCGCCGACCCTCTCGTGGGCGTGCCGGAACGGGGTTCCGGCGCGGACCAGCTCCTCGGCCACGTCTGTGGCCAGCAGGCTCGGGTCGCTGGCGGCGGCCGCGATGCGGTCGCGATCGAAGCGGAGACGCTCGACGAGGATCGCCGCTGCTTCCAGCGAGCCGAGCGCCGCGTCCGCCGCCTCGAAGATCGCGGGCTTGTCCTCCTGGAGATCACGGTCGTAAGCGAGAGGCAGGCCCTTCATGGTCGTCGCGAGAGCAACGAGGCTTCCGATCGCGCGGCCGGCACGAGCTCGCAGCAGCTCGGCGACGTCGGGGTTCTTTTTCTGAGGCATCAGACTCGATCCGGTCGAAATCTCGTCCGCCAGCACGACAAAGCCGAACTCGGAAGTCGACCACAGCACCACGTCCTCGGCCAGGCGGCTGAGGTGCAGCGACGTCACGACGCAGGCGTGGATGAGGTCGAGGGCGAAGTCGCGATCGGACACGGCGTCGATGCTGTTCGCCGTCAGACGCGCAAAACCGAGTTCTTTCGCCACCAGCTCACGGCGGAGCGGAAGGGTTGTGGCGGCGAGGGCGCCCGAGCCCAGCGGCATCTCGTCGGCCGAGTCGTACGCGCGGCGGAAACGATCGGCGTCGCGGAGCAGCGGCTCGGCGTGGGCGAGCAGGTGGTGGCCGAGAGTGACAGGCTGGGCGCGCTGCAGGTGGGTGTAGCCGGGCATCGGCCACGACGCGTGGACTGATGCCTGAGCCGCGAGCGCCTCTGTCACATCGGCGATGGCGCCGACCGCGGCGGCTGCAGCGGAGCGGCAGTAAAGCCGCAGATCCAGAGCGATCTGATCGTTGCGAGACCTGCCGGCGTGCAGCGCCGCGCCGGCCGGAGTGATCTCGGTCAGCCGGCGCTCGACCGCGGTGTGGATGTCCTCATCGCTGTCGAGAAACTTGAACGAGCCATCATCGAGCTCGCGCTTGACCTGCTTGAGTCCGCGCTCGATCGCACGCCGCTGTGGTGGCTTGATGATTGCGGCCGCGGCAAGGCCGCGCGCGTGCGCGACGCTGCCCGCGATGTCGAAGGGATACAGGTCGAAGTCGACGCCGAGGGACGAGGTGAAGCGCTCGAGCTCGGGCAGCAACTTGCCGCTGAAGCGCCCGCCCCACAGTTTCTTCCTGCCTATGGCGCGAGCCTCTTCACATCGCCGAGCAGGTTGCCGAGCTCGCGCTCCGGAAGCCGGCCCTGCACCTGCGCTGCCGTGCGCACGCCCAGACCCCACAGCTTGATGAAGCCTGCAGCCGCCTTCTGGTCGAACGCGTCACCTCGGCCGTAGGTCGCAAGCGCGAGCTGGTAGAGCTGCGACGGGCTTTTCCGTCCGACGACCGTCGACGAGCCCTTGAACAGCTTCAGCCGAACCTCGCCCGTGACGTGCGCTTGAGTCTCGGTGACGAACGCGTACAGGGCGTCGCGCAGCGGGCTGAACCAGAGGCCGTCGTAGACCATCTGCGCCCACTGCTGGCCGACGAGCTCCTTGAAGCGGGCCACCTCCTTGGGAAGCGTGATGTCCTCGAGCGCCTGGTGCGCTTGCAGAAGCACGACCGCGGCCGGCGCTTCGTAGATCTCGCGCGACTTGATGCCAATGAGCCTGTTCTCGAGATGGTCGATGCGGCCAACCCCATTGTCGCCACCGATTCGATTGAGCGCGGTGACGATCTCCAGCGGCTCCGTCTCCTTGCCATCGATTGACACTGGTACGCCCAGCTCGAAACCGATCTCGACGTACGCAGGCTCATCGGGGCAGCGTCGCGGGTCTTTCGTCCAGGCGTACACATCCGCCGGGGGCTCGGTCCACGGATCTTCGAGTACACCGGCCTCGATCGAGCGGCCCCAAAGGTTCTCATCGGTCGAGTACGGCGACTCGGACGTCGCCGGCACCTCGATGCGGTGTTTCTGGGCGTACTCGATCTCGTCGTCGCGGTTCATGCCCCACTCCCTGACCGGCGCGACGACCTCGAGGTCCGGCGCTAGCGCGGCGGTGGCGACGTCGAAGCGCACCTGGTCGTTGCCCTTGCCCGTGCACCCGTGCGCGATGGCAGTCGCGCCCTCGCGTCTCGCCACCTGCACGAGCATCGCCGCGATGAGGGGCCGGCCGAGCGCGGTCGCCAGCGGGTACTCCTTCTCGTAGACGGCGCCGGCCTGCAGTGACGGCCACACGAACAGCTCGAGGAAAGGCTGCCGCCCGTCGGCGACATACGCGGCCGACGCGCCAGTCTTGAGGGCCCTGGCCTGGACTGCGTCGAGGTCCTTCTTCTCACCCAGGTCCACGGTGAAGGCGATCACGTCCCAGCCGAGGTCCTGGAGCCAGCGGATCGCGACGGAAGTGTCGAGCCCGCCCGAGTAGGCGAGCACGATCTTGCGTTTCTCAGTCACCCGACTGCAGCAGTTCCTTCAACGAGCGGCTTGCCCCGGGCTGACGGAGCACGGCGATGATCGTGTCGTCGCCGGCGACTGTGCCGGCGACACCCGGAAGCGACGCCTCGTCGATGCGCCGCGCGACAAGGTTCGCGGTGCCCGGCGGCGTGCGGATGACCGCCACCGGCTGCACCACCTCGATCGAGAGGACAAGCTCGCGCACCAGGGCCGCTGTGCTCCGGTATCCGGCGCCGGACCGGACCAGGCCAAGCTCATGGATGTCGCGCGAGATGGTCGCCTGCGTCACACGGTGGCCGCGCCGCGAAAGCGCTGCCGCGATGTCCTGCTGCGTGTGAGCACTGCCGCGGCTCACCACCTCGAGAATCGCCTGATGGCGCCGGTCCTTGCCGGCCGGCTGCGGTTTGCTCATCCGGCCAGCCTTTGCATCGTGGAGTGCGCGTGCTCGATCTGGTCGGGGCTGATGATCAGCGGTGGCACGAACCGCACTGTGTGGTCGTCCACAGCGTTCACGAGCACGCCGGCCTCGAGGCATGCCTGCTGAAACGGCTTGGCCCTTGGCTCGGCGAACTGCACGGCGCGCATGAGTCCGCGACCGCGCACCTCCTGGCCGCCGAGGTCGCGCAGAGCGCCGTCGAGGAGGTCTCCCATCTCGGCTGCGTGACCGACAAGCCCGTCACGCTCCACGACATGCAGCACCGCGATCGCGGCGGCACAAGCGAGTGGATTGCCGCCGAACGTGGAGCCGTGGTCGCCGGGCTCGAACACGTCAGCCTTGGGCGCTGCCAGGACCGCCCCGATCGGTACGCCCCCGCCCAGGCCTTTGGCCAGGGTCATCACGTCAGGCGTGATGCCGTCGTGTTGATGGGCAAACCAGCGGCCGGTGCGGCCGATGCCGGTCTGCACCTCGTCCAGGATCATGAGCAGGTCTTGCTCGTCGCACCACTTGCGCACGCCCTCGAGATAGCCGGGCGCCGCCGGGATGACGCCGATCTCGCCCATCACCGGCTCGAGCATCACGGCGACGGTCTGCTTGCTGGTCGCGGCTTTGATGGCCTCGAGGTCGTTGTAGGGCACGTGGACGAAGCCCTCAGGCAGCGGCTTGAAAGGATCGGCGTACTTGGGCTGACCCCCTGCGGTGATCGTCGCCATCGTTCGACCGTGGAACGAGCCGATCGAGGTGATGATCTGAAACGCGCCGTCCTTGTTCCGAGCGCCCCACTTGCGCGCGATCTTGATCGCGGCCTCGTTCGCCTCGGCGCCTGAGTTTCCGAAGAACACGCGGGCCGGGAAGGCGAGCTCGACCAGGCGTTGGGCCAGCTCGACCTGCGGCTGGGTGAAGTACAGGTTGGAAGCGTGGATCAGGCTGTGTGACTGGCTGGCGACTGCCGCCGCGACCTCCGGATGCGCGTGGCCGAGCACGTTGACCGCAATGCCGGCGACGAGGTCGAGGTACTCGCGTCCTGTGTCGTCGTACACGAGGCAGCCGCGGCCGCGCACGAATGTGACCGGCAGGCGCTTGGCGGTGTGCATGAGGTACCTGTCGGCGAGCTCGGGGGTGGTCGGCGTCATCAGGCCCCCCACAACCAGCCCGGAGGAGTGTCGTCCCGCCGCACATCAAAGGATCGCGCGCGCGCGTCCCACCCGCTAACCCCCCACCCACCTCTCTTGGGGAGATCCTTGCGGTGATCTCGACAATACGGGCGAGCCGCGACCTCCGCAACCCAGGTTGTTAAGGCGATCACGGAGTGACCATCGTCCCGATGCCGGCCTCGGTGAAGAGCTCGAGCAGCAGCGCGTGCGGCACCCGCCCGTCGATGATGTGCGCGAGCGGCACACGATCCAGCGATCGCAGGCATGCCTGCAGCTTGGGGATCATGCCGCCGGTGACCTCGCCGGTCTCGATTCGGCGCTCCGCGTCGTCCTTCGACATCACCGCCACCACGCCGCCGTCCGCGCCCTGGACGCCGGGCACGTCGGTGAGCAGGATCAGCTTGGCTGCCCCGAGCGCGATCGCGATCTCGGCCGCCACCGTGTCAGCGTTGATGTTGTACGCGTGGCCGTCGTAGCCAAGGCCGATGGACGCGATCACTGGCACGTAGCCGCGACCGATAAGGGCGACGATGGGCTCAGAGCTCACCTGCACCACCTTGCCCACAAAGCCCATGTCCGAGGACAGGGGCTCGGCGATGATGCTCGGTCCGTCTTCGCCGCTCATCCCGACCGCCTGCCCGCCGAGCCGGTTCAGCGAGGCCACCAGATCTGGGCTGACTTTTCCGGTCAGCACCATCTTCACGACCTCCATCGTCTTTTCGTCGGTGACCCGCAGGCCGTTTTTGAACTCCGCGGTCAGTCCCAGACGTTCGCTCATCGCAGTGATCTCAGGGCCGCCACCGTGAACGAGCACAGGCTGCATGCCCACATACCGCAGGAGCACCACGTCGAGCAACGTCTGCTCCTTCGACTGCTCGATCGCGTTGCCGCCGACCTTGATCACAACGACCTGGCCGTGGAACCGCTTGATGTACGGCAGCGCTTCGACGAGAACCTTCGCCCGTTCTTCGACTGTCAGTGTCATGTCGTGTAGTCGGCGTTGATGCGCACGTACTCCTCCGATAGGTCGCAACCCCATGCCTCGGATGCCTCTTCGCCCATCCCGAGAGCGGCCACGATCTCGATCTCCGGCTGCTCGAACACCGCGCGGACAGCGCCAAGGTCGACGGCGACACCGGCGCCGCGCTCGAAGACGGTAAGGCCTCCAATGCTCAAATGGAGCCGGTCGATCGCCATCTCGGCCCCGCTGTAGCCGAGGGCGCACACGATCCTCCCCCAGTTGGGGTCGCCGCCATGAATCGCGGTCTTCACCAGGCTTGACGACGCGACCGTTCGCGCCGCAAGCCGTGCGTCGTCACCCGATGCAGCGCCCGCGACGCGCACGGTGAGCAGCTTCGTCGCGCCTTCGCCGTCTCGCGCGATGGATCGCGCCAGCTTCTGCGCCACCTCGAGCAGCGCGGCCTGGAGCAGGTCAGCTTCAGGGCTGCCGGTGCGGACAGGCTGGTTGCCCGCCGCGCCGTTGGCCAGCATCAGGAATGTGTCATTGGTGGAGCTGTCGCCATCGACCGTGACCTGGTTGAAGCTCTGGTCGGCTACGGCCTTCACCATGGAGGCCATCAGGCCAGGCTCCACAGCCGCGTCGGTGGTGATGTAGGCGAGCATCGTGGCCATGTTCGGATGGATCATGCCGGAGCCCTTGCACATCCCGCCGATCCTCACCGGCCCGCCTGCGAGGTCGACCTCGAGCTCGGCGAGCTTGGGTTTCGAATCGGTCGTCATGATCGCGTGTGCCGCGTCGAGCCCGTGCGCGGCGTCGAGGTCCGCGCACGCGCTGATGATGCCCGACTTGACCGCGTCCATCGGCATGTAGCGCCCTATCACCCCGGTCGAGCTCACCAGCACCTGGTCGGGATCGAGGTCGAGGTGGTCTGCCGTGATCTTCGCCATGAGCAGAGCGTCCTTGAACCCCTGCGCGCCGGTGCATGCATTCGCGTTGCCGGAGTTGACGACCAACCCTTGCACCCGGTTGTGCTGCAGATGCAAATGGTCGATCACGACAGAGGCCGACTTGACCTTGTTGGTCGTGAAGACACCACCGGTGTCGCAGACTCGCTCCGACTGGACGACGCACAGGTCCTTCTGCTGACCAGAGGGGATCGCGGTCGCCCCAGCTGTGAACGCCTTGATCCCGCACGACGCTGTGCCCGCGACGAAGCCGCGAGGAAAGGTCACGGCCACTGGATCGTCGACTCCAGCGCTGTGCTGCGATCGAACCCGAATGCGATGTTGAAGCACTCCACCCCCTGCCCCGACGCGCCCTTGACCAGGTTGTCGAGTGCCGCGGTCACCACTGCCTTCTCGCCCTGCCCACTTACGTTGATGAGGCAGAAGTTGGTGTGGCTGGCTAGTTTCGTGGCCGGGCTCTCGGGCACAACCCGGGTGAACGGCTGCCCCGCATAAAACTCCGCGTATGCGCTTCGCAGCGCATCCAGAGAGCCCTTCAGGTCGAAATAGCACGTGGCCAGGATTCCGCGTGTCATCGGTGCGAGGTGGGGCACGAAGGTCACGCGGACTCCGTTGCGCGAAAGCGCCTCAAGCTCCTGCGTCACCTCAGGCAGGTGCCGGTGACCAGCGATCGCGTACGCGCCTAGCGACTCGTTGACCTCGCTGAAGTGCACGCCGAGGCCCGGCGAGCGCCCGGCGCCGCTGACGCCCGACTTGGCGTCGATCACGATGTCCGATCCCACCAGGCCCGAGGCGACCGCGGGCGCCAGTGCGAGGATCGCGCCGGTCGAGTAGCAGCCAGGGACCGCCACGAGCTGCGCGCTCTTTAGGTCCTCCTCATGGAGCTCGGGAAGGCCGAACACGGCCCGCGCCAGCAGCTGTGGCGCGGGATGCTCCTGGCGGTACCAGACCGGGTACTGCGCCGCGTCCTTGAGCCTGAAGTCGGCCGACATGTCGATCACGCGCGCCCCGGCCTCCAGCCATGCGGCGGCCTTCGCGGCACCGACGTTGTGGGGCAGGCAGCTGAAGACGACGTCCGCCCTGGTGGCGTCGACCTCCGACTGGAACTCCCCGGCCAGCCCGAGCAGCGGAAACGTCGACTCCACCGCCTTGCCGGCGAGCGATCGCGAGCTCAGCTGGACGACATCGACCTGTGGATGCCTGGCCAGCAAGTGCACGAGCGTCATGCCCGCGTAACCGTTCGCCCCAGCCACAGCAGCCCGCACCCCGGACCTGGTCATCGGACGCATAAATATACAGGTCTATACTTCGTTGAAGAAGCAGGACTCCGCGCCCGTGTGGCAAGCCGGCCCCGATGGCCGCACCTTCAGCAAGACGGCATCGAGGTCGCAGTCCAGGCGCACGTCGACCACCTCCATCACGTTGCCGGAGGTGGCGCCTTTCTCCCACAGGCCCCGCGTGCGTGAGTGGAACCAGGCACGACCGGACTCGCGCGTCCTGGTCCAAGCCTCCTCATCCATGTAAGCGAGCATCAGAACCAGGCCGGTCTCGGCGTTCTGGACCACGGCCGGCACGAGGCCTTTCGAGAAATCGGGTTTCACAGCCTTACCTCCAGACCGCGACGGGCAAGCTCCGTTTTGACGCCGGCGATGGATATCTCGCCGAAATGAAAGATCGACGCGGCGAGCGCTGCCTCCGCCCCGCCTGTGGTCAGCGCCTCATACATGTGCTCCACGGAGCCGGCGCCGCCGGACGCGATCACTGGGACGCGGACAGCGGAAGTGACCGCCTCCAGCAGCTCGAGGTCATAGCCATGGAGCGTGCCGTCGCGGTCCATCGACGTGAGCAGGATCTCGCCGGCGCCGAGCTTCACGCCTTCCTTGGCCCACTGCACGGCGTCGCGACCCGTGGCGCGCCGCCCGCCGTGGCTGAACACCTCCCATCCATCGCGCCCGACACGCCTGCGCGCGTCGATGGCCAGCACCACGCACTGAGAACCGAACACGTCGGCGCAGC
>DASYXY010000064.1:0-91651 GCA_035934385.1 Candidatus Dormiibacterota bacterium
CTGCCCGCAGGCCTCCCAGTGCCGGAAGACGACGGGGCGGCCGACCACCTTCGCGGCATGCGCATGCCGCACGTCACGCTGCATTCGACCGGCGGCCGCGACATCGACGTGTCGAAGCTCGGCGAGCGAAGGACTGTGATCTACATCTATCCGCGCACTGGCGTGCCGGACCGTCCAGTTCCGGCCGAATGGGACGCGATCCCGGGCGCCCGCGGCTGCACACCCGAGTCCTGTGGCTTTCGCGATCATTTCGCCGAGATCTCCGCGCTGGGTGCCGGACTGTACGGCGCCAGCACGCAGGACACCGACTACCAGCGCGAGGCGGCCGAGCGCCTGCACCTACCTTTCGAACTCCTCAGCGACGCCAGGTTCGAGCTGACCGACGCGCTGCGTCTGCCCACGTTCGAGTTCGAGGGCGTGCGGCTGCTCAAGCGACTCACCCTCGTCGTGCAGGCCGGGCGCGTGGAGCATGTCTTCTACCCGGTCTTCCCGCCGGACCGGCACGCCGAAGAAGTGGTGGCCTGGCTGCGCGGCAGGGCGTAGTCGCGCCGTGCGCACGCAGCGAGCGATAACGGTGGTCGGCTGCCATGCGGGCGGAGAGATCGGCAACGTCGTAGTCGGCGGCGTGCAGCCGCCGCCAGGCGCAACGGTCTTCGAACAGATGCAGGCGATCGCCCGCGACGATTCGCTGCGCAAGCTGCTGCTGCGCGAGCCCCGCGGCAGCGTCGCCGTCCACGCCAACCTCGTCGTGCCGTCACATAGGTCCGACTGCGACGCCGGCTTCATCATCATGGAACCGACCGAATACCCGCCGATGTCCGGGTCGAACACCATCTGCGTGGCGACCGTCCTCCTTGAGACCGGGATGGTGGCCATGCGGGAGCCGGAGACGACACTGCGCCTCGAGGCGCCGGCGGGAGTGGTCGAGGTGCACGCGGCGTGCCGGAGCGGCCGCTGCGAAAGCGTCGAGGTCACCAACGTCCCGTGTTTCGCCGACCAGCTCGATGCACCCCTCGAAGTGGCCGGCCTCGGTTCCATCAGAGTCGATGTCGCCTTCGGGGGCATGTGGTACGCGATCGCGGACGCGATGTCCCTGGGTTTCGAGCTGGTTCCCGCCGAGGCTGCCGACCTGTCGCGTGCCGGCGAGCTGATCCGGCAGGCCGCGCGCGAGCAGCTTTCCTGTACGCATCCCCTCAACCGCGAGATCGCCGGCGTGAGCGTGGTCCAGATCGCCGAGCCGTGGCGCGGCGTGGGCGCCGTCAGCCGGAATGCGGTGATCGTCGCGCCCGGAAGGCTGGACCGCTCGGCGACCGGCACGGGCCTGTGCGCGCGCATGGCGGTGCTGCACGCAAGGGGCCGTATGAACGTGGGCGACAGGATGACCCATGCCTCCGTTCTCGGCACCACGTTCGATGGCCGGATCGTCCAGGAGACGGAGATAGCCGGTCGCCGCGCGATCGTCCCGGCAATACGAGGCAGCGCCTGGATCACGGGCATCACCCAGGTGTTCGTCGAGCCGACCGATCCGTTCCCGGATGGATACGTGCTGCCGGACACGTGGCCCGGCGGCCGGTGGGAGCAGTAAGCCGACATGGCGAAGACGATTCCGCCCGGCATCACCGTCGGCCCGGACGGCGTCGCGCGATGCTGGTGGGGCGATTCAGACGACCTTTACCGGCCCTACCACGACACGGAGTGGGGACGGCCGGTCGCGGACGACCGCCGGCTGTTCGAGAAGCTCTCGCTCGAAGGCTTCATGTCCGGTTTGAGCTGGCTCACGATCCTGCGCAAACGGGAGAACTTTCGCGCGGCGTTCCACGGCTTCGACCCTTCCGCAGTCGCGCGCTTCACGACCCGCGACGTCGCGCGCCTGATGGGCGATCAGGGCATCGTCCGCAACCGCGCCAAGATCGAGGCGACGATCAACAACGCGAGGCGTCTCGGCGACCTGGTCGCGGAGTTCGGCAGCTTCGCGGCCTACACGTGGAGGTTCGAGCCCAAGCCCCGCCGCCGGCTGCTCGAGCGTGACGAGCTGATGGCGCTCACCACCTCGCCCGAGGCCGTCGCCATGAGCAAGGACCTTCGCAAGCGCGGTTGGGGTTTTGTGGGCCCCACGACGGTCTACTCGTTCATCCAGGCGATGGGGCTCGTCAACGACCACCTGCGCGGCTGCGCCGCCGGTGTCGAGGTGGAACGCCTGCGCCGGTCTTTCGCTCGCCCGGCGTAGGCGCGAAATACCGAGCCGAACGGCTAGCTGCAGATTCGGGGGACCGTGCCTAAGATCACCTCGCCATGCAGGAGCACAAACAGCCACGTCCGCCCAAGCAGCTGTCGGGATACCTGGATGCCATGGCGCGCGTCATGTTCCAGACGGGAATCAGCTGGCGCGTGGTCGAAGCCAAATGGCCCGGCATCAGGGAGGCGTTTCATGACTTCGACCCGGAGCGCGTCGCCAGGCTGAAGGCCAAGGACATCGACCGCCTCATGGGCGACACGCGCGTCATCCGCAACCGCAAGAAGCTCGAGGCCATCTCGTCGAACGCCGGTCACATGATCGAGCTCGACACCAGGCACAAGGGATTCGCCAAGTACCTTGACTCGCTCGGCGATTTTGACGCCACCAAGAAGGCGCTCCACAAGGAGTTCGCCTACATGGGCGACGCGGGCACGTGGTTCTTCCTGTGGTCGGTCGGTCGCAAGGTGCCGGAACACGAGCACATGTGATGCAGCGTTCAGCTGACGATTCGGTTGCGGAGCACTCCGATGCGTTCGACCTCTGACTCCATCACGTCGCCGGGACGCAGGAACTCGGGCGGGTTGCGTGCGAACCCCACTCCGTCTGGAGTCCCCGTCGTGATGATGCTCCCGGGCAGAAGAGTCATGCCCTTCGAAACCCAGTCGATGATCGCGTCGACGGGCTAGATCATCTCCCGGGTGTTGCTGTCCTGCTTCACGACGCCGTTGACCTTCAGCCGCAGGTCAAGCGTCTGCGGATCGTCGATCTCGTCCGCGGTCACGATCCACGGGCCGCTAGGGCTGGAGCGGTCGAGGCTCTTGCCCTTGAAGTACTGGCCTCCCCAGCCGGCCTGGATGTCGCGTGCGGTGACGTCGTTGAGAACCATGTAGCCGAAAACGTGCCGGTGCGCATCTTCGCGCCGTATGTCCGCGCCGCCGCGTCCGATCACCACCGCCAGCTCGACCTCCCAGTCGATCCTGTCGCTGATCTCGGGCCGGACCGCGATGTCGGCATTCGGCTCGGTGAGCGAGGTGATCGCCTTCGTGAAGACCGTCGGCGGGCTGGGCTGGCTGCCCTCGGCGGCGGTTTCCTTCGCGTGCGCCTCGTAGTTGCGTCCGATCGCGATGACATTCCCTGGCGGCTGCGCGATCGGCGCCAGCAGCTGGATATCGGACAGCCGGTGCGACGTCACCCTGCTCCTGCCAATGGCCGACCGCACGTTCGCGAGGCCCTGCTCTCCCGCGCCGAGCAGGCCGAGCATGTTCGAGAAGTCGTCGAGCTCGATCACCTCGTCCGGGTCGTCGGGGCGCAGCACGCCAAGCCTCTCGCCACCACCACCCCTCGTGCGAAAAGAAAGCAGCTTCACGTCCTCAAGATTGTGACGGTAAGCTGGCTCTTCTTCCCATGAGCTCCCGGCGCTATCTCCACCTGGACGTCTTCACAGAGCACCCGCTCGAAGGCAACCCGCTGGCGGTGTTCACCGACGGCGCCGGTCTCGACGCCGGCGTCATGCAGCGGATTGCGCGCGAGATGGCGTTTCCAGAGTCCACGTTCCTTCTGCCGAGACACGACCCCTCGACTGATGTCCGCATGCGCATCTTCACGCCGGCGCGTGAGCTCCCGATGGCAGGTCACCCCACCGTCGGCTCGACGTTTGCGCTGGCGCACCTGGGTGTGATCAAGCCGGGGCGCGATCGATTCGTTTTCGGGCTCGGCGTCGGCCCGACACGTGTGGACCTGGCCTGGACCGGCGACCGGCTGGCCTTGGCCACGATGTATCAGCAGCGGCCGACGTTTGGCGATCCGATCGGCAAGGTCGATGGCCTCGCCGCGGCGCTCGGCCTGGATGCGGGCTCGCTGCTTCCGGGCTTGCCGGTGCAGGTGGTTTCCTGTGGGCTGCCGTTCCTGATGGTGCCGATCAACACCGCGACCGCGGTGGACTCCGCGGAGATTGATGCAGCGAAGCTGGAGGCCGTGGGGCACGAGCTGGGCCTCGAGGGCGTTGGGTTCTTCGTTTTCTCGCCGTCAGTCGCGGACGGGCGAGCGACCGCGCACAGCCGCATGTTTGCCCCGGAGTTCGGTGTGGTCGAAGACGCCGCCACCGGCGCCGCCAGCGGTCCGCTCGGCTGCTACCTGGTTCACCACGGCGTCGTGCCGGCCGCGCTCGCGGGGAAGATCGTCAGCAACCAGGGCGTGCGCATGGGGCGACCGAGCCAGATCCACATCGCGATCGGCCTGGAGGGCGAGGACATAGTCGAGGTCAAGGTCGGCGGCACGGCGGTCGTGGTCGGGGAGGGTACGCTCGACGTCGATTGAGCTCGACTACGGATGCGACGGGTTGGGCGGCGCGTCCTGGAGCACGAACATGAGGTCGTCGGGGTAGCAGTAGTACCACTCCTCGTCCGGCTCGTAGGAGCGGATGAGAGGGTGGTCGGTGGTCCGGTTGTGGGCGGTGGCGTGTCTGCCGGGGGAGTTGTCGCAGCAGCCGACGTGGCCGCACTCCTGGCACCAGCGGAGGTGCACCCAGTTGTGCTTGCCGGCGGCGAGGCACTCGACGCAACCGGGACCCGAGGGGGTCACGTCCATGATCTGGTCGAGATGCCGGCATGACCTGCTCATGCAGACGAGATTACGGAAGCCGGGCGCCCTCGCGCGCGCGTCTCCTTCCTATGCCCCGCGGACACCGATAGGCACCTCGGCCTCGATCACGCCGTCCACGAACCGAAACGACGATGCCGGCGAGAGTCGCTGCAGGAACCTGAGCGCTCGCCGGTTCTCGGCCTGGATGGTCGCGTGGAAGCTGGTGATGCCGCGAGCCCGGGCGATGTGGCCGAGGCGGCGCATGAGAATCGTGCCGGGCCCCTGGCCCTGCCTGTCGTCGGCCACCACGATCGCGACCTCGTAGCCGTCCTTGCCGAAGGGCGCGTAGCGAGCCACGCCCGCGATTCCGCGCTGGTCGAGGGCGACGAGGGCCTCGCGGCGGCAATGGTCGACGTTCATGAGCCGGCGCACCAGGCTGTCGGCGGGCGGGACCACCGGCGACAGGAACCGGCGGTAGATCGTGTCCAGCGAGAGCCGGTAGAAGAAGCAGCGGATCAGGCGCTCGTCCGACGGCTCGAGGAGCCTGAACACGATGCGCTCGCGAACCGCGCCGGTGCTCACGCTCTCATCACCAGGCAGGTCGTCGACCCGTGCGCCAGCAGCTTGCCTGTGCGCTCCGCGAACAGCTTGCCCTCGGAGGTCGCGATGCGGTCGCCACGATGGAGCAGCGTGCCCTCGCAGCGGACCGGGCCTGTGTCAGTCAGCATCGGCCGGATGAAGTTGACATTCACCTCGAGCGTCGTGTAGGTCTCGCCGGCGCCGAGCGTCGTATGGATCGCGCAGCCCATCGCCGAATCGAGAAGCGTCATCGCGTACCCGCCGTGCACCGAGCCGATGGGGTTGTACATGTACTCGCCCGGCACGCCCCGGAAGACGGCGCGGCCTTCAGACACCTCGACGATGGTGAAGTCGAGTGTCACCGCGATCGGAGGAGGAGGCAGGCGCTTGTCAATCATTTCCTGCAGCAGCTCGAGACCGGTGCGGCCGGGTGCGGCCCGCATCGCCGTGAAGGGGTCGTCCCAGGTCACGGTCCGGGTCCGGGTCTCGGTTTTGTTGCCCACTCCGAGCCACCAATCTAGCAGGGTGCGTTCAGTAGTGCAACTGACTACAATGCGATCTGATGAAACGCACGTCGTTCGCTCGCTGGCCATGCTCGATCGCCCGCACGGTTGACCTGATCGGCGACTGGTGGACGCCGCTCGTCCTGCGTGAGGCGTACTACGGCGTGAGGCGCTTCGACGATTTCGAGGCGGGTCTTGGCATCGGGCGCAACATCCTCACCGAGCGGCTTCGCCGCCTGGTCGGCGAGGGACTGATGGAACGCCGCAAATACCAGGACCGGCCCGCGCGCTACGAGTACCGCCTCACCGACAAGGGCAAGGATTTCTTCCCGGTCCTGGCGGCGATGCTCGCCTGGGGCGATCGCTGGCTCGAAACAAAAGGCGTACCGGTGCTGCTGCGCCACAAGACGTGCGGCCACGTTGCACACGCCGAGGTCGTCTGCTCGGAATGCGGCCAGCCGATGCATGTGCGGGACGTCCGGCCAGAGATAGGACCGGGCTTTCCTCTTCGGTTGCTCAAGGATCCTGTGACTCGCTCGCGCTACGTCATGAACGAACAGCCGGCATCTCTCCCTTCCACGGGGGGTCGGCGCCAGGTCGCGAGCAGGTGATCGCGGCGGCGACGCAGGCGTAGTCGAGCGCCCGCTCGAGCGCGGCCGGTTCGAGGCGGAGGTCGGTGTCGAGGGCGTCATCGTCGTGCAGCCAGGCGAGCAGCGCGGCGCCGAATGCGTCTCCAGCTCCGATGGTGTCGACCACCTCGACCGGCGCTGAGTCGACGGTGACGTGAAACTCGCGTTGCGCGCCGAACGCGCCGCGCGGCCCGAGGGTCACCACGACCAGGCGGACTCCGGAGTCGAGCAGCTGCCTCGCCGCTGTTTGCAGGCTCGCGCCGGGATAAAGCCAGGAAAGGTCCTCCTCGCTGGCTTTGACGATGGTGCTGAGCCCGACCACCTCGAGCAGGCGGGCTCGATATTCGTCATCAGGGATCATCCCGAGTCGGACGTTCGGGTCGAGCATCACGACACGTCTTTCGTGCTCGCGGCGCACGAGGTCGGTTAGGGTCGACGCGATCGGCTCGAGCACCATGCCGAGCGTGCCGATGTGAAGGGCGGCGACGTCGGAGGCGAGCTGCGCCGGAACCATGTCCGGGGTGAGGTTCGGCGCCGAGGTGCCCTCGACCAGGAACTGGTACTCCGCCACGCCGTCGGGGTCCAGGTCGGCGACGGCGATGGTCGTCTTCTCGCTGCCGATGGTTGCCAGCTCGAGGCTCGCGCCGTCAGCGACCAGGAGCCCGGCCAGCGCGCGGCCGAAGGTGTCGTCGGACAGGTGGCCCAGGAAAGCGGTCGGCACCCCGAGCCGCGCGAGAGCGCGCGCCGTGTTGAAAGGCCCGCCTCCGGGAGTGGCTAGCTGCGTGCCGTCCGGGTTGCGGACGACATCGATCAGCGCCTCACCGCAGACGACGATCACAGCCGGTCGTGCTCAGGCAGACTCGGCCTCCGGCGCTCGCCGCCGCGCGCCGGCCGACAGCATCCAGGGCAGCGCCGCCAGCGAGAAGACGACGCCGGCCGCCGCGGCCGCGAGAAACGGGATGGCCACGCCGAAGGCGAAGAGCGCACCGCCCACGAGCGACCCGACCGCGGTGGCGCTGCTGAGCGCCGTGCCCACGATGCCCTGTGCTTCGGCCCTGCGCTCCGCTACCGCGTCCATCAGAAACGAGTTCATGGATGGCGTCGTGAACGCCCACAGCGAACCCTCGAACAGGCCGACGAAAACGATCGCCGGGATGCTCGTGAGGTTCGGATAGATCGGGCCCATCAACGACCCGAGCACCACCGAGCCGACCGCCAACCAGCGCCGGTCCCAGCGATCGGAGCTCCAGCCCGCGAGCGGTGTCGCGATCAGCAGTGGGAGCGCGAAGAGCGTGAAGGAGAGGCCGACGACCGGATCGCTCGCGCCACGCGTACGCATGTAGAGGCTCCAGATCACGTCGTAGATGCCGATCAGCAAACCGAGGCCGATCGAAAGGATCGCAACCGCAATGAGCGCCGACCTGGCGCGGGAGCTGCCAGTCATGAAGGAGCGCGGCGCGGTGGACGCGCTGCTTGACGGGCGCGCCGACGTCCGCAGCGTGACAGCGATCACGGCCGCCGCCGCCAGAAGGGCGGCACCGGTCACTGCGAAAACCGTCCAGCGTCCGAACACGGCCAGAAAACCGCCGATGGCCGGCCCGCCGATGAAGCCGGCCTGCTGCGCGCCCGACACCCATCCGTACGCGCGGCCGAGGCTGGCGCGCGGGACGACGTCGGCCACGGCCGCGAGCTGGGCGGGAATCACGGCGGCGAAGCCGAGGCCCTGCACGAACCGCAACCCGATCAACCACTCGACAGGCAGCGGAATGATGAACGTGAGGGACGCCGCGGCGGCCACCAACAGGCCGCCGATCATCATGGCCTTCGCCCCGACGCGCTCGGCGAGGAAGCCAGCCGGCCATTGCCCCACGGCCTGAGCGATGAGCGCGGCTCCGACGATGACGCCGACCAGCCCGTACGACGCACCGCGCTCCCGGAGGTAAAGGGGAAGGATCGGCAGCAGCGATCCAATGCCGGTGCCAGACACGAAGATGCCGGCGACGATTCCAAAAAGCGCGGAGCGGCTTTCGGTGGGTCGCGGCTCCGCCAACTGCTTAGTTGTGCAGGCTCCCGAGATGCTCGGCGTACCGCTCGTCGCGCCAGCGCAGCGCGGCGCGCAGACCTTCCGAGGCGACGATGCGATGGAACTCGCGCGTCTCGGGCGTGTCAGAGGAGTGGAGGATCGCCGCAATGTCCAGGTTGGCCGCAGTCGCGCTGCGGATGCCCATCGCCTCGTAGGCACGGATGAGCGCGACCTTCGTCAGCTTCAAGACCGGCAGAGGGACGAGCGCGATCTTGCGCACGAGCTCCTCGACCGCTGATTCGAGCTCGCCGGCCTTCACTACTCGATTGACCAGGCCGGCGCGGTGAGCCTCTTCGGCGTCCACGGTGTCGCCGGTGAAGAGCAGCTCGTTGGTCTTCTTCTGACCGAGGACGAAAGGCATGATCAGCGCTACTGGCCCGGAGCCGTAGCGGACCTCTGGCTCGCCGAACCTCGCGTCCTCGGTCGCGATCACCATGTCGCAGGCCATCGCCAGCTCGCACGCGCCCGCGAGGCACCAGCCGCGCACCGCCGCGATGGTCGGCCGCGACAGTGACCAGAGCTGCATCGCCATGCCAATGTCCTCCTCCAGGACGGCGCGCCACTGCTCGGTGCTCTCGACCTTGTTGCGCACCTCCTCGGCGATGTCATACCCGGCCGAGAATGAGCGGCCGGCGCCGGTGAGAACGACGACCTTGACGCTGTCGTCGCTCTCGAGCTCCCGCAGATGACGTCTCACGGTCTGCACGAGCTCGACGTTCATGGCGTTGAGCTTGTCTGGGCGGTTGAGGGTGAGCCAGGCAGCAGGGCCGCGCTGCTCCACCAGGACGACTTCGGAGCTCATGCGGCAAGCCTAACCTTTGACTATGAAGTGGATCACGCGCAAGAACGCTAACGTCGATCGGATCGCGTGTCCGTGGCTCATCCGGCGCTTCGTCGACCCGGACGCTGAGTTTCTTTACGTCCCCGCCGACGAGGTCATGGCTGTGGCTGCGCGAGAAGGTGCCATACCGTACGACGTCAAGAACGTCGAGCTCGGCCACGTCGACGGACGGTGCAGCTTCGAGTCGATCATGGTCAAGTACGGGCTGGACGATCCCGGCCTGAAGAGGCTCGCGCAGATCGTGCACGGCGCCGACGTCAGCGCGGACCGCGCCTCCTCGCCGGAGGCCGCGGGCCTGTACGCGATTGCCAACGGCTTCGCTCTTGTGCACGGCGAAGACGACCATCGGAAGATCGAGCTCGAGACACCGATGTACGACGCGCTCTACGCGTGGTGCCAGGCCGAGGCGGCGAAGGGCCGCGGCTGAACGATCCGCATGCGGAGGTACTGCGCGATGCCGATGAGCCGGAACTGGAACAGCTCGTAGCGGGGGAAGGCGGGCGCTGCCGCCTCGTAGTCGATGACCTCCGGCGAGGTCAGGGTGTAGTCGTGGCCCATGTAGGTCACCTCGCCTGAGCCGGACGCGCTGATGTTGCGAAACCAGCCCGCACCCTCGCCGAACGTGAGCGGCATGACGAAGCTGTCGCCGAGGCGGCGCATTCCGAGAGGCGTGGCGTAAACGCGGCCCGTCTTGCGGCCGCGGTGGCGGATCACGCCCACGACGCGCATCCAGCTCCGGCCGGCGACCAGCAGCGTCAGCGGGTTGACAACCTGAGCGACGAGACGAATGGCGTTCCGGGCTCCTGGTCCGAGGGTCAGGTGTTTCATACCCGAGAGAAATGGCCGCTGCAGCCACTTATTCCCTTGAGGGGATAATTCCTCTAAGGGACGATTGGGAGGTCAGGCCAGTTTGGCCTGTGCGGTCAGGATCACGCGGGTCAGCATGTCTGTCAACGCCTTGCGCTCGGCCGCGGAGAGCGGACCGAAGAACTCATCCACGGCAGCATCGAACGCCTTGACCGCCCGTTTCTGCACGGTCCGTCCCTTCGCCGTCAGGTGCAGCGCATACGATCGCCGATCGGTCGGGTTCCGCCGCCGCTCGACCACGCCCTGCCGCTCGAGTTCGTCGATCAGCTCGACCACCGTGGTGCGGTCGATTCCAAGCTGTTCGCCGAGCTCCTGCTGGGACAGTGGGCCCTCGCCGAGCAGGTTCATCACGCCGCACAGCTGCACGCTCAGCCCGAGAGGATTTAGCCGGCGCTTCGCCAGCTCCTGGCCTGTGCGGGCGGCGATCGTGATCAGGGCGCCAGGACGGTTGATCAGCGAGGGAGGAATCGGCATCAGCCTGATTATCCCCAGATCCGGCTCGGACTCAACCTTGCGCTGACGATCAGCGGTTCGATCCGTTTTGCCCAGGAAAGGCCCCCGGTTTATCGTGGAGGCGTGACCTCCGTGCTGCGGGTGGTGGCGCGGCCCCAGTCCGAAGCCGCCGCGGTTTACCGCCGGGCCATCGGACGCCCTGACGTGATCGCGCCTGGCATCGCGCCTCATCCCGAGTTCGACCTGGTCAATCACGGTGGCAAGACCATCGCAAGCCTGACTTTCGTCAGCTTCTATCTCGGCGGTGGGTCGTGGCCGGCCGCCGACAGGAAGTCGATCGATGCCGCGCTCGAGGCTGCGATGGCGGACTCCGGCCTCAACAATGTCATGGCCCAGTATTTCGGCGGCGTTCCACCGCCCTCGACGGCCATGCCGTCGCAGAGCTCCAGCCTGGTCCCGCCACCGACCACGGACAACGCGGCCGTCGCAACGATCATCGGCCAGCTCGCCGGCGGGAATCTCCTCGACGGGCTCGACCTCAGTCGGTCTGTGGTCAACCTCATGCTGCCACCCGGGGTCGTCCTGGCGGACAAAGGCGGAGCCGACTCCATGCACGGCCTGGGCGGGTATCACGGCTCAGTCAGCCTGAAAGGGGTCGATGTCTACTACGCGGTCGGTGTCTATTCGCAGGTCCTGCCGGACGGCCGCCAGAACGGAATCGTCGCGTTCGACCAACCGTGGAAGAACGTGGTCGCGACCTTCTATCACGAGTTGAACGAGGTACGGACCGACGCGGACGTGGACGATGCGATCCGGACAGGCAACGACGGGCTGCTTGGTTGGACCTCATCGCAGGGCTACGAAGTGGGGGACGAGCCAGTCTTCGAAGCGAGCACTGACCCTTCACTGGTGTTCAAAGAAGTCGAGCTGGCGGATGGGAGCGGCGCCGTTCCAGTCCAGCTCATGTGGTCCAACACGGTGCACGGGCCGGAGGGTCCGGTCAATGCGCCCGAAGGTGGTGGGGCGGCTTGAGCGCGACCTCCACCGTCAAGCGGGTCGTGATCATGATCCAGGAGAACCACACCACGGACAACTACTTCCGCGACCTGGCGCCTTGGGGCGCCAATGTGGCGACCGGATGGCCCACCACCGCGAATCCCCCACCGCAGCCGCCATTCAGCGCGTACTACCCGCCGCACGACCGGCGCGCCTACTTCAACTGGCTCACCAAAGGCACCGCGGAGCACTCCCAGTTCGACACCGCGGCGGACATTCCTTTCTATCTGTACCTGGCGATCACGGGAGCGTTCCTCGAGAACCACTGCGCTGGATTCGGTACCAACTCCACGCCGAACCACATGCTCCTGGTCGGTGGTCAGAGTCCGACCCTTGGCAATCCGCCTCGGCGGTCGATGCCGGCGTGGGACCTGCCCTCGCTCCCGGGCCTGGCCGAGGACAGCAAGGTGGGATGGCGGTGCTATGTGCCGCCCGACCAGTTTCCGATCGGGTTCTACAAGCAGCTGCGAAGTTCCCCCAACGTCCTGCCGTCGTCGCAGTTCGTCGCCGACGCCGGTGGTGGCGGCCTTCCGGCTCTGGTCTACCTGTGGCACCAGAGCGGCCAGGACGAGCACCCGCCGGCCAACGTCACTGACGGCATGCGGTTGATCTGGCAGTCGGTCGATGCGGTCGTTCGCGGCGGCGGATGGGAGGAGACGGTCTTCATGCTCACGTGGGACGACTGGGGTGGATTCGACGACCACGTAGCCACGCCGGCCGTCGAGTACACGCCCGACAACGTGCAGCTTGCATTCGGGCCGCGGGTGCCGCTTCTGATGTTCGGTGGTCACGTCAAGCCCGGCATCGACAGCCGGTGGTGCTCGCATGTCAGTGTGCCGCGGACGGCGATCCAGCTGTTGGGCCTTCGTGACCTCGGCGTGCCGAGACTGGATCGGGACGCCGGCCTGAGCGACCTGGTCGACCCCGCGATGAAGGCCAATCCGCGGCCGCCGGCGTTCGGCAGGCTGATCACGTTTCCCGCCGCACCAAGCCCGACTCCGCCGCTGCATCCCCTTCCGCCGCCGCCGGCCGAAGCGCCTGCGCCAGTCGCGCCGGTGCTGCTGCGCAACGGCAAGACGCTGCCGCCTCCAAACGATGCGCCGCTGCCGCAGCAGCCGAAACCGCCGGCCTAGCTGAGCGCTTCGAACTCCCGGTCGGTCAGCTCGACTTGTTGGGCGGCCAGGTTCTCCTCCAGGTGTGGGAGCGACAGCGTTCCGGGGATGGGCAGCATCACGGGGGAGCGTTTCAGCAGCCACGCAAGCGCGACCTGGTGCGGCGTGGCGCCCTTGCGTCTCGCGATCTCTTCGAGCGCCGCGCCTTCGGCACCGTGGAGCGGATAGAACGGCACGAACGGGATGCCTTCGCGCGTGCAGTAGCCCACCTCGGCGCCGTACCGGCGCTCCGAGAGGCTGTACCACTGCTGCACCGCCGCGATCGGCAGCACCTTGCGTGCGCGTTCGATCTGGTCGACGGTGACCTGCGAGACCCCGACATGGCGAATGACTCCGCGGTCCACGTACTCCTTGAGCGCGGCGAGGCTCGCCTCGATGGGAACGTTCGCGTCGACCCGGTGCAGGTAGTAGAGGGCGATGCTCTTGGCGCGCAGGCGGCGAAGGCTTTCCTCGATCTCGGCGCCGATCGCTTCAGGCGTGCCGTCGTTGTAGCCGCCTTTCGTTGCCACCACGACGTCTTTGGGCATGGGGGAGAGCGCGGCGCCGATGGTCGTCTCGCTCTGCCCACCGGTGTAGAGGTGTGCCGTATCGATCAATTGCAGTCCCGAGGCGATTGCCGCCTTGACGAACGCAACATTCGCCGGCGTGTTCGTGAGCCGGTTCGTGCCCATTCCGATGCGGGCGACCTCGACGCCGGCAAACCTCATATGCTCATCCCCAGACGCGAACGCGCAAGGGGTGGATCGTGACGATCACCCGTCCCTCGCCCGGCCGATCGCGGGCGTGCAGGTCGACGCCGTACCTGGAGCCTACGAGGTCGGCGAATTTGTAATCCGTGTCGGGCTCGATCTGAGCGTCGCCTCGCAGCTCGACGTACCGGCCAGGATTGGACAGGTCGAGCAGCAGCACGCTCACCTTGGGATTGCGCCTGAGGTTCTTCGTCTTCTGGCGGCTCGTGTTGTGCGACATCCTCACGGCGCCGTCTTGCGCGAGGAACCACAACGCCGACACCTGCGGCCGCCCATCGGCGCCCACGGTCGCCATGATCGCGACGCGCGACTGAAGGAGATCGCGGTGGCTTTGGGAATCGACTCAGGCGGGTCGGGCACTCGCTCCATCTTGCACGAAGGCTCGGATGGCATCGAGCAGCTGCGCAGGCGTCTCGATCTGTGGGAGATGGCCCGTGTTCTCGAGAAGCCGAAACTCACTCCGCGGAATGGCCGCCGCGAACGCGCGGCCGTAATCGACATTGGCGATGCGGTCTGCGTCGCCCCAGAGAACGAGCGTGGGTCGTGTCACACCTCGGAGCCGTTGCGCGAGGCTCGGGTCGTTCATCGACGTGCCGGCGTACACGGTGAGGGTCGCGCGGTTGCCGGCCATCGCCTGGAGCGCCTCCGGCGGAAGCTTCGTCGGATCGATGCCGAACTTGTCGGGGTCGTGGTAGCTGTGCTCCGCGACCTGCCTCGGAGTGAGGGAGAAGAAGTCGACCACAGGGTTGCCTGGGACCTCAATGCCGACCGCGTCCACGATGACGAACCGAACCGCGCGCGGGCTGTTGAGCAGCGCCATCTCAGCCGCGATCCATCCGCCCATGGAGTTGCCCACAACCGTGACGTCCTGCAGCTCGAGCGCATCGAGCAGCGCCACATACAGCCCGGCGAGACCGCGAACGGAGTGGAGCGAGTCGGGCCGGGGCGTACCCGCGAATCCAGGATGCGTCGGTGTGATCACGCGGGCGGGCTGGGAGGCCAGCAGGTCCGCGAATCCGCTCATCGTCAGCGGCCCTCCTCCGCCGTGCAGGAGCAGGTACGGCGCTCCCTCGCCGCGCTCTGAGACCGTGACCTCGAGGATGCCGAGGCCCGCCACCGTGACCTTGTGATTGCTCGTGATTGCGTTCATATCAGGAAGTTTATATCAATACTTTGAGATATGCAAGCTTAGATACAGGTATCCTGTTGTCGTGCCAGTAAGCCTCCAGGACCTCGGGCGCGCCGTCAAGCAGCTGCAGTACCGCCACCACCGGGGCATGGACAGCCGGCTGCGAGAGGCGGGAACCTCGCTGCCACAGTGGGACGCGCTGCGTGCGATCTCGCGACGCCCCAACTCGTCGGCGCATGCCCTTGCCGAGATGACATTCCAGACGGACCAGTCGTTCGGCGCCCTGGCCAACCGGTTGGTGAGTCGTGGGCTCATCGAGCGCGTCGCGGGGCCGGGCCGCGCGATCCGCCACCGGCTCACCTCGAAGGGCGAGGCGACCCTGCGCAGGGGCTACCAGGTGATCGACGAGGTGTTCGAATTGTCGTTCGCCCCGCTGACCAGGCGGCAGCGGGAAGAGCTCTACTCGCTGATCAGCCGCGCGCTCACCGATGGAGATCCGCCGCAGCAGATCGGCCTGTGAATCTCACACCTTAATCCAAGGTGATTCTGAGGTTCGGCTGACAGCATCGGCGTCATGAAGAGAAAACCTGCCCTGACGCTCGTATTCGTGCTCGGCGCCGCACTGGTGCTGGGCCTCGCGCTCGGCGTGACCGCGCTCGCCAACGGCGGGGCCGGAAACGGCGCCTTCCTGGCGGCCGCCTCCGCGTCTCCGTCGCCCAGGTCCAATGAGACCGCGGCGCATGAGAAGAACGAGACCGCCGCGCGGGAGGCCGCCGAGAACAACGGCACCTTCCACCCGGGAGGTCCGGGCGGTCCAGGCGGTCAGCGTGGTCCCTCCAACGAAACGGCCTCGCACGAGGCAACTGAGTCCGCGGCTCAAGAGGCCGCCGAGACCTCCTGACGCCCTAGCCGAACAGCGGGACGTTCACCCGCTTCCACGTTGCTCCGCCGTCCGTCGTGGACAGGATACCGTTCACGTTGTAGGTTCCTGTCACGTCGAGCGCGAAGCCGTGGGTCGCGTCCTTGAACGCCATCTGCAGGATCCGCCAGGTCTGATGGGTCACGGTCCAGCTGAGGCCGCCGTCCGTCGTCCGCGCTACGGCCGGCCCGACCTGGACGTTGTCCCCGCCCGTCAAGGACTGGCTGGTAAGCCAGATGTCGTGCGGGACCAGCGCTGCGATCGAGACGATGTCACCCACCGGCGTGAAGCCATTTGGTGCAGCCCCGCCGATGTTCCATGTCGCGCCTCCATCGCTGGTCCTCAAGAAGGAGAGCTGGTTGGGGGTTGCGTTGTCGGGGCCATTCGGATTGCGGTAGGCGACGGGCAGGATGCCGTCACGACCGCTGAAGATCGGTTGCATGTAACTGGTGACGGGCCGGAAGTGCAAGGCCAGCGGCTGCCACGACTTGCCGCCGTCGACCGTAGTGAACAGCGAGCCGTTGCCGAGGTACCAGCCGCGGAGCGGGTCGCTGAAGGTCACGTGGTAGTCGCCGACGCCGTAGACCCACGCCATTGGCGCCGACTGAGGCAGGGGCCCGACCAGCTTCCAGCTGAAGCCACCGTCGGTCGTCGCGTAAAGGGTGTCCCCGCCGGGGGCGCTGGCCGGGGAGCCGGAATCGATCCAGCCCCGTTGCCCACCGAGGAAAAAGATCCCGTTTACGGCGATGCCCGGATCCGGCCGGAGGGTCCAGCTGGCTCCCCCATCCCACGTGTAGTAGAGCGCGACGTGCTGGCTGGGAGGCTGGCACGCCCCGCCGGTGCCATTGCAGTTGGCCATTCCCATATCGATCGCCCAGATGAAGCCGTCCTGGCCATACATCTGCATCCCGTCGTAAATGCCCTTGAAATGCAGGCGGTCGATCCAGGTGCGGCCGCCGTCCACAGACTGGAGCAGCGCGTTTTCCAGCGGGCCGCCTCGCTGCACGACAAAGACCGAGTTGCCCGCAACGGAGGCCAGCGAGTACGCGGGCGGAATGGCCACTGGGCCAGTTCCGGGGTGCGTGATATTCATTCGTGTGAGGACGCTCGGGGCGACGAGGACGCCGATCGCGATCACGGCCACCACGGCCGCCAAACTCCCCGCCAGCCGCGGCCAGGAAAGCGTCCACCGCCGCTTCGGCGCTTCCCATGGGATCGCCGCCAAGACCCGATCCTCGAGGCCGCGGTTGGGCTCGTGATCCGTGTCGAATGCGTCGCGAATCTCGACCGCCAGGCGCTCTTCGCTCACGATGACACCTCCGCGGCGACCAGCCGTGATCGCAAGCGGCGCGTCACCCGGTGCAGGCGGGACTTCACCGCGCCGATTCGGATGCCCAGCACCTGCGCCACCTCCACCGCCGGCAGGTCGAGCACGTAGTAGAGGTGGAGCAGCAGGCGGTCGTTGTAGGCGAGCCGATCTATCTGCGCTCGAAGGTCGAGGCGGCCGGCAACATCCCGCTCGCCGGCCGGGCGCTCCACGGGCTCCGCGTACCGCAGCACCGACCACCACCTCTGGCGGCGCGCCATGCGGCACTCGTTGGCGACGATCGCGAGGAACCAGGGACGGGCCGTGCCCAGCTCGGGCCGGATGCGGTGGCGGTGGCGCCAGCCCTTGAGCGCCATCTCCTGAACAGCGTCCTCCGCGGCTCCACGCTCGCAGAGCATCGCCAGCGCCAGCCGGAAGGCAGGTTGGATCACGGGTCGCAGGACCTCCTCAAATGCGTACCGGTCGCCCTGCCGAGCCCGGCGCAGCAGGTCGATCTCACTCATGTTTCCCGTCAAATGCGCAAAGTCCTTTCAGAGTTTCGTTGGCGATGAGTCTGGGCGCCCAGAGGTGCCGGGCGGATAGCCCCGGCTAGAATCGAGCTAGTGGGGGAGACGGCGGTTTCGACCGCGAACGATCTCGACGAGCTCGAGCAATACCGATCGCAGCTCACGTCCTACTGCTATCGCATGCTCGGTTCGCCTTTCGACGCCGAGGATGCGGTGCAGGACGCGCTCGTGCGCGCATGGCGCAGCCGCGATCGCTTCGAGGGTCGCGCGGCGCTGCGTTCATGGTTGTACCGAATCGCCACCAATGTGTGCATCGACATGATCAAGAGCCGGCAGCGGCGAATCCGCCCGATGGAGCTCGGACCTGCGCGGGAGCCGGTCGAGGAGAACCTCCACGTGAGGCCCGAGGCGACCTGGCTCGAGCCGATCCCGATCCAGCTCATTGCGCCGGATCCCAACCCCGCCGACGTGGTGGTGGAGAAGGAGTCGATCCGCCTGGCGCTCGTTGCGGCCCTACAGCACCTGCCGGCCAAGCAGCGTGCGGTGCTCATCCTGCGCGAGGTCTTGCGGTGGGAGGCGTCGGAGGTCGCGCGGCTGCTCGACACGACGGTCCAGTCCGTGAACAGCGCGCTCCAGCGTGCGCGCGCCACGCTGGCCAAGAGCAACCTCAGCGCCACCGACCCGGCCCCGCACCTGAACGACTCCGACAGGGCGATGCTCGAGCGCTACGTGTCCGCGTTCGAGCGTTACGACCTGTCGGCGCTGACGTCGCTCATCCGCGAGGACGCGACCCAGTCGATGCCGCCTTACGACATGTGGCTCAGCGGCCGCGACGACATCATGACCTGGTGGTTCGGGCCCGGCATCGCGTGCAAGGGCTCGCGGGTGCTGCCGGCGATCAGCGCCAACGGAATGCCCACGTTCGGTCAGTACAAGATCGACCCGAGCGGCGGCTACACACCGTGGGCGCTGCAGGTGCTGGAGCTGAAGGACGGAAGGATCGGCGAATTCACTTTCTTCCTGGACACCGCCCGGCTCTTCCCGCTATTCGGGCTGCCGCTGCACCTCGACTCCTAGGACCTCAGACAGCCCGCAGAGCTCGATCAGGTCGCGCAGGCCTGGGCTCACGTTGATGAGCCGGACTTCCTCTCCACATTCCGTGGCGAATAGACGGATAAGAGCGATCAATTCCACTGTCCCGAGCTCGGCGACTGGCGAGGAGGCGCAATCCAGGGTGACCGTTCCAGTCGGCATCTGACGATTCAGACCGCAGCCGGCCCCGAAACTCATCGCGGCGAGGTCAGTGGCCGGGTCGGGCGAGGATCAACGCTGCAAATATGACAAGTCCGAGAAGGACCGGCAGCGCGAACCCGATCGCCAGGCCGGCCACCATTGCTCCTCCAAGAAATGTTGCGGTGCGCTGGACCGCCCTACCCGAATGCAGCTCATCGAGTGCTCGCCCGGGCGCGCCGTAAAGGTGAAGACCGACCGCCCCCGCCAGCCGCCGGAAGTCCGCAATCTCCCAGTTCTGCAGGTAGAAGCGGGCCAGCTGTTCGTTGGCCGGCGACACGATGTACACGAAGTCGGACGTGGTGAAACTGCCGCCCCAGACGTTGCCGACGCTGACCATGCCGATGCGCGCGCGCGGTATGAACTTGCGGATTCCGACCTGGTTCCGAATCTCGACGCCGGTCTGGTCCGCACGAATGTAGAAGACCCTGAAGTAAAGGGCGGGCAATAGGGTGCCGCAGATCAGCGCGAACCCGGTCAGGATCGCGCCCGGCGGTCCCCACACCAACACCGGAACCAAGGCGATAAGCACAAGCAGAGCGAGCGCGACGTAGGCGACGACCCGGCGCCAGGCCGCGCGAGCCTGCACCCTCGACAGCAGCGCATGCGCCGAGGGTCGGATGGTGACTGGATTGCGGGTGATCACCTCAATCGGGTCCGCCGACTGGACACCGAGGTCCGAAACCTGGTCGGTCCACGACTCGCCTGACCACAGGCGGTGGTCGTGACGGCCTAGCGGGTCGGGGAACCAGGTCGCCGCTTCAGGTGACCAGCACTCGCCGGACCTCGGGCAGGCCCTTGGCAAGCTGCGACCAGGATCGGCCCTTGTCGGTCGATGCGAAGAGCCGCCCATCCTCCGAGCCGAACGCCGCCAGCGAACCGTCGGGCTTCGCATCGAGGCAGTAGGTGTCGATGTTGTGCCCAAACCAGCTGGGCAGCGCGCCGTCGCATCGCTCGAACGCGCTGCCGTCAAGGGGCCCGCGGTAGACCGCGCTGCGCCCGCCGCGAGGTCCAGTCGACGCCGTGAGCAGGACCGTGTCTCCGCACACGGCCACCGCGCGGCAGTACGAGGCGTGGAGGCCTTCATCCGACGTGGTCCAGGTCGCGCCTTTGTCGCCGCTGGCGCTCAGCCCCGCGGCGCCGGCCGCGTAAACATTGCCGTGGCCCGTCGTCACCTGGTGCACGTCGGCCTCGATTTCGATGGTGGTCTGCCAGGTCTCCCCGTGGTCCTGCGATCGCAGCACGCCGCCGACGTGGATGTTCACGTAGACGGTGTCCCTGTCCTCGGTCAGCGAGCGCGTGTCCGGCGGACCGCCCCACGGCGTGAACCACTCCTTGCGGCCTGGCGCGCGCTCGAATGCATCCACCCGCTCCACGCCCTCACCCGCGACGCGGTAGAGATGCGCCCTCGACGTGCCCACGATCACTCCCGCGCGTGTGTCCGCGATGCACTTTGCCTCGATGCCGGTCAGCCGGGCGACGCTGAACCACCAGTCGACGCCCGCGGTGTGCACGATCTCCCGACCGTCGAGGATCGCCCACAGCTCCCAGCCTTCCGGCGCCACGTGAGTGATCGCACGCCCTTCGTGCTCGACGCGATGCTGCCCGGTGAACGCGTCGAACCGGTGCAGGCCGTCCCCAGTCCCGACCAGGATCTCCGCCACTACTTGATCAACGCTACTCGACGAGCCTGGTGCGCTGGTCGAGGTAGATGAGCAGACCGAGCGCAGGTCCGACAACGACCACGAGGCTCACGGTGACCACTAGCAACAGGACCTGCGTGGCTTGCGGCGCGACGGCCTGCGCGATGGTGAGCTGTCCGGGCAAGAGGTAGGGCGACTGCGCGAAGGCCCACGCGAAGACCATCGATCCGACGGCGCCCACCGTGAGGACGCGGTAGAAGCGATAGATGCCCCGCCAGACCAGGAACGCGACCAGCGGCGTCGCCAGCATCGTGACCAGCGCGAACGGCAGGCCCGCTCCAGTGAGCATCGCGCGGAACAGGGCGGGATTCTGAAAGCCGATGACGCCCAGTGCGGCGGTGCCCGTCGCGATAAGCACCAGCGCCGCGATGACCGCCCGGCGGCGGAAGTAGGTGGTCAGCTCGGAGCTGCCGGTTCGTCGCGCGTCGCCGACCAGGAAAACAGCGCCGCTGAAAGCCGTGGCCGCGACCGAGACCAGGCCGAACCCGATCGCCATCGGGCTGAACCAGATCTCCCAGACCGGGGTGCTCGGCTGAAGCAAACCCACGCGGCCGGATGCGATGGCGCCAAGACACGCGGCGAAGAAGAACGGAGTGAGGATCGACGAGACGCCGAAGACGACGTCGGCCGCGCGGTGCGTGCGCGGGTCTTCGGCGATGTGCCGAAACGCAAAGAAGGCACCGCGCAGTACGAGGCCGACTAGCGCAAGCGCGAACAGCAGGTAGAGGCTCGCGAAGGCAGACTGAAACAGGACTGGAAAGCCCGTCCAGCACACGACGATGCTGAGGACGAGCCAGACGTTGTTCACCTCCCAAACGGGCGCCATCGCCTGGTCGATCAGGTGCCTGGCTTCGCGGCCGGTTGCCCTGCCGCCCGCCAGCAGGTCCCAGATCCCTGCGCCGAAGTCCACTCCGCCGGCGGTGCTGTAGGCCGTGATGCCGAGCAGCAGCACCAAAGCGATCAGGTTGGGAAGCACTGCGCTCATGCCGGCGGTCCGTACGGCACCCGAATCTCGGGCTCCTGCGTCTCTGTCGCGTCCTCGCGCCGCCACCTCGCCGCCAGCTTCAGCAGCAGGGTGATGAAGAAGTACGCGATCAGCGCGTACACGATGACCAGGACCGAGAGCATCGTCCAGACGAACGCGGCCGGCGCATCGGTCACGGCGTCCGACACGCGCATCACGCCGTAGACGATCCAGGGCTGCCGCCCAACCTCGGTGGTGACCCATCCCGACTCGACCGCCAGGTATGAGCCGACGCCGGCGAGCGCGGCGAGCCGATAGAACAGCGCGCTGTCGGGCAGCCGTCTGCGGCGTAACACGACCCACGCGTACCACGCGGTGAGGGCGGCGCCCACCGTGCCGAGGCCGACCATCAGGTCGAACGCGAGATGCGCGATGTTGCTCTCGACCACGCTCGGGCGGGCGTCGGGCGCGAATGAGCTCAGCCCGCGGATGACCGCGTTGGGTGAGTAGCCGACCAGGATCGAGTCGAGCGATGGAAGCTCGAGGCCGAGGTGGATGGCGCCGGAGCCGTCGATCAGCCCGCCTACGACCTCAGGGTTATGGTCACGCGTCGCCCAGGTGATCTCCATCGCTGCAAACTTGGCCGGCTGGTCCTGCACCAGGGCGCGAGCCGACAGGTCGCCGACCACCAGCTGCACGGGCGTCAGCGCGGCCGCGACCGTGAACGGAACGGCGAACGCCAGGCGCTGGTAGTGATCGCGCCGCCCGCGCAGCCAGGCGACTGCGTACACCGAGGCGATCACAAACCCCGCGGTGATGTAGATGGCGATCAAGAAGTGCCAGAACTCATAGCCGAGCGCCGGCGTGAAGAGCGCGGCCATCGTGTCGACGCTCACCAGCCTGCCGGCGTCGATGGTCACGCCTCCAGGCGTGTTCATCCACGAGTTGGCGGAGAGCACGCCGAAGGCGCCCAGCAGGCCGGCCGGCGGGAGGGCGAGGCCGGTCAGGAAATGCGCGCGCGGCGAGAGTCGCTTCCAGCCGTACAGGTAGATGCTGATGAAGATGGCCTCGACGAAGAACGCGAGGCCTTCGATGGCGAAGCCGAGACCGAACGCGGCGCCGAAGCGCCCCATCATGTGCGGCCACAGGATTCCGAACTCGAAGGAAAGGATCGTCCCGGTCACGGCCCCGACCGCGAACTGCACGGCCATCACGACCGACCAGCGCTGCGCGATCTTCAGCGCGACCGCGTCCTTGCGCCAGATCCCGATGCCTTCCATCAGCAGGGTCAGCGTCGGCATCGCCACGCCCAAGGGCACGAGGAGGATGTGCGTGGCGAGTGTGAAAGCCATCTGGATGCGGCTCGGCAGCAGCGCCTCGCCGGCGAGCCAGAGGGCGGCCACGATCGAAAGCTAGCACCGATCGGATTGGCGCTGCCCAGACACGTGAGCAACGTTTGCCGATGATGTAGGCCGCATGAAGCAGCCGGAAGAGTTACTTGCTGTCGTGCGACGCTCGCGCCTGTTCGAGCGCGTCTCGGCCGATGACCTGAAGGCACTGCTCGGAGAGTCGCGATGGCGGAAGTTTCCAGCCGACTCCTACCTGTTTCGCGAGGGCGACCCGGCCGATCATCTCCTCATCGTCGCCAGCGGTGAGGTGAAGATCTCCAGGGCAACAGAGTCCGGAAGTGACGTGGTGTTCGCCGTCCTGGGTCCAGGCGACGCGCTGGGCGAGCTCGGAGCGCTCGAGGAGGGAGCCTCGCGAAGCGCCGATGCCAGGGCGCTTTCCGAGGCCGAGTGCCTGGTCATCCACAGGCCGGCTCTCGTGCGGTTCCTGACTGCGCATCCTGTGGCGCTGTGGGGAGTGGTGAACGTGCTTACCGCCTACATTCGCACCAAAGACGAGGCGTTCGTCGACCTCGCCGTCCGCGACATCCCCGGCCGTGTCGCGCGCAAGCTGCTCGACCTGGCCGGCTCGGAGAGCACGCTCACGTTGTCTCAGTCGACGCTCGCCGGGCTGGTCGGCGCCAGCCGTGAGAATGTGAACCGCGCGCTGTCGCGCTTCGCTTCGCTCGGCTACATCCGCATCGACCGCGGCCGCCTAACGTTGCTCCGGAAAGATGAGCTGCGGCGGCGTGGGGAGTGACGAACAGCACAGCCGGCGCGTGACGCCCGGCATAGGCCGTGCGCCCTTCCGCCTCCATGCTGGCAGGCGAAGGAAATCGGGAAATGAGCGACAACTACCACGAGTACGCGCGCAAGATGGCCGAGATCCGCGCCGCACGCGACGCGAACCGGCCGCTGCACCTCCAGCTGCTCGAGCTGCTTCTGTTCGTGCTCGAATGCGAAGCGGCCTGGACTGACTGACCCCGGGGGAGCCCTGGAGTTCTGCCACCAATGAGTGCCGCGTCACATGGCGCGGCATTCAGCGCGTTGATGGCGCAGCTTGTGACGGACGTCACGCGGTACCTGTGTCGCCTGGCATAGGAACGCTTCACTCGCGCCCATACGCTCGCCTTGTTCGGTCGGATTCCCAACAAGGAGAAAAGCGATGGAAGCGAGAAGGACGTTCGTCGGAGCGAGGAGCTACAAGCAGCTGTGGATCATCCTGGCGGCGCTTCTGGCCGCAGCGATGCTGGCGGTCGGCGCGTCGTTCATCGCCGGCTCAGGCGCGATCGGCGTCACGAAGCCATCGGTCGTCACGCACGCGGCGCCGGGCACCGTGCTACGGCAGGACTACGACGGCGGATCGGCCCCGGCAGTGAACAACAGCCCCAAGACCAAGCAGACCGTCTTCTAGAGCTCTCTCACCCCCCGGTGTGGAGCGGCGCCCACCCCTGCGCCGCTCCACTTTTTGCGTCTAGCTACTTCTTGGCGCGCACATCCCGAAGCGGCCGCGCAGGCCCTTCTTGAACCCATAACAGCCTTTGACCGGGCCTCAAATCTACATTCCAGCGTTCGCCTAGGCTTGCGGGGCGGTGGACAGAGCGATCGAAATGGTCGCCGGCTGGGTCGAGCTGGGCGTCGTTCCAGGCGCGGCGTTATTGATCTCGCGCGGCGATGAGCTGCTGGTGGAGCGCTACTGGGGCCTGGCCGACGCGAATCGGAACGTGCGGGCGTCAGCGGCCACGCTGTGGAGCATCGCGTCGATCACCAAACCGGTCACCGCAGCGGCGTTCATGTCTTGCGTCGAGCGTGGAGTCGTGAACCTCGACGCCCCGCTCGCCGTGGCGCTGCCCGAGTTCGTGCGCGACGGCGACAAACGTCCATGGCGGCGCGACGTCACGGCGCGTCACTTGCTGACACACAGCTCGGGCCTCGCCGGGTTCGGCCGCGACAACCTCGCGATGCGGAAGCGCCACGCGCCGGTCGACGACTTCATCACCTCCTTCCTGGACGAGGACGTCCACTTCTCGCCTGGGCGCTGGCACCTTTACAGCTCGGTCGGCCTCGGCCTCGTCGCCGAATGCGTGGGCCGCAGCGCCGGCGATCGCAAGGGACGGGCGATGGAGGCGTACTGGAGCTTCGCCCTCGGCCTGCTCTACGACCTCGGGGTGAACGACGCGGCGTTCCTGCCTGACGAGCAGCAGCAGCAGCGCATCGCCTGGGTCGAGTCGACCGGCCAGGAAGGCCTCGACTGGGAGATCGGCAACTCGAAATACTTCCGCTCGCTCGGATTTCCGTGGGGCGGCCTCTATATGAGCGCCCGCGACGTGCTCACGTTCATCCAGGCATTTCTGCCCGGGACCCGAGGCGATACCCTCTCGCGCGCATCCCGCGACGCCATGATCAAACAGCAGGTCGCGCCACCGGAGGCGCCGGTCGACGTGGCACCGATGCAGCGCGACGTCACCTGGGATCCGACGCAAACGCCGCGGCTCGCGGTGCCCTGGGGCCTGGGGTGGCAGGTGAAGGGCGATGGGCCCAACGACTACATGGGCGAGCTTGCGCACCCGACCGCATTCGGGCACTACGGCGCGAGCGGTTCGATCGCCTGGGCCGATCCCGAAGAAGGCCTTGCCGTCGTGCTGCTCACGAACCGCGCGTGGCAGTCTTGGTGGCCGGTGCGCGAGCGGCGGGCCGCCCGGCTGGCCGACGCCATCATGGCCGCGCTCGACTGAAGAGCTGCCACATCACGCCGGCCGAGGATTCGGGCACGGTCCACACCACCAGGTTCTCGCGCACCCGCACCGGCTCGGCGGTCGTGAAGCGCACGCCCTTGGCCTTCAGCTGCTCGATGAGCGCGAGCACGTCCTCGACCTCG
Source organism: Candidatus Dormiibacterota bacterium (assembly GCA_035934385.1). Classification (GTDB taxonomy): domain Bacteria; phylum Chloroflexota; class Dormibacteria; order Dormibacterales; family Dormibacteraceae; genus CF-118. The sequence continues at coordinate 25,850 of DASYXY010000064.1, forward strand.
ATCGCGATGTGCTCCACGCGCGCCTCCGCATCGCCGAGCCTCCGCTCGCGCGCCTTCGGATCAGCGACCTGGACCAGCTCGACGCGCGCACCCACGCCGTAGAACGCCGTGGTCACCCCGTCCGGGAGGGGAGGAGGCTGCAGGCTCAGCTCCAGCCCTAGTACGTCGCGCACAAACTCTCCCGTCCGCTCCAGCGAGGCGACCACCACGCCGACGTGATCGACGCGCGCCTTCATGCCGGCGCCATCTGAGCGACCTGTTGGTCCGAGAAACCAAGCTCGGCCAGGATCTCGCGGCTCTGCTCGCCGACCTCTGGCGGCAGACGTCGCAGCTCGGGCTCGCCTATCCCGTAACGAACCGGGTGCCGCAGGGCCCTCACCTTGCCGGCGCGTGGGTGGTCCATCTCCAGGAACGGATCGAGGTGGCGGACGGCAGGGTCGGCGAGCGCCTGGTCGATCGTCTGCACCGGCGCGCACCAGATGTGGTGTCCGCGCAGCCGCTCGATCAGGTCGGAGGTCGTGCGCCTGGCCACCAGCGGCCCGAGCGCGGCGCGAATCTCGTCGCGCCTCGTGAACGCGATCGCCGGATCGTCGAGGCCGGCCAGTGGCGGCTCGCCAAGGGCTTCGACAAGAGTCTTCACCGGCGTCATCGAGATCACTGCGTGACCGTCGGCGGTGCGATAGATGCCGTACGGCGCGGAGTGGAACGTGTCGGCGATCGCCTCGGACGGCCGCTCGAGCCGCGCGCCGTTGGCGGCGTACACGACCGGCTCGACCATGAGGTCGAACGCAGCCTGCACCATCGCGACCTCCAGCCGCTGGCCTTCACCCGTCCGCTGGCGGTGAAACAGCGCCGCAAGGATTCCCATCGCCAGGAGAGCGCCGCCGTGCTGGTCGACCACGGCCGCGCCGACCACGACCGGGTCCTGGGCCGCCTGACCCGTCAGCCACGCGACTCCGGACAGCCCCTGGATGAGGAGGTCCTGCCCGGGCAGATCCCGGAACGGGCTGTCGCTGCCGTAGCCGGAGGCGGTCGCGTAGATGACGTCCGGCCGCACCTGGACCGCCGCGTCGTAGCCCAGTCCCAGCCGTTCCATCGCGCCCGGCCTGAAGTTCGCCACCACCACGTCGGATCTGGCGATCAGGCGGAGCGCCGCCTCGTGCCCGAGCTCCGACTTCAGGTCCAGGACCAGGCTGCGCTGGTTGCGGTTGGCGAGCAGGAAGAAAGTGCTCACGGCGTTGCGATACGTCTCGGCGCCCGCCCAGTGCCGCTCCCACGCACCGCCGGGCGCCTCCACCTTGACCACGTCGGCGCCGAGGTCGCCCAGGTGCTGCACCGCGGCCGGGCCCAGCAGGAACTGTGTGAAGGCGGCGATGCGAACGCCTTCGAGCGTGCGCAGGAGTCGGCTCAATCGACCAGCTGCATGATGTGGTCGGCGACGCAGACCAGCTCGCCGTCCTGGTTCTTCACCTCAACCTTCGAAGTGATCCGCTCGCGTTCACGATCGAGCGAGGCGATGACGTAGTCGATGGTGATGGTGTCGCCGAGATAGACGGGCTTGAGGAATCGGATGCGGTCGTAACCGACCGACACCATGGGCCGGTCGAAGTCCTCGAGGATGCGCGTCGACGCTGCGGACATGTAGCCGACGATGAGCGCCCCGTGCGCCACCCGGTGACCGAGCGAGGTTCGCTTGCTGTACTCCTCGTCGACGTGATTCGGATCGAGGTCGCCGGTGATACCCGCGAACAGGTACACGTCCGACTCGCTGACGGTCTTGCTGAACCGCGTGCTTCGCCCGACCTCGATGTCGTCGATGCGATTGCCGCCCACGGTCACCACCAGTCGTCGCCGGCGGTGAGTCCGCCGTCGACGAAGATCGTCTGGCCGGTGATGAAGCGCGCGCCGTCGGACGCCAGGAACACCGCCAGCGGCGCGATGTCCTCAGGCTCGCCGATGCGCCGCAGCGGCGTGTGGGCGATCGCAGCCTCGACGCGCTGCGGGTTGGCCGACATGTAGCCCGCGACGAGCGGCGTCCGGGTGACCCCGGGTCCGATGGCGTTCACCGTGCATCCCCGCGGGCCCCACTCGATCGCAAGCGCTCGCACCATGGCCGACAGCGCGCCCTTGGTTCCGGCGTACGCCACCCGCAGGCGCTGGCCGTGGATCGCGCTGATGGACGAGGTGACGATGACACGGCCGCCCGGCGTCGCCAGCAGAAGTGGCGCCATCACCTGGCAGGTGACGAACACGCCATAGAAGTTCGTGTCGATCAGGTCGCGCAGCGCCGCTTCGTCAAGCTTCACCGCTTCGACCCGCGTGTTGGTGCCAGCGTTGGCGACCAGGATGTCGAGCTTCGGCAGCGATTCGCGCAGCTTCTCCAGCGCGGCGCGGTCCCTGACGTCGCACACCTGGGCTTTGACCCCGGACCGGTCGCGGTTGACCGCGTCGACGTTCTCGGGTTTGCGGCTGACCGCGATCACCTCCGCCCCCGCACTCGCGAGAGCGTGCGCGATGGCCAGACCGATACCCATGGTTCCGCCGGTGACGAGGGCGGTCCGCCCTTCGAGGCTCAGGACCTTGCTCCAGACGGAACCGCGCTCTTGAACGGCTCCAGCACGTGCCTCGCAAACAGGTCGAGCTGCGACAGGTCCGCGGTCATCGTGTGCAGGAAGAGGTGCTCGACGCCGACGTCGATGCGCTCCTGGACGCTGCGCTGAATGTCGTCGATCGTGCCGGTCAGGTACACCGCTTCGATGTAATCCCAGGGCCGTTCGTCGGAGACCACCGCCAGCATTCGGGCGCGCTGCTCGGCGATGACCTCTTCACGATCCGCCTTCTCGGTCAGCCAGGCGAAGTTCTCGTGCGCGACCACGAAGCCCTTGCGCTCACGCGATGTGCCCAAGCGCTTGAGCTCGCCGTCGATCTCGTCCAGGTCGGCCGCGATGGAGCCGGGCGGCGACGTCGGCCGCGCCACCCAGCCGTCCCAGCGGCAGATGCGGCGCAGGACGTTGGGGTCCATCCGCGCCTGTTCAGGCGAGGCCTGGTGCGCGTACTGCCGGCCTCCCGCCACCCACACCGGGGGCGGCGTGGTCAGCGGCTCGACCGTGATGTCCTTGAACTGGTGGTACTTCCCCTCGAACGACTGCTTCGGCGCGCGCAGCAGCTGCATCGACGCCTCGAGGACCTCGTCGGTGCGCCGGCCTCGCTGCTGGATCGTGCCGCCGGTCGACTCGAACTCCGGCGGGTACCAGCCGGTGCCAATGCCATAGATGAAGCGCCCGCTTGACAGGTGCTGCAGCGTCGCGATCTCCTTGGCCAGCACCACCGGGTTGTGCGTGGGCAGCACAAGGACAGAGGTGCCGAGCTTGATCCGCGTCGTGACCGCGGCGGCGTGGGCGAGCGTCATCAGCGGCTCGGTCCAGCTCACGCGGTAGAAGCGATGCGCCGTCAGCAGGTGGTCGGTGATGAAGAGCGATTCGAAGCCGAGCTCCTCGGCGCGCACGGCGAACCGGCGGATCTGATCACCGTGCCGCTGCTCCGAACCGGGAAGCAGGTACGACGGGAGGAAGACCCCCAGCTTCAAGTCCCAACGATTGTATGGTGGCTCTCCAGATGGCTGAGAGCGTCCGGCTCCCGCGCGCCGGCGGCGAGGTCTACGACTACACCCCGAGCGGCCGTTTTCTGTACGCGGAGGGGGGCGCGCCGCCCAGGTCGCGGCTGCCGTACGCCGCGGTGCACGTCGTCGCCGACTCTTTCGCGGACACGAGCCCGGTGTCGCCCGCAGTCATCGACTGGGAGCGAACGCTCGCCTTTCGGCGCCACATCTGGAAATACGGGCTGGGCGTCGCCGAGGCAATGGACACAGCGCAGCGAGGCATGGGCCTGGACTGGGAAGCGAGCAAGGAGCTGATCCGCCGTTCGGTGGCGGAAGCGAAAGCCGTTGGCGGCCGGATCGTTTGCGGCGCGCAGACCGATCACCTGAAGCCTGGCTCGGCGCGCGACCTGCGTGACATCGAGACCGCGTACGAGGAGCAGTGCGAGTTCGTGGAGGCCCAGGGAGGGCAGGTCGTCGTGATGGCGAGCCGCGAGCTGGCGCGCATCGCACGCGGCCCTGACGACTACGCGCGCGTGTACGGCCGCGTCCTTTCGCAGCTGAGGCAGCCGGCGCTCATCCACTGGCTCGGCGAGCCGTTCGACCCCGCGCTGCGCGGTTACTGGGGGCACGTCGACCTCGACAGGGCGATGGATTCATGCCTCGCGATCATCACCGCCAACCGAGTGAAGGTCGAAGGCCTGAAGCTCTCGCTGCTCGACCAGAAGCGCGAGATCGTGATGCGCGCGCGACTGCCGGAGGGCGTGCGCATGCTCACCGGCAACGACTTCGACTACCCCACGACGATCGGAGGCGACGGCACGCACCACAGCGACGCGCTGCTCGGCGCCTTCGACATGATCGCGCCGGCGGCGTCAGCGGCGCTGCTGGCGCTCGATGACGGCGATGACCGATCGTTCCACCAGATCCTCGAGCCCACAGTGCCGCTTTCGCGTCATGTCTTCGGCGCGCCGACCTTCTACTACAAGACGGGCGTTGTTTTCATGGCGTACCTGAACGGCCACCAGGACCACTTCAGGATGGTGGGCGGCCTCGAAAGCGGGCGCTCCGCGGTGCACCTGGCGAACATCTTCGTGCTCGCCGACAAGGCCGGGCTCCTGCGCGACGCCGAGCTCGCGGTGGACCGTATGCGGCCGGTGATGGCGCTCGCAGGAGTGTCCTAACTCCCTCCCCCGCATGCGGGGGAGGGCAGGGTGGGGGCGTCAGCAGCAGCGGTGATGCGGCCGCTGCGGCGGCTTGGCCGCGGCGCCCTGCTGGGGCGGCGGGTTGAGGATGTCGCTCCATCTCGGCTCGAGGGTCCGCATCTGCTCCAGGGTTTCCTCGAGGCTCCAGTCGACGCCCAGGAACCGCGCGTAGTTGCCGCCCAGCATGCGGGCGATGTCGTTCGCCGGGATCTGCGGGTCGTCGCCTGCTGAGCGGTTGACGAGCGCGAGCTTCGGGAGGAGCGTCTCCGGAAACTCGAAGCCGGGGTAATCGGTCGCCCAGCAAACACGGCTGAGCGGGCATCCAAGCTGGCGCGCGCGCCGCAAGAACCCGTAGGTCTCGCGCTGGTCGAGCGTGCTGTTTAGAAAGCTGATGTCCAGGTACACGTTGCGGTGGCGCGAGGCGAGCACCATGCACTCGTCGACCCAGGGATGGCCCGCGTGGCAAACGAGCAACCGAAGGTTGGGAAACGCACGCGCCACGTCATCCAGCAGCACCGGCCATCCGTAGAGCAGGACGGTGTCGCCGACCGGGGTCGTCGACAGGTGGACCATGACCGGGATGTCAAGCTCCGCAGCCTTGGCGAAGATGGGAAACGCGAGGTCGCGGTCGTTCGGCGCCCAGTGGTCGTACATCGGGTAGAGCTTCAAGCCAGTGAGCTTGAGCTTCGTGATCGCGCGCTCCAGCTCCGCGACCGCGGCCTGAACGCCGCGATGCTTGGGGTTCACCGCCGACATGCCGATGAAGTAGTCGGGATGCTTGCGCACCAGGGCGGCTATGTAGTCGTTGCCCTTGTCGATGTCGGGCGGCCCCTCGACGCCCGTGACGCCCGTGATGTCGACGGTGCCACGCGCTTCGTATCGCGTGTACTGCGACGGCGCGACCGCGAGGATGGTGCACCGATCCACGCCGACCCCTGCATGGTCCCGGATCAGCGTGTCCGGGTCGATGGGCTCCCACAGGTACTCGAGGCCCTTCCAGTCTTCGTCGCGTGGGTCGCGGTCCTCCGGCAATGACCCGCGCGACTGGAAGTAACCGAGGGTCATCTCCTTGATGAAGCGCTCGTAACCGGGGGACAGGCCGGCCGCGAGCACGTGGTTGTGCGCGTCGATGATCACTTCGCTGCCTCCGTGCGGCTGTAGGTCGCGGCCCACGGCCGCGCCTGCTCGTAGGCGCCACACGCCGCGAGGAGTGTCTCGTCCGCAAAGCGTCGCGCGGCGATCTGCAGGCCGATCGGCAGGCCGTCTCTGGACAGGCCCGCCGGGATCGAGGCGGCCGGGTGGCCGGTGAAGTTGTACGGGTAGGTCAGGCACCAGCCGATCCAGGGATCGACGCGCTCGCCCGCGATCTCGCTTGGCCCGAGCGTGTTGCCGTTGCGGGCGTTGTCGACGGGCAGCGCCGCAAGCGTCGGGCTGACGATCAGGTCGTACTCGTCGAACACGTCCTGCAGGCCATCGAGCACCTCGGTCCGGATCACGTCGTCGCGCCTGTAGTCCATCGCGCTCATGCGAATGCCGAGGTCGAGGCTTTCCGCAAACTCGGGCGGCACCTGGTCACGGTGGGAACCGCGAAGGTCGATGCCCGTGCTCTGCTTCAGTCCTTCGGCCGACTCGGCCGCACGCACGGCGCTCTGTCGCAGCCACGCGTCGCAGAGCTCGGCCTGGCCGCGTGGGAACCTCAGCTGCACCTCGTCCACGCTCGCGCCCGCGTCCTCGAAAGCGCGCACTGCCTCGGCGGTGACCCTCGCGACCTCGCGGTCGACGGGGAAGACGCCGAGGTTGGGGCTCCACGCCACACGGAGCCCCTTGATGCCGCGCCGCGCGGCGCTCATGTAGTCGGCGGCATCCGCGGGCAGGCTGTACGGATCGCGATCGTCGGGACCGCTGATGGCGTTCAGCATCAGCACCGCGTCGGCGACCGACCTTGCCAGCGGCCCCGCATGCGCGAAAGGAACGGCGAGCATGAAGCCGTCCGGCCGCGCCACGGCCGGCACCCGGCCGAACGAAGGCTTGAAGCCGAACACGCCGCACCACGCGGCGGGGATGCGGATCGAGCCGCCGCCGTCCGAGCCCTGAGCGATCGGCGCAAGTCCCGCCGCGACCGCGGCCGCGCTGCCGCCCGACGATCCGCCCGCGTTCTTGCCGAGGCGGAACGGCGTGCTCGTCGGACCGAAGAGGTAGTTGTCCGTGATGCCCTTGTGGCCGAACTCGGGCGTGTTCGTCTTACCGAGCACGATCGCGCCGGCGCGCTCGAGGCGCTCGACGTAGGTGGCGCTGGCCGACGGGATGTAGTCCTTGAACGGCTTGCAGCCGAACGTGTTGGGCACGCCGGCCTTCATGTCGAACAGGTCCTTGATGGCGATCGGCAGGCCGGTGAGTGCTGGATGCTCCTGGCGGCCGGACAGCGCCTTCTCCGCCTCGCGCGCCTTCCGCTTCGCCTCCTCGGCGAGTACGAGCACGTAGGCGTTGAGGCCCTTGTTCAGCCGCTCGATGCGTTCGAGGAACGCGTCCACCACTTCGACCGGCGACAGGTCGCGGCGCCGCATGCGCGCGAGCAGCTCCGTCGCGGGCATGAAGGCGAGCTCGTCGTGAACTTTCATGGCTTCACATCCATCGTCATCGCCGCCAGCGCCTGCGTGACGAGCGGCGCCACAACGTCTGGTCCTTCCGCAGTGATCCGCCGGGCCGGAAACAGAGACGAACCCATCGCCAACGCGACCGCTCCTGCGCCGAGGTAGGCGGCCGCGTTGCCCGGGCCAATTCCGCCAGTCGGAACGAGGCGTGCCGCAGGAAACGGCTGCAGAAGCGCGGCCAGGTAGGAGGGTCCGCTTGGCTCCGCCGGAAAGAGCTTCAGCATCTCGGCGCCGATCCGGAGCGCCAGGTCGACCTCCGACGCGGTAAACACGCCTGGGAGCATCGTGACGCCAGACCGTTGCGCTGAATCGATGAGCCCTGGGTTGAGGCCCGGCGCCACGAGGAACTGAGCGCCGGCGTCGACAGCGGCAGCCAGCTCCGTCGCGCCGCGCACGGTGCCGGCCCCAATCAGCGCGCGGGGCCGGGCAGCGCGCAAACGCTCGATGGCCTTGGCGGCGCTGGGCAACGTGAACGTGATCTCGACGGCCTCGAGCCCGGCGTCGATGGCGCAAGTGGCCGCCGCCACCGCCAGCTCCAGGTCATCGAGGCGAACGATGCCGATCAGCCTCGCCGTGACGAGCCGCTCGGCGCTGTTCACCGTCCCACTTCGCGCCCTGCTCGCGCGATCAGGGCGTTGACGTCGGCTGCGTCGAGCCGGAACAGGTCGCCGCGCAAGCTCATCTTCAGCGCGCTCATCGCCAGCCCGCGCTCAAGGCCGAGCTCGAGCGAGCCGTCGACCAGGCCCCAGATGAGTCCAGCGGTGAAGGCGTCGCCCGCCCCCACGCGGTCCACGGTGTCAACGCGATGGCCGGGGCGGCTCACCGAACCCTCTTTGCTCACCGCCACGGCGCCCTCCGTGCCGAGGGTCAGGACCACGGTCTCGACGCCGAGCTCCGAGCGGAGGTGTGACGCGGCCTTCTCGCCCGCGCCCTCGACACTGAAGAGATCGCGCGCGTCCTCTAATGTGCAGATCACCAGGTCGGCGAGCCTGGCAGCCTCTCGGGAGGCGGCGGCCGCGGCTTCGGCGCTCCACAGCTTCTGGCGGTAGTTGACGTCGAACGTGACCCTGGCGCCATGCTGCCGGGCCTCCTTCATCGCGCGCTGGGCGATCTCCGCGCACGAGGCGGAGAGTCCGAGGGTGATGCCGGAGACGTGCATGAACTGCGTGTCCACAACGCGCGGCCAGTCGAAGTCGGCGGCCGAGGCCAGCGCCATCGCCGAGCCGGCACGGTCGTACGTGACGCTGATGGGGCGCGGGGCCGTGGCGAGCTCGACGAAGTAGAGGCCGAGGCGCGCGTTCGGCACCCAACACGCGAGCGACGTGTCCACCCCGCCGGCCGCGAGCGTGGTCGCGACGCGATGCCCAAGCTGGTTGTCGGGCAGTGCCGAAACCCACGCCGACCTCAGCCCGACCCGCGCCGCGGCGTACGCGACATTGGCCTCAGAACCTGCGACATGGACCTCGAACGCCGCCGCGTCCTCGATCCGGTCGCCCGGGCGCACCGACAGCCGCAGCATGGCCTCGCCGAGCGTGACCAGCTGGTGGTGCACCTCTTTCCGGCTAGAAGTACGTCATGACGGCGTCGATCACCCGGTAGCCGTCGTCGACCAGCGGGATCAGGCGCCACTTGTCGAAGGCAGTGCACGGGTGCGATATGCCGCAACCGACCAGATCGCCGACTCGAAGGTCTTCCGCGCCGTCGAAGCGCAGGTACGCGTGCTGGTCATTGAGGTTGAAGATGCTCGCGGCGTGCGCGAACCGGTGCGGCGCCCCGCGCCCTCGCTTCACATGCTGGGGCACGGGGAGGTCGAGGTCATACGGCACGTCACGCTTGCCGAACCCGAGCAGCGCGAGGCCAGGTTCGGGCGTCGAAAGCACCACGCCCCAGGCTTCGAAAGCCTCGGCGAGGGGGTCGGTCCCCACCAACCGCGAGCCGAACGGCGAGACTCCTTTGTAATGGGCTGCGTCATGGGTCAGGTAGCAGCCGCTGCGAAGGACCGGACGCACCGGTCGCGAAAGCTGCCACGGGCCGCCGAACCCGGCGATGACGCGGTCGAAGAAAGCGCTGCCGCCCGCCGTCAGCACGATCTCGTCCGCTTTCGCGAAGGCCCCGCCTGAATCGAGCTCCGAAGCCAGCGAGCGAATCCGCGCCAGCAGCTGGTCGACCGACGCCAGCGACCCCTCCAGGCTCTCGCCGTGGATGATTCCTTCGAACGCCTCGATTCCGGCGAGCTTGACGAATGACGACGCATTGATGGCCTTCGCGACCTCGCGCGCCTGCTCCTCTGTGCGGCAGCCTGCGCGCCCGCCCACCAAGCCAAGCTCGAGCAGCACCTTGAAACCGGGCGCTCGATCGAGCGCTTTCACGCCCGCGACAGAGTCGACCAGGCAGTAGAAATCGAACTCCGGGTCGCGCTCCATCTCCGCCGCGATCCACTCGATCGATGCCGGCTCGACCAGCTCGTTGGCAAGGACGATCCGCTCGGCGCCTAGCTCCCGCCACAGGCGGACCTGCCAGGTGGTCGCGGCCGTGATCGCCCACGCGCCGGCGGCCAGCTGCATCTGCACCAGCTGAGGCGCCATCGAAGTCTTGGCGTGCGGCGCGAGCGAGAAACCGGTCCGGGTGCATAGGGCAGCCATCTCGTCGACGTTGTGACGCAGCGCGGACTGCTTGAGCAGCATGACCGGCAGCATGAAGTCGCCTTCGAGTGCATTCCAGCCCTGATCCCGTACGTCGCGCACCTTCACCGGCGGGCCGGCCGGGAATGCCTTGTGGCGCCAGTCGATCACCTGGTCCAGCACGCGGTCGAGGTCGAGGGACTGTGTCTTCTTCGAAGTGGACGCCACGGGGCTAAGCCATCTCTTTCAGCGCGTCGTGCGCGCTGACGACGCGACCGTACTTCATCGCCAGAGTCTGCAGGCTGGCGCGGTGGAGCTCGGGCGCGTAGGACGAAACGGCGTCCGCCACGACGGCCGCCTGGAAGCCCTCGTGGAACGCGCCTCGCGCGGTGTCCTCAACGCAGATCTGCGTGACCGTGCCGGAGATGAGCACCGTGTCGATGCCGGCGGCGTGGAGCAGGTCGGTGAGGCGCGTGCGGTGGAACGCGTTGTAGCCGTACTTGTCGACCTGGTGCTCGCCGGGCAGCGGCTCGAGCTCGTCGATCACCGCGATGCACTCGCGCTCGCCTTCGATGTCGGCGTACGAGCGCATGAAGCCGGGCCAGCAGCAGCACGTCGGAGGCGCGATGACCGCCGACCACTTCCACATCAGCGTCGGCTCGGGGCCGGCCACGAAGCGCGTGAACACAATGGGCCGGCTGTGCCCACGGAACCAGGCCAGCAGCTCCTGGTTCACCTCGATCGTCTCCCGGGCGTCGGGTACCTCGAGCGGCGCGCCGACGCGCACGAAGTCGTTCTGCATGTCGACCACGATCAGGGCCGACCTGTCCCGCCGCAGCTCGAACGGGACCGGGGCGCCGTTGCTGCCCATCACCAGCCTGAAGGTACCATCACGCTACCCCACGAAATCGGAGCCCTCGGCGAGATTTCGTGGGGACCCCTATGACGATCGATACGACCGCCTTCGCATTCGCCACCGACCTCGTGGACGAGGGCATGGACGCCGTCCTCGACAACGTCTCCGGGCGCGCCGGGCTACGTGGGGTCACGATGGCGGCCGCGTACCACCACGGCCGGGACGTCTTCCCACACAACCCCGCGCGCAGGGTCCACTTCCTGGAAGGCGGGACCGTCTTCTTCCGCCCGGAGCCGAGTCGGTATGAGGGTCGTGTTCTGCAGCCGCTGGTGAGCGCGTTGGCCCAGAAGTCCGACGTGCTCGCGGACCTGTGCAGCGCGGCCGCGGCACGCTCGCTGCGCGTGCGCGCGTGGACGGTCTTCCTGCACAACTACGCGCTGGGCGAGGCCCACCCGGAATGCGCGAGCCTCAACGCTTTCGGCGACGCCCACCTCACGGACCTCTGCCCGAACAACCCCGAGGTCCGCGCGTATGCAGCCGCGCTCTCCGCGGACATCGCGTCCAAAGGCGTGCAGACCGTGGTCGCGGAGTCGCTCCACTTCCATGGGCTCGAGCACGGATTCCACCACGAGCGCTACTTCATCGAGCTCGGTCCGCTCGGCCGCTACCTCCTCGGGTTGTGTTTCTGCAAGCACTGCCTGACGGCGGCGCGGCGCGATGGGGTGGACGCCGGCCGGCTGCATCGCGAAGCGCGGGCCGAGCTCGAGAGCCGCTTCGCCACTCAGCCCGATCCTGAACCTGCGGAGCTGGACCGGGCGGACCTCGGGTCGTTCGCGAGCGGCGAGCTGGGCGGCTACCTCGAGAGCCGCAGCAAGGCGGTCGCCTCGCTGGTCGGCGAATGCGCCGACGCCGCGAAGTCGGAGGGCGCTGCGTTTGCCTTCATCGACCTGGCCGGGGCGATCAAGGGTTACGCGACCGGTCGCCCCCAGGGCGCCGCGGCGCCGGCGATAGCCTGGCAGTTCGGGATCGACGTGGGCGCGGTGGCGAAGGCATGCGGCCAGGTGGAGGCGATCGGTTACGCCGCCGACCCCGAGCGTCTGAAGCTCGACCTCGCCGCGTACCGCTCGATCATCGGCCCGGACCGCAACCTGTCGGTGATCCTTCGTCCGATGGCGCCGGACTGCGACTCCGCGGACAACCTCTCGCGCAAGCTCGACGTGGCGCGCAGGGCCGGCTGCGTGGAGGCCGGCTTCTACCACTACGGGTTCATGCGCCTGGAGTCGCTCGACCTGATTCGAGAAGCGCTAGGAACGACCGACCACTCGCCCCGCTAGCGCGCCGGTCGGCGCGCCGTCAGTGACCGCGGCCCGGCCGTTGACCAGCACGTGCGCGATGCCGGCCGGGCTGGCGCGCCCGTTGTCCCAGGTGCTGCGGTCGGCAAGCGTCGCCGGGTCGAACACCGTGACGTCGGCGGCCCGTCCCGCCTGAAGGACCCCGCGGTCGCGCAGCGAGAAGCGCTCGGCCGGTCGTCCCGTCACCTTGTGGACTGCCTGCTCGAGCGTGAGCGTGCCGTCGCGCACGTACTCGCCCACGATCCGCGCGAAGGTGCCGTAGCCGCGTCGGTGCGGGCGGCTGCCCATGTAGATGCCGTCCGTCGAGCCGATGTACAGCGGGTGCGCTAGCGAGCGCTTGATGATCGCCTCGCCCGGGATCGACTGCGGCCAGTGGTAGATCGCGAGCGCGCGGCCCGCATGGCTCGACAGCAGATCGAACATCGCGTCGACATCCTGCCGGTGCGACTCGCTGGCGAGCGTGCCGAGCTCCTTGCCTTCGAGCTCTGCGCCGGACTCGACGCAGCTCAGTGTGATCGCACCGCGCTCGGCGATTCGAGCCGCGGTCTCGTCCCGCAGGCGGGCGCGCTCCCGCGGATCGCGGAGCCGGTGCATGGATGCGTCGTAGCCGCCGGCCTGCGCCCACTCGGGCAGCATCATCAGCAGGTGCGTGCAGGCAGCTGTGTACGGGTACATGTCGAAGCTGACGTCCACGCCCGAGGACTGCGCCTCGTCCAGCAGCCGCGCGGCCACGTCGTCGATGGCAAGGTGGGAGATGTGAACCTTCACTCCTGACCGGCGCCCGATCTCGAAGCTCTCGCCGCAGCCGCGCTCCAGCCTGACCCAGTAGCCGCGCTGATGGGGCGCGTACACGCCGCCGGTCGCGGCCACCACCTTGCACAGCTCGACCAGCTCCGGCACCGGCGAAAGAGCGCCGGGCTGGTACTCGAGGCCCGCGGCCATACCGACAGCGCCGGCGTCGAACCATTCGCCGAGCGCCCGTTTCATCGCCGCGAGCTGCTCGTCGGTGGGATCGCCGCCGTCCCATCCCATGGCCGCGACCTTGATGGCCAGGTGCGGCGCCTGCGGGGCCAGGTTGTTGGGGATGCGGCCCCGGAAGATCGACAGGTACTCCACGACGGTGGTCCAGTCCCAGCCGATGTCGGGGTCGCCGTAGAACACCTGGAGGTAGTCCTTCACCTCGCGCAGCCGCGGCGGCGGCAGCGGCGCCCAGCTGAACCCGTCGGGCGAGGTCAGCTCGGTGGTGACGCCGTCCAGCACGCCTGCGAACTGGTCGACGCCGCCCAGCCGCGCCAGCTCCGAGTGCACGTGGACGTCGATGAACCCCGGTGCGACGATCAACCCGGTCGCGTCGATGACCTGGTTCGCGCCCGCGCCCTCGAGGCGCTCCACAGCAACGATGCGATCGTCGGTGATGCCGACGTCCAGCCGTGCGCGCGGCGATCCCGTGCCGTCGACGACCTCGCCGCCCCGGATCAGGACATCGAGGTCACTCACGGTTCCAGTTTTTCGTCTTTGGCCTCGGTCAGCAGCTCGCGCGTCATGCGGTAGTTACCGGCCAGCAGCCCGCCGTCGACCGTGAGCACGGTGCCGGTGATCCAGGCGGCGTCGTCCGATGCGAGGAACATCGCCGCGTTCGCAATGTCCTCGGGCTCGCCGACACGGCCGAGCGGGTACCACTTGACCAGGCGCTGGAAGACGACCGGGTCGCGGTCGATGCGCTCCTGCCAGATAGGCGTCCGGATCGTCCCCGGCGCGATCGCGTTGCAGCGGATGCCGTGGTGCCCGTAGCGGACCGCTATGCCCTGCGTCAGGTTGATCACGCCGGCCTTGGCGGCGCTGTAGGCCTCGTTGCCAAGGGCGGACAGTCCGTTGACGGACGTGATGTTGACGATGACGCCGCGGCCGCGCTCGATCATCGAAGGCAGCACCGCCTGGCTGCACAGGAAGACGCTTTTGAGCACCACCGAGACGTCGCGCTCCCATGTCGGCTCGTCGATCTTCAGCACGTCGTCGCCGTCGGCGATCGCCGCGTTGTTGACGAGCACGTCGACAGGACCGAGCTTCAACGCCACCTCTTTCACCATCGCCTTCACGTCGGCGCCCTTGCTCACATCGGCGCGAAGCGCGTGCGCGGTGCCCCCGATCTCAGCGGCGACCTCCTCGGCTTTCTCACCCTTCCAGTCGACCACCGCCACCTTCGCGCCTTCGGCCGCGAACTTCTGGGCCATCACCCGGCCGATGCCGGAGCCGCTGCCCGTGACGAGCACGACACGATCCTGGAACCGCATCGTCTGTGCGATTACGAAACCAGCGGCAGGACGACCCGGCTCGGGTGGGCGGAGTCGTGCAGCACCGTCTGGATGCCGACGCGCCGGTCACTGAGCTTCTCGGTGCCAACCGGGTTGCCGGTGTTCAGGTTGCGGTCCCAATGCGGGAAGTGGCTCGACGCCACCTGCACGCGCACGCGGTGGCCGGCCTTGAAGACGTGCGCACACGTGCCCACGTCGAGCACGAACTCGGTTACGTCGCCTGCCGGGATGGGGCGAGCGCGATCGGTGCCGCCCGCGAACCGTGCCCTCTGGATCGTCTCCTGGATGTTGATCGAGCGCCCATTCGTGTCGACGTCGCAAACCTTGACCACCCAGTCTGTGTCGGCCTGGTTGGTGGCCGCAAAGACGTGCGCCGTGATCTTGCCCGCGACCAGGTGGTCCTTCGCCAGCGCCTCCGTGCTGTAGACGAGCACGCTGTTCCACGACTCGACCGGGCGCTGGTCGCGCGGGCCCATCGGCGCCACGAAGTCGAGGCAGCACGAGCGGCCGCCGAAGCTGACATTGGGCGTCGCCGGGTCGTAGGAGTAGGTGTCCGGCGACTCCGCGGAGCCGGGCGTCTCCTCGCTCAGGTAGCCATCGCCGCTGATCGAGTTGGCGCGTGAGTGCGCGCGAAGGTGGAGCTGCCACGCGGCCGACTTCGGTGGCCAGTCCTCGAAGCCCTGCCACCGGTTGACCCCGGAGATGAAGACAGCAGCACGCGGAATCTTCATGGCCGGCTCGGCGTCGCGCAGGTGCTGGTCGAAAAACGCGAGCTGCGTGGCATCAACCCGGTTACGTCCCTCCGGGCCGAAGTCGACGTCGCCGAACGCCGGCATCCAGGGCATGTGGTACCAGGGCCCGATCACGAGTCGGGCGTCGCCGGCGCGCGGGCCGCGTCGAAAGCCCGCGTAGTTCGTCATCGTCCCTTCGAGAAACACGTCGTAGAGGCCGCCCACCGCCATGGTGGGAACGTCGATCCGATCCAGCTTGTCAGTGACGTCCCACTTCTGCCAGTACGCGTCCTTCGTCTCGTGCTGCAGCCAGTCGCTGAAGAAACCGCCGGGCGTGCCGGGGGTGAGGTTCGGTATTGCCGACAGCGGCAGCCACCAGTAGTAGTCGTTGATCTTCGCGTACATGGCGGCGAGCGCCGGCTCGAGGTCTGGGTCGCGCCGGCGCGCGACGTCGTCGGCGAGGAAGGTCGCCCACGATGCGTTGAAAGCGAGCGCGAAAGCTCCGTGGTTGTACGCCCAGCCCTCGTAGAGGTCGGGGCTCGTCATCGCGGGCACCATGCAGCGGAGGCCGTCGTGCTTGCGCGCCGCGATCTGCAGCTGCGTGTGGCCGGGATACGAGAACCCATACATGCCGATGCGGCCGTTCGAGAACGGAAGCGACGCCAGCCACGCCATCGTGTCCTCGCCGTCGTCGCCCTCGTGCTCGAAGGGCGTGAACTCTCCACCTGAAGCCCAGCGCCCACGCACGTCCTGGACCACCGTCGCGTAACCATGGCGCGCGTACCACGACGGATGCGCGTAGCAGAGGTCCTCACCCTGGCTCTTGTCGTAAGGCAGGCGGATGAGCAGCAGCGGGTGCTTGCCGCCGCCGGAGGGCCGCCACACGTCGGCTCGCAGCACGGTGCCGTCGCGCATCTTCGCCTCGATGGTTTCGTTGACGATCGTCTCGGCCATGACCTTCATAGGATTCCGTGCTCCTTGAACACCGCGCGCAGGTTCGCGCCCTTGCGCAGGATGTCCCGCATCACGTTCTCGCCGGCCACCTTCTCGAAGGCAAGACGGATCACCTCGTCCTCGACGTCGCGCGGCACCACCACCACCCCGTCCTCGTCGGCGAGCAGCAGGTCGCCGTTGGATACGGACACACCCGCGACCGGTATCGTGCCCCGGATCGCGATCACCTCGAGGCGCCCCTTGGAGTCCGCGGGCGAGAGGCCCCGCGCAAACACGGGAAACTTCATCTCTGCGATCCCCCAGCGGTCGCGGCTCAGGCCGTCCAGCACCACGCCGCGCCCGCCTTTGGCCCGCGTGTGAGTGCTGAGCAGCTCGCCCCAGATGGCAGCGTTGGTGCGACTCTGCGCCGCGCCGACGACGACCTCGCCCGGCACGATGCCGTCGAGCAGCTCCATCAGCTTGTCGTACGGATTGTCCGGAAGCTTGCTGACCTCGACCGCGAGCATGGTGGCGGCTCGGCCCGCGACCCTGGCGCCGTCATACAGTGGCTGCACCTCGTGGTCGAGCACCTGACGCCGGTAGCCGTGGTCGTCGAGGATGTCAGAGAGCACCGAGGAGTACAGATGCTCGGCGATGCGATCGAGGTACGCGGCGTCGTAGCTCATCGTGCCGCGGCCTTCGCCTTCAGCGCCTGCGCGAGCTTCGCCGCCTGGTCGATCACCGCTGCCTGGTGCGGCTGCAGGCCCTGGCCTCCCATGGCGGCGAGCAACGGGAGCAGCGGGTCCTCGACATTTGTATTCATGCCAGAGAACTCCTCCATGATCGCGAGCCCGCAGTAAGGAACGTAGGCGGGCGAGTAGCCGCCCTCGTGGCATGCGACGAGCCGCCCGCCGCAGACTTCGCGCGCGGTGGCCAGCATGATCCGGCTCAGCTGCCGGTAACCGTCGCTCGTCATCATCATCGAGGCCAGCGGGTCCATCGCGCTCGCGTCGAGCCCGGACGCGATGATGATGAGCTCAGGTCCGAAGTTGCGCAGGGCCGGCGCGACGACTTTCTCGAGGGTGGCGACATACGCGCCGACTCCCGAGCCCGCGGGCAGCGGGACGTTGATGTTGAAACCCTCACCTGCGCCGGAGCCGGTATCGGTGATCGCGCCCGAAGCCGGAGGGAAGTTGTTGTCCTGGTGGATCGAGATCGTCAGCACGTTGCGGTCGGAGTAGAAGGCGTGCTCGGTGCCGTTGCCGTGGTGGACGTCCCAATCGACGACCGCGACGCGCTCCAGACCTCGGGCTGCGCGCGCGTGCTGCACGGCGATCGCGATGTTGGCGAAGATGCAGAACCCCTTGCCGGAATCGCGCTCCGCGTGATGTCCGGGCGGACGCACGAGCGCGTACGCGTTGTCGACCTTGCCGTCGAGCACCGCATCGACCGCGGTGATGCAGCCTCCCGCGGCCAGCAGCGCGATCTCGAACGAGCCGTGGCCGAAGGGCGTCAGCTCGCCGGCGTCGCCGCCGAGCGCGTCGCTCTCGCGCTTGATGCGCGCGACGTACTCGGGCGCGTGCACGCGCAAGACCTCCTCTTTGGTCGCCGCGCGCGGCTTGAGCAGCACCAGGTGTTCGATCAGTCCGCTGACCTCCACGAGGTTCTTGATCCGGCGCTTGCCCTCAGCGCTCTCGATGTGGCCGAGCGGCTGCACGGAAAGCCCGGCAGGCATGACCCAGGCCGACGTGCCCGTGTCGTGCCACATGTACAGCTCGTGCCAGACGAGTCCCGTCGTCAACTCGTGCCCTCCTTGCCCGCAGCCGTCGCCACGGGAGGCGGCGGCGGCTCGGGTGCCAGGTACTGGTCATAAAGCCTGCGGATGACAGGCCACAGGCCCTGCGGCGCGAACACGGCGATGCCCGCGAGGATCAGGCCCAGCAGGAGCTCGCGGTAGTCGCCCAGCGCTACGAGGTACTGGTCGAGGCCGATCACGATACCCGCGCCCAGGATGGGTCCGCCAAACGTGCCCCAGCCGCCGATGACGATCATGGCCAGCAGGTCGATGATGCGGGGGAAGTCGAAGATCGTGGTCGAGATGCCGCCGTTGTAGTGAGTCGCGTAACCGCCCGCGAGGCCGGTGAAGAAGGCGCTGATGGCGAACAGGAGCAGGCGGATGCGGAACTGGTTGATGCCGCGGCTCACGCCGTAGGTCTCGGAGTCGCGCAGCGCCGTCACCGCGACGCCAAGTGGCGAATGGATGACACGCCAGATGACGAACGTGGCGATCGCGAACATGAACCCCGCCAGGTAGTACAGGTAGATGGTCCGCTGGTCGCCGATCACGTTGTTGCCGAACGAGAAGGTCTGCACGGTCACCAGCCCGTAGCCGCCGCCGCTGATGAAGCGCGGTCCGGTCACCGTGAAGGATCGGGCGAGCTCGTGGAACGCCAGCGTGAGCAGCACGACGTACACGCCGCGGAGGCGCAGCGTGGGCAAGCCGATGCCCAGGGCGGCGATCACCGCCACGAAGGGCGCGAACAGCACGGCTATGAACGGGTTCCAGTTCAGGCTGTGGACGAGCACGCCCGAGGTCCAGCCGCCCACGGCGAACAGCGCCACCTGGGCGAAGGAGTAGATGCCGCCGTAGCCCATGATCAGGTTCCAGGACTGCGCGACCACCGCCTGGACGAAGAAGAGGATCAGCAGCGTGATCAGGTACGTGCCGATGTCCAGGCGGACCAGCACCAGCGGGAGCACGATGCCGAAGGCTATGGTGCCGCCGATCGCGTAAAGAGGCACCCGGCGCCACGGAGCCGCCACCTCGTCGAGCTCAGGCCGCGCCGCCGCCGTCGCCGCCGTAACGCTCACAGTCGGCGTACCTCGCCGATGCCGAACAGGCCGCTCGGTCGCAGGATGAGCATCAGGATGATCAGCACGAACACGCCGGGCTCCGCCCACGCGACACCGTAGAAAACTTCGACGAACGAGTTGAAGATGCCGAGCACGAAACCGGCCACCAGCGCGCCGCGGATGCTGCCCAGGCCGCCGAACACGGTGATGATGAGGGCCTGGATCATCGGGTTGAAGCCCGAGTTGGGGTTGAGGAAGAAGAACGGCGACAGGAGCACGCCCGCCAGCCCGGCCAGTGCGCCGCTGATGGCGATGACCATGCCGTACGTCCGCTCCACGGGGATCGACATGAGGCTCGCAGCCTCCTGCTGCTGAGACACGGCTCGGATGGCCATGCCCTGGCGCGTGTACGTCAGGAAGAGGTACACGAGGAAGAAGAGCGCCAGCGAGATGGCGATCACGAGCAGACCCTGATAGGTGATCTGGACCCCCGACACCACCGTGTAGCCGGGGATCACCGCCGGCACCACCTTGTACTCGGGGTTGAAGATCAGGATGGCTGCCGCCGACACCGCGATGGAGATGCCGACCGTGGCCATGAGCGTCGAGTTGTCGAAACCCGGCTTGCCCAGCACCGGCCGGATGAAGCCGAGGTGCATCAGGTACGAGAACGCAGCCGCCACCAGGACTCCGAACGGCAGGGCGAGGTAGATCGGCAAGCTCAGGCTGGACGTGACCCAGTACGCGGCGTACGCGCCGACCGTGAAGATGGCTCCGTGGGCGAGGTTCAGAAAGCGGACGGCGCCCCAGACGAGCGTGAGCCCCAGCGCCATGAGACCGTACACGGCCCCGAACAGGATCCCGCCCCAGACGGCCTGAACCAGCAGCGTCATCCGAGATAGCTCTCCAGCAGCGCTTGGTCCTTGAGCAGGGTGTCGGCCGGGCCCTGGCGCACGAGGGATCCGGTCTCCAGGAGATAGACGCGGTCGGCGAGGCCGGCCACGTGGTTGGCGTTTTCGTCGGCCAGCAGCAGCGCGATGCCCGACTCCTTGACCTTGTGGATGCTGGCGTAGATCTGCTCGGTGGTCAGGGGCGCAAGCCCGAGCGAGGGCTCGTCGATGAGAAGGATGCGGGCCTTCGCCATGAGTCCGCGCCCAAGTGCCAGCATGCGACGCTCGCCTCCGGACAGCGTGCGGGTGAGCTGCGCTCCGCGCTGCTTCAGCCACGGGAACAGTTCGTAGACGCGGTCCAGCCTCTCCCTGCGCTCAGCCCAGGTCGGCCGGTGATAGGCGCCCATCAGCAGGTTCTCGGTCACCGTCATGTCCGGGAACAGAAGGTCGCCCTGCGGGATGTGCACCACGCCCGAAGCGGCAATGACGTCCGGCCGCAGGCGGGTGATTTCCTTGCCATCCAGCAGGACCTGGCCGGCGCGCGGGGGCAGGAGCCCGGTGATCGCGCGCAACAGCGTGGTCTTGCCGTGTCCGTTGGGCCCGAGCACGATCACGCCCTCGCCGTCGTTGACGACGAGATCGATGCCGTGCAGCACCTCGCTGCCCGCGTAGCCGGCGACCAGGCCCTTGACCTCAAGCATCGGTGTGCTCGGCCTCAGATCCCACGGGCCGGAGGCTGCCGAGGTACACCTCGATGACGCGCGGGTCACGAAGGACCTTGGACGGCGGGCCCTGAGCGATCTCTTGTCCGTGATGGATGACGAGGATGCGGCCGGCGAGCGCCTGGACGGCCTTCATGACGTGCTCGATCATCACGATCGTCACGCCTGTCTTAGCCACGACGCGGATCAGGTCGATCATCTGCGCGCGCTCTGCAGGGTTGAGGCCACCGACCGGTTCGTCGAGCAGAAGGAGCTCGGGGCGAGTGGCAAGGGCCGTGGCCAGCATGAGTCGCTTGCGCGCGAGCACAGGCAACTGTCCTGCCAGGGCGCGCTGCTGACCCGCCAGGCCGCAGATGGTCAGAGACTCGAGCGCCCGCCCGCGCGCCTCGTCGTTGAACCAGAGTGTCGGCGCCTGGCCGGCCCGCCCGAACGTGCTGCCGACGAGCACGTTGGTGAGCACCGTCTGGCTGTCGAATGCAACGGTCGTCTGAAACGTGCGGGAGAGTCCGAGCCGGCTGATGTCGTGCGGGCGCAGCCCCTGGATCTCGCGGCCCTTGAATGAAATCGTGCCGCCTGTCGCGGCGTTGACTCCGGAGATGCAGTCGAAAAGCGACGTCTTGCCGGCGCCGTTGGGCCCGACGATGGCGAACACCTCGCCGGGCTCAACGGCAAAGCTCAGGTTGTTGACCGCGAGCAGCCCTCCATAGGCCTTGCTGACCTTCTGGCACTCCAGGATGGCCACGGGTCTCAGATTGGTCGGTCTTGGCGGTCTATCTCATCCAGCTCGGCAGCACGAACGTGCCGCTGGTGAACGGCGTGGGATAGAAAACCTTCTGCACCCCGTCCTGAATCTGGACGATGATGTGCGGCTGCCCGAGCGATGCGTCCGCTGTCTGCGAGGGGAACTGGACGCCTGTGTGGTCGACGAACGAGATCGAGCCGGTGGTGCCTCGCCAGATGACGGACTCGGTCGCCTTCGCCACCGCCTTGTAGTTCTTGGGGTCCCCGGCCTTGGCCACTGCGGCGGCCCACACGTTCACCTCGTCGTAACAGCCGCCCGCGTTCGCCCAGCCGGGCTGCTGCCCGAACTTCGTCTGGTAGCGCGAGCGGAAGTCGTTGCCGATCTTGTCCGGGAGCAGGCCGAGCACGGTTGCCCAGACGATTCCGTTGGCGGCTGGGCCCGCGAGGTTCAGGTACTCGGGCACCGACGGTCCGTACTGCTGGTAGAGCAGCGTCTTGGTCGGGCTCGCGGACCATGCCTTCGCCATCGCGGCGTCGTCGGCCGGCGAGAAGTCGCTGGTGAACAAGACGCTCGGCGCCGCCTGCTTGACCTTGGAGAGAACAGGACCCCAGTCGGGGACGGCGCCCTCGCTCACACCGTCGTTGGTGAGCTGGCTCCAGCCGAGCTGCTTCATGACCGTGTCGAAGCCGTTGGCGATGACGGTGCCGTACGCGCTCTTACCGCTGATGATGGAGTAGGTCTTCGCGGTGACGTTGAGCTGACCGGCGCGCAGCGCGCCGTCCACCCAATACGCGAAGCCCTGGCCGTACCACGACTCGGTGGGGTCGCACTGGAAGATGCCCCAGTACTTGCTGGGGTTGCCCTGGTACTTCTGGACCCACGCGATCTGGGTGTTGACGTTGTAGTAGAGGGTGCCCGCATTGGCGACGATGTCGAACTCCGGGCCGGACGCGAGGTGGTAGCCGGAAAAGATGACGTCGGCCTTCTCGACGCTCACCGCCCGGTTGAAAGCCGTCGTGATCTGGTCGGTGGACGAGTCCTTGTCGTCGATGACCACGTAGTCGAGGTGGTAGCCGATGAGGCCGCCCGCCGCGTTGATCTCGTCGACCGCCATCTGGACGCCGTTCTGCATCTCCTTGCCATCGGAGGCGATGGCGCCGCCGATGGGGAAGATGCCCACGACCTTGATGCTCCCGCGCGATCCCGCACCGCCTGTGCTGGTCGACTTGGGGGCGAGCGCGCCGCCCGCGAGACCGCCGACTACGAGTCCGCCCACCGCGCCCACGCCGCCGGCGATGAGCTGCCTCCGAGTTACCTCACGCTGAGTGATGGAATCGCCAGCCACTTCAAACCTCCTCTTGTGGTCGCAACGGGAACCTCATTCAGGCTCGGGCAGGGGCTGCTTCAACCTGGTAGTCGACCTTGACGGGGGTGCCGTTCTTGGCCGCCGACTCGTCGATGGCGAAGCAGACGGCCATCGACTTGTAAGAATCGTGGATCGACGCGTGGGACTCGACGTTGTTCTCGATGCACTCGAGGAAATGTCTTATCTCGGGCACGAACGGGTGATGCGTCACGTCGCCGGAATCGGGCTCGACGGTCGGAAACGTCCAATAGTTGAGCGAGCCCGGATAGTGCTTCCTCGAGAAGACGCGGTTGTTCTGAATGGTGCCGTCGGTGCCGAACAGGCGGACGTTGAATATGTACGGCGTCTCGCCCTCGATCACCGAGGAGAGCTTGCCGACGTGGCCCTGCTCGAACTTGAGCGACGCCACGGTCGTCGGGTTGTAGGTGTAGTGCGTGTCCTTCTTGGGGCCGGCCGAGAAAGCCGAGACCTCGGTGATCTCGCCGGCGAAGTAGCGGATGGCGTCGGCGGCGTGGCAGCCCGCGCTGATGAAGGAGCTGCCTCCTTTCTCCCTGGTCACGGCCCACGGGTAGCTCGGGTACTCGGTCTTCATCGGATGCCAGTAGTCGGCCTCCGCGTAGATCATCTTGCCGATCACGCCGTCCGCCTGGAGCTGCTTGACCGTCTCGAACTGGGGATTCCAGCGCAGGACGAAGGACGTGACGCTCTTCACCTTGGCGTCGCTGATCGCCCTGTGGATGCGGCGGACACCGGCGTAGTCGAGCGCGATGGGCTTTTCGATCACGACATGGCGCCCGGTCTTGGCAGCGCGCTCGAGTTGCGCGGGCCGAACGTCGGGCGGCGTGCATGAGGCGATGATCTTGACTCGGTCGTCGTTGAAGAGCTCGTCCTCGGTCTTGTACTCGTGTCCGTCGACGCCGTGTTGCTTCATCAAGCGCGTGGCCTTGCCCGGCGTGTGGCTGTAGATGCCCACGACCTCGGTGAGAGGGTGGTCGCGGAATGCCTTGACGTACTCGCCGGCGACCCATCCGGCTCCGAGAATCGCTACTCCGTACTTTTTGGCCACGGGCGTGCCTCCTCGAATGCCGAAGCCCTCCCCAACGTGTGCCTCAGGGTATGAGCGCCCCGGTTACCTGTCAAGTTCGAACCTTCGTTACAACGGGCTGGGACGTGTACATTCGTGGCGCTTGGCTTACGACCGGAAACAGGGCGGACACAGCGTCGCCCAGGCCAACCGACCTGACTACCGGCTCGAGATCGGACGGGCCGAAGTGCCCGTGGGCGAGACGCGAGCTTTCTCGGTCCTCGACCCGCGACGCGCCGCGACCCTGAAGGCGTGGGTGGCGACCTTGATCCCGGCGCGCGGCGCCCGCCCGGATGCCGCCGACGTTGGCGCGGCGGAGTACGTGGACGCGACCGTTTTCCTGGTGCCCGCGCTGCGCCCGCCGCTGATCCAGGCCATCGATCACGTCGAGCGCTCGGCGGTCGAAAGTCTGCGCAAGGCGTTCAGTGAATGCGGCCCCGAGGAGCGCGAGCGCTTGCTGCGCGAGTTCGAAGCAGCCGACGCCAGCGACGCGTTCAACATGGTTCGCGACTTCACGTACGAGGCCTACTACGGACACCCGCGCGTTCTGGCCGCGCTCGAGAAGGAAACCGGCTGGAGCAGCAAGTCGCCGACCCACGGCAGCGCGATGAAGGCGTTTGACGCAACGCGACTGGAGCGCGTGCGCAAGCTGCCGCAGCGCTGGCGCAAGTCCTGACGCGATGACGCAGCCGGTGGCGGATGTGCTCGTGATCGGCTCGGGAGCGTCGGGCGCCGCCGTCAGCTGGCGGCTCGCCGGGCTCGGAGCGAGCGTCGTATGTCTCGAGCAGGGAGACTGGGTGGACCGCGACCGCCTGCCCAAGAACCACGTCGACTGGGAGGTTCGCGGCCGGCGGTTCTGGGCGGCCAACCCCAACGTGCGGCGCTGGCCGGCCGACTACCCGGTGGGCAGCGAGGGCGAGAACCCCGTCGACATCTACATGTACAACGCGGTCGGCGGCAGCACGATCGGGTTCGCCGGCAACTACTGGCGGATGGCGCCGTCCGATTTCCGGGTACGCACCCTTGACGGCGCCGGGGCCGACTGGCCGCTGAGCTACGAGGAGCTCGCGCCCTACTACACCATCAACGAGCAGGTTGTAGGGGTCGCCGGGCTCGCCAATGACCCGTGCGGGCCGCCGCGGGATCCGCTCCCGGTTCCGCCCGCGCCCATCGGCAGGCCCGGTGAGCTGCTAATCGGCGCTTACGAGAAGCTGGGTTGGTACTGGTGGCCCACCGAGCAGGCGATCACGACCGCCGCCTACAACGGCCGGCCCGCCTGCGACAACCGCGGGTGGTGCACTTTCGGTTGCCCGCAGAAATCGCTATCGACGGTCGACGTGACGTACTGGCCGCCCGCGCTCGAGAAGGGCGTGGAGCTGAGGACCGGCGCACGCGTGCGCGAAGTGCTGCTCGACGCCAGGGGCCGAGCGGCCGGCGCCCTTTATTACGACGGCGAGGGCGCGATCCGGGAGGCGCGCGCCAGGGTCGTCGTCGTCGCGTGCGGCGGTCTCGGAACGCCGCGCCTGCTGCTCATGTCGGCATCGGCGGCGCACCCCGACGGCCTTGCCAACTCGAGCGGGCTCGTCGGCAAGAACCTCATGACGCACGTGCAGAGCTTTGCAGTCGGCCAGTTCGACGAGGCAGTCGAGGGCTGGCAGGGGACGTGGGGCGGCACCGTCTCGACCCGGCAGTTCTACGAGACCGATCCGTCGCGCGACTACGTGCGCGGGTTCATCATGAGCGGCTGCCGCGGCTGGTCGCCGCTGAACCTGGCCCTGCAGGTCGCGCCGTGGGGCTCAGGTCACCACCACGCGCTGGACGAGCGCATCAACCACGAGATCGTGATGTACCTGTGCGGCGAAGACCTTCCTGAGGAAGCCAACCGCGTGGAGCTCGACTGGGAGCACCAGGATCGGTTCGGGTTGCCAGGGGTGCGCACGCACTACGCGCTCGGCGAGAACAGCCGCCGCCTGGGGATGGACATGATCGCCCACGGCCACCAGGTCCTCGACGCCGCGGGTGCGTCCTCGGTGCGCGACTTCGGTCTGTCGCCGATATGGGGGTGGCACCTGCTCGGCACCGCGCGCATGGGCACCGATCCGCGCACATCGGTCGTCGACGGATCCAACGAGGCCCACGACGTGCCGAACCTGTTCGTGGTCGACGGCAGCAGCATGCCGACGAGCGCCGCCGTCAACCCGACCCACACCATCCAGGCTGTCGCGCTCAGAGCCGCCGACAGGATCTGGGAGAAGCGGCGCGACTGGGGTTAAAGCAGCGCCTCGATCGCTTCGACCACACGCGGGTCTTCGGGCTTAACCCTCGACCGGAATCGTCTAGTCACGTTGCCTTCGCGATCGACCAGGAACTTCTCGAAGTTCCACCCGACGTTACCCGCCTTGCCGCCGTCGTCGGGCGTTTCGCTGAGCAACGCGTACAGCGGGTGCTGATCGGCGCCTTTGACGTCGAGCTTGGCGAACAGCGGGAACGTCACGCCGTAGTTGATCTTGCAGAACTGCTGGATCTGCTCTGCGGTTCCGGGCTCCTGGCGGCCGAACTGGTTGCACGGGAAGCCGAGCACCGTGAACCCGCGATCCGTGTACCGCTCGTACAGCGACTCGAGCCCCGCGTACTGCGGGGTGAAGCCGCAGCGCGAGGCAACGTTCACGGCCAGCACCACCTTCCCCGAGTAGGTCGAAAGGCTTTCCGGTTTGCCGTTGAGGCGCGGCATCTCAATGTCGTAGATCACGTCATCGAGAACGCGGCGTCACATTCCGGAATTCCCTAGGGTGAGGGGCGTGAGCGAGAAAGAGACGACCCTGAAGACCGACGACGGAGGCATGACCACGTTCACCGTCCACCCGGACGGGCCGGGACCGTACCCGGTGGCGGTGCTGTACATGGACGGCGTCGGCTACCGTGAGCAGATCAAGGAGAACGCGAGGCGGTTCGCCGCGGGCGGCTTCTACGTGGTCGCGCCCGACCTCTTCTACCGGGCGGGCAAGCACGTGCAGATCGACATGGACCGGATCCGCGCCGAGGGCATGAACAGCCCCGCAGGACAGCAGCTGATGAAGGTCATCGCCGAGGTCAAGCCCGGTCGCGTCATGGCCGACACCAGCGCGATCTTCGAGATGGTGGCGTCAGACCCCGCCGCCAGCTCCGGCCCCAAAGTCTGCGTCGGCTACTGCATGGGGGCGCGGCTGTCGCTGCACGCGGCCTCTGCCATGCCGCGTGACTTCGTCGCAGCCGCCTGCATCCACCCGGGGGCGCTGGTCACGGACCAGCCCGATTCGCCACATCACGATCTCGCGACCGTGCGCGGAGAGCTCTACGTGGCGTTCGCGGAGATCGACCGCACCGCGACGCCCGAAAGCATCGACGAGTTCCGGGCCGAGATGGAAGGACGCGGGGTCAGGGGAAAGGTCGAGCGCATTGCCGGCGCGACGCATGGCTTCGCCATGGCCGACCTGGCCATGTACGACCGCGATGCCGCGGAGCGCCATTTCGCGAAGACGCTAGACCTGTGGCAGCGCAGCCTTAACTGACCGGCGGTCAGTCTGTGCCTCTCCACGCCTGGCTCAGCTTCACGCGCGTCCCGATACGCATGACGGAGTTGGCGTAGATGCGCGCGGCCAGCCAGTTCATGGCCGCTATCTCGATCAGCGTGAGGATCACCGCCAGCAAGAACTGCCACAGCTGCGCGTCTCCGGTTGCGATCCGAGCCGGCATCAGCACCACCGCAAACGGAGGTATGACGGACAGCGCGATCGCGATCGGGTTGGTGGGATTCGCCGTCACCCAGAAGAACACCAGGTACGTGCCGACGATGACGAACGTCAGTGGGGTGGTCACTGCGGCGATGTCCTCCTGCCGCGACACCATCGAGCCGGCCGCCGCATACACGAGTGCGTACAGGACGAATCCCAGGACGAACCACAGCAGCCCGCCCAGAACAGCCGTCACTCCGACGTCGGGCACGCTGATGGCGTGCGTCCGGCTGGTGGCGATCAGCGCCGTCAGGCCGAGGAGGATCAGCTGGAGCATGCCCACGAGTCCGATGCCGACGACCTTGCCCAGCAGCAGCTGGCGCGGCCGCACGGTCGCCAGCAGGATCTCGATGATGCGATTGGCCTTCTCTTCGACGACTCCTGCTGCCACCAGCTGGCCGTACACGACAAGCGTCACGTAGAGCAGCGCGGCGACGAAGACGCCAACCACCTCGCGCTGCGTCTTGATCGCGGCGTTAGGGTCGAGATACACGAGCTGGGGTGACGCCTTGGCGACGCTCGATTCGACGGCGGCTGGATCGACGCCCGCCGAAGCAAGCGCTTTGGTGAGCGCGATCTGCCTGACGATCGCGTCGAGCGTCGCCTCAACCGTCGAGTCCAGCTTGTCCTTCACCGCGACCGTCGGCGAGGCCGGGTCGCCGCTGATCAGCGCATCCAGCTTTCCGCTGCGCACGTCGTCTTCGCCTCTCTGCACATCGTTCACGCTGCTGGCGTCGATCTTCACGCCCTCGAGGGCGGCGGCTGCCGTCAAGGGCTGGACGAGTGTCTGCGCCGAGGCCGTGAAGCCGACGCTCACGGTCGTGGTTGCTTTGTTCAGCACCAGCGCCTGGACCACGATGTAGCCGGCGAGCAGGGCCATGAACACGACCGTCCCGACGACGAAGAAGCGGCTGCGGACGCGATTGATGAACTCGCGGCGAACGATGAGGAAGAAGATGCGCACCTCTTCGCCGCCGAAGCGGCCGGGATCAGGCCTTCGCGCCAACTCTGTCCTCCGTCATGGCCTCGCGGAAGATGTCAAGGAGCGTCGGCAGGTCGCGGTGAAAATCGCGCACCGCGCCGGTCGCAAGAGCTGCCTGGAGCAGCGCCTGGTCGTGGTCAGGCGCGTCGAGCTCGAGCAACCACCTGGTGTCCTCTCGCCTCACGACGCGCACGCCCTCCACTCCGTCGGTCCAGCCTTCGCGCGCTGACGGGACGTCGACCCACCAGCGCAGCGGCCCAGCGTTGCGCAACGCCTCGACCGAGTCGTAGGCCACGAGATGGCCGCGCTGGATGATCGCCACTCGGTCGCAGATGCGCTCCACCAGATCGAGCTGGTGGCTGGAAAAGATCACCGGCACTCCCTTCGCGGCGCGCTCGTGCAGGACGTCACTCATGGAGTCGACCGCCTCGGGGTCGAGGCCCGCGAACGGCTCGTCCAGCACGAGCATGATGGGGTCGAAGACGAGGGCGGCTGCCAGCTGCACGCGCTGCTGGTTGCCGTGGCTGAGCTTCTGCACCTCGTCCTTCTGGCGGTCGGCCAGCCCGAACCGCTCGAGCCAACGCGTCGTCGCTTCGACCGCTTCTGCGTCCGGCGTGCCGTGCAGCTGCGCCATGTACGTGAGCTGCTCGGCAATGCGCATCTTCGGATACAGCCCACGCTCCTCCGGCATGTAGCCGATCCGCCTGCGCGTTTCGAAATCGATCGGGGCGCCGCCCCACATAACCCTCCCCGAGTCGGCGAGAAGCACGCCCAGGACGATCCGCATGGTGGTCGTCTTGCCAGCGCCGTTGCTGCCTACGAAACCGAAGACCTCGCCGGGTCGGACGTCGAAGCTCAGCCCGTTCACGGCCAGCAGCGATCCGTATCGCTTGGTGATGCCCTCGAGCCGGAGCCCGCCGTCGGTGCTCAGCGCTTGCCCGCCTCGATTCGCTGCAGCTCGACGTCGGCCTTCTGCCCGACCTTCAGCCCGGCCGCCTTGAGCAGCGCCTGGCTGAGGCTCAGCGCCAGCACGCCGCCACCGGCCGGCATCGTGTTGGACGTGAATTCCGTCCCGTTCAGCGTCCCCCGCACTCGCATCTGCTTGAGGCCCCCCAACTCCTGGGCGGCCTTCGTGGGTACGTCCATCACCGCCAACCCCGACCGCTGCTCGGGGCGGAAGTAGCGGACGGTGCCCGTGAATTTCATGGAGTCAAGAACCTATCACCGACCCGCCCTCAAACGTACGTTCGGAACAATTTCGCTTAACACTGTTCAGTACACCCAGGTCCTTTAGGAGAATTCTTCCGCCACGCTGCGCATCAAGAACGAATCGGTACAGGGGCTGATCCGCTTCGGCCTGCTCGCGCTCGTGCCCGTCGTGGCCCTGGGCATCGTCATCGCCCAGGAGCTGAACGCCGACATCCAGGCTCGCTACCTTGTCACTGGCCGTACGAGCGCCACGCTCATCGCGACCGCTGGGGTCCAGCCGCTGCTCAACGAGCAGGAGCTCGCGAGCGGGCTGTCGCAGGTCCAGATCGACCAGATCGATGGGGAGCTGCAAGGGGCCTCGCTGAGCAACGAGGTTCGCCGGATCAAGGTCTGGAACCGTGTCGGCACCGTCATCTATTCGGACAACCACGCGCTGATCGGTAGGACTTTCACCATCGATGACGACCTCAGGGCGGCGCTCGCGGGCAACGCTAGCGCTAGCGTCACGGACGGTCACGACGAGGAGAACTCCGGGGACAACCTCCCCGGCCCGCTCATCCAGGTCTACGTCCCGCTGATCTTCAGGGGCAGCCTGGACGTAAGCGGCGTGTTCGAGATCTATCTTCCGTACGCGCCGGTGCAGGCCGCGATCGACAGCGAGTCCCATCAGCTCTACGTGCTTCTGGCCATCGGCCTGGCGCTCTTCTACGCAGCGATGTTCCCGATCGTCGCGCTGGCCGACCGCTGGCGGCGGCGCGCCGAGGCGACGGCGATCGCCAACCTCGCCACGCAAGAACGCCTGAGCCGCCTTAAGAGCCAGTTCCTCGTTCGAATCTCCCATCAGTTCCGCACCGCTCTCGTAGGTATCGAAGGCTTCAGTGAGGTGATTCGCGACTCCGAGCAGCTCGACCTGGACGAGGTCAGGGCCTACGCCACCGACATCCACAACGACGCGGAGCGCCTGGACCAGGCATTCGCGCGGATGCTTGCGCTCGACGAGATGGAGGCGGGACGCGTCGCGCTCGACCGGTCCCAGGTCGACCTCAACCGGCTCGTGGGCGACGTGGTCGAGAGGGCGCACAGGCAGACGCCGACCGCTGCGATCAAAATGACCCCCGAACCCTCCTCGCCCGTGATCGAGTGCGATCACGCCCGGGTACAACAGCTGCTTTCGATACTCATCGACAACGCGATCAGATACTCACCCGCGGCCAGCCAGGTCGACGTCAGCGTGGCGAAGCGCGACGGCGAGGTCGAGGTGACAGTCGTCGACCGCGGCCCTGGCTTGGCTGCCGACGATGCGCCGGCCGGCAACGGGCCCCGCGGCACCGGCCTCGGGCTACCAATCGCGCGGCAGATCGTCCGCCTCCACGGTGGCCGCATCTGGTTCATCAGCAAACCAGGCCAGGGGACGCAGGTGCATTTCACGCTTCCGCTGAAGGCCGAAGCGGCCGTGGAGACAAAGGTCACCGCGGCCTAGCTCGCTCGACCGCCGGGCTACCGATTCTGTTTGCAGCCACCAAAGCCGCCAGTGCCGGCACTCGCGGCCAATGACGGCCATTCAAGCCCGCCAGTGCCGGCACTCGCGGTTAATCACAGGCTTGTATCGCAATCTCAATCGTGCGCCGACCTAGGATGCTGCGCATGGCAAATGAAGTGTTCGAGGCGGTGCGGACGGTGCTGGCGGTGCGTGAGTACGCGGACAGGGAGGTTCCCGCCGACGTGGTGCGGCGCATCGCCGACGCGGGCCGGCTGACAGCGAGCGGAGGCAACGGCCAGCCCTGGCACTTCGTGGTCGTGCATGAACGGGCCGGCATGCAGAAGCTCGGCTCGCTGGTGCGCACGGGCCCCTACATCGCCAACGCGCGCGCCGCCGTGATCGTCGCGTACGAGAAGGCGAAGGGTTCCATCGGCATCTCGGACGCGAGTCGAGCCGTGCAGTCGATGATCCTCGCCGCGTGGGGCGACGGCGTCGGCTCGAACTGGACGGGCTTCTCGGATCTGGACCCCGGGCGCGCCGAGTTCGGCCTGCCCGACACGTACGCCGTGATCGCGGTCATGCCTCTGGGTTACCCGAAGCACCGGGTCGTAGGCAACAAGAAGCGCAGGCCGTTCGACGAAGTGGTGTCAGGGGAGCGCTTCGGCAGCCCGCTGCAGTGATGGAGTCCATGCACGGGCTCGCGCTGCTCCGCAGGCTGAAGCTGTTCGAGCCGCCCGACGGCATGTGGGCGAACCTCGGCATGCGGATCACACGGGCCGAGGAATCATCGGTCGTGATCGAAGGCAGCTTCTCGCGGCAGACGCACGGGAGGGCGGGCGAGATACATCGCGGCGCCGTGGCCGCGATCGCAGACGGCGCCACCGCGTGCGCCGCAGCGACGCTGGCCGCCGAAGGCGAGATCGCCACCACCGTCGAGCTGATCCTCGACTTCTTCAGGCCTGCGCGGCCCGGCCGCGCGCTCGCAAAGGGTTCCGCGCTGCATCGCGCCGGACATCTCGTCTTCTGCGCCGCCACCGTGGAGCAGCGCGGCGAGACGGTGGCCGAGGCACACGCCACGATCGCGCTGGTCCGGCCGGCGTGATCGACGTCGAGAAGATCCGCCGCGACGAATTCCCGATCACGCGGCGCGGCGCCTACTTCGACAACGCAACGCTCGGGCCCCCGCCGGTACGTCACGTGCGCGCCGTCACCGAATTCCTGGAGCGCATGTCCAGCCAGGGTTTGGAGGACCTGTTCGAGGTCAGCGAGGCGGGTGTCGACGCGGTCCGCGCGCGGGCGGCCGCGCTGCTGAACGCAGATGCGTCACGGGTCTTCTTCGTGCGCAGCACCAGCCACGGCGTCGGCGTCGTCGCGGAAGGGCTGCAGTGGCGCGATGGCGACGAGGTCGTGCTGTACGAGCTCGATCATCCGGCTGGGGTCTTTCCGTGGCTGAACCTGGCCGACCGCGGCGTGAAGGTCAGGTTCATCAAGGACCGCGGCCGGTTCGGTTTCGACGCCGAAGATGTTCGGGAGCTGGTCACGCCGCGCACCCGGGCGGTGTGCGTGAGCCTCGTGAACTTCGCGCACGGAACGCGCGCGGACGTCGAGGGCATTGCTGCGATCTGCCGGGAGCGAGGCATCTGGTTCGTTGTCGACGCGGTGCAGGCGCTGGGTGCGCTGAGGGTCGATGCGGCGGGGCTAGGCGCCGACCTGGTGGTCGCGCATGGCTACAAGTTCCTGCTCTCAGGCTTTGGGCTTGGCATCGCGTGCTGCTCCGATCGCGCCCTCGCCGAGCTCAAGGTCCGACAGGTCGGATGGAACAGCGTGGAGAACCCTTTCGATGTCGATCGCATCCTGGCGTTCGACATGACCTTCCCGCCGAGCGCCAGGCGTTTCGAGCCGAGCTTCCAGCCCCTGCCGCAGGTGTTCGGCCTCGGCGCGACGCTGGAACTGTTCCACGAGGTCGGTGTCGACGTGATCGAAAAGCGCGTGCTCGCGCTGGCCGGGCGGCTGGCGGCCGGTCTCCAGACGAAGGGATACGAAGTGGTCGGCCCGCAGGCCACCGAAGCGCGCTCGCCGATCGTCTCGGTCGCTATGCGAAGCGACCATGAGCGGGCCCGCGTCCAGCGCGGCTTGCTCGCGAGCACGACGACGTGCGCAGTCCGCGAGTCGCGCGTGCGCCTCTCGCCGCACTTCTACAACACCGAGGCAGAGATCGACAGATTGCTGAGCTGCCTCTGATGGCGGAGCTCGAGGACGACATCGGCCGCCGGCTCGAAGAGCTCGGCGTGCGCACATCGGAAGAAGAGCTGCGTGAGCTCGCGGCCGCCTATCCCGCGCTGGTCGCGTGGATGCGCATGGCCGAAGAGCTGGCTCGCGACGAGGACCAGGAGCTGCCCGAGTGAGCCTGCACTACCGGTCCCTGCTCGAGGTGAGCGGCCTCATGAGGGCCAAGGAGCTGTCGCCGGTCGAGCTCGCGCGCGAGATGCTCGAGCGCATCGAGCGCCTGAACCCGAGCCTTGGCGCCTACTACACGGTGTTCGCGGAAAGCGCGCTCGCCGAGGCGCGCGCCGCGGAGTCAGAGATCGCAACCGGGGCGTGGCGCGGGCCGCTGCACGGCGTCCCGATCGCCTTCAAAGACCTGTTCCAGCTCGGCCCGACCACCGCGGGCTCGGGCTTGCTCGCCGGCCACGTCGCCAGCCGCGATGCGGAGCTAGTGACGCGAGCGCGAGCCGCCGGCGCCGTCATCCTTGGCAAGCTTGCCACGCACGAGTTCGGCCTCGCGGCGGCGACGCTGTCCGACCACTTTCCACCCGCGCGCAACCCGTGGGACCCAGAACGCACGCCCGGCGGCTCCAGCACCGGAGCCGGCACCGCGCTCGCCGCGGGCCTGGCCTTCGGCGCGTTCGGCACCGACACCGGTGGCTCGGTCCGTCTCCCCGCCGCCTTCAGCGGCGTCGTCGGCTTCAAGCCCACGTTCGGGCTCCTGGGCACGAAGGGCGTGATCCCGCTTTCGCCGACTCTGGACCACGCTGGGCCGCTGGCACGCAGGGTCGCCGATGCCGCCGCGCTCGGCGCGATCGCTTTCGATGCAGACGCCGGCCTTCACGGGCTGCGCGTCGGTGTGCCCCGCGACTTCTGGAACGCAGGCGATCCCCAGGTGCGCGAACGCGTCGAGGCCGCGATCGATTCGTTACCCGAGCTGGGCGCGCTGATCAGCGAAGTGAGCCTTGGTTTCGGCGTCGTCCAGGTGATGGCGACCGGGTACCTGATCACCCTTCCCGAGGCGGCCGCGTTCCACCTGCCCGCGCTGCGCAGCGGCCGGTCCGGATACGGCCACGAGTTCGGCCTCGTCATGCGCACTGGACTGCTCGTCCCCGGACACTCCTACGTGCACGCGCAGAAGGCCCGCGCCCGCATCTCGCGGCGGATGGCGGAGGTCTTCGAGTCGTTCGACGTGCTCGCGATGCCGACCGTCGGGGCGTTCGCGGACCCGCTGCCGGCCGGGCCCCGGCCGCTCACGAAACGCATCAGCGAGCAGCCGACGCCGCAGTACACGTGGCTCGCGAACGTCTACGGCGGACCCGCGGTGTCGGTGCCTTGCGGATTCACCGCCGAGGGACTACCGGTCGGGCTGCAGCTGATGGGCCGCCCGGCCGACGACGCCACCGTGCTGCGCGCGGCGCACGCGTACGAGCAGGCCGCGGGTTGGCGCGACGAGCACCCGCCGCTCTGGCCCTAGAAAAACCTCAGCCGTACACCGACGACTTGATGCGCACGGGCTCGGGCGGCTTCCAGCTCGCGAGCAAGGACGGGTCGAGCTCGTAGACCTCGACGCCGAGCGGATGGCAGTTGGCGATGGGGTCGCCGCCGTCTTCGCCCCATCCCCACTGCGACAGGTCGCCGCTGGGGCAGGTCGAGATGGCGCACAGCAGGTCGATCTCGGCGAAGAACTCGAAGAAGTCGCCTTTCCTGGCGGGGCTCGCCTCCATGAAGTAGATCTCATGGACTGGATCGAGCCCTGTCACCTGAAAGACGTTCAGCACGTCGTGCACGTCCAGCTCGGTGAGGTGATAGGGCGCGACCGCGCGCGCAAGGTTGTTGTGGCACGTGACGTTGTAGTCGCGGTCGTCCAGCAGCTTGTACAGGTAGGGATCGCAGCGGCTGCCGAGCAGGTCGTGGCAGCGGCCGCCCTCCGCGGTGGGCGTCGTCGGCAGCGTGTCGTTGGTGATGGTGACCATCGGGCGGAGGTAGGGCAGGCACGACCACAGGCGGTCGAAGGTCGTGACGTGCGCGCCCTGCAGCTGGCGCGTGCGCGCGGCCCAGAAGCGCTCGCGAGGGTTGTCCAGGTTCCAGAGGTTGAGATCGCACACCTGCGGGCCCTCGACCGTGACGATGCGCACCACCGAACCCGCCCTCACGGGCCACGCGTAGCCGCTGCGGATCGGGACGATGTGCTCGTGCGTGCGCCGGCTCTGCGGCACCGCGTGCGCGATGCGCTTGTAGAGCTCGCGATCGAAGTCGATGCGACCAGGCGAGTCGGGGTCGCGGTAGAGGTGCATCGCGTCATTCTGAGCCGCGGTCGTGCGATGCTGCGAGCGTGCTCGTCGACGTCACGACGTGGAGCCTGGAGACTGAAGACCCTTCGGAGCTCACGCCGTCGCCGTCGCCGCCCGAATTCGTGGAGCTGCGGCAGGCGCTCAGGCCGACGCCGGAGCTCGGCCGCTTTCTCTACACGGCGGCGGGTGGCAACTGGTACTGGTTCAACCGGCTGAGCTGGACTTACGACCGCTGGCTGGAGCGGTTCGGCCTCGACCGCGTCGAAGTGTGGGTGATGTACTCGGAGGGCACGCCCGCGGGATTTTTCGAGCTCGACGGGTCCCTCGAGGGTGACGTCGAGATCGCCTACTTCGGCGTGATGCCGCAGTTTCTCGGCCGCAAGCTGGGCGGCTGGCTGTTGAGCGAGGCGATCCACAGGGCGTGGGCGATGGGGGCCCGACGAGTCTGGGTGCATACGTGCAGCCTGGATGCGCAGCCGCAGGCGCTTGCGAACTACCAGGCGCGCGGCATGCGAGTGTTCAAGGAGGTCACCGAGCCGATGGAGGTGCCCGAGGTCACGCCGGGGCCGTGGCCCGGGGCGGGTGTGCGCGGCCCTCACATGGTCATCCCGGGTATCCCTCTCCCTATGGGAGAGGGTCAAGGTGAGGGTTCAAGGGAGGAACGAAGTGTCGAAAGTTGAAGAGCGTCTCGCGGCTTTGGGCCACAAGGTGCCGGTGCCGGGTGCGCCGATCGCCAACTTCGTGAACACGGTGCGGGTCGGCAACCTCGTGTTCACTGCTGGCCAGGGCCCACGCCGCGAGGACGGCCAGTACGACTACATCGGCAAAGTCGGCAAGGACATCGACCTGGAGACCGCGCGCAAGTCGGCCGAGCTGGTCATCCTGAACTGCCTCGGCGTCATCAAGCAGGAGATCGGCGACCTCGACCGGGTCAAGCGCGTGGTCAAGCTGCTCGGCATGGTCAACTGCACGCCGGACTTCACCGATCAACCGAAGGTGATCAACGGCGCATCAGACCTGCTGGTCGCGGCGTTCGGTGAGGCCGGGCGCCACGCGCGCTCGGCGGTGGGTATGGGTTCGCTGCCCCTGGGCATTTCGGTCGAGATCGAGATGATCGTCGAGGTCGCTTAGGCCAGTGAGCCGCGTCAGGGCGCTGCGCGTCCAGGGCCTGATGGAGCCGATCAGCCATTTCTCGGACGCGGTGATCGCCGGACACACCCTGTACGTCTCGGGCCTGGTGGCCACGAACGAGCACGGCGACGTCGTCGGTGCAGGCGACGTGGTCGAGCAGACACGCCAGATCTTTCGCAATCTGAAGCGCATCCTGGACACCGCGGGCGCGACTCCGGCCGACGTCGCGAAGGTGACGATCTTCATGCGCGACGTCGCGCAGCGGCCGCTCATCAACCCTGTCCGCCAGGAGTTTTTCGGACCCCACCGGCCCGCGAGCACGCTCGTCGAGATCGGCCGCCTCGTCCGTGACGACCTGCTGCTCGAGATCGAAGCCGTGGCGCAGCTGCCCGATGCCTGACTTCTCACAGTCGGCGCAGGGGCTCGTGCCACCAGCGGTGATCGACCACGTCCTGCTGCCGGTGGGCAACCTAGAAGACGCCGCCCGGCACATGCACGACCGCTACGGCCTGCAGGCCAACGAGGGCGGCCGGCATGCAACCGGCGGGACGGCCAACTACATCGTGCCGCTCGGCCTTCACTACTTCGAGCTGATCGCGGTGATCGAGCCGGCCGAGGTCCGAGACAGCCACCTCGGGGCGCGGGTGCTGGAGGCGCTGCGCGAGGGTAAGACCTTCGTGGCGTGGGCGCTTCGCACGGCCGACCTCGACGCGGTGCGCGCGAAGCTTCTCGCCGAAGGCTGGGACCTCCCGCCGATGACCGAAGGCTCGCGCAAGCGTCCTGACGGCCAGCTTTTGAGCTGGCGGACTCAGGACGTCGAGAAAGCCGCTGGCCCGACCGCGATGCCGTTCGTTATCGAGTGGAAGATCCCGGACGGCCTGCATCCCGGCGAGGCTGCGGCCGCGCACGAGCACGGCGCGACCGCGATCAAGCGCGTCGTGGTCGGCGCGCGCGAACCCGACAACGTCCGGCGCCGGCTGGCGGTGCTGCTCGGAGGGTCGGGCATGTACGACGTGCGCGACTCAGATTCCGACGGCGTCGAGGAGGTCGTGCTCGCTCACCGGGACGGTGAGACCGTCATCAGGTGAGCAATCGACTCGAGGGCAGGGTGGCCGCGATCAGCGGCTCGAGCCGCGGCATCGGGCTGGCCGTGGCACGCGCGTTCCTGGCCGAGGGCGCGAAAGTGACGATCAACTCCCGCGACCCGGCGGTCGCGGATAGGGTCGCCGAGGAGCTCGGCGCCGGTGCAGTCGGCGTCGGCGCGGATGTGTCCACGGAGGCCGGCGCGAAGACGCTCGTCGGAGCGACGATCGAGGCATTCGGTAGGCTCGACGTCATGGTCAACAACGCCGGCATGTCCGCGGCGCTGCCCACGCTCGAGCTAAGCCTCGACCGCTGGCAGAAGGTGGTCGACCTCAACATGACCTCGGTGTTTCTCTGCTCGCGCGAGGCGGCGCGGCACATGCTCGAGGCGGGCGGAGGCTCGATCATCAACACGGCGTCGATCATGTCCTTCTCATCGTTCCCGCGCCGTCTCGCCTACGGCGCGACCAAGGCGGCGGTCGTGATGATGACCAGGATGCTGGCCGCCGAATGGGCCCCGACCATCCGGGTCAACGCGGTCGCGCCCGGGTACACGCGCACCGAGATGGTCGAAAAGCTGCAGGCCGAGGGCCGCATCGATCTCGAAGCGATACAGCACCGTACCCCGCTGCGGCGGATCGCGCGGGCTGACGAGATGGCCGGCGCCTACACGTTCCTGGCCAGCGACGACGCGTCCTACGTCACGGGCGAGACGATCGTCGTCGATGGAGGCTGGCTCGCGTTCGGGGCGTTCGAGGGCGCCTAGCTAGGGGCGGGACGTCAGCGTCAGTCCTTCGATCGGGATGTCCGTCTTCTTGCCGTCGATGACGTCGGCGACGAGCTTGCTCGAACCGCACGCCATGGTGAAACCCATGTGCCCGTGCCCGCTGTTGATGAACAGGTTGTCCGGCCCGGCCTGACCGAGGATCGGCGGCCCGTCCGGCGTCATCGGCCGGTTGCACGCCCGATACGTGCCCTTGTCGTAATCGGCCGCGTCTGGCAGCAGGTCATGCGTCAGCTTGCGGATGAGACGCAGGTCGTGCTCGTTGTAAGTGGTCTCGTAGCCCGTGAACTCAGCGCTCGAGGTGACGCGCAGCTTGTCGCCCATGCGACACCACGCGACGAGCAGCTCCTCGTCCACGCATCCGATGCGCATCTTCATGGCTCCGTTGCTCTTGATCGGAAACGTTGAGCTGTACCCCTTGGCCGGCGCGATCGGCAGCGACACGCCAACGGTGCGCGCGAGCTTCGGGCTGTGCACGCCGGCGCTCAGGACGAAGGCGTCGCCGCCCAGCGATTCGCCGCCGTCCATCGCCACCGACTGGACCTTCCCACCGGTCGCGTTGAACCGCTTCACACCCTTGCCCAGCACGAACTTCGAGCCCATGCGCTCGCAGACAGCCTGCAGCTCGCGCGTGAACTTGACGCTGTCTCCGCTCGAGTCCGTCACTCCGTAGATCGCGCCGGCGAGCCTGTCCTTGACCGGCGCGAAGTACGGTTCGGCCTCGACGATCCCGTCGGGGTCGAGCACGTCCTGCTTCTGTCCGTGGTCCTGCAGGAACTTCATCTTCTTCACGCCCGCCTCGAACCGTTTCGGATCGCGGTAGAGGTAGAGCAGCCCTTCGTGGATGTCGTCGTAGTCGATGTGCTCGTCCGCGGAGATCTGGTCGAGCATTCGCTGGCTGTACTGCGCCAGGCGCAGCTTGACCAGCGTGTTCTTGGCCGCGCGCTCGGCGTTGCACTCGCGCAGAAACTTCAGGCCCCAGACCGCCATACCCGGCGCCTTCAACGGGTTCACGCGCAGCGCGGTGTCTTCGACCGTCAGCGAGCGCAGCAGCTCCTGCGGCGCGGTCGGCGAGGCCCACGCGAACGAGTGGCCTGGCGCGATGAGGCCGGCGTTGCCCGCGCTTGCAAGCGTCGCCGCCTCGCTTTCCTTCTCGACCACCGTGACCTGGTGCCCCGATTTCGCGAGGTAGTAGGCGGTCGTCACGCCGACCACGCCCGCGCCGATGACAACGACCTTCATCAGAAGCGCGCCACCGTCATCGAGTCCATCTTCTCCCAATCGACCTCGACGCCGAGTCCCGGTTTGCTCGGCACGCAAACGGTGCCGTCCGGCTCGAGGTCGATGACGTCGAGCATGCCGGCGCCGTACGCGCCGAGCGGCATCGGGCACTCGAAGTACCCGGAGTTCGCGACCGCGCCAATGACCTGCAGGTTCGCCGCCTGGTTGAGCGTGTAGCCGAAGCTGTGGATCTCGCAGCGGAGGCCGAGCGCCTCGGCCAGCGACGCCGCCTTCTTGGTGGCGGTGATGCCGCCGCTGATCAGCGCGTCGATACGCACCATGTCCCACGCGCCTGTGGTCAGGTAATTCGCCGCCTCATCGAAAGTGCGCGTGTGAACCTCGCCGGACGTGACCGCGATGTCGAGCGCGCCGGCGAGCGTCCTG
This sequence comes from Candidatus Dormiibacterota bacterium, assembly GCA_035934385.1. Classification (GTDB taxonomy): domain Bacteria; phylum Chloroflexota; class Dormibacteria; order Dormibacterales; family Dormibacteraceae; genus CF-118. Next base: position 66,426 of record DASYXY010000064.1, read on the forward strand.
TAAGCCGCGATATGCGAATCGCGCAGCGGCATCTCGAACCATTCGTAGCCGAGCTCGTCCAGCTTCCGTCCGACCCGGAGGGCGTCGTTCAGGCTGTAGGAACCGACGGCATCGACCATAAGCGCGATGCCCGGCCCGACCTGCTTGCGGATCGCCGTGCACAGCTCGATGTCGCGCTCCGGATCGCCCCAGACGTGCAGCTTCACGGCTCGGAACCCTAACTTCAGGTAGGCGTCGATCTCGCGCTGGAAATCGGCCAGCGTGGCGTACGTCAGCGAGCTTGCGTACGCCGGGACGCGGTCGCGCTGAGCACCCAGGAGCTTATACACGGGCAGGCCTGCGGCGCGTCCGGCGAGGTCCCAGAGCGCGCAGTCCAGCACCGCGATCGAGTGAGGCGGGACCATCAGGATGCTCACCTCGTTCAGGCGCTGCCAGATCTTCTCGCGGTACAGCGGGTCCTCGCCGATGAGCAGGGGCTTCAGCTCGACGACCGCCGCGGCTACGCCGGTTGCGCCCAGGTAGGTGGACGCTCCCGCGACGCCCTCGAGGCCTTCGTCGGTCTTCACGCGCACCACGACGTTGGCCAGGTTCATGATCAGCCGGTCGGCGAAGACCATCGTCTTGCCGGCGTCGATCACCTGCGCCGAGATGTCGGTGATCTTCATGACAGGTAGAAGTTGATGCTGCGCGGGCGGAGCCGGATGAGCTCGCCGTCGCCCGGGTGGCCGCCCTTCATCCATCCGTCCATGTAGTCCTTGCCGCCTACGGGGCCGAGGTAGCGATGGGCAAGGGCGGTGACGAACGGGATGCGCTCGGCCTCCGGAAAGAGCTCGACCGTGGCGTCGCCGACCACCACGACGATGTGGTACGGGCGCTGCTCGGTGGACACTGCGAGCGATGTCCGTGGGTCGCGCGCGAGCGCGCGTCCTTTATATAGCCCTGGCTTACTACCGATCAGGATCTCCTCATCGCGGTATTCGAACCACACCGGCAGGACGCGCGGGTAGCCGTCCAGCCCGACGTACCCGAGCTGGCCGATGATCGGCCGGCCGAGAAGCTCGGTCGCGCGGGGATCTACTGCTTTTTGTTCCAATCGAACGGCCACAGCACGAAGAAGCCCACGGTTCCAGCGCGCCCGCGGTACGTGACCTTGGCGCCTTCGGCGATCAGGATCGCCTCGCCGGCGCGGGCCTTGACGCTCCTGCCGTCGCTTTGGACCTCAAGCTCGCCGTCCTGCACGAACAGCACCTCGTCGTACTTGAGAGTCCAGTCGGGAAACTCGGCGTCTTCGGTGAACTTCATGTAGCCGCCACCGAGCTGGGTCGTGCCTGCGTTGGTGATCGAACGCGCCAGCTCCATGCCGGGCACGAGCTCGGAAAACGGAAGGTCGTGGTCGGTCAGCAGCTTCACGCTCACGGGTTCACCTCCGGCTAGGCGCCGACGGGTTTCAGGCTGGCGCCGGATGCCTGCTCGCCGAGCTGATCGGCAAGCGCGTCCAGGTTGTGCATCGACAGCTCGTCCGCCGCCTGACGCGGCGAGATGTGCCTGCTGTCAGCACGCTCGAGCATTCCCTTCACCGTCTCGTGCATGACGTCATGCACCTTGTTGAATGACTGGTCCGCGTCGGCCTCGATCACGCCCAGCAGCGTCCACCACCACCACGCGTTGGCGCCGCCGTTGGCGACGTAGTCGGGAACGACGACCACTCCGCGCTTGTAGAGCAGCTCCTGCGCCTCGTCGGTGGTGGGGATGTTCGCCGCCTCGACCACCATGCGCGCCTTCACCTTGCTCGCGTTCGCGGCGGTGAGGACGTCGCCGATGGCCGCCGGCACGAGGATGTCGGTGTCGATGTCGAGCCAGCTGTCGCGGGGACCCTGCTTGTCGTCTCGTCCGAGAGCCTTGCGATCGACCTCGCCCAGCGCGCTGCGCGACGCGAGAAGCTTCTCGACATCGAGCCCATGCGGGTTCGTGATCGCGCCGTTCACGTCAATGACCCCGACGATCTTCACCCCATGGCGCGCGAGGTAGCGCGCGCTGGAACCGCCCATCGAGCCGAACCCCTGCACGACTGCGCGCATGCCTTTCAGGTCCCAGCCCTTGTACTCGGCGCAGGCAGCGGCCGCCTCAGCAACGCCGTAGCCGCCGATGACGTCGGCGAGCCCGATGCCCTCGACCATGATGGCGAGCCCCTGCGAAACGCGGCGCCCGGCCGCGGCGGCGTCGCCCGTACGGTCGAGCATCGCCTGCACGGTCATGCCGACGCCCTGCTCCGCGAACACCTCGTTGAGTAGCTCCTGGGTGACGCCGAGGTCCTCGGCGGTGCCCCAGCCGCTGCGGTACAGCGGGGTCATCGCGCGGACGTAGCGCGACAGCATGCCGCGCGCCTCGGGGTCGTGGGGGTCGATGTCCACGCCGCCTTTCGCGCCTCCGCCCGGTAGGTTGAACGCGCCGTTCTTGTACGACATCGTGCGCGCGAGCCGCTCGACCTCGTCGAGGGTGACGCCGGCCCGCATGCGGGTTCCGCCGCCCGCGAGGCCGTTGACCATCCGATCGATCACTGCGTAGCCCCTGCGGCCCGTGACCGGGTCGGTCCAGATCACCCGCAGCCGAGGCTCCTCCGATTCAGCCGCCATGGGACACCCCTCCTCGCGATGACGAATCGGCTCGAAGCCAAAGTCTAGACATCGATCGAGCCTTGCTTGACAGTCGCAGAGGTCGATCTGATACTGAGCCGTTGTCAAGGAGTAGTCGCCTGCCGCCGGCGCACTCTCGCCCCGAGAGCGATCGGGAAGATGGCGGTGGGCCGAGCCAGCGCTGTACAGACGCCGGCTCGAGCAGCTGAAACGGGAGGTTGTCGATGATCAAACGGCGACTCCTGGCGACCAGCCTGGCGGCGCTCGCCGTGTTGGTCATCGGGGCGTGTGGCAGTACCAGCAGCGCCGGCGGCGGTGGTGTGATCAAAGTCGGGATCACCGGCCCCTTCACCGGGCCGTACGCCGACCCCGGAGGCGCGATTCGCAACGCAGGCGAGCTTGCGATCGAGGACATCAATGCGGCCGGCGGAATCAACGGCAGCATGCTGCAGGCGGTCGCGGCGGACGACGCATGCGACGCGCAGCAGGGCACGCAGGCAGCGGAAAGGCTGTTGACCGAGGGCATCATCGCCATCGTCGGCGGCTACTGCTCAGGTGCTTCGATCCCCGAGAGCGACATCCTGCACCGCAGTGGCGACCTGCCTTTCATCACTGCGGCTTCGAGTAACCCGAAGTTCACCGACCAGGGTTACGACAACGTGTTCCGCATGGTCAGCCGCGACGACGCCGAGGCGCCCGCCGACGTGAGCTTCATGAAGGATTGGCTCAAGGCGACCAAGATCGCGATCATGCACGACAACACGACCTACGCGAAGGGCGTGGCCGACTCGGCCAAATCAGCTGCGACGGCGGCGGGCATGACGGTCACCTACTTCGACGCGATCACGCCCGGACAGAAGGACTACACCGCCGCCCTTGTCAAGGTCGGCACGACCAACCCGGACGTGTTGTTCTACACCGGCTACTACCCGGAGTTCGGACTGCTGGCCAAGGAGTACGTGCAGCTTTCTCCCTCGTACAAGCTGAACGGTGACTCGGCCGACGTCGACCCGAGCGTGATCAAGGTTGCGGGCACCGCGCTCGACAACCCCAACATCACCATCAACACCCTGCCGACAACCGAGTTCATCCACAACGCTCAGAACGACGCGTTCACCAAGAAGTACGAGAACAAGTACGGCGCGCCTCCCGGCGACTACTCCTCATACGAGTACGACGGGATGATGGCGCTCGCGCAGGCCCTGAAGGACGACGGCGGCAGCACCAAGGCGGCCGACCTCAACAAGGCGCTGCACAATGTCAGCCTCGCGCAGGGCACGACCGGATCGGTCAAGTTCGACAGCAAGGGCGACCGGCCCACTCCGCTGTTCCTGGCCGTCCACGCGACCGGCGATCCTCCGACGTTCACACCGATCGCGATCCGCCAGAACGGCACGTGGGTGGCGTCGAGCTAACCGCGTAACGACAAAGGTGGGGGCGCAATCGGGCGCCCCCACTTTTTTGCGCGAGTGCCGGCACTCGCACTCTAAGCGGCGCCTTTTTGGCCTCGAGCGCCGGCACTGGCACTGGTGGGCCGTCTTAACAGCCTTCGTTGTGGTCTGCGCGTGCAAGCGTGATCGTGAATGCGTGCTCCATCAGCGCCCGTTCACGACACGTGAGGCGCGCTCGATAGGCCTGGAACGCTGGCACCTGCGGTCCCGCCATTGGCAGAGGGTTGGGCCCGCTGTCTATGCGCCGGTCTCGCGGACGGACAACCCAATGCTGCGGCTCGAGGCGGCAGCGTGCCGGCTACCAGGGATCGCGGCATTCGGCGGGTTCTCAGCAGCGTGGCTCCACGGGATCGACTTGGAGCTCTCCGGGCCGATCGAGGCAATCGTGCCCAAGGGCAACAGAGTTTCAGGGCGGTCTGGCATGAGGATCTACCGGTCTCGCCTCGCCGAGGATGAGGTCACGGTCAAGGAGGGCTTGCGCACCACCAACATCCTGAGGACGCTCGAGGACATCGCACGTCGTTCGTCACTGACCGAGGCCACGGTCGTCGCCGATGCTGCTCTCCATGTCGGCCTGGCAGAACCTCCAGCCTTCCAGGCGTGGGCTCGAACGCGCAAAGGAGGGCGAGGCCTGGTCAACCTGCGCCGCGTCGCCGACCTGGCGGAGCCACGGTCCGAATCGCCGATGGAGACTCGCCTGCGCATGTTGCTTGTGCTCGCGGGCCTGCCGCGGCCCGAGGCGCAGGTGCCCATACACAGCGAGGACGGGTCTTTTGTTGGACGGCCCGACCTCTACTACGTCGAGCATCGATTGGGAATCGAATACGACGGAGCCGTCCATCGCGAGAGCCTGGCCGAGGACAACCGCCGCCAGAACAGGCTGCTCGAAGCTGGTGTCACTCTCTTGAGGTTTACGGCCGCTGATGTCCTCTCGCGACCGTCAATGGTGGTGGCGCAGGTCCGGGCATTGTGTGCCAGTGCCGGCACTCGAGGCGAAAAGGCCGCAGTCTAGAGTGCGAGTGCCGGCACTCGCGCAAAGGGGGGGCTAGCTCGCCGCGACGCCCTCGAAGCCGCCCAGGTAGGCCTTCTGCACGCGCTCGTCCCTGGCCAGCTCCGACGCATCGCCCTCGAGCACGACGCGGCCGACCTCGATGACGTACGCGCGCTGGGCGATGGCCAGGGCCTGGCGCGCGTTCTGCTCCACGAGGAGCACTGTAGTGCCGCGGCTGGCGATCTCCCGCACGGTCCGCAGCACGCTCTTGGCGAGTATTGGCGCGAGGCCGAGGGAGGGCTCGTCCAGCATCAGAACCCGGGGCTCGGACATCATCGCCCGCCCGATGGCGAGCATCTGCTGCTCGCCGCCTGACAGCGTCCCCGCCAGCTGCAGACGGCGCTCGGCGAGCCTCGGGAACAGCGCGTACACGGCGGCCTTCCGCTCCTTGACCAGCTGCGTGCGAGACCGGATCAGGTAGCCGCCAAGGCTCAGGTTCTCCTCCACCGTCAGGACGTTGAAGATGCGCCGGCCCTCGGGAACATGGCTCAGTCCGAGCGCGACGATGGAGTGGGCGCTGATACCAACCAGGCTCTTGCCGCCGAACGTGATGCTGCCGCTGCGCGGCCGAAGCAGACCGGAGATGGCGCGCAGTGTGGTGGTCTTGCCCGCGCCGTTGCCGCCGAGGATCGCCACGATCTGGCCGGCCTCGGCCTGGATCGAGATCCCTTTGAGGGCCTCGATGTTGCCGTAGAAGACGTGGAGGTCGTTGACCTCCAGCAGGGCCAATCCGTCAGGCCCCTTGAGCTCGTTCCACGGGCACCTCATCGTCGTCGCGGCCAAGGTAGGCCTCGATCACGGCCGGGTCCTGCTGGATCTGCGCGGGCTTGCCGAGCGCGATCAGGGTGCCGTGGTCGAGCACGGCGATGCGGTCCGAGATGCGCATCACGAGCGACATGTCGTGCTCGATCAGGACCACGGTGATGCCGAGGCCGCGAATCTTGCGAATGATGCCGTCGAGCTCCAGCTTCTCAGTCGGGTTCATGCCGGCGGCCGGCTCGTCGAAAAGGACGAGGTGCGGGTGCGCGGCGAGCGCCCGCGCGATCTCGACCCGGCGCTGGTCCGCGTACGGCAGCTCGGTGGCCAACCGTCCGGCCAGGTGTTCCAGGCCCACGAAGCCGAGCCAGCGCCGCGACTCCTGAAGCGTGCGGACCTCGTCCTTCCGCTCGCCCGGCGTATGCAGCAGCGCCTGCCAGGTCATCGTCCGGTGGCGGGGATAAAGGCCGACCATCACGTTCTCGAAAACGGCCATCTGCTTGAAGAGCCGGATCCCCTGGAACGTTCGGCCCACGCCACGGGCGGCGATCACGTGCGGGCGAAGGCCGGCCACCGGCCGCCCGTCGATGAAGATCTTCCCGGCCTTCGGCCTCTGCACGCCGGTGATGCAGTTGAACAGGGTGGTCTTGCCGCCGCCGTTGGGGCCGATGATGCTGAAGATCTCGCCGCGCTTCACGTCAAACGTGACGTTGTCGACAGCGCGAAGGCCGCCGAACTGCTGCACGACTCCCTGCACCTCGAGGATCGCCTCGCCCTCCTGGATGACGCGGTGCCCCGCGGCCGCGTGCCGAGCGTCACGCTCCTCCATCTGCTGCTGGTGTTCGCGGAGGATTCGGTCGGCCACCTGGCCGGCCTCCTCCTCTTGTAATCCATAGAAAGGTTTGGGCCGCCGCCGGATCCGCGCCCAGAGGCCCTGCGGCAGCAACAGAATCACAAGCAGCAGCGCGACCCCGAAGACCAGGAGGCGCTGCTCGTCGAACTGGCGCAGCACCTCCGGCAGGCCCACGACGATCAGCGCGCCGAGGAGCACCCCAGGCAGGCTTCCGGTGCCGCCAAGGACGATCACGATCAGCGCGTACACCGACAGCGTGAAGGTGAAGCTCGTCGGGTCGATCGCGCCGATGCGGGTCGCGAAGAAACCCCCGGCCAGTCCGCCCCACATACCGCCCATCACGTAGGCGAAAAGCTTCAAGCGCACCGACGGCACGCCGACCGACTCGGCGGCGAACTCGTCCTCGCGAATCGCGATCCAGCCACGACCCAGCCTCGAGTGTTCGAGGTTCTGCGCGAAGATCATCGCGATCGCCAGCAGCGCCAGGCCGATGATCAGGAAGTCGAACTGGGACTGAAACACGTAGCCGAACGACTGGCCGCCGATGCTGATCTTCGGGATCTCGGGAAACGGAATCTGCAGGATGCCGTTGGGGCCGCCGGCGTAATCCCAGTTGTTGAACGCCACCCGCGTCATCTCGCCGAAGCCCAGCGTCACGATGGCGAGGTAGTCGCTGCGGAGGCGAAGCGTCGGGTAGCCGAGGATTGCGCCGGCCGTGCCGGTGAACAGGATCGCCAGCGGCACGGTCACGAAGAAGTTCCAGTGGGTTTGGGGCAGCGTCGTCAGCAGGGCGGAGGTGTAGGCGCCGATGGCGAAGAAAGCCGCGTAGCCGAGGTCGAGCAAGCCGGCGAAGCCGACCACGATGTTGAGGCCCAGGCCGAGCATGGCGTAGGTCGCGACACCGACCAGCACGGACGTGAAGTATTCGTCGCCCTGGACATAGGCGATGGCGCCGATGCCCACGAGGAAGGCGATCACCCGCGACCAGTAAGGCACGCGGTCGACCCGGTTCAGCCACCCATTGAAGCGGGGTTCCTCGCTCAGCCGGCTGTACGCGAACAGGCGCAGGCCGGCCAGCACGACAAAGAACAGAAGAATCGCTCCGAGGAGATCGTCTGAGCTCACATTCGCACCGCGACGCGCTCGCCGAACAGGCCCGTGGGCCGGATGACCAGCACCGTGATCAGCACCCCGAAGACGATCACGTCCTCCCATTTGCCCGAGATGTAGCCGGTGGTGTAGGCCTCGAGCAGGCCGATGAGCATTCCGCCCGCCATGGCCCCAGGGATGTTGCCGATGCCGCCGAGCACTGCGGCCGTGAAGGCGCGGAGGCCGAGCAGAAAGCCCAGCGTGAACTGGATCTGCACGTAGTAGAGGCCGAGCATCACCCCTGACGCCGCGGCAAGCATCGCGCCGAGCACGAACGCCAGGCGGATCACCTGGTTGACGTTGATGCCCATCAGCCGGGCGGCGTCATGGTCGACCGCCAGCGCTCGCATCGCAGTGCCGAGCGTGGTGCCCTGGATGAAGGCGTAGAGGCCGCCCATGAGCAGCACGCTGATGACAAACAGGGCGACCTGCACGAACGTCAGGTGGACCGGGCCGACGTTGAAGCCTTCGGAAGGGAGAAGGCTCGGCGGGTAAGCCTGGATGGCGGCGCCCCATTTCCACTCAGCACCGTTGGAGAGGATGATCGAGCACGCGAGGGCGCTGATCAGGATGGCGAGCAGCGACTTGTTGAGCAGTGGCTTGTACGCCACCTCGAGCACGACCAGGTTCACCGCTGCGGTGCCGATCATCGGCAGGACGAAAACGAGGACGAGCGCGATAGGAAGCGGCAGGCTCTGGAGCCCGAACGAGACCAGCAGCGTCCATCCGAGGAACGCGCCCACCATCGATAAGTCGCCCTGCGCGAAGTTGATCAGGCGGATGATGCCGTAGACGATCGTGTAGCCAAGCGCAACCAGGGCGTAGAACGAGCCCACCGTGAGCCCGATCACCGTGTACTCAAGAAACGGCCCCATCCCTTGCCCTCTCTAAGACAGACAGGAGTCGCTTAGCTCGGATGCGTATCGTACAGGTGCCTCAGGCGCACGAACCAAAGGAGGGGACGCAGTGCAGCGGCTGGACGTCGCGGTCCTGGGTGGCGGTGTCGCCGGCCTCACCGCGGCCTACCTGCTGCGCGATCGCGACCTCGAGGTCTTCGACTCTGCATCGCACATCGGCGGCCGTACGCGCTCGCTGCAGCAGCCGGACGGCATCTGGCTCAACACCGGCGCGCAGTACGTATCCACCGATCGCATCAAGGTTGTCGAGCTGGCTGATGCAGTCGGCGCGCGGCTGATCACCGACGACAACCTCGAGGAGTACTGGCGCGGGCTGTACCCTCCGGATCCGGACGAGCGTTCGGAGATCGAGAGCATGATCGAACGGATCACCTCGGAGCAGATGCATCGGCGCCCGGCGACCCTGCCCGAGCTGGACGACCAACCCTTCGACCACTGGCTCGGCGATGTCGCTCCGTCCACGCATCGCTTCTTCGACCGGTGGTGTCAGATCATGAATTCAGGCTCATCGGTCGAGATCTCGCTCTACGGCGCGCTGTGGCTCTGGGGCGACCAGCGCAGCACGCCGTGGATCGACAGGCCGGTCCCTCGCCACGACCGCGGCGACTGCGTGTTCGACGGCGGCACCAACGAGTTCACGAAGGCCCTTGCGCGCGCGGCCGGCGGGCGGGTCTCGCTCCGCTCTCGCGTGCGCTCCGTGCGCGCGAATGACGGCGGATACACGATCGATATCGAGGACGATCGAGGCGGCACCGAGGTGTGGGCGAAGCAAGTTGTTTCTGCTGTTCCGGCGCCGGTTGCGGCGGAGGTCATCGAGGACCTGCCCGGATGGAAGAAGCAGGCGCTCGGAGCTCTTCGCTACGGGCGTTTCATGACCACCAACATCGTGGTGAGCCCCAAGCGCGCCAGACCGACGAGCTATCCGCTCACCGCATCCCGCTCCGACGTCGTCTACAACCTCGACGCGTTCGTCATCAAGACGCCGGGCGACTTCGACGAGCGCGGCGGATGCTTCCACAACATCGTCGGCGACCCGACCTGCCGGGTGGTCTGGGACGACCCGGACGACACCATCAAGACCGGTACGCTGCTCGAGCTGTTCCGCCAGAAGCCGCAGTACCGCGACCGCGTGGTGCGGGTCGAGGTGCGGCGCTGGCTGCACGGAATGCCCCTGTACAGCGTGGGCCGCATGAAGACCTACGACCAGCTGGCCGAGCCGGTTGGCGGTGTCTTCTTCTGCGGCGACTACAGCTGGGCTTCGAACATGGAGGGCGCGGCTTTGAGCGGCGAAAGGGCGGCCGCCCAGGTGCAGCGAGCTTCCTCATGAGCGCGCGAGCGGTCGTGAGCAAGAATAAGCCGGTGACCATGCAGCGCCAGGTGCTCAAGGCAGACGGGAAGCTGGTCGACGGCGCTCAGCCCATGGAGGAGGAGTTTCTCCTCGAGGCGCTGCGCTGGATGATGAAGTCGCGGCTGTATGACCACAGGGTCATCGGCATGCAGCGTCAGGGCCAGTTCGGCGTGTATTCGCCGGGCACCGGCCAGGAGGCGTCAATCGTCGGCTCGGCCATGGCGGTCGACCCGGAGCGTGACTGGATGGTGCCGCAGTACCGCGAGCTGATGGCGAGCGTCCACCACGGCCTGCCGCTCGAGGTCATCTCCGCGCAGTACCTGGGCAAGATCGGCCCGGCCCGCATCCCCGAAGGGGTCAGGGTGCTGCCGACCCAGGTGGCGATCGCGGCCCAGCTGCCGCAGGCGACAGGGCTGGCGTGGGGCTTGAAGCTGCGAGGCGAGGACTCCGTGGTCATCTCGTACATAGGTGACGGCGGCTCGTCGGAGGGCGATTTCCACGAGGGCCTCAACCTCGCGGGCGTGACCCGCGCGCCGATCGTCTTCTTCCTCTCCAACAACCAGTGGGCGATCTCCACATCGCGGCGCGTGCAGACCGCGACGCGAAGCTTCGCGCTGCGAGCGGCGGGTTACGGATTCGACGGCGTCGAGGTCGACGGCAACGATGTGATGGCGGTCTACGCCGCGACGCGCGCCGCGGTCGACAAGGCGCGCAGAGGCGGCGGGCCGAGCCTGGTCGAGGCGACGACCTATCGCATGAGCTTTCACAACACGACCGACAATCCGTCCCGGTACCAGGACCCGAAGGACTACGAGGAGGCGAAGACGCGCGACCCGATCGAGCGCGTGCAGAAGTACCTCGCGTCCATCGGGTTGTGGGACGCGAAGAAAGAGGAGGCGTGGACTGAGGAGCTGCGCGAGGAGAACGACCGCGCGCTCAAGCTCGCGGCCGAGGCGCAGCCACCGCAGCCCGATGACGTCTTCGCCAACGTTTACCAGGACCCGCCTCCCCGCATCGTCCGGCAGCGCTCGGAGCTGGCCGGCGGCAAGAGGGATTAGTCGATGCCGCAGCGCAATGTCGTCGAGGCCGTCAACAGCGCGCTGACCGACGAGATGCAGGCCGACGAACGGGTGATGGTGCTCGGCCTCGACGTCGGCAAGCTCGGCGGGGTCTTCCGCACCACGAGCGGGCTCGTCGAGAAGTTCGGCGCCGAGCGTGTGGTGGACACTCCGCTGGCCGAGGCCAGCATCGTCGGGGCGTCGCTCGGGCTCGCGCTCGCGGGCATGGTGCCGGTCGCGGAGATCCAGTTTCTGGGCTTCACCGCACAGGCCTTTCACCAGATCGGGCCGCAGCTGGGCAAGTACAGGCAGCGCTCGCGCGGGCGCTACCACTGCCAGGTCACGATCCGCGCGCCGTTCGGGGGCGGCATCCGCAGCCCCGAGTTTCACTCCGACGCGGTGGAGGCGCAGTTCGTGCAGTCGCCCGGCATCAAGATCGTGATGCCGTCCAACCCCTTCGACGCGAAGGGACTCTTGATCGAGGCGATCCGCGACCCTGACCCGGTCCTGTTCTGCGAGCCTGATCGCCTCTATCGCGCGGGCAAGGCCGAGGTCCCCGACGGCGCGTACACCGTCCCGTTCGGCAAGGCTTCGCTGGTGCGCGAAGGCGACAACGTCACGTTGGTGGCGTGGAGCGCCGCGGTGGAGCTTTGCTTGCGAGCCGCCGACGCGCTGGCAGCCGATGGAATCTCAGCTGCTGTGCTCGACCTCAGGACGCTCGTGCCACTCGACGTGGAGACGCTGTGCACGCAGGTAGCGAAGACCGGGCGCTGCGTGGTAGTGCATGAGGCGCCGATGTCGGCCGGATTCGGCGCCGAGGTTTCGGCCACGCTGATGGAGGAGATCTTCTACGACCTCGACGCGCCGGTCGCGCGAGTCGGGGCGTACGACGTGCCCTTCCCGGCGGCTTCGCTCGAGGACTACTACCTGCCGTCCGTGGACCGCGTCGTCAAAGCGGTCAAGCGGACGCTGGAGAGCTAGCCACCGGCTCCAGCAGCAATTCGATCAAGGACTGGCCAACCCACTCCTCGTAGCGCGCCGGCTTCCAGCCCCGCTCAAAGACCAGCAGGCAGTACCAATCCGGTCCGGTGAGGCCCCAGAGGATGGCGTGTGCCTCGCTCGCCGTGAGGCCTGCGCGCAGCCGTCCGCTGTGTTCAAGCGCCGCACGCACCTCCTCGAACTGTCGATACCGCTCGCTCTCGGAGCTTTCGTAGCGCGCCTTCAAGGTGGGGTCCCCTGATTCGCGCATGAACCGGGGTAGGTCAGCGCAGAGCTCATAGATGCGGCGCGAGATCCGGCCCGCAACGCGCAGCCAGACCTCGGGATCATCCGACCGTCGAGCGTCTCCGACCAGGCTCAATGCCTCAGCCACGTGCGGCCAGCCGGCTTCGATGATGGCCTGGGCGAGTTGGAGTTTGTTGCCGAAGATCGCGTACACGGTCTGGTAGGAGACTCCAGCCTCAGCTGCGACCTCTCGCATCGTCACGGCGCTGTAGGTGCCCTTCGCGAGAAGCCGCCGGCCGGCCTCCATGATCCGGCGCCGGGTCAGGTCCGCTTGCTCCTGGCGCAGGCTCGCGCGGTAGGCCCGAGTCTCCTTGACAGCTTCGGCCATCGGCGATAGGATAGCACCCTATCCATTAGAGGATACCTCTACTCAATAGAGGTGACATTTAAGGAGTCATTGAGATGCGAGCAAGCTGGGGGCGGACTGTCTGGAGGCGTGTGGAGCCGTGGTTGGCTCAGCTGGTCTGGCTGGACCCCGCCGCGGCGGCGGCGTGCATCAGCCCCGAGCCTGCGTCGCCTCCAGTGCTGCGTGTGCACCGGCTTGGGCCATCCAGGTCAGTGATCGCGCGCCGCGAGGAGCACAGCGTTGCTTGAACCGACGCGGCGCGAACACCTGACCGTGGTGGTCGTCGGAGGTGGCCAGGCGGGCCTGGCGTCCGGCTACCACCTGAAGCGGTCCGGGGTCCAGTTCGCGATCCTCGATCGCCACCCTCGGATCGGCGACTCCTGGCGCCGCCGCTGGAGCTCGCTGAAGCTTTTCACACCCGCTCGGATTGACGGCTTGCCTGGAATGGCCTTCCCAGCGCCGTCCGATGAGCATCCGTCAAGAGACGCCATGGCGGACTTCCTCGAGCAGTACGCCCGCAGTTTCGACCTTCCGGTGCGCTCGAACGCCGTGGTCAGGCGCTTGTTGGCTCGTGCCGATCACTTCGAGCTCGACCTGGGCGAGGGAAGCCTGACCGCTGATCAAGTGATCATCGCGACCGGCTCGAACCAGGTCCCGAAGGTTCCGGACTTTGCTCGCGAGCTTGACCCGGCAATCCGGCAGCTGACTGCCGCGTCCTACAGCAGTCCGTCCGATCTGGCGCCGGGCGCTGTGCTGGTGATCGGTGCGGGCAACTCCGGCTCGGAGGTCGCCCTCGAAGCCGCGTCCGCCGGTCACCGCGTGATGCTCTCGGGCAGAGACACAGGCAAGGGCAACCCCAAGCTCTTCGGACGCGTGCCGTGGTGGATCGGACAAGTCCTGCTGACCAAATCGACACCGATGGGCCGGCGCATGACGGCCAGGATGGCGGCGGGAGGGGCGCCTCGGTTCTGGATCGAAGCTGCCGATTTCGAGCGAGCCGGCGTCGAGCGTGTCGGGCGAACGGTGGGGACCGAGGCCGGACGGCCGCGTCTCGACGACGGGACCATGGCCGACGTCGGAACCGTGATCTGGTGCGCCGGCTTCAAGCAGGACTTCGACTGGATCACTCCCAGGGTCGTGGATGACAGTGGCCGAGCGCTGCACGAGAGAGGCGTGTCAAGCGTCCAACGCGGCCTTTACTTCGTGGGGCTTCCATTTCAGTATTCGGTGGCTTCCGCCCTCGTGGGAGGCGTCAGCCGCGACGCCCGCTACGTCGTTCGCCATGTCGTTCGCCAACAGGGCAGAACTGTGGACAGGCGAGCCGTGAGGCCCCTTGTCAGCGCGTAGTTCGATCGTCACGAGGGTCGATCACGTCTTCGTGCCGCTGGTCGATGCGGCCAAGGCCCACGCCTTTCTGACCCAGGCGCTCGGGCTGCCGGTCGCTTGGCCTTACGGCGACTACGGCGCCTTCAGCAGCGGCGGAACGGTGCTCGGAAGCATCAACCTCGAGGTCATTGAAAGCCGCACCACCATGCGTGCGTTGTGCGCCACGCGGCCCGCCCGGATCAGGGGCATCGCATTCGACCCCGATGGAGCCGCGGATTCGGACCTGCTCGACACAATGGATCGCCGCTCCATCGCGCACTCGCCGCCGATGCCTTTCCCCGCGTGGACCAACGTGCTGTTGCCGGATATCGTGGACGCCGGCACGCTCGTCTTTCTGTGCGACTACCACCGCCCCGAAGCAAGGGACGTGGCGGCCCGTCATGCGGCGTTAGCTCGGACCGGGGGTGGCCTCTTGGGACTCGTGGACGCGGAGGAGATCGTCATCGGGTCGCCTGACCCGAGCTCAGCTGCTTCGCGCTGGCAAAGAATTCTCGGCCCGCTCGACGAAGACACGGGTTCCTGGAAATTCGCTAAGGGCCCCGCGATAAGGATTGTCGAAGCCTCGGACGATACGGTCGAGCATTTGGTTCTCAACGTAGCTTCGCTCGAACTCGCCGCGGCGCATCTCAAGGACCTGGGCGCCGAAATCGAGGTAGAGGATTCCTCGGTCAATGCTCAGCTTCGTCAATTGGCGGACCTGGAGCTGGTGCTTCGTCAGAGCTCGATGGTGGAGCCGGCTCCTTTCGCGAGCGCTTCCTTGTAGACGAGGTTCGACGCGGCCAGGTCCTCGACCGCGTGGCCCATCGACTTGTACACGGTGATCTCGTCTTCGGAGCGCCGGCCGGGCCGCGTGCCCAACAGGACCTCGCCCATCTCGCTCGCTTGATCGGGGTCCATGCCGGACAGCTCCATGCAGCCTGCCGGCGGCGGGCTGAACGCTGCCGCACGAGACTCGACGAACAGGTTCGCCGCCTCCGCCAGAGCCCGGTCGAGCTCGCCGTGCGGCGCGGCGTAGCCGACCGAAGTGACGTGGGTGCCGGGCGCCACCCACTCGCGCTTCACGACCGGGGTGCTGGAGTGAGTGCACATCGCGATCACGTCAGCGCCATGAGCGGCTGCCTCGTAGCTCTCGACAGCGCGCGCCTTCGGATGCGTGGCCGCCAGCTTTCGTGCGCTGTCAGTCGTGCGCGAGGCGACGCGGATCTCCTCGAAGTCACGCAACCGCGGAAAGATCTCGAGATGGGCGTGACCCTGCACGCCGGCGCCGATGATCGCCAGGACCCTCGAGTCCTTGCGCGCGAGGTGTCGCGTCGAAACCGCCGCCGCTCCCGCGGTCCTGATGGCCGTGATGCGCGTGCCGTCCATCACCGCGACGGGCGATCCTGTCGCAGGGTCGAAGAGCGCGATCAGCGCCTGGTGCGAAGGTAGGCCCGCCGCGTCGTTCTGCGGGAAGACTGAGACGAGCTTCACTCCGAGGCCCAGACCGGCGCCGTAGCCCGGCATCGTGCCCAGCCAGCCGCCGTGCTCCGCCGTGACGGCCGTGCGGCCGGGCACCTCGACCTTGCCGGAGCTGAGGGCGCGAAAGCCTTCTTCGAGCGAGTCGAGCAGGCGGTCCAGGTCGAGCAGTGCGGTCACATCGGCCTGGCTGAGCATCAGCACCTTCATTTGATGGACTGTATCCGTATGGAGGCGCGGGGGATCCTCGAGCGGCTCGTGCGCATCCCTTCGCCCACCGGCCGCGAGCAGGCCGCCGCGGAAGCTCTCGCGAGTTGGTGCAAGGACGCGGGCCTCGAAGTCTCGATGCAGGAGGTCGAGCCCGGCCGGCCCAATGTGCTGGCGTCGTGGCGCGTCGGGCGCGGGCCGCATCTACTGCTGACCGGCCACATCGACACCGTTCCAGTCGGCGAGGGATGGACGCGCGACCCGTATGGCGCCGAGGTCGCGGACGGTCGCGTACACGGACGCGGCGCCTGCGACATGAAGGGCGGGCTGGCGGCGATGCTCGGAGCGATCCTCGCGCTGCGAACACGCGGCGAGCAGCCGGCTGGCGACGTGACGCTGGCAGCGGTGGTAGGGGAGGAGGAGGACTCGGCCGGCACGCGCGCGATGGTGAAACGGGGCATCAAGGCCGATCGCGCTGTGCTGGCGGAGCCGACGGCGTTGCATCTCGTGGTGGCCAACCGCGGCCTCCTCAACTACCGGATCGTCGTCAAGGGCGCGTCGGCGCACGCGTCGGCGCCGGCGCTTGGTCGCAACGCGGTCACGGCCGCGGCGAGGCTCGCGCTCGAGCTGGAGGCGACGGGAGACCGCTTGAGCACGCGCTCGCATGAAGTCTTCGGACCGCCGAGCCTCACGGTCGGCACCATGCACGGCGGGACGCGGCCTTACGTCGTGCCGGATCGCTGCGAGATCGAAGTCGACCGGCGGCTGAATCCTGGCGAGACCGCCGGGCAGGTGGAGGACGAGCTGCAAGATGCGATCGCCCGCGTGCGGGAAAGGCTGCCCTGGCTCGAGGCGGAGGTCATCGCCGGTCCGGACTACCTCCCATTCGAGATCCCGCGAGACCACGAGCTCGTGCGCTCGATGAGCACGGCGATGGAGGCCGCCGGCCTACCGCCGCGCATCTCATCGTGGCGCGCTGCCAGCGACGCGGGCTTCCTGGTCCGCGGCGCGGGGATACCATGCGTCCTGTTCGGGCCCGGCGACATCGAGCAGGCCGCGCACCGGCCCGACGAATGGGTAGACCTCGACGACCTCGACGTCGCGCAGCGCGTGTTCGAGCACCTGATGCTGGGCGGGTAGCGGAGGAGGTGGCGGATGGCGGCGTTCCCTGACGAGGAGTACTCGGAAAGGCTCGCGCGGACGCGCACCAGGATGGCCGAAGCCGGCGTCGACGTCTTGCTCATCACCGACCCGGCGAACATGAACTACCTGACCGGCTACGACGCTTGGTCCTTCTACGTCCCGCAGGCCGTGATCGTGCCCGCGGCGAAACAGGCGCCTTTCTGGTACGGCCGTGGCATGGACGCACAGTCGGCGGTGCTGACCACCACGTTGCCGCGGGACCACATCCTCAGCTACGCCGACGACTACGTCGAGAACCCGGCCAAGCACCCGTTCGAGCACCTCGCGTCGGAGCTCGCCGAGCGTGGGTTCGAGCGCGCGCGCATCGGCTACGAGGGCAACGCTTACTTCTTCACCGCGCGCAACTTGCAGGTTCTTACCGAGTCGCTGCCCCACGCGAAGTTCGCCGACATCGACCTGATGGTCAACTGGGTGCGCACCGTCAAGTCGGCGCGCGAGATCGAGGTCTTCAGGCAGGCGGCGCGGATCATCGAGAGCGTGATGCAAGTCGCGATCGACGCGGTCAACGTCGGCACGCGCCAGTGCGACGCTGCCGCGCTCATCTCCGAAGCTCAGATCCGAGGCACAAAGGATTTCGGAGGCGATGCGCCGGCCAATCCGCCGTCGATCCTCAGCGCGGAGAACGCGGCCACCCCGCACGCCTCTTGGTCGGACAAGCCATTCCGGCGCGACACGGCGACGTGCCTCGAGCTGAGCGGCTGCCGGCTCCGCTACCACTGCGCCATGTCCCGCACCGTCTACCTGGGCAAGCCGCCCGCCGACCTGCTCCGGGTGGCCGAGGCCACCAAAGAGGGCTATGAGGCTGCGCTGGAGACCGTCAGGCCCGGCGCGCTCTGCAGCGACGTGGCCGCTTCGTGGACGAGGACCATCAGCAAGCACGGCCTCACCAAGCCGTCGCGCATCGGCTACTCGATCGGCGTGAACTACCCTCCGAACTGGGCCGACCACACCGCGAGCCTGCGCGAGATCGATACGACGGTGATGGAGCCGAACATGGTCTTTCACCTCATGCTCGGAATGTGGATGGAGGGCTGGGGCTTCGAGCTCAGCGACTGCTTCCGAGTGACTGAGACCGGTCACGAGGTGTTCGCGAACTTCCCACGTCAGCTCTTCGTGAAGGAGTGAGCTCACCGCTCGCCGTGGTGACCGGCGGATCACGCGGAATCGGTCGTGCGTTCGTGCTCGAGGCTGTCAGGCGCGGCCATCGCGTCGTGTTCAGCTTTAGAAGCCGCGACGCGGATGCGGCCGAAACCGTGGAGCTGGCCGCCGCGCTGGGCGGCGAGGCCGTGAGCGTGAAAGCCGACCTGGAAAAATTCGAGGATGTGGACGCGGTGATCGGCGCCGCTCGCGCGCAGGGCCAGGTTGGCCTGCTCGTCAACAACGCCGGCATCGGCGAGGAGTTCACGCTGGAGCAGCTGACACGCGAGGGCTGGGAGCGATCGATCGCGGTCAACCTCACCGCGCCGACGTTCCTTGCCAAGGCCTTCAAGTCCGACCTCATCGCGCAGCGCGGAGCGATCCTGAATGTGAGCAGCGACGGCGGCGTGGCGGGCTCGCTGCACGGCGCGCCATACGGCGCCACCAAGGCGGGCATCATCGGCCTGACCAAGACCCTCGCGCGCGAGCTCGCCCCGCACGTACGCGTCAACGCCATCGCGCCGGGGCCGGTCGCGACCGAGATGTGGTACGCCATCGACCCCGCGGTGCAGGAGCAGGTGATGGAGCGCGAGATGCCGCTCAAGCGCATCGCTCAGCCAGAGGACATCGCGCGCGCCGGCCTCGACATCGCGTCCTGGCCGGACGCGTCGGGGATCGTTGTCCTGCTGGACGGCGGAAGGATCATGTGAGCATGGCCGCCGACGTCGCGGTCGTCGGGCTGGGCGCCATGGGCAGCATGGCCGCGTGGCGGCTTGCGTCCCGGGGCGCGCGCGTCATCGGCTTCGACCGCTACGACCCTCCGCACACGATGGGCTCGTCGCACGGACAGTCGCGCATCATCCGCAGCGCCTATTACGAGGGGCCGGGCTACGTGCCGCTGGTGCGCGAAGCCTTCGACCTGTGGCGCGTGCTGGAGCGCGAGTCGGGCGAGTCCATCCTGACGATGACCGGCGCGTTGATGATCGGGCCGCCGGATTCAGAGCTCGTGTCGGGCTCGCTGCTGTCGGCCCGTGAATGGGGTCTCGAGCACGAGGTCCTGCAGCCCGCTGACGTGGCGCGACGCTTTCCGCGCTACCGGCTCCGCGGCGATGAGATCGCGGTGTACGACATCGCGGCGGGTTTCGTGAGGCCGGAGAAGGGCGTCGCCGCGGCGCTCGGTCGAGCTCGGGCGCTCGGCGCGACGGTCCATACCGGCACTGCGGTCGAACGTGTGGAGCCGGGCGCCGTGCATGCGGCGGGAAAGGCCTGGCGCGTGGACCACGTCATCGTGTGCGTGGGCGCGTGGAACGCCACCGGCCTGGTGCCCGGGCTGGACATGCCGCTCGAGGTCACGCGCCAGTGCATGGTGTGGTTCCGGCCGCGGACGCCGTCGCTGCACACGCCGGAAGCCGCCCCGGTTTTCGTGCACGGGACGACCGGCGACGCCATCCACGCGTACGGTTTCCCATCGGTCGACGGCGAAACGGTGAAGATCGGGGTCTCCGACGACGACCTACCGCAGCACCCGGACGCGATCGACCGCGTCGTGCACCCGGCCGACCTCGAGCCCGCGGTGCGGTACGTCGCAACTGCGCTGCCTGACCTCGACCCTGAACCAGTTCGTTCGGTGGTCTGCCTGCAGGAGAATTCGCCCGACCGCCATTTCGTGATCGGCACGCTGGCGCCCGGTCTCAGCGTCCTGGGCGGCTTTTCAGGCCACGGCTTCAAGTTCGCGCCGGTGATCGGCGACGTCGCGGCCGATCTAGCCCTCGACGGCGGCACGTCGCGGCCGATCGAACAGTTCGCGCCGAACCGTTTTGCGAACCCTCACCCTGCCCTCTCCCAGAGGGAGAGGGAAACGCGCGTATGAAGGTGATTGTCGTCGGCGCCGGCCTCTCGGGCCTCGTCGCGGCCACTGAGATCCAGGCCGCGGGCCACGAGGTCACAGTGCTCGAGGCTCGCGACCGCGTCGGCGGGCGCGTGTTCACCATGCGCGAAGGATTCGCCGAAGGCCAGTTCGCGGACATCGGCGCCGAGATCATCTACCACGGCCAGCACAACATCGCCGACCTGTGCGCGAAGCACGGCGTCGAGCTCAGCGACGAGTTCAGCCTCGGCACCGACGTGCCGGACCTGATCTTCGCCGGCGAACGCCTCGACCGCTCCGCCGCGGCGGAGATCGTGAACGAGCTCCGTGCCGCGGTCAAAAAGACGAAGCCGAGGCACTACGAGTCCGTGGCCCAATGGCTTCGCCGCGCGCGGGTGTCCCAGCCGGCCGAGCTCCTGCTGGCCGCGATCGCGCAGTCCACGCCTGCTGCGCCGCTGCGCACCGCCGACGCGCAGGAGCTCAACGTCGAGCTGTCGTGGGGCGAGGCGTACCGCAAGATCAAGGGCGGAAACGACACGCTGCCGCGAACAATCGCGAAGAAGGTCGACGTGCGGCTGCAGCGGGCGGTCCGCATAGTGGGATGGGGCGCAGCCGGCGTCACCGTGGAGACCGACCACGAGACGGTCCACGGCGATCGCGTCGTCGTCACCGTGCCCGGGCCGCTCGTCTCGGAGCTGGGCTTCGAGCCCGCGCTGCCGGCCGACAAGGTGCGCGCGCTGCTGCAGCTGCGCTACGGCAATGCGACGCGGCTCGTGGTGCAGTACGCCGAGCGCGAGATGGTGAAAACCGCGATCGGGTCGGGCTGTTTCACGGACCGCATGCCCGGTTTCATCATGGAGCAGACGGTGCACCAGCGAGGCGAGCACATCATCGTGGCCGGCCTCGCCGCCGGCGACATCGAGCCGTCGGGCATGACTGACGCGCAGATTCTCGACGACGTCGATGCGACGATGAGCTCGGTGGTCGGAAGGCCGATCAAGCGAGTCGCCGGCTTCGTGAAGAGCTGGACGCATGACCCGTGGTCGCGCGCGGTCGTGCGCGCGCCGATCGGCGATCAGCGCGACACGGTGCTGCCTTTGATCGCTGCCCCGCTGGACGGCCGCGTCTTCTTCGCGGGCGAGCACACCGACGGCCGCGTGGGGCCGGGCGGCATGGAAGGCGCCATCAAGTCGGGCTATCGAGTCGCGCGCGAGGTGCTCGGATGACCGATCACGGCGACCGCGAGTTCCTCATGATCCCCGGGCCGGTCTCGGTGGACGACGACGTGCTCGAGGCGTTGGGCCAGCCCGTCCGGGCGCACTACGGCGATGGATGGACCGAGCTCTACAAGCGCTGCGTCGCGGGCATGAAGAAGGTGTTCAAGACATCGGGCGACGTGCATCTCATCTTCGGCCCCGGCATGGCGGCGATCGAGACATGCATCGCCAGCGTGCTCGGACCTGGCGATGAGGTGATCGTGGCCACGAACGGGCTGTTCGGCGATCGGATGGCCGACGTGGCGACGGCGAACGGGATCAAGGTGCACAGGGTACGGCCGGGACTCGCGCAGGCGGTGACCGCCGCGCGGGTGCGTGAGGCGCTCGACGAGCACCCTGGCGTGCGCGCCGTCTGCGTCGTGCACCACGAGACATCGGTCGGGGTCCTGAACGAGGTGCAAGGGATCTGCGCGGCCGCGCGCGAACGAGGCGCGCTCACGATCGTGGACGGCATCTCGTCGGTCGGGGGCGTGCCCTTCGACATGGATAACTGGGGTGTCGACATGTGCGTCACGGTCGCCAACAAGTGCATCGGCGGCGCCATCGGCGTGGCGCCCCTGGCGGCCGGGCCGCGCGCTCTCGAGGCTCTGGCCGACGGCCGCCCGAAGGCTGCCGGCTGGTACCTCAACCTCGGTACGTGGCGAGAGTTTGCGGACAAGTGGGGCGGGTGGCATCCGCACCCGACGACCATGCCCACCAACGTCATCGAGGCCTTCGACGTGGCGCTGACGGGTTTGCTCGAGGAAGGCGTCGACAACCGGTGCCGCCGGCTTGCGGCCGCACGCGACCGCGTGCGCGATGGGTTGGAGGAGATGGGCTTTCGCATGCTGTCGCCAGTCGACATCGCGTCGCCGGTGACCACGGCCTCGTACGGATTGCCGAACATGGATCTGGCCGCTTACTCGGCCTACCTGCTGCGGGAGCACCACATCCGCATCGGCGGAGGCCTCGGCGAGCTGTCGGGCAAGATCTTCCGCGTCGGGCACATGGGCCGCGCGGCCGAGCCGGCGGCGATCGACCTCTACCTTCGCGCCACCGCGGATTACTTAGAGACCAACAACCTCAAAGCTTGAGGCTGGCGGGGCTCCAGTCCTCGATTCCTTTCGCCACGTCGCTCATGAATCGGGACGCCGCGAGGCCGTCGACGATCCGGTGGTCGAACGACATCGTGAGGTTCATGATCGGCCGCACGACCACCTCGTCATCGACGACCACGGGCCGCTTGCGGATCGACTCCGTGCTGAGGATCGCAGCCTGCGGCTGGTTGATGATCGACTGACCCGCGACGGAGCCGAGAGCGCCGGTGTTGTTGAGCGTGAAGGTGCCGCCGCGCACGTCCTCGGGCTTCAGCTGTTTGTTGCGCGCGCGGGTCGCGATGTCGTTGATGGCGTGCGCAAGGTCGGTGAAGCCCATCAGGTCGGCATCCTTGATGACCGGGACGATCAGGGCGTCGGGCAGGGCGACCGCGATGCCCATGTTCACGAAGTGGTGGAGCACGATGCCGTCCTCGGTCCAGGTCGAGTTCAGGTAGGGGTTCTTCAACAGCGCGTCGCTGACGATCTGGACGAAGAACGGCACGTAGGACAGCGGGAAGCCGTAGCGCGTGCTGAACTCCTCTTTATTGGCCTCGCGGTAAGCCTGGAGTTTCGTGACGTCCACCTCGCGCAGCGACCACGCGTGCGGCGAGGTGCTGACGCTGCGAACCATGTGCTCGGCGATCTGGCGGCGCACGGCAGAGATGCGCACGAGCTCGTCCCCGCGCTGGCCGGAGCGCAGCGGCGTAGGCGCGGCGGCGGCCGGGGCCGGCCTGCTCGCCAGATACGACTGGACGTCCTCGCGCGTGACCCGGCCGCCAGGACCCGTGCCAGCGATCTGAGCAAGGTCGAGGTCGTTGTCCTGCACCAGCTTGCGCACCGCCGGGCTCACCCGCGCGTGATCGGTGGCGGGCGCCGGCGCCGCGGCGGCCCGCGGCGGCTCGGGCCTTGGCTCCGCAGGCTTCGAAGGCGCGGCCACCGCTGCCGCCGGAGGAGTCGCGCCCTCGACCTCGATCTCCGCCAGCGCTGCGCCGATCGGCACGGTCTGCCCCGGCTGCACTTCGATGCGCACGAGCCGGCCTTCGAAGGGTGACGGAATCTCTGCGTTCACCTTGTCGGTGACGACCTCGACGATCGGCTCGTCGCGGCGCACCATGTCGCCTTCCTGCTTGAGCCAGCGGTCGACCGTTCCCTCCGTGACCGACTCGCCGAGCTGCGGCATCTTCAGCGTGGTGCGGCCCATGCGTTTGCGATTCTAGTTCCGCACTACGATTCGGGGGAGTAAGGAGGGAAGCGAATGGCGCGCCGGTTCCGCTTCGGCATCTGCACCGACCAGAACATGACGTGGGACAAGACGGTGGAGCGCTGGAAGCTCTTCGAGAAGCTGGGCTTCGAGAGCGCTTGGTTGTGCGATCACCTGATCCAGCCGAGCCGGCCGACCGGGCCGTACATGGAGGCATGGACGCTGCTGGCCGGCCTCGCCGCGGTCACGGACAAGATCCGCATCGGCATCCTCGTGACCTCCAACACATTCCGCTTTCCTCAGATCGTGGCCAAGATGGCGGTCACGGTCGACCAGATCTCGAACGGACGGCTCGACATCGGGCTTGGCGCGGGCTGGTATGAGCCCGAGCACACGATGTTCGGCATCCCCTTCCCGGAGACGAAGGAGCTGGTCAGCCGCTTCAAGGAAGCGGTGCAGGTTGTCGACCTGATGACGCGCGAGGACACGAGCTCGTTCGACGGTGAGTACTACCAGCTGCGCGGCGCGCGCTCGCGGCCGGCCAGCGTGCAGAAGCCGCGGCCGCCGCTGGTGCTCGGAGCGTTCGGGCCTCGGATGCTGAAGATCGTCGCCAAGTACGCGGACGTATGGAACGCCTTCGGCACGCCCGAAGAGATGCGCGAGCGCAACCAGATGCTCGACGACTACTGCCGCGAGATCGGCCGCGACCCGGACACGCTCGACCGCTCGCTGTACTACTGGGTGCCGAAAGCCGACCTGGACCCATGGGTGTCGAAGGACGCCTTCTACAGCGTGCTAGAGCCGTACGTCGAAGCCGGTGTGAACCAGTTCATCCTCGATCAGCCGGGTGACAAGCAGATCGGGCAGCTCGACTGGGTCGCGGGGGAGGTCCTGCCGAAGTACGCGAAAGAGAAGCCCCGGGTGGTTCAGCCGGTGAGCGCGGGGAAGATCGACACCAAGGACTGGAAGAAACCGGTCGACCACCTCTGAGCCCATGCGCGAGTGCCGGCACTCGCACCCCAAAATCGCGAAAACCGAGTGCCAGTGCCGGCACTCGGCGAATCAGGAGCTGCGGCGCAGGTTGACCTTTCCGCTCTCGATGTCCGCAGGAGACGAGGAATGCTCGTGGACGATCTTCCACGGGCCGTCGGCGTTCTTGCGCAGCACCCACGTCAGCCGGTTGTCCATGCGACGCAGCTCCTTGCCGTCGGCGGAAAGCCCTCGGAAGGTCAGGAACGCGTGCGCCGCCGCGACCGTGTCGGCAACATCGACCTGGATGTCGCTGAACTCGGGCGACGAGCGCTCGTCGCCGAGCGAGCCGAACCATTCGGCCGCCATGCTTCGCCAGGCTTCGATGCCGCGGTAGGCCCACCGCCCCCACATGTCGAAGACTGTGATGTCGTCGTCGTACAGCGCGGTGAACGCGTCGACGTCCTTCGCGTAAACCGCCGCCGAATATGACTGCAGCATCTGCTCCACTACTTCGCGGTCGTTCATGATCATGTGGAACATGAGATCGCAGGCTGATGTTTCAGCCGGCGTGGAGACCTATCGCGCATCGTCTGACGTCA
>DASYXY010000034.1:0-2615 GCA_035934385.1 Candidatus Dormiibacterota bacterium
GGACCGCAACGATCCCGTAGTGGTTCGCGTCGATCTCGACCACCGCACTGCCCGGCACGCCGCGCCGGAAGGCGGCGACATCGTCGTCCATCACGAGGTACGGGCCGCCCGGCACGAGCGGGCGCGCCGCGCGCAGCAGCAACACCGGCATGGTAAGCGCCGGCCACCCGGACGAGATGCGGCGGGCCCTCCTCACGGAGGGCCCGCCACGAAGCACCTGCCGACGGTTCTTGTCTCTACGTCAGGCCTTCCACCGCCACCTTGACCGAACGGTACCGCTGCATCCCGGTCCCGGCGGGGATCAGCTTGCCGATGATCACGTTCTCCTTGAGGCCGAGCAGCGGATCGACCTTGCCCTTCGTCGCCGCGTCGGTGAGCACCCGGGCCGTCTCCTGGAAGGAGGCGGCGGACAGGAAGCTCTCGGTGGCCAGCGACGCCTTGGTGATGCCCAGCAGCACCGGCCGCGCCGTCGCCGGTTCCTTGCGCGACGCCATGGCCGTCGCGTTCTGCTCTTCGAGCGCGAACACGTCCACGAGCTCGCCCGGCAGAAACTCGGTCCCACCCGGCTCCTCGACCTTCACCCGCCGCAGCATCTGGCGGACGATGATCTCGATATGCTTGTCGTTGATGTCGACGCCCTGCGACCGGTAGACGCTCTGGATCTCCTGGACCAGGTAGCCCTGCACGGCGGCGAGGCCCTTGATGCGGAGGATGTCGTGCGGATTGACCGACCCCTCGGTGAGCTGGTCGCCCGCGGCCGCGCGATCGCCGTCGGCCACCCGCACCCGGACGCCGTACGCCACCGGATATTCCCGTTCGTCGTCCCGCCCGGCCAGCGTGATGATGCGGTTGCCCTTGCTCTCCGAGAGAGCGGCCTTGCCGTCGATCTCCGCGATCACGGCCTGGCCCTTCGGCCGCCGGGCCTCGAACAGCTCCTCGACGCGCGGCAGGCCCTGCGTGATGTCGAACCCCGCCACGCCGCCGGTGTGGAACGTCCGCATCGTGAGCTGCGTGCCGGGCTCGCCGATCGACTGCGCGGCGATGATCCCGACCGCCTCGCCGATCTCCACCAGCTTGCCGGTCGCGAGGTTGCGGCCGTAGCACTTGGCGCAGATCCCGAAGCGGGTCTTGCAGGCCAGCACCGAGCGCACGACGACCGAGGTGACCCCCGCCTCCTCGACCGCCTCGGCGGCGGTCTGGTCGATCTCCTGCCCCGCCTCGAGCAGCACTTTCTTGCTCCGTGGCGCCAGCACGTCCTCGGCCGCCACGCGGCCCGCGATCCGGTCGGCCAGCGAGACCACGGTCTGCGAGCCGTCCACGACCGGCGTCATCTCGACCCCGGAGGTCGTATGGCAGTCGTCTTCGCGGACGATCACGTCCTGCGCCACGTCCACCAGCCGGCGCGTCAGGTACCCGGACTCGGACGTGCGGATCGCCGTGTCCGCGAGCCCCTTGCGCTGGCCGTGCGTGCTGATGAAGTACTCCAGCACCGTCAGGCCTTCGCGGAAGTTCGCCTTGATCGGCAGATCGATGATCCGCCCGCTGGGGTCGGTCATGAGCCCCCGCATCCCGGCGAGCTGGCGGATCTGCTGAATGTTGCCCCGGGCTCCCGACTGGGCCATCATGTACAGCGGGTTGAAGGGGTCGAACGTGCCGAGCATCTTCCGCGTGATCGTCTCCGTGGCCTCGGTCCACACGTCGATCGTCTTGAGGTACCGTTCCTCGTCGGTGATCAGGCCGCGCCGGTACTGGGTGTCGATCGCATCGACGTCCTTGTCGGCCTTGGCGAGAATCTCTTCCTTTTCCTTCGGGATGACGATGTCCGAGAGCGCGATCCCGCTGCCGCTCACGGTCGCGAAATGAAACCCCAGGTCCTTGATGCTGTCGAGGAGCTGGACCGTCTTGGTGGAGCCGAGCCGGCTGTACGCCTCCGAGACGATCTGCGAGAGGATCTTGCGGTCGCAGATCTCGTTGATGAACCGCAGCTCCTCCGGGATGGCCTCGTTGAAGATCACCCGGCCGACCGTCGTCTCGACGAGCTCGCCGTCGTGGCTGAGCCGCACCTTGACTTTCGCGTGCAGGTCGACCACGCCGCTCTCGTACGCGAGCACCACCTCGTCGGGCCGGCTGAACACCTTGCCCTCGCCCCTCGCCCCCGGGCGCTCCAGCGTCAGGTAGTAGCAGCCGAAGACGATATCGCGCGTGGGGGAGGTGATCGCGCGGCCGTAGGCCGGCGACAGGATGTTGTACGCCGAGAGCATGAGCACGCGCGCCTCGGCCTGCGAGGCCGCGGAGAGCGGCACGTGCGCCGCCATCTGGTCGCCGTCGAAGTCGGCGTTGTAGGCCGTGCAGACGAGCGGATGGACCTGGATCGCCTTGCCCTCGATGAGCACCGGCTCGAACGCCTGAATCCCCAGGCGGTGGAGCGTCGGGGCGCGGTTCAACAGCACCGGATGCTCGTGCACGACCTCCTCGAGCACGTCCCACACTTCGGGCCGCGCCCGTTCCACCATCCGCTTCGCGCTCTTGATGTTCTGGCTGAGCCCGCGGTCGACGAGCTTCTTCATCACGAACGGCTTGAAGAGCTCGAGCGCCATCTCCTTGGGCAGCCCGCA
>DASYXY010000028.1:0-39643 GCA_035934385.1 Candidatus Dormiibacterota bacterium
GGCAATCCGGTCTTTTGTGACGCCGCTCCCCAGTCCGCCGGATTGACCGAGGGCAACGCCCGGAATCTAAGTCCCGGGGCTCACGCCTCTACTGCTTACGCAGCGAGGGCGAAAGCGGTGTTCTTGTTGGCGTTTGTAAACGCTGCGCTGTAACGCTCGCGGCTCTCGGCTCGCAATCCCGAAGCCCATCTGCCCCGTCGAGACCGGACGCCCCCACGAAGGTGAACCTGGTTGCGCATTCGATTCTACCCAGCGGGCGGCCAACCTACACTGGACGCGCGATGGCTTCTTCGACCGACATCGAGCGCGTGGGGCGCGCCAGCCTCAAGGAGCTCGGCGACATCCGCATCGACGACGTGCTCTCGTTCATCGACCGCGGCATCGAGAACATGCCCAGCTACATGGACCTGTACCGCCGCTGGGAGTCCCAGCAGTGGGCGGTCTCCGACATCGACTTCTCACTCGACCGCCAGGACTGGATTGACGCGAGCGATGGTGATCGCAACGCAACGCTGTGGTCGCACCGCCTGTTTTTCAACGGCGAGGAGCGCGTCACTGCGACGCTCGCGCCATTCGTGTGGGCGGCGCCGACGCCCGAGATCGAGATCTTCCTGTCGACGCAGATGGTCGACGAGGCTCGGCACACCGCGTTCTTTCAGCGGTGGTGGCACGAGGTTGTCGGCACCGACGCCAGGGACCTGACGTCGCTGCTGAAAGAGATCCGTCCGAAAACCAACGAGGGCTACAACATCCTTTTCTATGACAAGCTGCCGGCGCTGGCGCAGCGCCTCGCGAGCAACCCCAAGGATTTCGACGCGTTCGTCGAGGGCGTCACTCTGTATCACATCGTGGTCGAGGCGACCATCGCGTTGACGGGGCAGCGGTTCGAGCTCGAGTCGATGCGCGAGCAGGGGCTGACCGACCGCGGCTTCTACCGGGGCTTCACGGCCGTTGCGCGCGACGAGTCGCGGCATGTCAGCTTCGGCATCAAGGTCCTGCAGGAGGCGGTGCGTGAGGACGCCTCGCGCTACGCGCCTTTGATCCAGCGGACGCTGATCGAGTCGCTGCCGCTGATCTCGGGCACGCTCGATCCGCCCGACCCTGCCTACGTCACCGATTACGGACACACGGAGAGCGAGATCATCGAGTTCGCGATGGAGTCGCTGAACAAGCGCCTGCGGGCCATCGGCATCAACCTCGCCGCGTGACGAGCATCGAGATCCGCCGGCTCGGGCCCGGAGACGACGGCCTGGTGATGGCGGCCGGTCACCTGTTCGACGCGGCTCCCAAACCGGACGCGGTCGCGCGATTTCTCGGGGACCCGAATCACCACCTGGTGCTGGCGATTGCCAACGGCAAGTCCGTCGGGTTCGTAAGCGGTGTCGAGCTGACGCATCCAGACAAGGGGACCGAGATGTTCCTGTATGAGCTGGCGGTGGACGAGCGCCATCGCAGGCTCGGCATCGCAAGCGAGCTCGTGTCTGCTCTCCGAGACCTGGCACGGAAGCGCGGGTGCTACGACATGTGGGTGCTGACCGACCACGACAACGACGCTGCGCTGGGCGCGTATCGGAAGAGCGGAACTGATGAAGAGAGCAGCCACGTGATGCTCACCTGGAACCTCAGCTAGCCGCCCGAACCCTCGATTTGTATACAAAGGCGGGTTATTTCCGCCGGATAACACGCGTTTGTATACAAAGGCGGGGAATCGCCTAGCGACGCGTCGCGCGCTCGATCTCTCGCTTCGCATCGCGCTCCGCGATCGCCTGCCGCTTGTCGTACTGCCGCTTGCCTCGCGCCAGCCCGATCTCGACTTTCGCGCGATTGCGCGCGATGTACACGCGCAGCGGGATCAGCGTGTACCCCTTCTGACGCACTTTGCCGATGAGGCTCGCGATCTGCTTGCGGTGGAGAAGCAGCTTGCGCGGCCGCAGTGGATCGTGGTTCATGAGGTTGCCCTGGGCGTATGGCGAGATGTGCACGTTCTCGAGCCAGGCCTCGTTGCCGTCGATGCGCACATAACCATCACGCAGGTTGCACCGGCCTTCGCGGATCGACTTCACCTCCGTGCCCATCAGCACGAGGCCGCACTCGTACTTCTCGTCGATGAAGTAGTCGTGATACGCGCGGCGGTTGACCGCCTTGTCGCGCTCGCGGTCCGCGTCCTTGTCAGGCATCGCCCAGCACCTGCTTCGCCGGCGCCGGCTTCTTGCCCGGCAGCTGGACCAGTTCGGCGACGTACCGCGTGCCTTCGATATGCCCTGTCAGCACCTTGACCCGACCGCGTTTCGTCGGCAGCGTGGCGCCCGGCCATGGCTGGAGCGCCCGCACGCGGCGGTCTATCTCTTCGGCCCCCATCTCCCATTCGAGCTCGCCGTCTTGCCTGGTGAGGCGCGGCGCGAGCGTGGCCGCAGCATGATCCTGCTCGATTGCATGCACATCACCGATTCGAGCGATGGTCTCGACGAGCAGCTCAGCGCCGGACTCGGCCAGCCGCTGGGTCAGGGCCGGCGTGTCATCCGCCGGGTGAATCCGCACCGCACGCGATGCGAGCACCGGTCCGTGGTCGAGCTGCTCGTCCATCTCCATGATCGTCACGCCCGTCTCGCTGTCACCGGCAAGGATCGCGCGCGCCACCGGCGCCGCGCCGCGCCAGCGGGGCAGCAGCGAGGCGTGGACGTTGAGCACACCAAGCCGCGGGATCGCGAGCACCGACGGCGGGATGATCTGGCCGTAAGCGACCACCACCATGAGGTCGGGCGCCACCGCGGTCAGGCGCTGCACCGCGGATGCTTCGCGGATGCGCTCCGGCTGAAACACCTCGAGCCCAAGCTCGACGGCCGCGACCTTAACCGGAGAAGGCGTCAGCCTCAGGCGGTGGCCCGGCCGGTCGGGCTGCGTGATCACAACCGAAATGTCTTGAGCGGCCGCGTGCAGCGCGCGAAGCGACGGTACAGCGAAGGCAGCGGTGCCGGCGAAAACGAGCTTCAGGAAGACGGCTAACCCGACGCTGCGGCGACGGCTGCTTC
Source organism: Candidatus Dormiibacterota bacterium (assembly GCA_035934385.1). Lineage (GTDB taxonomy): Bacteria > Chloroflexota > Dormibacteria > Dormibacterales > Dormibacteraceae > CF-118. The sequence continues at coordinate 3,030 of DASYXY010000028.1, forward strand.
CGGCTCGTCGGCCTCGAGCTCCTCGACTCGGCGCAGCGTGTCGAGGTTGGTGAGCCGGTCGATGAAGAGGATCCCGTCCAGGTGATCGATCTCGTGCTGGAAGGCACGCGCTGTGAACCCGGTCGACTTGATGCGCACCTCCTTGCCGCGGCGGTTACGCCCCTTCACGACCACGGTCTCGTAGCGCGCCACCTCGCCGACCCATCCCGGATAGCTCAGACACCCTTCGTAGCCGACCTGGACGCCGTCGTGCTTGACGATCTCGGGGTTCACGAGCGCCCAGATCTGGTTCTCGTCGCCCTTGACGACGCACACGCGCAGCGGCACGCCGATCTGCGGGGCGGCGAGCCCGGCACCCGGCGCAGCGAGCATCGTCTCGGCCAGGTCGTCGATCAGACGCTGTATGGAAGTGTCGACGCGCGACACCTTCTTCGCCTTCTCGCGAAGCACAGGTTGATCAAAGTTGAGGATCGGTCGGACGCCCACGGACGCGATTCTACCCAGCGTGCTTCGGGGCTAAGCCAGCCAACGGCCTCCCCGCATGACCTCACGGCCCTCGATCTCGTCGTAGCCGCGAAAGGCCTGGACGCGCGCGGGCCGGAGGCGAAAGAAGTGCCAACCCTCCCCCACCTCTCGCGGGTCCCAGCCCATCGCGCTCGAAAAACCCCTGGCGACCTGGTCGGCGCCGGCGGCTGGCATCGACTCCACCAGGTCTGCCGCGATGACCACCGCGTCGTCAGGCGTGCCGGCGATGAGCGTGGCCGCTCGCGTCTGGCGAAGGTTCTCGGCGGTGCGGCTCGTCCCGACAGTGGTCACGACGAGGTCGGCGCCATCCCACCACGCCGACACGCCTATCGCGTGAGGCCGGCCTGCGTGCGCGGTCGTCAGCCACATGTGCTTCTGGGCTTCGAGGACGGCTATCACATCGCGCTTCCGCTCCTGGACGCTGCGCATCAGGTCATCGGGTCCACGTCGAAGCTCCATCCCCTGCCTCGCGGCGCCAGGTGGCGCGCCCGCTCGAGGCCGTCACCTTTCAGTGTGACCTGCCAGCGGTACTCGCCGCGCAGTCGGTGGATGAACGCCGGTGACGGTCCCATCACCCGAATGCCGTCGATGCCGTCCTTGAGCAGCCCGCTCGCGATGGAGTCCGCGGCCTCGCGCGCATCGGCGGCAGCGCGCGCATCGTCGGCGTCGGTGCGGGTCAGGACGGCGAGGCTCGCGAACGGCGGAAAGTGAAACGCCTTCCGCGACGGCAGCTCGGCCGCGTAGAAGCCTTCGTAGTCGCCGGTCGCCGCGCAGCGAAGGCTGTAGTGCTCGGGGTTGCTGGTCTGCACGACGACCCGCGCCGGGCGTCCGTCGCGACCGGCACGACCCGCGACCTGCACGACGAGTGAGAACGTGTTCTCCGCGGACCGGTAGTCGGGGAAGTGCAGCGGCAGGTTCGCATCGACCACGCCCACGCACGTCACCGCCGGAAGGTCGAGACCGCGCGTCACGAGCTGCGTGCCTACGAGGATGTCGGCGCGGCGCTCGCGGAAGGCCTCCCAGATCTCAAAGTACGCGTCGGGTCCACGCGCCACGTCGCTGTCGAGCCGCAGCACCCTGGCCCGCGGCCACAGCTTCTTGACCACCGACTCGAGACGCTGCGTGCCCATTCCCAGCCCGCGGATGTGCCTGCTGCCGCAGTAGGGACATATCTGAGGCATCGGCCGCGAGTAGCCGCAGTAGTGGCAGACCAGCCCATCGATTTCGGCGTGCTGCACGAGGGACACCGAGCAGCCGAGGCACTGCACGGAACGCCCGCATTCGCGGCACATCACGTAGGTGGACAGCCCGCGGCGGTTGAGGTAGAGGATCGCCTGCTCCTCGTTCTGCAGCGTGAGGTCCACGACCTGCAGCAGCCGGCGCGAGAGCGGTTGCCTGTTGCCGGACGTGAGCTCGTCGCGCATGTCGACCAGCTCTACCGGCGCGTCCTCGCCTCGAACCCGCCTGTGCATCTTCGCCAGCGCCATCTCGCCGGTCGCCGCCTCGTGATAGGTGGCGACGGATGGCGTCGCCGAGCCGGCCACGAGCCGCGCGCCCGTGACCTCGGCGAGGCGCCGGGCCACCCAACCTGTCTCGTAGCGGGGCGTCCGGTCCTGCTTGTAGGCGGCCGAGCCCTCCTCGTCGAGGACGATCAGTCCGAGCTTCGGGATCGGCGCGAACACCGCGGACCTGCTCCCGAGGACCACCATGGCCTCGCCCCGGCGCACACGCCACCATTGCTGAGCGCGCTCGAGCTCGGTGAGCTGGCTGTGCAAAAGCGCGATCGGCGCCGCCAGCCGCGCGCGAACGCGCTCGACCAACTGGGGCGTCAGCGAGATCTCAGGCACCAGCAACAGCACGCGCAGCCCGTCGCTCAAGGCCTTCTGCGCGGCCGCCAGGTACACCTCGGTCTTGCCGCTTGCGATCACTCCGTGCAGGAGCGTCTCTGAGTTGGCGCCGATCACGTCCAGCGCCGCCGACTGTTCGGCGGTGAGCAGCGGCGCCGGCTGGTGGTGGGCAGGTCCGACCGCAAGCTCGAGCAGCCGGCTGTGGCGCTTCTGTCTGGTCGACGGCCCGGATCCGCTCGAGCCGCCGGCGCGCACTCGCGGCGGCAGCATGGCCCGCACGCACTCGATCACGGGCACCCAGTAGTGATCGGCCACCAGCCGCGCCAGCTCCACCTGATGGGGCAGGAGCAGCGGGTCCTGGCCGGCATCGAGGATCTCCTTGACCTCGACGCCGGGGTCTTCGGTGCCAAGCGACACGACGAAGCCATAGGTGTTACGGCGTCCGAAGGGCACGGTGACGCGATGGCCGGGCACGACGTCGAGCCCGTCCGGCACGGCATAGCTGTACGTCTGCCGGTCGAGGGCGCGCGCCGCCTCGACCGCAACCTCCGCGAAAAGCACTACTGCTTGAGCTTAGGGAGGACCAGGTCGAGGATGCGGTCGGCCATGACGCGCTTGGTCGTTCGCTCGAGCAGCTGGCGCGTGCCGTCGGCGAACAGCATCACGCCCTCGTTGTAGTCGCTGCCGAAGCCGATGTCTTTGCGCGAGATGTCGTTGGCGACGATCGCCTGCAAGCGCTTGCGCTTCAGCTTCGCCTGGGCGTGCGCGTCCACCTCCGAGGTCTCCGCGGCGAAGCCGACGATGAAGACGCCGCTTGCCACAGGTTCTTCGGCGAGCGCGGCGACCAGGTCGCCGACGGGCTCCAGCTCGAGGTTGAGCTTCGGGGTCTCCTCGCGGCGGATCTTGCCGGTCGCTGTCGTCGCCGGGCGGAAGTCCGCCACCGCCGCCGCCATCACCAGCAGGTCGGCACCGCGAACGTCCTGGCGCAGCTGGTCGAGCATCTGCTGCGCGGTCTCGACGTGGTGGACATCGACGCCTCGGTGTTCGTCATGCGTGGCGGCCGACACGAGCGTGACGCGGGCGCCGCGGTCCGCCGCCGCCGACGCCACCGCGAAACCCATCTTGCCGCTGGAGTAGTTGCTGATGAAGCGAACTGGGTCGATCGGCTCCCGCGTTGCGCCTGCGGTGACGACGACATGGCGCCCGGCGAAGTCGTAGCGCGACCGCACCGCGGCCGCCATCGCAGCCAGGAGCGCCGCTGGGCCCGCCAGGCGCCCCGCACCGGTGTGGCCGCTCGCGAGATGACCCGACTCCGGCTCCACGACTGTCATGCCACGGCTGCGCAGGATCGCGAGGTTCTCCTGCACCGCGGGTTTTGCCCACATCGCGTCGTTCATCGCCGGCGCGATCACCACCGGACAGCGTGCCGCCAGCAGCGTCGCCGTGACAACGTCATCGGATTGGCCGCGCGCCGCGCGCGCGATGACGTTCGCGGTTGCGGGCGCCAGCAGGATCAGTTGCGCCCAGTCGCCGAGGAACACGTGCGGCTCGGGCGCGTCCGACCCTGGCCACACCGACGTCACCACTGGGTGCCCGGTGACACCCTGGAAGGTCGGCGGTCCGACGAAGCGAGCGGCCGAGCCGGTCATCGCGACGCGGACCTCGCAGCCTGCCTGGGTCAGCGCGGATGCGAGGTCGGCGAGCTTGTAGGCCGCGATCCCGCCGGCGACCAGGAGCGCGATGCGCAGGCCGCGGAGCTCCTCCGGGACCGGGGTCGGATCCAGTGGCATCTAGCGCAAGTGTGCCGCGCGCACCTGGTGGATGATCCCGAGCACCTCTTCGACCGCGCGGTCGAGGTCGTCGTTGACGACCACATGGTCGTAGTGCGACGCGTACTTCATCTCGGTTTCGGCGATCATCGCCCGCGCCGACTGCTCCTCGGCGCTCTCTGTGTGACGCTTGGCGCTGCGCCGCACCAGCTCCGCCATCGACGGCGGCGCGAGAAAGATGAATGTGGCGTCGGGCAGGCGCCGGCGCACCTGCTGCGCGCCCTTTACCTCGATCTTCAGGATCGTGTCGTAGCCGCCGGCCCGAAGCTGGTTGACCCGCTCTCGCGACGTGCCGTAAAGGTTGCCGTCGTAGGCGGCGTGCTCGAGCATCTCATCGCCGGCGACGAGGCGGTCGAACTTGTCGCGCGGGACAAACGAGTAGTCGATCCCATCCTTCTCGTTGACGCGGGGTTGGCGTGTCGTGAAGGAGACCGACCGCCGGAGATTCGGGTCCTTCGCCTGAAGCCTGTCGATCAGCGCGTCCTTCCCGACCCCGGACGGGCCGGAGATCACGAACACGAGGCCGCGGCGCGCGCTCATGCCAGCGAGGACCAGAAGTCGTCGAAGTCCGGAGGGGGCGGCGCTTCGAAGCTCATCTCTTTGCCGGTGCGCGGGTGCCGCAGACGCAAGCGCCACGCATGCAGCATCGGGCGCGAAGGCTCGCCGGCACGGCGGCCGCCGTAATCGCGATCGCCCGCGACCGGGTGGCCAAAGGCCGCGAGGTGGACGCGGATCTGGTGTGTGCGCCCCGTGTCGAGGTCACAGCGCACGAGTGTATAAGTACGTTTTCGCTCCACGACCTGGTACCGGGTCCGGGCGAACCGACCGCCCCTGACCACGGCCATCCGCTTGCGCTCCTTGGGGTGGCGGCCGATCGGCCCTTCGAGCTCGCCGGCGCTTGTTTTCACCACGCCGCGAACGATCGCGAGATAGGTCCGGCTCAAAGTCCGTTCGCCCAGCTGCGCAGCGAGGCTGCGGTGCGCCGTGTCATCGCGAGCGGCGACGATCAGCCCGGAGGTGCCCTTGTCGAGGCGGTGGACGATGCCGGGCCGCTCCTCTCCGCCGGCGGCCGACCAGCTGCCGCCGAGACCTAACAGGGCGTTCACCAGCGTGCCCGAGCGGTGGCCGGGCGCCGGGTGTACGACCATGCCGGCGGGCTTGTCGACCACGACCAGGTCGGCGTCCTGGTAGACGAGCCGCAATGGGAGCGCTTCCGCGGTGGCCGCTGCAGGGTGCGCTTCCGGCAGGGCGAGCTCGACCACGTCGCCGGTGGACACGCGATCGGAGGCGTGCGCGGCACGGCCGTTGACCCGAACTCTTCCGTCCTTGATCAGCCGGGCCGCGGCCGACCGGCTCAGCGCCTCGGAGTTTTCGGCCAGAAACCGGTCGAGACGTGCTGACGGCGAGGTCGCCGTCAGGCGCTTCTGGGTCTGCGTAGGACGTATCCAAGCAGCAGCAGGACGACGCCGGTGCTGACCGCGGAGTCGGCGACATTGAACACAGGCCAGAAGTGCAGGGCGACGAAGTCCGTGACCGTCCCGAACATGACGCGATCGAACAGGTTGCCGACGGTGCCGCCGAGCACCAGGCCTAGCACTAAGTCGACCAGGACCGAGTCGACGTGCGTGAACACGTACCAGACCAGTCCGCAGGCGACCCCGAAAGAGGCGAGCAGGAAGAGGATCGCAAACGCCGGCGCCAAACCGAACGCCGCGCCCGAGTTGTGGATGTTCGTGATCCAGACGAGGTGATCGATTGCCGGCCGCTCCGTGCCGAGCGGCACCGTCGCGACCACGAGATCCTTCGTCACGCGGTCGGCTATGAACACGAGCACGGCGACCACCAGAAAACCGATACGGCCGGCGGTGATCGTCAGGCTCGCTTGAGGCCTATCCAGACGTACTCTCCTTCCAGTTGGCGTTCGTCGCCGTTGAATCCTTCGTCACGGCCGGGCGATAGATCGAGCGCCAGGGTCTCGCGCTTGATGTGGTCCGCGTGCTTCTCGATGGCGCGCGCCAGCATACCGCCCGCCTCGTAGCGGGCGTGAACGCGGTCCTCGACGTTGAATCCCGATTGCCTGCGCAGGTCGTTGACCATGCGCACCAGCTCCCGGGCCAGGCCTTCGAGCTTCAGCTCCTCGGTGATGTCGGTGTCGAGCACGACTTCCTTGGCGCGGAACTGCAGCGATTTCACATTCAGCTCGTCACGAATGATCGCGGCGATCTCCTCAGGCAGCGGGTCGCCAGGCACCGCGATCGAGCGCAACGGCTGGCGAACCTTGATGCGGGCCGTGTCGCGCGCCGCGTTGCCGGCCTCGACGATCTTGCGGGCTGCGGCCATCTGCTCCTCGAGGTTCGGGTCGAATGCCTCTGCGTCGACGCTGGGGTACTCGGCGAGGTGCACGCTGCGACCGCCCGAGAGGTTGCGATGCATGGCGTCGCTGATGAATGGCGTGAACGGCGCGAGTAGCTGCGCGACGGTCGTGAGCGTGGTGTGGAGCGTCTGATACGCGGCCAGCTTGTCGGAGTCCGACTGCGACTTCCAGAAACGGCTCCGCGAGCGGCGGATGTACCACTTCGAGAGGTCGTCGACGAACGCGGCGATTGGCCGCGCCGCGCCGGGCACGTCGTAGTCCGCCAGCTTCGAGTCCACTGTCTTGACAAGACCGGCGAGCCGCGACAGCAGCCAGCGGTCCAGCACCGGGCGCTCCGACAGGTGGATCGGGGGCCGCCCAGGGTCGAAACCGTCGACCACCGCGTAGTTGACGTGGAACGCGTAGCAGTTCCACAGCGGCAGCAGGAACTGCTGCACCGTCTCCTTGAGCGTTTCGGCGCTCGTGCGGTAGTTCTCGCCAACCGCGGCGGCCGTGTAGAAGTACCAGCGCACCGCGTCCGAGCCGAAGGTGTCGAACAGGTAGTTCGGGTCGAGGACGTTGCCGCGCGACTTGGAGTGCTTCTGGCCTTTCGGGTCCACGACGAGGCCAAGGCAGATGACGTTGCGGTACGCGTTCTGCTTGAAAAGCAGTGTGGAGATCGCAAGCAGGGAGTAGAACCAGCCCCGCGTCTGGTCAAGGGCTTCGCTGATGAAATCCGCCGGGAACGTCTCCTCGAACAGCTTGGTGTCGTGTCGCGGGTGACCGCGCTGCGCGAACGGCATCGCACCGGAGTCGAACCAGCAGTCGAGCACCTCCGGCACGCGCCGCATCACTCCGCCGCAGTTCTCACACGCGATGGTCACCTCGTCGATGTAAGGCCGGTGCAGGTCGAAGTCGTCCTTCAGCCCGAGCTCGGCCGCGGAGCTCACGCACTTCTGCTGCTTGCATTCCTCGCAGACCCAGAACGGGAGTGGAGTACCCCAGTAACGGGACCGGGAGATCGCCCAGTCGACGTTGTTCTCGAGCCAGTCGCCCATGCGGCCGGTCTTGACATGCGCCGGCACCCAGTTGGTGTTCATGTTGTTGAACAGAAGCTCGGCCTTGTGCTTCGTCGTCTGCACGTACCACGAGTCGAGCGCGTAGTACACGAGCGACGTGCCGCAGCGCCAGCACTCCGGGTACGTGTGCAGGATGGTTTCCGACTTGTAGAGCAGGCCCCTTTCCTTCAGGTCGTGCTGGATGAGCGGGTTCGCGTCTTTGACGCCGGCGCCGGCGAACTTCTCGACATAACCGAAGAAGTGGCCGGTGAGGTCGACAGTGTGCTGAAACGGGATGCCGAATGAGAGGCAAAGCTTCAGGTCATCGACGCCGTACAGCGCCGAGGTGTGCACGACGCCCGTGCCCTCATCGGTGGACACGAAGTCGGCGGGCACTACGTACTGCGCGCGCCCTTCCTTCGGCACCGAGTACGGGTAGATGGGCTCGTAGTCGAGGTCCACGAGCTCGCGGCCCTTCATCTTCTCCACGACCTCGAATGGCCCGTCGAGGATGCCGGTGCGTGCCTCGGCGAGGATCAGGAACTCTTCGCCCTGCTTGACCTTCACATAGTCGAAGTCGTTGTCGACGGCAAGCGCTACGTTGCCGGGCAGCGTCCACGGCGTGGTGGTCCAGGCGAGGATCGACGTCTTCGGATCCTTCTTGAGCCTGAACCGGACGTAGATGCTTGGGTCGGGCACATTGTCGCGATAGCCCAGCGCGAGCTCGTGGCTCGACAGCGGCGTTGCGCAGCGCGGGCAGTACGGCGCCACGCGGAAGCCCTTGTACACCAGGCCCTGCTTCCACATCTCGCTGAGCGCCCACCACACCGACTGGATGTAGTCGGATGTCAACGTCCAGTACGCGTTCTCGTAGTCGAGCCAGAAAGCCATGCGCTGGCTGAATGCCGTCCACTCGTCGACGTACCGGTAGACGCTCTCCCGGCACAGCTTGTTGAAGCGCTCGACGCCGATCTCGTTCTCGATGTCGAACTTGCCCGAGATGTGAAGCTGTTTCTCGACCTCGAGCTCGACCGGCAGGCCGTGCGTGTCCCAGCCGGCCTTCCTCTCGACGTAGAAGCCCTTCATCGTCTTGTAGCGGCCGAAGAGGTCCTTGAACGCCCGTGCGAGGATGTGGTGCGTGCCCGGCTTGCCGTTGGCGGTCGGCGGGCCTTCGTAGAAGACGAACCGCGGGCGTCCTTCCCGGATCTTCAGCGACTGCTGGAAAGTCCCCTCGTCGTTCCACTTTCTCTGCAGCTGCGTTTCGAGCGCGGGGAAGCTGACCTTCTGGTCTACCTTCTCGAACCTGACGCTGCTCTGCGGTGTCTTGCTCTTGGTCATCTCGTGTTCCAGACGCGCATGCTCGCTCGCTTTCGTCTGGGACGAGCCCGCAGGCCCGCGGTACCACCCAGATTCCCAAGGCAATCACCTCGGACACTCGTTGGGCTACGGCTCGGGAGTGATCTCGACTCGGACTCGGCCGCCCGGCTCTCAGCTGTGCCGGGCTCTCTGTCGACCGAGGAGGCCGGGCCTACCCGTCTCCTTCAACGCCGCTTGGCCGAAATTCTACCGGTGTCGTCAGCCGATGCTGCGGATGGCGGCGATGACGAAGAGGATCGCCACGGTGACCACCAGCGGCGAAAGGTCGAGGCCCGAGACGGGCGGGACCCAGCGGCGCACGGGCGCGAGGACTGGCTCGGTGGCGCGATAGACGAGGCGCTGCCACTCGCTCCTCGGGTAGGGGCTGAACCACGACAGAGCCGCGCGCACGAAAACCAGGATCAGGAGCGCGTAAAGCGCATAGATGAGGATGGTCGTGATCAGGAGCATTCGTAGGTCATGCGGGGCGCGGGCCGAAGAGCACCTGGCCTAAGCGTAGCATCGTGCTGCCGGCCCTCAAGGCGGCCTCGAAGTCGCCGCTCATCCCCATCGAAAGCACCGGCAACGCGCGCCCGATTCTTTCCTGCGCGTCGTCGCGCAGACGCGCGAGCTCCGCGAAGGCGGGCGTTGGATCGCCGTGCGACGGACCAATCGCCATCAGTCCCCTGAGGTCGAGCTGTTTGGCAACTTCAGACGCGACCGCGACCGTCTCCTCGGGTACGACTCCGGATTTCTGCGGCTCGCGCGAGACGTTGACCTCGATCAGAACGGGCTGGGTCGACGCGATGCGGGCGATGTGCTCAGCGAGGCGCAATGAGTCAACGGACTGGATGAGCTGAAACCGGCCCGCGGCCAGTCGCGCCTTGTTGGTCTGCAAGTGGCCGATGAGGTGCCACTGCGCACCCTCGACCTCGGACATCTTGGTCAGCGCTTCATGGACCCGGTTCTCGCCGAGGACCTGGAGCCCGGCTTGCAGAGCACCGCGACAAACGTCTGGTCCGAATCCTTTGGTCACCGCGACGATCGTCACCTCGTTGGGGTTGCGGCCGGCGCGTTCGATCCGTTGGCGGACGGCTCGCAGGTTTTCTTCGACGCTCACCGCAGGGCGACGATCGCACCGAAACGCGCGCCGTCGTGGTCACGGCGGTGCGACGGCAGGTAGTCGGTCTCCTTCGTGCAGAGGTCGAGCACGTGAATCTCCCGCACGCCGGTCTCCTCCAGCTGCACGCGATTCGCTGCAGCGAGATCGAGGAGGAATGCATCGCCGGACGCGCGCGTGAAGCGAGCGTCGAATTGCCCCGCCACCTCCGCGCCCACCTCGTAGCAGAGGCCGCAGATGCCGGGGCCTATGCCAGCCTGGAGGGCCTCTGGGCGGCTGCCGAATTCGCGCTGCATCGATTTGACGGCGGCGCGCGCCACCCCGGCCGCGGTGCCGCGCCAGCCAGCGTGCACCAGGCCGGCCGCCTTGTGCTGCGCATCCCACAGGACGATGGGGTAGCAGTCGGCATAGGTCGCGAAGAGGGCGACGTTCGGGCGATCGGTGATGAGCGCGTCCACGCCTTCAATCGAATCGGCCGGCCTGTCGACCCGCGCCACCTGCGCGCCGTGCACCGCGCCGGCAGCGGTGAGCACTTCAGGTTCGAGGTTGAGCGCGGTGGCGAAGCGGCGGCGGGACTCGCGGACGGCGTCCGGGTCCTCGGCGTGGGTGAGACCCACCGAACCCAGCTCGAGCGTCGAGAACCCATGGACAAAGCCGTCGGCCTGCAACGCCGGGATGTGGATGACAGGAGCCACGTCTAGAGCGTAGTGGACGCATGTGGAGACGGACTGTGAAGAGGGCCTGGGCGGTCTGGAAGGTGGCCGGCTTGAATTTGTTTTGTTAGTTGGGCTTGACAACACGAACGAATGTTCGTACAATACTGCTATGGATTCGATGGCGGCGCTGAAGGCTGCTGTCACCGCCTTCAGGAGCCGCGATCAGTCCACTTTTACGACCTCCGCGCGCGGCGAGGAGCTGCGCGAGCTTCGCGAGATGATTGACGCGCTGGAGGTGGAGTTCTCCTCCTCGGCGCGAGCGTTTCAGCTCCAGGGCGGGCATCTCGCGGACGGTTTTCCCGGCACCGTGTCATGGCTGAGGCAGAACTGCAAGATGTCCGGCCCTTCCGCGGCAGATCGCGTGTGCGTGGGCAAGGAACTCGAGTCTCTTCCCCACATCGCCGAGGCTTTGGCAACAGGTCGGCTCGGGTTTCAAGCGGCGGCGGCGATATGCCATCTGTTCGAGCAGGCGGCGGAGAGGCGCGATCACCTGGACGAAGTGGCGCTGGTGGCCCACGCGGCGCAAATGGGCGTGGCCGAGGTGCGCGATCTGTGCAGGCGCGTGCGCTACGCGATCGATCCTGACGGCAGCGAGCGCGAGGAAGAGTTCAACTTCAGCCGGCGGCGGCTGCACATCAGCGCGCTGGCCGACGGCATGCATGTGATCGACGCGATCCTCGACCCGGTCAGTGGCGCGGCAGTGAAGACTGCCCTAGAGGCGCTGGCTACAGGCGGTCCAAGGGATGGCCGCAAGCATTCGCAGCGAATGGCGGACGCCCTCGTCGAGATGGCGCATCACGCAATGGATGAAGGCAAGCTGCCCACGAACCGCGGAGTCAAGGCTCACTTGAACGTTTCCACGACGTTCGACGCACTGCAAGGTCGAGCGGGGACGTCAGAGCTCGAGTCGATGCCGATATCGCAAAAGACAATGGAGCGGTTCTGCTGCGACTGCACCGCCTCGCGCGTGATGTTCGCGGAGTCGGTGCCGATCGATGTCGGCCGGGCGACGCGCGTGATCCATCCCGCGACCCGGAGAGCGCTGCGTGCCCGAGACAAACGATGCAGATGGCAGGGATGCGACCGGCCGATCAACTGGACGAGCGCGCATCACATCGAGTTCTGGGGTCGCGGCGGCTCGACACGAACGCCCAACCTGGTGTCGTTGTGCTGGTTCCACCACCGGCTGGTGCATGAGGGCGGATGGCAGGTCGTGAAGGCCGGTGAGGAGTATCGGTTCATCGCCCCGCAGCAGAGGTCGGTCCTGAAAGAGTGGCGAGCGCGCGGACCCGGTTACAACCTGGCCGCTTAAGGTCGGCGCGAGCTGAGGACCTGCTCGATCTCTCGCTTCACCTGCTGGAGGTCCATGAACTCCCGGTAGACCGAGGCAAAGCGGATGTACGCCACTTCGTCCAGGTCGCGCAGGCGCTCCATCACCATCTCGCCGATCTCACCGCTTGGGATCTCCACGCGGCCCGACCGGCGTAGCTCCGCCTCGATGTCATCGACGATCGCGCGCAGGCGCTCGGGTGAGATGTCGCGTTTCTCGGTGGCCTTCTTCAAGCCGTTGAACAGCTTCTGGGGGTCGAAGTCCTCGCGGCGGCCGTCCTTCTTGGTCACGAAGAACGGCACCGTCTCGATGCGCTCGTAAGTGGTGAAGCGCTGCCCACACTGCAGGCATTCACGCCGGCGTCGAATCGCCTCCCCCACCTCGGAGTCACGCGAGTCGACGACCTTCAGGTCGTGATGGCCACAGTACGGGCAGCGCACAGTCGAATCCAGTATTCCTACATTCGGTTCCGCAGAAACGCGGGGATGTTGATGTCGCCCAGCTCGTCGGCGCCGAACTCCGGGCGCTCGAAAGCCGGCTTGCGCACCTGGTCCTGCTTGGCCTCGGTGTGGGTCTTGCCGGCGAAGCCGGTCGCAATGACCGTGATCTTGATCTCGCCCTGCATCGTGTCGTCGCGGACGACCCCGAAGATGATGTTGGCGTTCGGGTCAGCCGCGGAGCGCACGATCTCCGCCGCCTTCTGGACCTCCATCAGGGTGATGTCCTTGCCCGCGGTGATGTTGAAGAGGATGCCCTTGGCGCCGTCGATCGACGTCTCGAGCAACGGGCTGGAGACCGCCTGCTTGGCGGCATCCTCTGCCCGCGAGTCGCCCGCGCCATGCCCGATGCCCATCAGGGCCTCGCCCGCGTTCTCCATGATCGCCTTCACGTCGGCGAAGTCGAGGTTGATTACGCCCGGCTGGGTCACCAGGTCAGAGATGCCCTGCACGCCCTGCCGCAGGACGTCGTCCGCCATGCGAAACGCTTCCTCGAGCGTCGTCTTGGACGAGGCCACCTGTGCGAGCCGGTCGTTGGGGATGACGATGAGCGCATCCACCTGGCTCCGCAGGGCCTTGATGCCCTCCTCGGCGGTGTCGTTGCGGATGCGGCCTTCGAAGCCGAAGGGCCGGGTGACCACGCCGATAGTCAGCGCCCCCGCTTCCTTGGCCTGCTGCGCGACGATCGCCGCAGACCCGGTGCCGGTGCCGCCGCCCATCCCGGCGGTGATGAACACCATGTCGGAGTCCTTGACCACCTCTGACAGCTCGGCGCGGCTCTCGTCCGCCGCGTCCCGACCGCGCGTCCAATCGCCGCCGGCGCCCAGGCCGCGGGTCAGCTTGCTGCCCATCTGCACCTTGACGTCGGCCTGACAGCGCTCGAGCGCCTGTTTGTCGGTGTTGACAGCTATGAACTGGACTTTGAGCGCCTTCGAGATCATGCGGTTGACGGCGTTGCCACCGCCGCCGCCGCAGCCGACGACCTTGATGCGCGCCCGCCCCTCGTGCAACTCGCTTTCTCTCATTGGGATGACGTGGTCCTCCTTAGTGCGTTCTCTGGACATGGCGAGCTCCAGCTGATTGCGTGTGTGCTCTCTAGAAAAAATCGCGCAGCCACCTCACTGTTTTTTGATAGGTCGAGCCGAGAGTCACCGACTGCCGCCCGTTGGCGTAGCTGCGCGTGTGAGCGTGCGAACCCCACTTGACCAGCCCGGCTGCGACAGCGAAAGACGGGCCCTGGCATCGGTCCGCCAAACCGACCATCCCGGTCGGCTGGCCCAGACGGACCGACGCGTCGAACACGGTCTGCGCCGCGTCCGTGGTGCCCATGAGGCGCGACCCGCCTCCACTGACCACCACGCCCGCCGGCAGGAGCCCTTCGAATCCGCACTTGCGGACCTCATCGCGAGACATGACGAAGATCTCTTGCATCCGCGGCCCGATGATCTCCGCCAGGAAGCGGCGCGGCAGCGCCTGGATGCGGTCGCCGCCGACCTGCCGCACCTCGACTTTCTCGCCGTGGTCGATGACGTCGGGCAGCGTGTGCCCGTAGTTGAGCTTCAAGGCCTCCGCCTCGTCGAGCGTGGTCCGCAGCCCGATGGCGATGTCGCTGGTCACGTGGTTGCCGCCCACCGGCAGTACCGCGATGTGGCGCGCGGAGCCCTCGTTGTAGATCGTCACGGCGGTCGTGCCGGCGCCGATGTCGACAAGGCAGACGCCCAGCTCGACTTCCTGCGGCGTGAGCACGCCTTCACCCGCGGCGAGACCCGTGCACACCACGTCTTCGACGTCGAAGCCCGCGCCGTGCACGCACTTGATGACGTTCTGGAGCGCTGTCTGCGCACCGGTGACGATGTTGGTTTCGACCTCTAGGCGCTGTCCGGTCATGCCGACCGCGTCGCGCACGCCCTCCTGCCCGTCGACCGTGTAACCACGCGGGATCACGTGGATGACCTGGCGGTCGGAGGCGATGCTGACCGCGCGCGATCCCTCGACCACGCGCTGCACGTCGTCCTCGCCGATTTCCCGATCTGACCGAGCGACCGCAACGACGCCGGTGGAGTTCTGCGACCAGATGTGCGTGCCGCCCAGCGAAACGACCACGGATTCGATTCGCTGGCCCGCCATGCGCTCGGCCGACACCGCCGCGAGCTGGATGGCGGCGATGGTCTTGTCGAGGTTCACCACGACGCCCTTGCGCAATCCGTCGCAACGGGCCTCGCCCACGCCGATGACGCTGACGGCCCCGCCGACGTCGTCCGACTCGGCGATGATCACGGCGACCCGGCTGGTGCCCAGGTCGAGACCGACGGTTTTCTTCCGCCGCGACAAGACGGTGCTGCGATGCCTCCTGGAACGTTGAGATTGTTGGGGCGGGTTGACGGGATTATAGAGGCTGCCGGGACCTCATGGACTAGATTTTGTGGGTCGCCCGGGTGCCAAGGCCAGCGCTTGTGTGTACCCTACAGCGGCCCTATCAGAGATAGTGGCGGCGGATCGCCCCCAGATTGTTGAAGATCCGTACCCCAAAAGCCACTATCGCCGCGATGCTGAGATCGACGCCCAGCTTGTCGCCGAAAAAGGTCAGGCCCGCGGCCAGCGCCATGTTCGTGACCAGGCCGCTGAAGAAAACGCGGGGCTCGAACGAGCCCGCGATGTAGGCCTTGAACGCTCCGAAAATCGAGTCGAGGGCCGCCAGCAGGGAGATCGCGGTGTAGCGCGCGTAAGTGATCGGGATGGTGACGGGCGAGAGGATCCCGAGCAGCGCGCCGAGGAGCGCGAACAGGATCGCGATGACGATTACTTGCATGTCGGTGTCGCTGCCGGTGTCGGCGCCGGCGCCGGCGCCGGCTTCGCGCCGGGCGACGGACTTGGAGCTGCAGGTTCCTGTGACTTGAACGCGGCCGCGGGCTCCGACGCGTTCATCACGTTGACGTAGTCGAGGTCGGTCGAGTTGTAGTTCACGCTACCGGCGATCGCTTTCAACGCCGCCAGTTTGTCACGAAGCGATGCGAATTCCTCCGGCGTCAGCATGCGTCCGAAGTAAGCCTTCCACCCCCGCGTGGTGACCATGGTCAGGGAACCGCACGAGTCGACGATGAACATCGATACCTGCTGGCCTATGAGGCCGGGCAGCCCGCGCTGGATGTTGACGAGCGCGACGAGCAGCTGAGCGTCGAGCGGACGATCGCCGGCCTTTGGATCGCGACCGCTCGGACCCTGGATATTGACCAGCAGCCCGGCTGCCGTCGCCGGACCCAGCAGCACCGCCTGGTCGGACATCAAGAACAGGTTGCCTGACGCCCCGGCGTGATACACGGCCACCGGCTGCCACTCGCCGATATCGATGCGCACCGTGCCGTCGAGCATCGGCTGGACCGAGGCGGTCCGGATCCACGTCTGGGCCAGCAGCCGCTGCCGCTCCGCGGCTGGGTCGACGGCGAGTATCGAGCCCGGCTGGTCAAGACCCGCGGCCTTCAGCACCTGCGCGACTGTCATGTGATTGGCGCCGTGGACCTCCACGTCGCGGATCTGGGTGGCGGGCCCGAGCAGCAGCCACAGGAGGAGGGCCGCTTCGACGATCGCGACGCCGCCGGCGAATGCGCGGCGGACCCAGGGCACGTCCGGCTCCTGGAGGGCTTTCTCCGAGCGCGTCCAGAGCTGGCCCTTTAGCGGCTCGCTGTGGTCGATGTTGCTCCGCCAGTCGAATCTCGGGAAGGTGGAGCGCCTGCGCCGAGTCTTCATCGCGATGTCGGTCCTATGCGGTTCCGATAGCGCGCCACCGCGTGTTCGACGAGGCGCCCGCAGAGCTCGATGAAGCTGATGCCCGCCGCCCTGGCGGCGTCAGGCAGTAGTGACAACGCGGTCAGGCCGGGCACCGTGTTGACCTCGAGCAGCCACGGCGTGCCGTCGGCGTCGACAATGATGTCGACTCTCGCCATTCCCGAGCAGCCAAGCACCTGGAACGCGACGCCGGCGTCGTGCTGCGCCTCCTCGCGTACGTGTTTTGGGATGCGCGCCGGGATGATGTGGTGCGACTTGCCGGCCGTGTACTTCGCGTCGTAGTCGTACACCGGGTTCTCACTCACGATCTCGAGGGTCGGCAGCACCTGGATGTCCGGCGTGGCGAGCACTCCCACCGTGATCTCGGTGCCTTCCTGAAAGCGCTGCGCCAGCACCCGGCGGTCGTACCTCGAGGCAAGAACCAGGCCAGAGGCGACGGCGTCGGCGTCGTGGGCGATGGTCAGCCCGATGGTCGAGCCCTCACGCACCGGCTTGATCACCAGCGGGAGGCCGTACTTGGCGACGAGCTGCTCGACGGTCGCGGCCGACACGCCTTCTTTGACCTCCAGCTCGGCGTACTCGGGCACGTCAAGCCCGGCGGCCATCATCACCGCGCCGGCGCGGGCCTTATCCATGCAAAGCGCCGACGCGAGGACACCCGAGCCGGTGTAAGGCAGGCCGAGCAGCTCGAGCATTCCCTGGATGGTCCCGTCCTCGCCAAGCCGTCCGTGCAACGCGTTGAATGCGCAGCCGAAGCCGCCGTCGCGGAGCACGTCCCACGTGTTGGGGTCGATGTCGACCGGCGACACTTCATGGCCCAGCTCGCGCAGCGCGGACTGCACCTGGGCGCCGGACTTGAGCGAGACCTCGCGCTCCGCGGACCTGCCCCCACAGAGCACGGCGATTTTCATTTCCACCGCCCCACGAGCTCGACCTCGGTCTCGAGCTGGACGTTGAAACGCCGTTGGACCTCGGTGCGCACGCGCTCGATGAGCACCGCCACGTCTTTCGCTTTCGCGCCCCCCTCGTTGACGATGAAGTTGCCGTGCAGCGTCGACACCACGGCCGCGCCCTGGCGCGTGCCCTTCAACCCCGCTGCCTGGACAAGTCGACCCGCGGAGTCGCCAGTCGGGTTCTTGAAAACGCTCCCGCAGTTCTTGGTCTTGATCGGCTGCGTCTCGCCGCGTTCGGCGGTGAGCTTCGCCATCAGCCGCCGAGCCTCTTCCCCATCGCCGCGCTCGAGCTGTACCGTCGCCTCGACGACGAGCGCCCCTTTGAGCCGGCCTTCGCGCAGCGCCGAGGTGCGATAAGCAAGGTGCAGGTCCTTGCTCGTCCAGGTCTGCTTGCCGTTGCCGGGCACAAAGCCCCCGACTTCAACGAGCACATCGCTCATCTCCCGACCCCAGCAGCCCGCGTTCTGGTACACGGCGCCTCCTACCGTGCCTGGCACACCGATCGCGAACTCGAACCCGCGCAGGTTGGCGTCGGCGACGATGCGTGCGAGCCGCATCATCTTCAGCCCGGCGCTCGCGCGCACGACCGTGCCTTCGATCGAGTGGTCCCTGTTGACGACGCGTATGACGAGGCCCTCGACGCCGGCGTCGGCGACCAGGAGGTTCGTACCCGCGCCGAGCAGCAGGTACGGGACGCCTCGCTCGACGCAGCCCGCGATCGTCCGCTCGATCGTCTCGACGCGGCCCGATTCGACGAAGAACTCGGCCGGGCCGCCGATGCCGAACGACGTGCGCGTCGCGAGCGGCTCGTCTTCGCTGACGCCCGGCACCGAGCGCAGCCAGTCGAGGCTAGATTTTTTGCGCCAGCTCATCGCCAAGCTTCTTGCGAATGTCGCCGGCTCCCATCAGCAGGAGCAGGTCGTCCGGTCCGACGAAGTTCTCGAGCGCCTCACGCGCCTTCTCGAAGCTCCCGACGTACGTGCCGTTGGGCAGGCGGTCGGCGAGGTCGCTCGAGCTGACGCCGGTCGGGTTCTGCTCGCCCGCCGAGTAGACGTCGAGAATCAGCACCCGGTCGGCGCCGTCGAACGAATGCGCGAAGTCGTTAAGGAAGGCCGCCAGCCGCGAATAGCGGTGCGGCTGAAAGACTACGAGGAGGCGCCGGTGCCGCAGCTCCCGCGCGGCCTGGATCGTGGCGCGCACCTCGGTCGGATGGTGCCCGTAGTCGTCATATACCGCGGCGCCCTGGAACAAGCCTAGAAATTCGAGCCGCCGATGCGCGCCCGGAAACCGCTCGAGGGCCGAGGCGACCTCCTCGAAGTGGACACCGATCTCCAGCGCCATCGCCGCGGCGCCGGTTGCGTTCTGGATGTTGTGACGGCCGCGCTGGCGCAGGTTGACACGGCCGAGCGGCCGGCCGCCGTGATGGATGGTGAACGGGCGCGCCTCATCACACCGGTAGTCGGCGCTCGGGTCGAAGCCATACGTGACCCTGCGCGCCGGTGTAGTCAGCGCGGTGGCTCGCGCATCGTCCGCGCACAGCACAGCGAGGCCGTCCGCGGGCAGGTTGCCGACGAACTCTGCGAACAGCGCCTGCACCGCTTCGACGTCGGGGAAGTGGTCGGTGTGGTCGAGCTCGATGTTGGTGACGATCGCGCGTTTGGGGTGGTGAACCAGCAGCGAGCCGTCGGACTCGTCGACCTCGGCCACCAACCACCCCGAGCGTCCTGCGCGCGAGTGGCTGCCGTCGCCGACGAGCACGGTCGGGTCGAGGCCCGCCTCGGTGAGGATGTGGCCGGTCATGTGGGTGACGGTCGTCTTGCCGTGGCTACCGCCGATGGCGATCGAGTCGGCGGCTTCGATGATCTCGGCGAGCGCCTCGGCCCGCGTGATGACGCGAACGCCCATCGCGCGCGCCGCATCGAGCTCCGGCGAATCCCTGATGGCGCCGCTGTAGACGAGAAGGTCCTTGCCGAGCACGTGCTCAGGGTCGTGGCCGATGTCGATCCTGACGCCCGCGTCCTCGAGCTCTGCGGTGGTGTCGGAGGACTGGGTGTCGCATCCGCTCACCTCGTCGCCACGCGCCAGGTAGACGCGCGCGAGCGCGGACACTCCGGCGCCGCCGATGCCCATGAGGTGGACCTTCATCGGCGCGCGACCTCACGGACGACCTCGAGCACTCGGTTCGCCGCATCCCGGCGGCCCGCGCCCGACGAGGCTTGCGCCATCGCCCGAAGCTGCGCGGTCGTGAGGCCGCCCAGCGTGGAGACGAGTGTCCCCGGCGCGAGCTCGGCGTCGGCGATCCGCACGGCAGCGCCAGTCCTGACCATCGCGGCCGCGTTTTCCTCCTGGTGCCCGCCGCCGAACGTGCCCGGCACCAGCACCATCGGCAGGCCGACGGCCGTGGCCTCGGCGATCGTGCCGACACCCGCGCGACCGACGATCAGGTCCGCGCGCGAGGTGAGCCCGGCCATGTCGTCAGTGAAGGCCACGCCTTCGTACCCCTCGCGTTTGTGCTCGGCGACGCCTTGCGCTCCCTGCCGGCCTGCGACGTGGATCACGTGCTCGTACATGCCGGTCAGCTCGTCAAGTGCGCCCCACACCGCCCGGTTGAGGTTGCGCGCGCCCTGGCTTCCGCCGGTGACGAGCAGCGTGCGCGGCGGCACCGCGGGCGTCCGTGGCTCGAAGCCAGGGCGAAGCGGCACGCCGGTGAGGACCACGCGTCGCCCGCCGAGCCGCTTCTCGGTACCGGGGAGGGTCGTGCAGATGGCAGCCGCACCACCGGCGAACATCCTCGTGGCCAGGCCCGGGCGCACATCCTTCTCGTGGAGCACGTAAGGGATTCCGCGGATGCGCGCGGCTGCGACCGCGGGCGCCATCACGTAGCCGCCCATGCCGAGCACGACGTCCGGCTTGAAGCGGTCGACGATGCGGAGGCCGGCGCGAAGGGCGGCCGGCAGGACCGCCGGCAGCGCGACGTTCTTCCACCAGGCATCGCGGTCCAGGCCCTGCACCTTGATGGTGGCGAGCTCGAAGCCGGCCGCGGGCACGACGCGTTCCTCCGGCCCGCCGGCCCGCCCGACGAGCAGCAGGTCACCGGCCGGCTCTTGCGCGCCAGCGCGACCAGGTTGGGACTCACTGAATTCAGCGCGAAACGCGCGTGCTACGGCGAGCGCCGGGAACAGGTGCCCACCGGTTCCGCCGCCAGCTATCAAAAGGCGCAGGTGCAAATCCCCCCTTTTTTGGTGCACGAACGTTGGTGCGTGGCGTGCCCTTGCGGGCGATGCTGAGCAGCAGGCCGACCGCGGCCAGCGTGCTGGCCAGCGCAGTGCCGCCATAACTGAAGAACGGCAGAGGAACACCGGTCACCGGGAGCGTGTTGGTGACGGTCGCCATGTTCAGGAGCGCTTGGAACACGATCCAAGTCGTGATCGCCGCGGCGAGCGTGACGCCGAACGTGTCTGGCGCGCGCATCGAGGTGCGGTAGCCGCGCCACGCGAAGAAGAGGAATCCGAGCATGACCAGCGTCGTGCCGACGAGTCCCGTCTCCTCGCCGATGATCGCGAAGATGAAATCGGTGTGGGCCTCGGGCAGCCATCCGTACTTCTCCACCGAGTGCCCGATGCCGACGCCGAAGAATCCGCCCGAAGCGAGGCCGTACAAGGACTGCGTCGACTGGAATCCGGCTCCGAGCGGATCGGCCAGCGGGTTGCGCCACGACGTGAAGCGCGCAAAGCGGTAAGGCTCGATGATCGTCAGCGCGATGAACGCGAGCAGCAGCCCGGCGAGCATCAGCACTATGTGGCGCATGCGGCCGCCACCGGCCCAGTAGGCGCTGATGAAGATGCCGACCATCACGACCGACGTGCCGAGGTCCTTCTGCAGAATCAGCAGCACGAGAACTCCCGCGAGCATCGCCACGTAGGGCACGAAGCCGCGCTGGAAGTCGTTGATCCTGTCGCCGCGGCGGTCTATCCAGTGCGCGACGAATAGCGAGAACCCGAGCTTGCCGAGCTCGGACGGCTCAAACGTGCCGAATGGCCCGGCGTCGAACCACCTGCGCGCCCCGTTGACGGTGACGCCGAGGTGAGGCACGAGCACGAGGATCATGAGCAGTAGCGCACCCGCCGCCGCGGCCGGCGCGAGCGGGCGGATCCTGTGATAGTCGATGCGGCTGAGCGCAAACAGCGCCGCGAAGCCGATGGCCATCCAGGCGGCCTGTCGAATCGAGTAGTAGAAGGCCGACTGGTGCTGCGTGTATGCGAAGGCGGCGCTGGCGCTGGTCACCATCACCAGCCCGGCGCCGCACAGCAGCACGGTGACGAAGAGCAAGTGGCGGTCGGGCTGGGCGCGTGCGACCGTTTGTAGGGGTCCCCGCGAACTCACGGCGCAGCCTCTGAGTTCGTGGGGATTTTGCTCATGCCGCGAACCTCTCGCGGACGAGTGCCTTGAACTGCCGGCCGCGGTCCTCGTAGTCCTTGAACATGTCGAACGACTTGTACGCGGGGCTCAGCAGGACGACACCGCCCGGCCTGGCGAGCGTCGACGCCAGGTCGACCGCCTCGGCGAGGCTGTGCGCGCGCCGAACAGTCCTGTGGTCGCGCAGCTCGTGCGCCAGCAGGTCCGCGGACGCGCCCATGAGCACGACCGCGTCCGCATGCGCGATGACGTCTTTCACCCAGTCGGAGAGCTCGAAGCCGCTGCCGTAACCGCCGGCGATGAGCACAAGCGACGTGCCTGGAAAAGACGTGAGCGCGACCCGACCCGCGTCGGGGTTGGTGGCCTTGGAGTCGTTGTACCAGCGAACTCCGTTCCACTCGCCGACCAGCTCGAGGCGGTGCTCGACTCCCTTGAACCCACCGATTGCCCGGTTGATGGCGCCGTCCGAGAGGCCGGCGATGCGGCCGATGGCGGCGGCGGCGAGGGCGTTCTCGAGGTTGTGCCGGCCGGGGATCGGCATCGGAGGCGCCGGCTGGTGCTCGTCGAACCACACGACGTGCGCGCGCGTTTTCGTGGCCAGCGCGCGGCATGTCTTGTCGCGACCGTTGAGCACAGCGAAGTCGTCGGCACCAGCGAACTCGATGATCCTTCCCTTGGTCTCGACGTATCGCTCGAACGTGCCATGGCGGTCGAGGTGGTCGGGCGAGACATTGAGGATCACGCCAACGTGCAGGCTCGGTCGCTCGACAGACTCGAGCTGGAAGCTCGAGAGCTCGAGCACCACCCAGTGCCTTGGCGTGACCTCGGGAAGGCGGTCGAGAACGGTCTCGCCGATGTTGCCGCCGACCATCACCGGCCTGTCGCCCGCGGCCAGCACCTCGCCGGTAAGCGCGGTGGTCGTGGTCTTGCCGTTGGTGCCGGTGATGCCGACGATCGTGCCCGGGCACAGCTTCAGGAACAGCTCGATCTCGCTGGAGACCGGGATTCCTTTCGCCCGCGCGTGGTTGAGAAGCTCGGCGTCCCAAGGGACGCCGGGACTGGCGTACACGGCGTCGACACCAGACAGGACACTGTCGTCGTAGCCGCCGAGGCGCAACTCCGCTCCCTCGGGCAGGCGCTCGATGGCCGATACGAGCTCCGATCGAGGCCTGCGGTCGGTCACGACGACGTGGTCGCCCTGACGCGCCAGGTGGTTGGCCACCGCGACTCCGCTGCGCCCGGCGCCCACGACCAGCGCCGTCACGGTCATGTAACCAGGCGCGCCACCCCGAAAGCGGCAAGTGCTCCGAGCAGCCCGGCGGTCCAGAAGGACAGCGCGATGCGGCGCTCAGACCAACCCTCGTGGTGGAACGTGTAGTGGATCGGGGCCATCTTGAAAACTCGGCGACCGCCGCTGGCCTTGAAGTAGGCCACCTGAATGATGACAGACAGGGTCTCGAGCACGAACACCAGGCCCACGAGCGGCAGCAGGAGGATCCAGCCCTGCTGGATGGCCATCGCCGCGAGCGCAAAGCCGATCGCGAGCGAGCCGGTGTCGCCCATGATCACTTGCGCCGGGTAGCGATTGAAGACCAGGAAACCGGCAAGCGAACCGCACAGTGTCAGGGCGACGGCTTTCTCGCCGGCCGGCGCGCCTGGCAGCAGGAGCACAGTCGCCCCGACCGCGATGATCGACAGACCGGCCGCCAGGCCGTCCATGCCGTCGGCGATGTTCACCGCGTTTCCCGTAGCCGCCACAGCGACCACTGCCAGCGGCAGCCACCAGAGCGATTGACCGCCTAGCGCGACCCAGGCGACCGGGACGGATAAGACGAGCTGGATCGGAAACTTCAGCCGCGCCGGGACCCCGATCGATCCGCGCCGCAGCTTGCTGAGGTCGTCGACGAACCCGATGACGCCTCCGAGCGCGAGTCCTGCCATCGCCGGCAGCGCGCCGGGATGGCCGGCGATGGT
Organism: Candidatus Dormiibacterota bacterium; assembly: GCA_035934385.1. Classification (GTDB taxonomy): domain Bacteria; phylum Chloroflexota; class Dormibacteria; order Dormibacterales; family Dormibacteraceae; genus CF-118. Next base: position 26,787 of record DASYXY010000028.1, read on the forward strand.
CGCCAGAACGCCGCCGATGAGGGCCAGCGCGACGAACAGGATGCCTCCGGCCGTCGGTATGCCCGCCTTCTTCTGGTGGGACTCCGGCAGCTCCGCCTGGATGACCTGCCTGGAGCCGGCTTCTCGCAAAAGCCGAATAGCGAAGGGATACAGGGCGGCCGCGGCCGCGAACGCGATGGCGAAGGTGACTGCATCGAGGATCAAGACGCCGTCAGCCCCGCGACCACTTCTTCGAGGCGCCGGCTGTGCGAGCCCTTGACGAGAACACGGTCACCCTCACGCGCGTGCTCGCGGACCCAGGCGATCGCGGCGGCATTGTCGGGGACGATGTCAGCACGCGCGGCCTCAGCGAGGACGCGGCCCAGAGGTGTGTCGATGACCGCGATCCGGTCGAAGGTGCGTGCGGCCACCTCGCCCACGTGGCGATGCGCATCGCCCGCGGAGTCGCCGAGCTCGCCCATGTGCCCGAGCACCGCGAGCAGGCGGCCGTCGCGCGGGCGCTCCTCCATGGTCGCGAACGCAGCCAGCATCGACTCGGGGCTCGCGTTGTACGCATCGTCCACGACGATGAAACCCACCGGGGTCGTGAACTCCTGGAGGCGGTGCTCGACGGCGACACCCGCCAGCGCTGGCCCGCCTTCGTTGAGGGGCACCCCGGCCGCCTCTCCCACGGCCAGCGCGGCCGCGGCGTTGAGCGCCTGGTGCCTGCCGCTCATCGCCAGGCCGACCTCGACCGAGCGGACCGTGAAGTGGCAGCCGCCACCGGCGGTGGGCCGGTAGGCGCTGACTCGAAAGTCGCCGCCTGCCGCGCCAAAGGTCGAGACCGGCGCGGCCGACAGCGATGACAGCACCGGGAAGTAGCGGTCGTCGGCGTTGAGGACCGCATGCCCGTTCTCGGGCAGCCCGGCCACCAGCTCGCCCTTGGCGCGCGCGAGATCCTCCTGGGTCGCGAAGAACTCCATGTGCACCGCGCCGACGTTGGTGACGACGCCGATCCGCGGCCGCGCGAGCGCGACCAGGCGCGCGATGTCGCCGGCTCGCTGCAGCCCCATCTCCACGACCAACGCCGCGTGGTTGGGGTCGAGCCGCATGATCGTGAGCGGCACGCCGGTCTCGGTGTTCAGGTTGCCCGCGCTGTGCAGCGTTTCGAATTTCGTCGCCAGCACCGCGGCGGTCATCTCTTTGGTCGAAGTCTTGCCGTTGCTGCCGGTGATGCCGACCACCAGTGGGTTGACGCGAGAAAGCACGAGGAAAGCCACGTCGTAAAGCGCCTTCCAGCTGTCCGGCACCACGATCTCGACGATGCCGGCCGGTGCCTCGAGACGGCGCTCGACCACCACCGCGGCCGCGCCGCGGTTGATCGCGTCGCGCACGAACTGATGGCCGTCCTTCTCGGCGCCGCGCAGGGCGAAGAAGACGCCGCCCGGCTGCACCTCGCGCGAATCGGTGTGGTACGTGGCGTACCGCTCGCCGACCTGGGTGCCGCCGACCTCGCCGCCGCCTGTCGCCTCGAGCAGGTCGAGGAGGGTCAGCCGCATGGCACAAGTGTGGAACGCCAGCAGCTTGCGCCTGGGTACGTCCCCACCAAAGTGGAGCGCCAGCCCGGATTCATTCCGGGCGTCACCTGGCCTCCACTACAACCACCCAAGCGCGGTAGTCGAGAACCCCAGAGGGGGTTCCGCGGGGGAGATCCGCAGATCGTCCCCGCGGCTTTTAGTGCGCGTCGGGAGTTATGCGCCAGTCCACCACGATCTGCTGGGCGATCCGCTGCCAAACGGGGGCGGCGGTGATGTAGGCGTCGTTCAGCGTCCAGTCCTGTTGGGAACCAGGGTAGTGCGGCTTGCGCATCACGATGATCATCGTGAACTTCGGGTGCAGCGCCGGCATGAAGCCGACGTAGGACGCCCACACGTCGCTCGTGTACTTCCCGTTGACCGCGATCTGCGAGCTGCCGGTCTTGCCGGTCTGGTCGAGCTCGAAGCCGCGCACTCGCGCCATCCAGCCCGACCCGTGCTGCACGACCTGCTCCATCATCTGTGTCATCTGCAGCGCGGTCGCGGGGCTGATCACCTGCCGCTGCGGCTGCAGCAGCAAAGGATTCAGGTTGTTGCCGATGCGGTCGACGACGTGCGGCGGCGCGTATTTGCCTCCGTTCGCGACCACGTTGATCGCGGCCAGCATCTGGACCAGGTTGACGTCGATGCCCTGGCCGAACGAGGTGGTCGCGTACTGCGCGTCGCCCATCTTGTCTGCGGAGGGTGGCGCGATAGTGTCCTCGGCAGCCACATCTATGCCGGTCGGCTTCGTCAGGCCGAAGGCCTGCAGGTAGTTGTAGAAGTTCGCGTGGCCTTCGGCCTGCATCGCCTTCATCGCGCCGACGTTGAGCGAGTGCGCGAGAACGTACGTGTAGGTGATGTTCCCGTGATTTTTCCGATCCCAATCGTAGATGCGGTAGCCGCCGACGTAGACGAACCCAGGGTCGTTGATGACCGTGTCGGGCGTGATGGCGGCGGCGTTGATCGCGCCGGACAGGGTGACCACCTTCATCACCGAACCCGGCTCGTAGATGGAGCTCGAGACGTTGTCGAGGAAGCGGGATGGGTCGGTGTTCATGAAGTCATTCGCGTTGTAGCTCGGATAGTCCGCCCACGCGATGATGCCGCCGGTCGACGGATCCATGATGAGCACGCTTCCGCTCTCGGCGTTCGCCTTCTTCACGCCGTCGGCGAGCGCCTGCTCGGCCGCGTACTGGACGTTGGAGTCGAGAGAGAGCACGAGGTCGGCTCCGTTGACTGGGTCCTGGTGCGTGTGCGAGCCGAGCACGATCTCGCGATTGGCGAGGTCTCGGTAGCTCGAGATGTAGCCGGGCGTACCTGCTAGCTCCTTCTGGTAGAACGACTCGACGCCGTACTGGCCCTGGCCGTCGTAGTTGACGAAGCCGAGCAGGTTGGCGGCAAGACTCGAGCCCGCGATACCCGGAAGGTAGGCGCGCTGCTGCTCATCCTCGAGCCCGACGCCCGGCAGCATCATGGCCCGCAGCCGGTCGGCCTTGTCTTTCGAGAAGCGACGCGCAATGTAGGCGAACTTCTTGCCCGAGGCGAGGACCTCGTTGACCTTCGGAGCGTCGGCGCCAAGGACGCTGGCGAGCGCCAGCGCCACCTGTGCCCGCTGGCTGTCGGGAACCTGGTCGGGCGAGACGAACGCCGAGTACACCGTCGTGTTGACGACCAGCTGCTTCAAGTTGCGATCGAAGATTCCGCCGCGCATGGCGGGGAGCTCGACCACCTCGCGGTACTGGGCTTGCGCGCTGGCCGTGAGGTCGACGTGGCGGACGACCTGCCAGTAGGCGAGGCGCGTCCAGACGAGCCCGGCAAGGACGGCGGCGACCAGCACGAGGGCGAGCACGCGCCAGCGCCCGGGCAAGCTCTTATTGCCGCGCTGCGGGGCTCCGAATCGGAGTCCCGTGTACATCAGTGCGTGGCAGCCATGGCGTCATGCGTGACGCCAAGCCGGTTGACGAGCGCCGCCAGTGCGCGCTCCCAGAGCGGAGTCTGGTCGGTCGGCGGCGCGCCGATCGGGGCGTCGATGTTGATGGCGACCGGCTGCGCCGGCACGAGCTTCGACGGCGGCACTCGCTGCATTCCGCTCTGCGCCGCCTGCTGCTCGACCTGCGCAGGCGCCTGCATCGTCACTTCCTGGTACCTCAGCTGGTCCTGCTCAGCCAGAAGCTGCCGCTGCTGATCCTGCAGCTGCGTGATCTGGTACGAGGCTTGCGTGACCTGGGCCGCCAGCGCGAGGTAGAAGAGGACGGCGATCACGACCGCGCCCAACCCGAGGTAGGCGTGGCCGAACGTGTTCAGGCGCAGCCGTTCGGCGGTGACTGTGCTCGCCACCTGCACGAAGCCGCGGGTACGCCGGCGGCGCACGGCCACGCGTGCGTGCTGCACGCCGTGGGCGCCGAGCCGGCGTCGGGTCAGTATTTTCGTGGACGTCAAATCGTGTGCCTCATCGTTTGCCAGGACGTATGCAGGGACTGGTGCCTGGTGGCCGGAGGGGTTGAGCCGACCACCAGGGCTTGGAGGGGTGAAGAGCTACTGGATCTTTTCGGCGACCCGGAGTCGAGAGGACCTCGCCCTCGGGTTGTCCGCGACCTCCTCGGCGGAGGGTCGGACCACGTGCTTGGTGATGATGCGAAGGGAAGCCCGGTGGCCGCAGGTGCAGACTGGTTGCTGGGGGGGGCAGATGCAGTCTTTGGACTCGACGATGAAGAATGACTTCACCAAGCGGTCTTCCAGCGAATGGAAGCTGATCGTCGCCATACGACCACCGGGGTTGAGAATCTCGAGAGCTGCCTTCAATCCCTGCTCGATCTGACCGAGCTCGTCGTTGACGGCGATCCGCAGGCCTTGAAACGTTCGCGTCGCGACGTGGATGTCGCGAGGCCAGGCTCGGCGCGGGATCGCCGCCTCCACCGCCAGCACCAGATCGTGCGTGGTGCGGAGCGGGCGCCGCGCCACGATGAACTGTGCGATCCGGTGCGACCAACGCTCCTCGCCATATTCGCGAAGGATTCGCTGGATCTCCGCCGCGTCGTACTCGTTGACGATCTGCGCGGCGGTGAGCGGTGACTTCGGGTCCATGCGCATGTCGAGCGGTCCATCGGCGCGGAAGCTGAATCCGCGCTTCGGGTCGTCGAGCTGGGCGCTGGAGATACCGAAGTCGAAGAGGATCATGGCCGCGGAATCGAAGCCGGCGGCCGCCGCCAGCTCGCCCAGGTCGCCGAAACGTCCCTGGACGAGGGTGGCGGCCGAGTGAAAGTCGGAAAGGGTGCGACGACCGGCCTCGATCGCGGCGGGGTCGCGGTCGATCCCTAGAAGCCGGCCGCCCGGCGTGATCCTCTCGAGGATCAAGCGGGCGTGGCCCGCCTGCCCCAGGGTGCAGTCGATCGCGACCGCCCCCTTGTGGGGTTCGAGCAGCTCTATTACCTCTTTTGAAAGTGCGGGCTGATGGGCGGGGGTCAGTGTCCTGAGATCACCCTGTCAGCGAACTCTGTAAAACGGTCTTGCGCGTCGGCGCTGTAGCTGTTCCATCGGGCCTCGGGCCAGATTTCCACCCGCGACCCGCTCCCGATCACCACCGCCGTCGATGGGGCCTCGATCCCCGCCGCCCGGCGCGACTCGGCCGAGAGCGTGATCCGTCCCTGGCCGTCTGGCTCGAAGCTGTCGGACAGCGAGTAGAGCGTCCGTGCCAACGCTCGCTGGTCCGGCCCCTGCAACGGCGAACGGAGCTCGTCCGCCAGGGCTGCCCACACGTCGGGCGGGTAGATCGCGAGCACCCGGTCCAGGCCGACCGAGAGGTAGCTGCCCTCCGGCAGCTGCTTGCGGAAGCCGGCCGGGATGGCCAGCCTCCCTTTCTCGTCCACGCGGACCCTGTGTGCGCCGGTGAACACTCACCGGGCCTGCCAGAAGGGGAGCAGCTTTCTCTGCTGGCTGGCGCAGAGGCTGCAGCCGCAGCCGTAGAGCTCCAGCGGGAGCCGGGCGCCGTTCTTATCGAACCGGTGGTTCAGCGAGGAGCGGCGGCCATCGCGGCTGTAGGGAGAAGTGGCGTAGAGGAGGTGTATGGCGTGCCGTACTGCGACGTAGGGTGCGACGTATGCTTCAACGGCTGCGGAATTCACCACTTCTCCCCACTGTTCACCGCGATTCGCCGCAGACCGTATCAATCCCCCTTAAGTCTGTCAATACCTTTACCACAAGATGTAGAGCGCCCCGACGAGGCGTTCGGGGGTGCCGGCGCAGGATGTAGCGGTTGGTGCTGTGGCCGCCCCTAGATGTTGGGCCTGAACCTGATATTAACGAACATTAGTTTGGTGCCTGGTGTTCAGATTGTAAATGCCGGGTTCTCGCCCCTAGCCGCTCCTCTTGAGCAGCCCGAGCCTCTTGGCGCGCTTCTCGGCCCAGCTGAAGATGGCCACGGAGACCGGGATGAGGACGGCTCCCATGGCCAGGAGGACGCCGATCGTCGGCAGCTGGTCGCGCACCGAGCTCGCCTCGAGGAGGCTCGAGCGGATGCCCGCAAGCGCATACGTGAGCGGTGAGAGCATGCCCGCGACCTGCATCGGTTCGGGCAGGACGCTGAGCGGGTAGTACACGCCCGACACCAGGAGCAGGAATCCCTGCACGGCAACCGACATCTGCTCTCCCTTCTGCGGCGAGAGCAGCGGCAGCACGGCGGTCAGGATGCCCAGGCCGATGAGCGGCACCGTCGAGGCGGCGAGCACAGCGGCCGCGGCAAGAACGTCGGCGTGCGAGAAGTCGAGCTTGAACATCGCAATCGCGACGATCAGCACGATCGAAGTGCGCGCGAGCCCGTAGCCGATGGCGAACAGGCAGATTCCGAACAGGTGCGTGACCCGGCGCACCGGCGCCATGAACGTGTACTCGATGGTGCCTTCCCATCGTTCCCACGCGATCGCGTAGGCGGCCTCCATGAAGACGAGCGACAGATAGCCCCACAGGAGCGCTCCGATGAGCAGGTACAGCTGCGCCCGATGCAGGTCGAAGCCGGGCCCACTCACGCCGAGGCTGTCCAGCCCGGACGCGAGGAAACCGATCGACAGCACGCTCACCAGGCTGTAGAAGAGCCAGACGACCTCCCACACCCAGTAGCGCCTGTACACGTGGAGCTGCCGCTCGGCGAATCCGAACAGCGCGTGCAGCTCGCCGTGCCTTATCCCTAGGGGCCCCCGCGCAGGCACGGCGAAGCCTCTGACTCCGTGGGGATGGGGCCTCATTCCTCTCCTCCTCCCTCCTCCTCGACGTCCAGGCGCTTGCCCGTGAGGTGCATGAAGACGTCCTCGAGCGTGGCATCGGAATCGCCGCCGCCGTGCTCGCGGATGAGCTGTTCAGGCGTGCCGTCGGCCAGAACGCGGCCGCCGTCCATCATCAGCACGCGGTCGCAGAGGGCCGCCGCCTCGCCCATGTCGTGCGTGCAGAGCAGCACCGTGACCTCGCGCTCTTTGCGCAGCATCTCGAGCAGTCGCTGCACCTCTTTCTTCGAGCGCGGGTCGAGGCCGGTGGTCGGCTCGTCCAGCAGGAGCAGTGATGGCGCCGTGAGGAAGCTGCGCGCGATCGCGACCTTCTGCTGCTGCCCGCGTGACAGCTGTTTCATCGGCTCGTCGAGAGTGTCGAGCGGAAGGCCAAGGCGGTCGAGGATGTCAACCACCTTCTGGCGGGTGCCGCTAGCGCCCTGGCCGTACAGTCGCGCGGCGTACAGCATGTTCTCCCACGGGCTCAGCTCCTTGAAGAAGGCCGCCTCCACCGACACCCGGTTCACGTGCATCCGCACCGCGCGTGGTTCGCTGACCACATCCCAGCCGAACACGGTTGCGCGTCCGGAGTCCGGCGTCAGCAGGGTGCCCAGGATGCGGATCAACGTCGACTTGCCACTGCCGTTGGGCCCGAGGATGCCCGTGACGCCGCCGGCCTCGATGACGAGGCTCAACGGCTCGAGCGCGACCTTGTCCTTCCAGGTCGGCCTCCACCACGGCGTGCGCGTTTCGCGCTCGCGGCGCCGAAACGCCTTCTGTACTTCGTGCAGCTCAATTGCAGCTGCGGTCATGACTGGTGACTCCTTTGGTGCTTGTTGTCGGGAAAAGAAAAAGACCGTGCGGTGGCCCAACTACCGCACGGTCTCTGGTGGGCCCCATCCCCACTTCGTGGGAGGCCCCTAGGGAATTCTTCTAGAAGATCGCTACCGGAGCAGACTCAATGTGCGGTGTCAGGAAGGCAGGCTTCGCCCTCGAAGGCGAAGCGCAGCTTTTCACTGCCCGTCCGCATGAGTTCGGCACCTCTCTGCTGACCGCGAATGGACACACCCGAATGGGTGTGGAACCCGGCTAGCCTAGCGCCTTCCCGGCCGTCGAGTCAAGAACCCCGAGCTGGTCGCACACGAAGGCGCTGATGTACGCCTCCTCGCGCCAGGACTCGTAGCGGCCCGACGGACCCGAATGTCCGGACCCGATCAAGGTCTTCAGCAAGATCGGGGCCTCTGACTGCGCGAGTGTGCGCAGCTTGGCCACCCATTTGGCGGGCTCCCAGAACGGCACGCGCGGGTCGTTGAGCGCGCCCGTCGCAAGCAGGGCCGGATAGCGCGCCGGCCGGACGTTGTCGTAGGGCGAGTAGGACTTCATGTATTCGTAGAACCCTGCATCGTTCGGGTCACCCCACTCCTCGTACTCGTTGACGGTGAGCGGCAGCGATGAGTCGAGCATGGTGGTCAGGGCGTCGACGAATGGCACCTGCGCCACGGCGCACGTGAACAGCTCGGGCGCCTCATTCATCACCGCGCCGATGAGCAGGCCGCCCGCGCTGCGGCCGCGGATGGCGAGGCGCTCAGGGCTCGTGAAGCCCTGGGCGATCAGCTCGTGCGCGCAGGCGATGAAGTCCTTGAACGTGTTCGCCTTCTTCAGGAACTTGCCGTTCTCGTACCAATCCCTCCCCATCTCGCCCCCGCCGCGCACGTGCGCGATCGCATAGACGAAGCCGCGATCGAGGAGGCTGAGGCGAGCGGGATCGAACATCGGGTCGCTTGGGATCTCGTACGCGCCGTAGCCGAGGAGCAGGGCCGGATTGGACCCGTCGCGCTGCAGGTCTCGCCGATGGACGATCGACATCGGCACCTGCACGCCGTCGTGCGACGTCGCCCACATGCGATCGGTCACGTAGTCCTCGCGGTTGTAGCCGCCGCCCACAGGCTGCTGCTTGACGAGCGTGCGCCGGCGCGTGTCCATGTCGTAGTCGAGCGCGGACCACGGCGCGGTGAGCGACGTGTAGAAGAAACGCATCACCGAGCTGTCGTAGACAGGGCTGTTGCCCGCGAACGCCGTGTACGCCTGGTCGGGCTGCTCGACCAGATGCAGCTCGCCGGTGCGGCTGTCGAGCACCTCGAGTCTCTGCAGCCCATCCGAGCGCTGGCCGAGCACGACGTGGTCGGCGTGGACATCCATGCCGTTCAAGCGCACGCCGGGGCGCTCGGGCACTACCTCGGTCCATGACTCCTTGCCAGGCGCATCGATCGGAGCTGCGACAAGGCGAAAATTCCGGGCCCCGTCATCGGTGAGGATGAGGAACCGGTCACCCTGGTGATCGACCGAGTACTCGACGCCATGGCGCCGCGGCTCGATCATCACAGGCGCCGCGGTCGGCTCGTTGGCGCGAATGTAGAGGCACTCGCTTGTGACCTGGCTTGCGCTGATCACGAACACGAACTTCTCGCTCTTCGTCAGCTCGACGTTCAGCTCGAAGCGCTCGTCGTCCTCCTGCAGGACCAGCGCGTCGTGCTCAACCGGCGTGCCGAGCACGTGTCGCCATACCTGGTACGGCCGCATCGCGGCGTCAGGACGGACATAGAAGAACGAGGTGCTGCCTGCTGACCAGGCGCCGCCGTAGTACACCCCCTCGATCGAATCTTCTAAGTCCTGGCCGGTGGTGAGGTCGCGGAAGCGGAGCTCGTGCAGCTCCTTGCCGGTGAAGTCGGCGGCGTAGGCGAGGAGGTTCTCGTCAGGGCTGCGCTCGACGTAGCCAAGCTCAAATAAGTCGTGGCCGGCCGCGAGCACGTTGCCGTCGAGCTCGACCTCCTCCGGGGCGTCCATCGAGCCTCGCCGCCGGCAGTGGATCTCGTAGTCGAGCCCCTCGACCGTCCGGGTGTAGTGCCAGTAGCCCTTGAAAAACAACGGCGCCGACGTGTCGGATTGCTGGACGCGGCTCATGATCTCGCGGTAGATCCTCTCCTGCAGGGGCCTCGTGCCCGCCACGACCGCGTCGGCGTAGGCGTTCTCGGCTTCCAGGTAGGCGATGACCTCCGGGTTGGCTCTCTGCCGTAGCCAGAAGTACGGGTCGACGCGGCGGTCGCCGTGAGCCTCGAGCACGGCTGGGCGGCGGACTGCCACGGGCGGCTGGAGGGGCGATACCGGCTCGGCCACCGCTCCATGCTGCCAAAACGCCCCCGGTCAGCGAGGGCTCACTGCCTCAGCTTTCCTGGTCGAGTACCTCGCGCAACCTGCGGGCGAAGGCTTCAGGTTTGCCTGAATATGGGGAATCGCCACCGACGAACCCGCCGTGATGGCTGGGAAACACCGCCGCCTGCTGACCGAGTCGCTCGGCGGTGGCCAGCGAGGTGCGTCCCGTAAATGTGCCTGCGGACTCCTCGCCTACCCCGATCACGATGCGAGTCGGCGACGCTGCCAGCACGTCGAAGTCCGGGCGGTAGCTGCTGACGGCCCACGACCGGTCAGAAAGCAGCGGGTCATCACGCGAGCCGTCGTCAGGCGCGCCCATCCCGAACTGGGCAGGATCCGGTGCAGGCCTGGCGAAAAACTCGTCGGTGAACTCTCCCTGCCAGGTCGTCATCGCGATGAACGCCGCCATCCCGGCGCCCCACCCCTTCGCCATGTAGGCGTCCCGAAAGCCGGCCCGCGCGCGCTCTGCAGCCTCGGCGTCGGGGAGGACCGAGATGAGGGGCGGCTCGTGTGCCACCAGCGTGGTTACGTCGTTGGGGTGCGCGGCGACGAGCGCGAGCGAAGTGACGGCGCCGCCGCTGCTCGCGAACATCTCGACCGGCCCGACGCCGAGAGCTCGGATCACCGTATGCACGTCGTCCGCCTGGACTGTCGGCGTGTGGTCGACCCGGCCGTCTTTCCGAATACTGCGGCCGAGGCCACGCGGGTCGTAGGTGATGGATGTGCGGTCTGGGAGATAAGACACCAGGGCGGCGAAGCCGCTGGCCTGCATGGGCTGGCCGATCATGAAAAGCGGGGGTCGTCCATCGGCGCTGGGTAGCGGACCGTGAACGTCGTAAACGATGTCCGCTCCGGGTGTGTCAAGCGTGTGAGTCGTCATAGAACTACTGACCCCTCCTCCCTCAAAAACTCATCGGGCCCCACGCTACATCCAGCGTTCGCGGTCGCGGTAGATCTCGATCACCGGGCCGTTGGGATGCCGGCTGCGGTAGCCGCGAAACCGCTCGAGCAACTGCTTGTAGCGGCGATCTGACGACCGCAGCTTGCGGTGTGGAATCTCGAGCAGATAGTTCTCGACTTTCCAAACGTTCGTCAGAGCCAGGCGCCAGTCGTACGTGCCCAGCACCGTCAGGTCCACCAATTGGTAGCCGGTGATGCGACCGGTGAAGTCCACGTATGGATCGAAGTAGCTCCACACCAGGTCGCGGATGCCGCGGAACACCGGCTTGCGGCCATGCAGGCCTGCGTCCCGGGACCGGGCCACGGAGCCCCACCGACCTCGGTGGCGGAACACGAAAATCACGTGGTCAACGCCGTCTTGAGATTCGAAGCTGAGCACCAGCGGTGGGTAGCCGTGCTGCTCCAGGATCACGGCGGCGACTAGCGCGGCCTCGAGGCAGTGCGCGGTCTTGAGCCGGACTACCTGGCGGAAAGATCGCAGCGTGTCCCCCTTCAGTTCCCAGTTGTAGGGCAGCGTGCGCAGAAACTGCTGGACCTGTTCGGGAGTGCTGTGTTGCGCGATGATTCGCCGCTCTTCCCGGGTGAATGCATCTGGCGCGCTGGGCAGTTGCGTCACGCGCGAAGTATTTCAAGATCGATCGGTGGGGGCTCTAGTTCTGGGCGTACTGGATGCGTACTGGTACGCCAAACCTTCTGTACCACCGCATGGGCAACATCGACCGATCTATCCAGGCGGGGCGGTTCGTGGCTTGAGGAGCACGCAACTTAGGGCCGCAAGCAGAAGAAGGAGCACGGGTACCACCAGTGCAGCACGGAAGGCGCCGACAAACGCGTTGGCGTAACCGATGTTGTGCGCTGCCACCTGGGCAGGCCCGATCAAAGAGAGCCGGCTCTGGAGCAGCGCAACCGCGATCGCGCCGCCCATGGCGCCGCCGACCTGCCGGAACGTGTTGAGCACACCTGACGCGGCGCCCGTGACCTGCGGCGTGATGCCGCGCATGCCAACCGTCATCACCACTGCGAAACCGCATCCGAGTCCCGCCCCTGTGACTACTAGCGCGGGTATGAATGTCGCCGACGTCGCCATCGTCGAGACCGATGCAATCAGCCAGCCCACCCCCGATGCCGCGACCAGCATTGCCCCCATCAGGATGAACTTGATGTCCACCCTCTCAGCGAGCCGGCCCGCCAGCGGTGCCACGAGCATGAGCGTGAGTGGCATGGGCGCTAGCGCGAGTCCTGCGTCGAGCGCCGTCATCCGAAGCGCGGACTGGAAGAAGAGGCCCGCCACCACGATGAAGGCCAGCATCACTGTCTGGATGACGAGGATCACCCATGCAGACACGGTGAAACTGCGCGACGCGAACAACGCTGCCGGCAGCAGCGGCTCTGGCTGACGCCGCTCCCAGACAACAAAGGCAGCCAGAAAGAGCACGCCGGCAGCCATCACGAATGGGATCGTGATCGGTCCCGTGATCGTGCCCCAGGCATAGCGTTGTCCTTCGACCAAACCGAAGACGACCGCCAGGAGGCCCAGGCTGGCCAAAACGATTCCACCGAGGTCCAGCCGGTGGCGGCGACCCGGTACTACCCCAGGGAGGAGTGCGTACGAGCCTGCGATCGCAATGATGCCCACAGGCACGTTCACGAGAAATACCCAGCGCCAACCCGCGGTCGTGACGAGCACGCCGCCGAGCGAAGGGCCGACCGCCGCCGCAAGTCCCGCCGAACCGGACCACAAACCGATCGCCCGGCCGCGTCGGTTGGCCGGCACGATCGCCGGGATCATCGCGAGCGTCTGTGGGGTCATCAGCGCTCCGCCCACTCCCTGGAGCACGCGCGCCGTGACCAAGATCCCGGCCGACGGCGCCAGTGCGCA
>DASYXY010000046.1:0-19166 GCA_035934385.1 Candidatus Dormiibacterota bacterium
CCGGGCGAGGTGCTCTTCATGAAGCACGGTTTTGCGACGCCGGATGGAGACCGCGAGTTCATGTGGTTCGCTGTCACCGCGTGGGCGGGACCGATGGTCGCGGGTCAGCTGGCGAACGAGCCGCGGCAGATCCCGTCACTGCGAATCGGCCAGGCCGTATCGATTCCGGAGACGGACGTGTTCGACTGGATGCTTCGGCGGCCGGACGGCAGCCACGATGGCGGCTACACGAGCGACGTGGCGATGAGGACGGGCCTACAGAGCTGACTCGATCGCGCACTTTGCGCAAAGCGGGGCGATCCATCGCCTCGGAGGCCCCGTTTTGCGCAAAGAGGAGTGGTGCGCCTGGCAAGAATCGAACTTGCTGCCTCTTGCTCCGCAGGCAAGCGCTCTGTCCGGTGAGCTACAGGCGCGGGCGATTCAGTTTAGTCGAGCATCGACGGCGGCCGTCCCGGCCTTGAAGGCCGTGGCATCCAGGTTTGTGAATACCACGAGCGCGACGAAAACATTCTTCTGCCAGCACGCGACGCGTACCGGCGTCCGGTCGTAGGTCCATGACGATGGACCGAGACCCGTGGCCGTGCCCTGTGCGATTCCGGGCGGCCGCTCGCCCGGAAGCGGTGGAGTGAAGCCAAGGATGCCCGCCTGCCACGCGCGGTCGGCCTGACCCTGATCGGCGAACGCGACGACCAGGCTCGCTGCCGATTGGACGTTGCTGACCGCGGCCAGCTCTGCGTTGCAGGCTGATGGGTCGGCGGCGAATGTGTTGATCGCAGCGTCCGTGGCGCCGAGACCTTGCAGGTCGTTCCACTGCCGCGTGAGGCGCTGCGCCACGACCGGGTTGGCCGCCTTCATCGTCGCTATGTAGCTCGCGATCGGCCCAGCCCCTGGACATGGCGCCAGTGGACCGGGAAGGTCGGCCGGCTGGAGCAGCGCGGACGCCGCGGGGTTGTGCGGCGTCGGACTCGGCAGCGGCGATGGGGGCGGCGCGCTCGTCAGCGGTGATGTGCACGCGGTCAGCGCGATCGTGATTGCCAGGGCGGCGGTCAGCCTGCTCACGGACGGCGCAGTTTAACCCGGCAGGTAGACTGGGGAACCGGCCACGCGCCTGTAGCTCACCGGACAGAGCGTTCGGCTCCGGACCGAAAGGCAGCAGGTTCGATTCCTGCCAGGCGCACCAGCGTTACCTTTCCTCTCGGGCCATGAGTCTCCCAGAGCTGCGGATCGATCAGTGGCGCCCGACAAAGGACACGCTGCACCTGTACGCGCAGATCGTGGGGAAAGTGCGGCTGGCGGCAACGCCGCCGCGCAACCACTGGTGGCACGCGTCGCTGTATGTGAGCGTGCGCGGCCTGACGACTGGCCCGATGCGCCGCGGCGACACCACGTTCGAGATCGCTCTTGATCTAGTCGATCACGAGCTTGTTGTTCAGATGATGGATGGTCGCACCCGAAAGTTCGCACTGGCAGACGGTGTCTCGGTCGCAGATTTCGATGCCCGTCTTCATGCCGCCCTCGCCGAACTGGGTGTTGATCTCGCAATCCAGGAGCGACCATTCGGCATTTCGGGTATTACGACGCCCTTCCATCAGGACACCGAGCACGCGTCGTGGGACAGGGAAGCTGTCGAACGTTTCCATCGCGCCCTCGACTGGTCCGACTCGGTGTTCGAAGAGTTCAGCGGTTGGTTCGCCGGAAAGTCGAGCCCCGTCCAGCTCATGTGGCAAAGTCTCGATCTCTCGCTGACACGCTTCTCCGGTCGCCCGGGCCTCACTTCAGCCAGGGATCAGGTCAACCTCGAGGCGTACAGGAACGAGGTGATCCTCTTTGGCTTTTGGATGGGCGATGAGCACACGTTCCCGGACGCTTCCTACTACGCCTTCATGGTCCCGGAGCCGAAGGGGCTGCGCGATGCGCCGCTGGTCGGCGGCGAGTGGTCGAAGAGCGGACTTGCTGTGCTGCCGTACGAGACCGTGCGCGCCGCGCGCGACCCACGAAAGGCGCTGCTGGCCTTCCTCGAGTCGGCGTACGAGGGCGCTGCCGGGCTCGCCGGATGGGACCTTCATGCTCTCGAGTCGGCCTGGTGCCCGACCGCGCTGCAAGTGCAGCAGCTCCTGCGAACCTGAACCTGCTCGCGGCCAACGACCAGGCGGCCCCCGAACTTCGTTATGGGGGTAGCATCAGTAGGCCGTGGGAGGTGGGGTTGTGAGCAGGGGCATGCTTTCCCGGAACGCTCGAGCGCTGAGCCTGTGCATGTTCGGGTTGATGCTCGCGACCTTCGCTGTCGCAACGCTGCTCTACACCGAGCAGGCCGTTGTGAGGATTGCGATTCCGGCCCGCTCCGTCGCGGTGAAAAACGTGGTGCTCAATGGCGCGTCCGAGGGCATCGCTTTGCGCACCACGCCGCTGACGGTGTCCGTGACCGAGACCCTGAAAGGCCAGAGCAGCATCACCAGGATCCCAGCGAATGTTGCGGTCGGTTACGTGACCTTCTGGTGCAGTCCCATGACATCGTGCCCAAACGGCTATACGGTCCAGGCGGGCACGATCGTCGAGTCGGTCAGTGGGGTCGGCTACAGAACCATGAGCTCGGCCAGCTTCCCCTCTTGCGCTCCCTCGTCCCCGGTGGTGATCAGCGCGATCACTCCAGGGTCAGCCGGTAACGCCGGCGCAGGTGCAGTGGTCTTTGGCCAGTTTCCGGGCTACATACACGTGACCAATCAATCGGCGGTCACGGGCGGCACCGATGCGCGTGCGACCGCAGTGGTCACCCAGGCCGACCTGGACGCCGCGCGCAATGTCCTCGCCGCAAAGGCGAGCAGCGAGCTCACGACCCAGCTCGCGGCTGAGGCCGGTGGTCGTGCTTACTTCGCCGCGGCCAGTCCTGAGCTCACAGTCGTCAGTGATGCGCGCGCTGGAGACCAGGTTCCGGCATTCACCGTCACGGTGACGGGCACGCTCAGCGCCACGGCCTTCTCGGTCAGCGATGCGCAGGCAGCTTTGCGGCGGGCGCTCGCCCGGCAGGTGCCCACGGGTTTCCGATTGCTGTCGGGACCGCTCGACGCCGTCTACTCCGCGCAAGACACGATGATCGCCGGCTCTGCTTCAGGCTTCGCAGTTCCGGCACTCGACGCCAAGGCCGTTACCGCGAGGATCCGCGGCGAGAGCCCGACCAAAGCTGCGAGCTGGCTTCGTGCCGAGGTGCCGGGCGCGTCCGTCCACATCCAGACGGCGCCTTTCGCGATGCCATGGCTGCCCCTACTCGACGATCACATCTCCATCCAGATAGTGGTGCAGCCGGCGCCTTAGTCGCTACCGTCGGGAGCGAGCTCACCCGAGGATAAAAGCTTCTAGCTTGGCGGCCTCGTCTGCGAGCTCCTCACGAATCGAGCGCGGCAGCTTATCGAAAGGGGCGAGCGCGATTCGGCCTTTTTCCACGCTCCAGATGCCGGCGACGAAGCCGTCGACAAGGAATGTCTGAGCGACGTCGCCGTTCATCCGGATCACGGTTTTCCGGTGCTTTTCGGGAAGCACGCGCGTGCGCACTGCGAACGCGAGCAGCAGGTTGTCCCATTTCGGCAAGAAGCGGATGGGCGCCGGGGTGTCCGGGTCAGGTAGTGGCGCGCCCGGGATGTCGAACAGCTCCGTGCCTTTCTCGTCGCGAAATCGAACGAGCGGTTCGAGGTGCTCGAGGGCTCGCGAGATCTCGGGGACGTGCATCATGCTCCAGGCAGTCATATCGCGACGCGATGCCGGCCCGAACGCCGCGAGGTAGCGACGGAACATCTCGGCCCGGGCCTCGAGTGGATCGTGCGCGTCCGGCTCATCAATGGCGACGAACCGGCCCTCCGGTCTCGCGCGCCACAGCGCCGATTCATGGTGGTGCACCAGGTGGGCGCTCGCTCGGGCGTATCGCCACGCTCGGCGCGGGCTCAACGTGCCGAGGTCGTGGTTGCGTTCGAGGTAGGCGATCGCGTCATCGCTGCTAATGACGCCTTTGGCCGCGAGCTTGCGCACAGCCGGCGCCAGCCGTTTGGCGAGCGCCGTCTCCCACGGGAAGTTCGTTTCGCTCATGGCCGCGCGGAAGACTCCGTAATCGCGACGGGTGACCAGATGCAGTGTCTGGCGCATCACCGTGGCTTTGACGATGGCGCCGCTCGCGAGCTCACGCTCGAGCGACTCGCGGCGGAAGCTCGCGATTCGCGACCACATGCCGACGTACGGTGCCGAAGGCCACTGCGCCTGGATCCCGACCAGTCGCTCGACGAGAGCAACGGGAGAGAGGCGCTTTCGCTGCAGCAGGAGCTGGCGGTCCAGCGCCGCCCGGTTCAGCTCCCTCAGCGTGAGGACGCGTTCGGCCATGCCTCAGGCGCGATCGATCGAGCGGTGGCCGCGCTCCGGCGACCAGGACTCGATGATCAGACCCTTGCCGCCGAGGCGCGTGATCACGGCCTCTGCGATGTCGATTCGGAAGGCGTGGCCGCCTTCCGCTTCCAGCTCGATCGCGCGGCCGGCGATCTTGGCCTCGCCACGCCAAGCGCCGGTCTTGGTTGGGTCGTTGCTTGGGCCGTGGATCGCAACCCGCGGATCCCGACGAAGGTCCATGGCTTTGACCGCTCCGGTCATGGATCCGATCCGGAGTTGACCGTCAACGAACTGGATCTCGGTGCCACTGATGCGCGGCGAGCCGTCGCGGCGCAGCGTGGCCATCGTGAGGTGCTTGCGTCGGGTCATCAGCTTTCGGACGCGCTTGGCGAACTCCGGCTCTGCTGCCTCGAACTCCACCCACGACGCCACGTTCGGACATTACGCTGCGCGGCGTGACGGCTCCGCCGAAATTCAGACGTGAGGACAGGCCGCCCTGGATCATCAATGCGTCCGGCATGTGGCTCGCTTCGGAGCTAGGGCCCGACTTCAAATGGGTGGAATCCGGTAGGGCCCTCAAGGTGACGATTGCGCCCGGCCGAACGGCTGAGGTCCGCTTACGCCCTTCTCACTGGAACAGGTCGGGCGTCCTGACCCACGTGGAGGTCCAGGTCGCGATACGAGACCGAACACTCGCGAATTGGCGGCGTGCTCAGGGCCGCAAGTCGAGCGGGCTGGTCGCTGATACCTCGGTTGATGTCGTGTGGAGTTATCCGATGATCAACATCGACAACGAGCTCGACAGCGTGGAGTTGTTCGGCGACGTGGCCAGAGCCACCGGATCAAAGGTCCCCTACCTCAAGCTGCCCGACCTCCTCGTGGCTATCCGGGCTCGGATCCTGCCCAAGCTCCTGATGTTCGAATCGCCGGCCCGCGCCGCCAGGGAGCTCCCGGACATCTGGCTGGCGCAGCCAGTGCCGATGATCGAGTGGGCGACCTGCCTCGGCGACGAGGAGAGCGCGCGCCTGATCCGGACACGGTCAGACCGGCTGAAAGGCGTAGCACCGCCCGAATCAGAACTGGAGATCACGCTGGCGGCCGGTCGCGAGCTGCTGGAAATTCTGCGTGCTGAGTTGCGGCACTTCCGCGAGCACCGAGAGCTGGACATCGCGAACGAGCTCGTGCACGTCGGCCTGGAGCTGACCCACGGCATGATCCGCGAGCTATCTGACCCTCAGGGTCGAACCGACCGCGTGCCTGAGGGCGCTTTACGAGACTGGGCGGCCCACAACCTGCCCCCAGCCAGCCCGATTCGCGCGAAAGCGATCGCCTTCGACGCCGCGGCTTCGCGACTACGGCGCAGCGGATAGGGCAGTCCGCCACCCCTTGACAGGCGTGTCGGCCGGGCGGTATTCTTCCGATTAGTTAATTAGCTAGATAGCGAAATACATGGCAGAAGACAGATTGAGCGTCACGTTTGCAGCCCTCGCCGATCCCACCCGGCGAGCGATCCTGGCTCGTCTTGCCCAGGGCGAGGCCTCGGTCACGGAGCTGGCCAAGCCGTTTGACCTGAGCCTCCCCGGCGTTTCCAAGCACCTCAAAGTGCTGCAGCGCGCCGGCCTGATCACCCAGAGCCGCAGCGCGCAGTGGCGGCCGTGCCGCCTCGAGTCCGCGCGCCTCCAGGAGGCGTCGGAGTGGGTGGGGGAGTACAGGCGCTTCTGGGACGAAAGCTTCCAGCGCCTGGAGGGCGTTCTACAAAACCTGATCAAGGAGAAAGAGACCGATGACAAGCAAGGGAGTGACACAGGTGCCAAAGACTGAATACGTGATCGAACCCGGTTCGCAGCAGCTGACCAGCACCACGATGATCGACGCGCCCCGCGAGCTCGTTTTCAAGGCGTACACCGATCCGAAGCTGTTCGCGCAGTGGTGGGGGCCCCGCGGCTACGAGAACAACATCCTGAAGTTCGACTGCCGGCCGGGCGGGGAATGGCACGTGATCCAGCGCACGCCCGACGGCGCAGAGTACGGGTTCCGCGGCGTCACTCACGACGTGGTTGCCCCGGAGCGCATCTGCCAGACGTTCGAGTTCCTGGGAGTGCCCGGGCACGTGGCCTTGCAGACGGCGACCTTCGAGGCGGTAGGGAACAAGACCCGGATCGAGGCCCAGATCGTCTTTCAATCGGTCATGGACCGCGACGGCATGGTCGCGTCCGGAATGCGGAGAGGCGCGGACGAGTCGATGGAGCGCCTCGCTGAATTGCTCGACGGGCTCAAGGCGTAGATCCGACGACGGGCGGCTCGCGTTCGCGGGCCGCCCTTTCCTCAGGCGGCGTTCAGCTCCACCGCAGGAGCCGCGCTGACCGCTTTCCGGCGCCTGGCCGTGTTGAGGGCGAGGACCGCCCCGACGGCCGACATCCCGGCCACGACTGCGGTTGCAGGCTTGAACCCAGCGCTGACGCTGACCGCACTGGTGAGGCTTCCATTCGCGGCGAAAACAGCAGACACGACGGCGACGGCGAACGCCGCTCCAAACCGCTGCAGCATGTTGACGACCCCGGACGCCTTGCCGATGTCGATCGGCGGTACGGCGCTCAGCGCGGCGGTCGGGGTGGTGGTGAGGCCCATTGAGGCGCCGATTCCGCCGAGCACCAGTGGCGGCAGCAGCTTCTCGTAGCCGACGCCGGCGCCGGCAGCTTGGGCCATCCACGCCAGCCCCACCGCGTTCATCAGCAGTCCCGCGACCATCAGGGGCCGCGTGCCGATGCGGTCCGACAGCCGACCCGCAAGGGGCGCAATGATGAATGCGGTACCGGTCCACGGCAGGAAGCGCAGACCCGTTTCCAGCGGCGTGTAGCCGAGCCCGAACTGGAAGAACTGCGAGGCCAGGAAAGCCGCCGAGATGATGGAGCCGGTCATCAGGAATCCTGTCCCGACGGCGGCCGCGAAGGGCCTGATGGTGAGCAAGCGCAACGGCAGCATCGGCGCTGCGGCTCGCGCCTCCCAGGCCACGAATCCTGCGACCAGCAGCCCGCCCAGGACCAGCGCTCCGGTCACTTCGGTCGATCCCCAACCGATGTCGGTGGAGCGGATGAGACCCCAGAGGACGGACACCGCTCCCGCCGTGAGCAGGAACAGTCCGGGCACGTCCAGCCTGGTCCGGGCGCCGCGGCTCTCGGGCAGCCGGATCGGGGACAACAGGGCGGCCGCCAGGCCGATCGGCACGTTGACCCAGAAGATCCAGTGCCAGCTCAGGCCCTGGGTCACGGCGCCGCCGACAAGCGGCCCAAGCGCGACCGCCAGCCCGCCGATTCCGCCCCACAATCCGACGATGGCGCCGCGCCGCTCGGCTGGGAACGAGCTCGTGAGGATGGTCAGGCTCAGGGGCAAGATGATCGCGGCGCCAACACCCTGCACGGCGCGGGCTGCGACCAACACCGCGATGTTCGGCGACAGCGCGCAGGCCGCAGACGCGAGGCTGAACACGTAGAGGCCAAAGACGTACACGCGGCGGCGGCCCAGACGATCGCCGAGGGCGGCTGCGGTGATGATGCCCGCCGCCAGGAGGACGGTGTAGGCGTTGATCGTCCACTCGAGAGCCGAGAGGCTGCCGCCGATCTCCTTGTGGACGGCTGGCAAAGCGGTGATGACCACGAGCGCATCGAGGGCGCCCATGAAGAATGTGACCGATGTGAGCGCCACCGCCCACGTAGCGCTTGACCGTGACATGACCCGATCCCTCCTGGTGGACCTTCCGGCGAGAACTACTTTCTAAAGCACTTAGACAAGAAAGTCAAGTAGTTACTTGCGTTTTTCAACCAGGCCGGGTAAGCTGCAACCGTGAGGTCGTATAACGAGTACTGCGCGATCGCGCAGGCCCTCGATGTCGTGGGCGAGCGGTGGTCCCTGCTGATCGTGCGCGAGCTGCTCATCCGCGGCCCCAGCCGCTATACGGACCTCCGCTTTGGGCTGCCGGGGATCGCGACCAATTTGCTCGCTGACAGGCTCCGCGAGCTCGAGGAGGCTGGAGTCATCGAACGGGAGGAGGCGCCCCCACCCGTGGCGACGACGCTCTTCAAGCTCACCGACCGCGGCAGGCAGCTGGAGCCGGTTCTGCAGGCTCTGGGTCGCTGGGGCGGCCCCATGGTCCAGCGCCCGATCGGCGAGAACCAGTTTCGCAGCCACTGGCTGGCGATTCCGCTGGCAACGCACCTGAAGGACCACACACCGGACGCGCCGGCCCAGACCATCGAGATCCGAACTGCTGATCAACCGATGCTGGTCGAGGTGGGCGGCGGCAAGGTCGAGGTGCGGCCAGGCAAAGCCGATCAGCCAGACCTGCGGCTCACCGGTGCCGCCTCGCAGGTGCTCGGTCTGCTGCTGCACGAACTAGCCTTCGCCGACGCCACGCGGCGCGGGCTCAAGATCGAAGGGAATACGGAGGTGCTGAAGCGTGTCCAGCCCTGACTTCAAGAAGGTGATCAGCGCTTTCTCTAAGGACGGCCGTGTGTCGGTCGGCGACGGCAAGGGTTTCGGGTCAGGCGGTCTCAAGGTCGATGGCAAGCTGTTCGCGCTCATCGATTCGGGCGGGCGGTTCGTGGCCAAGTTGCCGAAGCAGCGCGTGACCGAGCTCCTGGCGCAGGGCAAAGGTGATGCGTGGGATGCGGGCCGCGGCCGCGTGATGCGCGAATGGATCGCACTTCGCGCCAACATCGACTGGGTGGCGGTGGCACGCGAAGCGCGCCGTTTCGTCGGCGGGACTTAAGCCGGCTTCTCTCCGAGGTACAGCGTCTGCTTGCCGAAGATGTACCAGACCGGCGGCAAACTGAGGTAAGCGCGCACCAGCAGCGGGTGCTGCGGAAGCATGCTCTTGGTCGTGTAAGGCATGAAGCGCGTGATCACCTGCTTCGTCTTGAAGCCGGCCATCGTTGCAGCTTCGGCCAGGCTCTTCTCGGTCAGCGCCGTCTGGTGGTCGATGAAGTCCCAGTAAGCGCCGCCGATCAGGCGGATGTTGGGCTGAAGGATCAACACGCGCCCACCTGGCTTCAGGATTGCGAACGTCACCCGCAGCTGCTCGAGCACGGCTTCGGTCGACGAGAGGTGCTCGAGGTAGTTGCTGAAGAACGCGAGATCGAAGGCGCCGTTCGGTAGGAGGTCCGCCAGGTCGAGACCGCTTCCGCGAATGAAGCGAACGTCCGGCGGGAGCGTCGCACCGACGTCGCGAATGTCCGTCGCCCAACGTTCGGCCGCCCGGATGTTGCGGATGAAATAGCCGAGGTCGCATGCGATGTCGACCACGCGCGCGCTCGGAGCGATGTAGCGCTGCAGGTAACGGCCGAGCTCGCGCCAGATCGCCTCTTTGCGCGCCTGGTCGGCCTCGTCGAAGCGCTGGTCGTAGACCGCTTTGAGGACGATGGGCGGCGGCTTGTGCCCGGCGTCGGGCGATCCGTCGCCGAATGGCTTGATCGTGGCCATCTCGAGTAGACAACGATAGCGCGCGAGTTTGGAGTCGCCCAGGTCAATCGGCTCGACCTACGCTGTATCTATGGCGGGAGCGCAAGCGGCCGGCGCAGAGAACGCTTTTGCAGCCGATCTCTTCCAGCCTCTGCCTGCGCGCTACGACCTGCTGGCCGAGCTGCTTTCTTTCGGCCAGAATCGCCGCTGGCGCCTGGAGCTTGTCCGTCACATCGCGGCCGCGCGGCCGGGCAGCGTTCTCGACGTTGCGACCGGCACGGCAGGTGTGGCGATCGAGATCGCTTCGCGGAGCGAGGCCACCGTCACCGGTGTCGACATCAGCGAGCCGATGTTGCGGCGGGGCCGCGAGCGCGTGAATGCGCGCGGGCTCGACGGCCGCGTTGCGCTCGAGGCCGGCCGCGCCGAGGCGCTTCGCTACCCCGACGAATCATTCGATGCGGTGAGCTTCACCTACCTGCTGCGTTACGTCGCGGACCCCGCCACGACTATGAAAGAGCTGGCGCGCGTGCTGCGCCCCGGCGGCGTGATGGCAAGCCTCGACTTCTTCGTGCCTCCGCAGGCCGTGTGGCGGACCGCATGGCGAGGGTACACGCGCCTCGCGCTGCCGGTGATGGGCTTTGCGCTCGGCGGCGCGGCGTGGTGGCGCGTCGGGACATTTCTCGGTCCGAACATCGAGGCGCATTACGCCCACTGGCCGCTGGAACGAATCACCGCGGCGTGGCGGGAGGCCGGCATTGTGGACGTGCATGCCCGGCCGATGAGCCTGGGAAGTGGCGTCGTGATGTGGGGAACGAAGCGTGCCTGAAGTGTTGGCTCCGGCTTACTACGCGCCGCCCTCCACCGGCTGGCGCCGCGACGTGCTCGCCCTGCTACACCCGCCGTACACCGCGTGGCACCTCTCCTATGTGGTGATCGGCGCGAGCCTGGCGCCGCACCTCGACCTGGTGCGGCTGGCGGCCACGGTCGTGGCGTTCTTCTTCGCCGTCGGCATCGCCGCCCACGCACTCGATGAGCTGCACGGTCGCCCTCTGCGCACGTCGGTGCCGTCGAGCGTGCTCATCACGTCAGCTGTGATCGGGATGGTCATCGCAGTCGGCCTCGGGATCGCCGGTGTGACTCAGGTCGGTCCGGGGCTCCTTGCGTTCATCGCCCTCGGGGTGCTCTTCGTCGTGGTTTACAACCTCGAGCTCCTCGGTGGGCGCCTCCACGGCGATGTGTGGTTCTCGCTCTCGTGGGGCGCATTCCCGGTTGTGACCGCCTACTTCGCGCAGACGGGCCGCCTGAGCCTTGGCGTCGTCGCCGTCGCCGCGGCGGCGTACGCCCTGTCCTACGGACAGCGGAGCCTGAGCACCCCGGCCCGCCTGCTCAGGCGGCGCAGCAGCGCAGTCGCCGGCAGCGTCACTCTCACCGACGGCACCAGCATCGAACTCGATCAGCGAGCTCTTCTCCGCCCTCTCGAACTGGCGTTACGGGCGTTCTCGTGGGGAGTCGTTGCGCTTGCGATCGGCCTGGCCGTCTCGCGGATCTTCTAGACGGGAGGCACTCCGTGCTTGCGCGATGGCCGCAATGAGACGCGAGATCCGTACGCGCGAAAACGCTTGATGAGGTCCTCCCGCAACCGCTCCGGCTCGACCACGTCGTCGACGATGAGGTTCGCGGCCAGCTTGTAGAGGTCCACGTCTTCGCGGTATTCGTCCTCGAGCTGTTTGCGTTTGGCCGCGCGCTCCGACTCAGGCAGCTCCGCGAGCTTGTTGTAGAAGACCGCATTGACCGCAGGCTCAGGCCCCATGACCGCGATCTGCGCGGAAGGCAGGGCGATCACTGCGTCCGACTCGAACGCCGGCCCGGCCATCGCATAGAGCCCGGCTCCGTACGCCTTGCGCACGATGACCGAGATCTTGGGCACCGTCGCCTCGGCGACCGCTGTGATCATCTTCGCGCCGTGGCGGATGATCCCCGCCCTTTCCACGTCGGTGCCGATCATGAATCCGGGCACGTCTGCCAGGAAGAGCAGCGGGATCTCGAACGCGTCGCACAGCCAGATGAACCTCGCCGCCTTGTCGGCTGAATCGTTGAACAGCACTCCGCCTTTCTGCATCGGCTGGTTGGCGAGAATTCCGACCGGCTGCCCATCGAGACGCGCGAAACCGGTGAGGATCTCCTTGGCGAACAGCTTTTTGATCTCGAGCCAGCTGTCCTCGTCGACGAGCGCGTCGATTACCTTGCGCATGTCGTAGCCCTGGTTCGCCGCCTCGGGGACCAGGTCTCCGATCGGCTTCGAACCGGGACGCGGATCCTTGCCAGTGCACGCACCGGGCTTCTCGCCGGCGCGCTGCGGCATGTAGCGGAAGTAGGCGCGCGCGAACTCGATGGCCTCCTTGTCGTCCGCGACAAGTGCGTCGCCGCAGCCGCTCACCGTGCAGTGCATCCGCGCGCCGCCAAGCTCTTCGAGGTCGACCTTCTCGCCGACGACGACCTCGACCATGCGCGGTGATCCGAGATACATCGAGGCGTTGCCTTCGACCATCACCACCACGTCGCAGAACGCCGGGATGTACGCGCCGCCCGCTGCCGAGGGCCCGAACAGCAGGCATATCTGGGGCACCACGCCGGAAAGCTGGACCTCGTTGTAGAAGATGCGGCCTGCGTGGCGCCGGCCCGGGAACATGTCGATCTGGTCGGTGATGCGCGCGCCCGCGGAGTCGACCAGATAGAACAGTGGGATTCGCAGACGGCCCGCCGTCTCCTGGATGCGAACGATCTTCTCGACTGTCCGCGCGCCCCAGCTGCCCGCTTTCACGGTGGGATCGTTGGCCATGACCGCGACCTGGCGACCCTCAACCGAGCCGAGTCCGGTGACGACACCGTCTGCCGGGAGCTCGTCCGCGAGAACGTTGGCCAGCAGCCCGTCCTCGAGGAACGAGTCCTTGTCGAGCAACAGATCAAGCCGCTCGCGCGCCGTCAGCTTGTGCTGCTCGCGGAGCTTGGGCAGATAGCGCGTGCCCCCTTTCAGCGCCTTCCCCCGGAGCTGGCGCGACCGCTCGGTCATTTGCCCTTGAAGTCTGGCTCGCGTTTCTCGAAGAAGGCCTTGATTCCCTCCTTCGAATCCTCGCTCTGCGACACGAGCAGGAACTGCCCGTGCAGGTAGTGCAGGGCCGCGCGAAAGTCCATGTCCTCCTGGCGATAAAACGAATCGCGGCCGAGGCGCAGCGCGACAGGTGACTTCTTGGCGAGCGCTCCGGCGATGTCGGCGACGGTGGAGTCGAGCAGGTCGTGCGCCACCACGCGGTTGATGACTCCGACCGCCTGGAGCTGCGTCGCGGTCCAGCGCTCACCCAGCATCTCCATCTCCAGCAGCACTTTGCGCGGGACGTTCCGGGTCAGGATGGCCTGAATCATCATCGGCCAGATCCCAACATTGATCTCGGGCAGGCCGAAGGAGGCGGTGTCGACAGCGACCAGGAGATCGCACGAGCACGCAAGTCCGAATCCGCCGGCAAGCGCGTGGCCGTTGATGCGGCCGACGATGGGCTTGCCAAGCTCCGCCATCAGGATGAACAGCTCCACGTAAAGGTCGCGACTCCGATAACGCTCCAGCGTGGTCATCTTGCCGTCGAAGCTGGACAGGTCGGCTCCGGCGCAGAACACACGGCCGGCGCCGGTGAGCACGACGACGCGGACCTCCGGCTCATTACGGCACCACAGGAACGCAGTGGCCAGGTCGCGCAGCATCTGGCCGGAGAGGGGGTTGCGCTGCTCTGGCCGGTTCAGTGTGATCGTGGCCACGTGGCCGTCGACGGCTAGGAGGGCCTGTTCGAGCGCCGGGGTCTCAGCCAAGGGTGCCCATATGGTAGATGGCGGGTACGCACAGAAAGTGGAACCGGGCCTGTCACCCAAAGTGATGCAAAAACCAGTGCAAAGGCTATAATCCGCGCCGAACTAACGAAAAATAAGTGAAGCTCAAACCCAGGGATTCGGCCGCAACCGCCGGCGGCCCAGCCGGGCGTGATGCCGGTATTGACCTCGACAAGCCGATCTTCACGCTCAGTGTGGCCTCGGAGATCCTCGAGACGCATCCGAGGACGCTGATGATGTACGAGCACCTGGACATGATCCGTCCCAAAAGGACGGTCACCAACCGGCGGCGGTATTCGCGCCGGGATGTGCTGAAGCTCCAGGCGATCCAGACGCTCACGCGCAAGCACGGCGTGAACCTGGCTGGAGTTCGCTACATCCTCGCTCTGCTGAAGCGCCTTCAGGACGCTGGAATCGAACCACCGGAGGGATTGAGAAACCTGGATGTAAGCCTGCTTGACGTTTGAGAACCCGCCCCAGCAACCCCATGCGCAGGGTTTTCCACAACCCCTGCGTTAAACAAAGGTTTAGGAGATGTCGAAGAAACGCCGCCGCCTCGAGATCAAGGTCGATCCCCTGCCCGCCCCGTTCATGGACGAGACCGCTTCCTGTCCGGTTTGCGGTCGGGACGCCGCCGCCATCGGCCGCCGCCACCTCCAGATCGTCTTCCGCTGCGACGCCTGCAAGGTGGTGTTCAAGCGCAACCGGAGCTGGCCCTATATCTACTGACGTTCGGCTGGTAGTAACCCAAAGGTGCACCGCACGTTCATCGTGGCGTGAGGTGGATTCGGGCTGCGGCGACGATCCCGATGCTCGCTGTCGTGGCGGCATGCTCGGGCTCGAGCCCGGCCGCCGTCGCGACGCGCGCATCGTCGCCTTCTGCCACGAGCTCACCGGCCGCCCAAACGCCATCGCTAATCACTCCCACACCGAGCAGCCTCAGCCCGGACGCCTCACCTAGCCCCAGCCCTACCCCCGCCGCCTCCCCCGCCCCGGTGTCGGTCGCCTGCCCTGCGTCCGGCGCTGGCGCTTCGCCGCCTCTGGTCCTGGCCGCAAAAGGAGACACCGCGACCGTGGTCGAGAGCTTGTCCGATCCGCTCCACCCTACGGTCGTCTGCACGCTCAACAACGCGTTCCCGCGGACGTTCATCTCAGCGAACGAGGTCTCTCTCACCACAAACAGCTCTGGCAACGACCCGATCGACGGCCAGACCACGGTCCAGCGCCTGAAGCTCGCGACGGGCGCGCAGCCCGTCAACGTCGTGACGTTCCCAGGCGACGCTGTGGCGATGGGGTTCAGCCCCGATGGCACAAGCCTTGCCTATCTCGCCTACACGAACGAGCCGGGAAACACAAATCGCCTCTGGCTCAAGGTCGGCGACTCGCCCGCCCGCGCCTTGACTCCACTGATCCCGTTATTAGGACGGGACGGCTCCCTGGATGACCAGCTGCTCGTCCAGTTCTCACCCGACGGCAAGTACGTGCTGATGGTAGACACCTGGGTGGCGGGCCCCGCACCAGCGTCGCCCGACCTTGCCATGATGCAGGTGCGCTCCACGGCGGACGGATCTCTGGTGTGGGTGCCGCCGGCGGCGCTGCAGATCAGCGGTAACAAGGGTGGGTCATCCATCACCATGGCAGCCTGGTCCCACACGGGCGACCGTGTCTTCTATCGCGACAGCTCCGGGGTGCACGTCTGGGATCCATCGGGGAACGTCTCCATGATGGCCGCCGGTCTGAGCTGGTCGTGGCCGTCAGTCGCGCCGGACGATTCCGTGATCGCGTATCCGGTCGGGGTCGTCACCGCTCCCAGCATCGAGGTGCGCAACCTAACGACCTCCACCGTCACACCGATCGATGGACCGCGCGGCTACGCAGTCCTGCTCTCGGCGACGACGATGCTCGAGGCTCACATGGTGCCGGACACCCAGATGGGTCCGCCTTTCGTCCCGGGTGCATGGTTCGTGTGGAATCTGGCTACCGGGTCCGAAACCGAGCTGCCGGCGGCCACGCAGAATTTCAGTGTCCTGCTCGATGGCGGACCGTCGCCGCTGGAGCTCTGGTCAACGTAATCGTGTGATTTCGCCTGCGCGGTGACGCCGGTAGGCTGAGTCTGTGAAGGTGCACAGAAGATCCCTCCGCTCCGCCGCCGTGTTCGGGCTGCTTGCGGGTCTTGCGACCGTGGCCGTGGCCGAAGCCGTGCGGCCGCGCGGAGGCAGCGGCCTGCTGCTCGACTGGGAAGACATACGCCGGCGCGCGCGCACGTGGCTGGCCTCTGCGTCTGCGCCTGCGGCCGACCTGGCGTCGGCCCAGCGCCAGTACCGCCTGATGGCCGCGCAGCTGCAGGGCCCGCTGCTCGAGTTCGTCGGCCCGCTGCCGAAGGGCGCAGCGATGCCGGAGTTCTCACCTCTCGATCGGGCAGGATGGCTCGACCTGAACCTCGGCATCCTGCGCCGGGTTGTTGATCCGATCCTGGAGAAGGGCCGGCTGCCCAACTCGCTGGTGGTGGATGCCGGCCGGGCGGGGCTGAACCACTACGTGGCTTTTCTACTGGCGTTTCTCGGCAGGCGCGTGCTAGGCCAGTACGACCCGCAGCTGCTCGGCACCGAGCCGCTGAGCCCGGACGGCCTGTACCTCGTCGAGACCAATGTCGAGGAGTGGGGCCGCAAGGCCGAGCTGCCAGGTGAGGACCTGCGGCGCTGGCTGATCCTCCACGAGATGACGCACGCGTGGCAGTTCGCCTCCCACCCGTGGTTGAAGAACTACATGGAGAGCTCGATGCGGGTGTTGCTCGAGTCGGTAACGAAAGACGGCCCGGCGGCGGCCCGTGTCGCCGCCTTCGCCGGCGTCGTGCCGGCGCAGTGGCGGGTCATGCGCCACATGCAGGGCACAATGTCGTTTGTCGAGGGCTACAGCAACCTCGTCATGAACGAGCTGGGAAGCAAGAGGCTCGCCTCGTTCGACCGCCTCGAGGACGCGTATCGCGCACGCGGCCGCCGCCGGAGCGTGGTCGAGATCCTCATCTGGCGCCTCACGGGCCTGGACCTGAAGCTGCAGCAGTACCAGCGAGGCGAGGCGTTCGCGAAGGCGATCTACGACGCGCACGGCATGGAGGCCTTGAATCGCGCCTGGTTGAGCGCCGAGTCGATGCCCAACCTGGACGAGCTGGCGGACCCCGAACGGTGGTACCGCAGGATCGTCGCCGGCGTTCGCGGCTAGTCCTTCAGCTCCTCCTGAGCCGTCTCTTCGGTGATCGGCATGACGGTCACCGGCAGGTCGGAGATGTCGAAGTAGCGGATCGGCTTGCTCATCCTCTTGGCGATGCCGACCTGGACCTTCACGCCTAGCGACAGCCGCCCGAACACCCAGACCTCATCACACTTCGCGAGCAGGTTGTTCATCGCCTCGCGCACGACGTCTTTGCCGACCGTGTGCATGAGGTAGTAGTCGAAAAGCATGAAGGGGCTGACTGGGACCAACCCCGAGTCGAGCACGAACTTCTGGATGTGAGCGCGCCAGTAGAAGACCTTGTTCGACATCGCCACATAGACGAGCCGTTTCGGATGTCTGAGCGTTTCCTCCGCCTGGTCGCGCGCGCTCGGTTTGGTGGTCGGCTGGAAGATCCGCTCCAGGATGTCGTCGGCTACTTTCCCCGAGAGAGCCACTTTCTGGAGTCGGCATATCCTAACAGCCGTGACCGCGAGTTCCCGGTTCGACCTGTCCGGGAGGATCGCACTCGTGACCGGGGCCAGCCGCGGCATTGGCAGCGCGATCGCCGAGGCGCTGGCCGAGAGCGGCGCGAAGGTCGTGCTGTCGAGCCGCAAACAGGAAGGACTCGACGTGGAGGCGGCCCGCATCAACGAGCGCTTCCCGGGCACAGCCGAAGCGATCGCCGCTCATACGGGGCGGCAGGAGGACCTCGAGCGCCTGGTCACCACGGTCATGGAGCGCCACGGTCGCATCGACATCCTGGTCAACAACGCCGCGACCAATCCTTACTTCGGACCGATGATGAACATGGACATGCCCGCGTGGGACAAGACCTTCGAGGTCAACCTGCGTGGCGTCTTCTTCCTGACGAAACTCGTCTACGACGCGTCGATGGAGGCGAAGGGCGGCGCCATCGTCAATATCGCCTCGATCGGTGGGCTGCGCCCGGGATTCGGGCTCGGCGCCTACAACGTCACCAAGGCCGGCGTGATCATGCTCACGCGCCAGCTCGCCAAAGAGATCGGCGGCAAGGTTCGGGTCAATGCCATCGCTCCCGGCTTGATCAAGACCCGTTTCGCCGAGGCGCTGTGGGGCAACGAAGAGCTCCTCAAGCGCGTCGTCGAGTCCAACCCGATGGGCCGGATCGGCTCACCTGACGAGATCGCGGGCGCAGTGGTGTTCCTGGTTTCGGACGCGGCCAGCTACGTCAATGGGGAAGTGATCGTGATCGATGGGGGCGGCGGGGAGCCCTAACCTCGACCTCAGCCGGTTCTCCGTTGCTCGAGTCCCCATTGGCGCGCTCCGGCTGGCGGCTGTGAATGAAGTCCTCGAGCTCCTTCTCGTACTGGTAGGTGTGCCGATCTGGCTGAAAACGCAGGACCCGGCGCTGCTGGATGTAGTCGTCGAACGCGGTGCGCGTGTCGCGAACGGCGCGGAATCCAAGCTGTCGTGCCGCCTTGGCGGTGGCTAGCGAGCGACCCCAGCGCAGGAGGTCCAGCAGCTGCGGCGACAGGAACGCGAGCCCGCTCCGCCGCATCGCGAAGGCCGCCAGCTCGATCCCGATCGGCGGGATGAGCGGGGCGTGAAGCTTACCCGCTCCGTCGAGAAGCTTTGACAGCGGCTCGGCGCCGGCAGGCGCGATGTTGTACGCGCCGGCCGGACCGCGCTTCGTTGCCAGTGTCATCGCCTCAACGCAGTCGTCGCGATGGATGAGTTGGAGGTCGGGGTCGAAGCCGGCGACGGTCGGCACAAGCTCCAAATCCAGATACCGGGCCAGGGGCTGCGGCTCGTTGGGGTTCAGGCTGTTGCAGAACCGCAGCACGAGAATCGCGATGCTGGGATTGCGCGTCGCAAAGTCGCTGACGTAGGACTCGACCTCGACGATATCGCGGACGAACTGGTGATTCGAGTTCGAATCCAGGCGGTGATCCTCGCGGATGTTGCCCGGAATGTCGACCCTAGATCCGTAGACGTGGCCCGACGACTTCAACACGAAACGCCGTACTGGGCTGTCGGCGCCCGCGCACCCGGCGAGAAGGTTCAGCGTGCCGATGACGTTCATCTCGTGCGCGCGGCCTGGGTCCATGTCGAACGAATCGATCCGAGTAAGCGTGTGCACGACGGTGTCGATGCCTACAGACCTGACCAGCTTGCCGATGAGCGAATGGCGGATGTCGAGCTTCAGGTAGTCGGCCCGCCCGAGGTCATAGCGGGGCTCCCTGATGTCGATGCCAATGACCTCGGCCACGTCTGGGTCTTCG
>DASYXY010000048.1:0-101180 GCA_035934385.1 Candidatus Dormiibacterota bacterium
AGTCGAGCAGGGACGAAAGTCGGGCATAGTGATCCGACGGCCCGGTGTGGAATGGCCGTCGCTCAACGGATAAAAGTTACCCCGGGGATAACAGGCTTATCGGGCCCAAGAGTTCACATCGACGGCCCGGTTTGGCACCTCGATGTCGGCTCGTCGCATCCTGGGGCTGGAGTCGGTCCCAAGGGTTGGGCTGTTCGCCCATTAAAGCGGTACGCGAGCTGGGTTTAGAACGTCGTGAGACAGTTCGGTCCCTATCCGCCGTGGGCGTAGGAGACTTGAGGAGGTTTGACCCTAGTACGAGAGGACCGGGTTGAACGGCCCGCTAGTGTACCGGTTGTCACGCCAGTGGCAGCGCCGGGTAGCCATGGCCGGTTTAGATAAGCGCTGAAAGCATCTAAGTGCGAAGCTAGCTCCGAGATAAGGTCTCCCACCGGGTTAACCGGGTAAGGGCCCTGGTAGACAACCAGGTTGATAGGCCGCAGGTGTAAGAAGAGCAATCTTTTGAGCTGAGCGGTACTAATAGCCCGAGGGCTTGTTCACCTATAACTCACTCTTCACTTGCTGAGGAGTACAGATGGATCCAGCGTTGCCGAAAGCAAACTGGAGATTCTCATAGACCTGATTCGGTTGTTGATACTTACGCGCGATGGATGACGACGAGCGTTGGATGACGCGCGCCATCGAGCTCGCGCGCACGGCCGACTATCGCACCAGTCCCAATCCCATGGTCGGGGCAGTTGTGCTGGACGCCGACGGCGAGCTGGCCGGCGAGGGATTTCACCGGCGCAAGGGCGAGCCGCACGCCGAGCAGGAGGCGCTCGCAGCCGCCGGCGTCCGCGCGCGGGGTGGGACCATCTACACGAATCTCGAGCCCTGCACCCATGCGCATCGGTCGCCGTCGTGCGCCGACGCCATCGTGGCGGCAGGCGTCGCGCGCGCAGTGGTGGGTTGGGCGATAGATCCCGACACGCGTGTCCAAGGCTCGGGTCTCGCTCGGCTGCATGCAGCCGGCATCGAAGTTGCCACCGGCGTCCTCGCGCCCGAAGCCAACCGCCTGAATGAGTTCTACCTCTGGCATCGCCGCACCGGGCAGCCATTTGTGTCCGCGAAGTACGCGATGACGCTTGACGGCAAGATCGCAACTGCCACGGGGGAGTCTCGTTGGATCACGGGCGAGGCCGCCCGCCTTCACGCGCATCGCCTACGCCATATGCACGACGCGATCCTGGTCGGCGTCAACACCGTCGTCCATGACGACCCCCAGCTCACAACGCGGGAGGTCGGTGCGGATGCCCGGCAGCCGATTCGGGTAGTGCTCGACTCGCACCTGCGAACACCTCGCAGCGCACGTGTGCTTGGCGACGGAACGCTCATTGCGGCGACCGTCGATGGGTCGATCGATGGCGCCGAAGTCCTCAAGCTTCCGGCTGAAGACGGCCGTGTCTCGATCGGGGCACTGCTCACTGAGCTTGGCCGGCGAGGCGTGATCAGCCTACTGGTCGAAGGCGGGTCGGAGACGCTGGCATCATTCCTCGATCGGGAATTGATCAACAAGCTTTACGCGTACATCGCGCCCAAGCTCGTCGGTGGACGGAAGGCGCCTGGACCCTTCGGTGGCGAAGGCGTGGCTTCGCTAGCGTTCGCGCGGCAGCTGGGGGAAGTCGAGGTGGTCATGCTCGAAGATGACGTGTTGATTAGCGGATACCTGGATGTTCACGGGAATTATTAGCGCGACCTCGAAGGTCGCCACGATGGACCGGAACCGCATTGGCATCGACCATGCGGGTATCGCTCGGCACCTCAAGGTCGGCGGCAGCGTGGCCGTCAACGGCTGCTGCCTTACCGTGGTGAAGAAAAGAGGCCCTGTCTTCTACGCGGACGTCGTGCCCGAGTCGCTTCGCAGGACGAACCTCGGAGCGCTGAAAGTGGGCACGGAGGTCAACCTCGAGCTGCCGGTCAGCGCCAGCTCACTGCTCGACGGCCACCTGGTCCAGGGTCATGTGGACACCACCGCGGTGGTCAAGTCGGTGGCGACCGCCGCCTCCGGCAAGGAGGTCACATTCGAGCTGCCTTCCTCGATCGCTCGATTCGTGGCGCTAAAGGGTTCGATCGCGGTGGACGGCGTCAGCCTCACCGTGGCGGCTGTAGACAAGCCTCCCGGCACCTTCAAAGTGGCTTTCATCCCGCACACGCTTGCGGTCACAACTGCGGGGGGCTATCGCGCCGGCAGTGTGGTCAACCTCGAGGCGGACATTGTCGCGCGCTACGTGGCCCGCAACCTGCGCCAGTAATATCAGGTAGCGATGGGGCTCGCCACAGTTCCCGAAGCGATCTCGGACTTTGCCGCCGGCAAGTTCGTGATCGTCGTCGACGACGAGGACCGTGAGAACGAGGGCGACCTCGTGGTGGCTGCCGAGCTTGTCACGCCTGAGCACATCAGCTTCATGAGCCGCCATGGGTCGGGACTTGTCTGCATGCCGGTGCTGGCCCGGCGTCTGGACGAGCTCGGCATAGCGCCGATGGTGAATCGGAACACAAGTCGGCTCGGAACCGCGTTCAGCGTCAGCATCGACGCCAAAGACCTCACGACCACCGGCGCGTCGGCGTACGACCGCGCCGCCACGGTCCGGAAGGTGCTTGATCCGGGGGCGCGAGCGTCTGATTTCTCGATGCCGGGTCACACGTTTCCGCTGCGCGCGGCCGAAGGCGGAGTGTTGACCCGGGCCGGTCAAACCGAAGCTGCCGTGGATCTCGCGATCCTGGCCGGGTTGTTCCCCGCCGGCGTGATCACGGAGGTCATGAAGACCGACGGCACGATGGCTCGGATGCCGGACCTCGAGCGATTCGCGTCCGAGCACGACCTCAAGATCATCACGGTCGAGCAGCTCATCGCTTTCCGGCGGCGTAACGAGAAGCTGGTGACGAGGCGGGTGGAAGCGACGATTCCAATTGGTGGCTCAAACCCTCAGTCGTGGAAGCTCTACGCCTACGAAGACGTGCTTCGCCACGAGAACCATCTGGCGCTTGTCCTCGGAGAGATCGATCCAGAAAAGCCGGTCCTTCTCCGGGCGCACTCCGAGTGCCTGACCGGCGACATTTTCGGCAGCCTCCGTTGCGACTGCGGTGCACAGCTTCACGCCGCCATGGACGCGATCGCGGAGGAGGGCACCGGCGTGGTCCTGTACATCCGTCACCAGGAGGGGCGCGGCATCGGCCTTCTCGACAAGCTGCACGCCTACAACCTGCAAGACCTCGGCATGGACACGGTCGAGGCCAACGAGGCGCTGGGCCACCCGCCGGACAAGCGCGATTACGGCATCGGCAGCCAGATCCTGTACGACCTGGGCGTCAGGAAGATCAGGCTCCTCACCAACAACCCGAAGAAGATCTACGGGCTCGAAGGATTCGGACTCGAGGTGGTCGAGCGGGTCCCGATCCGCGTGCCTTCGAATCCCCACAACGAGCGATACCTGCGCACGAAGAAGGACAAGCTCGGGCATCTGCTCTAGGAGCGCGTGAGGTGGGCGAGAAGGGATCGACGCCTGACCTGCAGGGGGCGGACCTTTCCATCGCGGTGGTCGTGTCGCGATACAACGAGGACGTCTCGAAGCGTTTGCTGCGCGGCGCCCTGTCCGCGCTAGAGGAGCACGGCGTCGAGGACCCAGATGTGTTCTGGGTGCCGGGGGCGCTGGAGTTACCCGTGACGGCGCTGGCGCTGGCCGAGAAGGGAGGTCATGACGCCATCGTTTGCCTGGGTTGCGTGATCAGGGGCGAGACGTATCACTTCGAGGTCGTTGCCAACCAGTCATCGGCCGGCCTGATGCAGGTCATGCTCGACACGGGCGTCCCGATCGCGTTCGGAGTCCTGACGACCGAGGATCGCGATCAAGCGCAGGGGCGATCAGGCCCCAAGAACAACAAGGGCGCGGAGGCGGCGCTCGCCGCCATCGAGATGGCGAACCTCCTGCGCACGATTCAGGGCTAAAGGGTCGCGTCTTAACAACCTGGGTTGTCACCAGCGCTTGAATTTGAATACCGTTGCCCCAGGCGAGCTGGATCGGGGGAGGGAATTCAGCGGGAGAGGGAGGGCCCGCAAGGGGTTGCCTCAGCCGGGCGTGCGATTCAGGCGGTGGCCACCGCGACGATCTTGTTGCCGGCAGGCGCGACGACGTAGCCCTCCGTCGCCGCCGGCGTGCTGAAGTGCTGCCCGCCGTTGAGCCGCAGCTGGTACAGCACCGCGCCTGAAGCTGGGTTCAAGGCGAAGAGGGTCGTCGTGTTGACATCGATTGCCCACACCGCGCCGGCGGCGACGATCGCGGAGGCCAGCCGAGCCTGACCGAAACGCCATGCCACCGCCAACGAGCTCTGTGTCACCGAGATCGCGACCAGTGCGTCGGCGCATGGAAGGAAGATCGTCGAGCCCAGCCACGCCGTGCCGCCCCAAGCGCCCGAGCATACGCGCCGAGCCGCGATCTGCCCGCCGATCCCACCCGGCCGCGACGCGTCGAGCAGATAGACCACGCCCTCTTTGCCGATCGCGACCAGGCGCCCGATGTAGGGCATCAGGGTCGCGCCGACCGACCCGAGGTCGGTGTCGGTGGCGTCAAGCGAGGCCCAGTTTGTCGGAGCGAAGTACGCCTGCACCTTGAGGTCCGGCGACAACTGGAGGACTGAGTTGCTGTAGGCAAATGACGACGTCTCTGAGCCGTTGCCGGTCGTCACGTAAATCGAGCCCGAGTCAGCGACGGTTGGACCCATCGCGCTCCAGATCCCCGACTCTCGGGCGCTCGGCGTGCGATAGATGATCGAAGCGCCGCTCGCCAGCGGCACGCCGACGACGTAACCGTGATACCGACCACAGTCGCCGTACAGGCCGCCGAGCGGCACATACACGTAGCCCGAGCTCAGCGAAAGTGCACCTCGCTCCTGCTCGACAGCTGGAATCGAGCCGGGCGGGTCGATGACCTGTTGGCTCAGCACCGAGCCGTCGATTGCATCGAGCGTGAACAGCTTGTGGACGAACCCGGCCAGAAAGGCGACCACATAGATGCGACCCGATTGCGGATCGATCACCGGCGTGCCCGTGATGCCCGTGATCGGCTCGATGTTGCCGCAAGGCAGCGCGTACCCGCTCACCGGTGCGCCCAGGTGAACGCTCCAGAAGACGGTGCCTCTGTCGAGGTTGATCGAATAGAGGCTGTTGTTCTCAGTGGCCACGATCACGCGGCCGTTGAAGATCAGAGGCGAGGCGTACACGGTTGCGTCGACGGGCACGCTCCAGGCCTGTCGCGGGTTCGACAGCGCAGGGGTGCTCGGACCCTGGCCCGAGCGATCAGCCGTGCCGTGGTACTCGACCCAATCCGAGACCTTGCCGACAGGGGATGGAGACGCCGACGGCGATGCCGCGGAAGGCGAAGGAGTTCGCACCGCCGCAACGGAGCTCGAGCCGCAGGCGGCCGAGATCTGGACCAGAAGGACGAGCGCGACCAGCGTCGTGCGCCGGCTCACAGACCCCAGGAAAATTTCCGCTCGGGAGTCAAACGTGCGCGTTCATGCCCGATGACTTCGGTGCGGCCCTGCACGGCGACGCCACGCTTCGGCGACACGTCGACGACCAGCGCGGCACGTGGCTCAGCAGTTAGGTTGCGCAGCTTCACACCGTCCGCGTCGAACTCGAATGCGCCCTCGTCTGTCAGCTTGAACATTACGGGCACCACATGCGGCCAGCCGGTTGGTCCGACTGTGGCAACCCGCGCGAGGCGCTGTCCACGCAGAAACTCCTGCTCGGCCTCGGAGAACAGCATCGGCTCCCATCGTAGACCCGAGCCGGCGCGATCACCTCTCTAGACTGCTCGATTGATGTCCGAAGCCACGAAGCCAGGTGTCGGCACGATCGGCGGCTACACGGTTCTCAGGCGCGAGCCGCTGGATCGTCTCGAAGGCTATTTCATCCAGCTCGAGCATGAGCGAACGGGCGCGCGCCACATCCACATCGAGTGCGCTGACGACAACAACGGCTTCACGGTCATCTTTTCCACGGCGCCCCAGGACTCCAGCGGGGTCGCGCATATCCTCGAGCACGTCGTCCTGGCCGGATCGCAGCGATTTCCCGTGCACGACCCGTTTTTCAGCATGACGCGGCGCTCGCTCGCGACCTTCATGAACGCGTTCACAAGCGCCGATTGGACGGCCTACCCCTTCAGCACTCGCAACGCCAAGGACTTCTCAAACCTTCTGGACGTCTACCTCGACGCGACCTTCTATCCGCGGCTCGAGCAGGACGCCTTCATGCAGGAGGGCATTCGATTCGAGTACGAGGTCCCGGACGACCCTCGCAGCGGTCTCCGCTACAAGGGCGTCGTGTTCAACGAGATGAAGGGCGCGCTCGCCTCGCCGTCCGCAGCGATGCAGCGCGCGTTGGGCAAGGCGCTGTTCCCGGGTCTCACGTACGAGCACATCTCCGGCGGTGACCCCGAGCACATCCCCGACCTTACGTGGCAGAAACTTCGCGAGTTCCACGCCACGCACTACCACCCGAGCAACGCGTACTTCTACACGTACGGCGACCGCCCGCTGGAGGCGACGCTTGAAGTCATCGAACGCAATGTCCTTTCGCGCTTCCAGCGCATCAACGTCGACTCATCGATTCCCTTCGTCAAGCGATTTACGCTCCCCATCGCCTTCACCGAACCCTATCCCGCGACTGCGGGCGAGGACAACTCGCGACGCTCGCAAGCGCTCACGGCATGGGTCACAGTCCCAAGCTCGGACTCGTTCCGCCTCCTCTCGATGAAGGTGCTGACGGAAGGCCTCCTGGGCAACTCGGGATCGCCTCTACGCAAGGCGCTCATCGACTCGAAGCTCGGTACCGCCATGGCCGACGGCACCGGCCTGCAAGACGACTCCAAGGAAAGCGTGTTCGGCGCGGGCCTCAAGGACATCAAAGTCGAAGACGCGAACAAGGTCCAGGATGTCGTCCTCGAAACGCTGGCCCGGCTCACCAAGGACGGCCTGGATCCGGCGCAGGTCGACGCGGTCATCCATCGCCTCGAATTCGAGAAGCGCGAGCGATCGAACGTCGGATTCCCCTACGCATTGAAAGTGATGTTCAGCTGCATGCCCGCCTACCACTACGGCGGTGACCCGTACGCCGCCATGAACTTCGACGCCGACCTGGAGAGGCTCCAGCGGGAGCGAAGCGGCGGCGGCTGGTTCGAGGAACTGATTCGCTCGGAGCTGCTGGACAACGCACACCGGGCGCTGATCACGGTCGTGCCGGATACCGGCCTCGAAGAGCGAACGCGGAAGAAGGAGCTGGAGCGCCTGGCGACGATCGAAGCGACGCTCACCGAGCCGGATCGCAACAGGATCATCGGGGACGCAGTCAGGCTCAAGGGTGCGCAGGACGCCAAACAAGACCTGTCGGTGCTGCCAACACTAGAGCTGACGGACATCCCGATGAAGTTCGAGCCGCTGGCGCCGAGGTCGACGTCGATCGGCGGTGCGGCCGTCGACTTCTATGTCCTTCCGACCAACGGAGTCACTTACCTCGACATCCGATCTGACTTCTCAGTGCTCACCCCCGAGCAGCTGGACCTGCTGCCGCTGTTCGGCCGGGCGCTGACGCAATCTGGCGCCGCCGGTCAGGACTACGTGGAGATCGCCCAGCGCATCGCCGCTTACACCGGCGGTGTCGGCGCGGCCGCGCAGGTGCAGTCGCTCGCCGCGGCCGAGGATTTCGTTCAGTCGTTCGTCATTTCGGGCAAGGCTCTCGACCGCAACATCACGCCTTTCGTCGAGATCCTCGGCGACCTTACGTCCCGACTCGAGATCGATGCAGGCCGGCTCAAGGAGATCATCGCGGAGACCGCGACCCGCCTCGAGAGCTCGCTGGCGAACCTTGGTTTCCAGTTCGCCATCCTGCTCGCGCAGTCCAAACTCACCTCCGAAGGCGCGCTCAACGAGCGCCTTCAGGGGATCCGAATGCTCCATGCGATGCGTGAGCTGGCCAGGCTCGAGGAGCAGCAGCTTGGACCGGTGATCGACAAGCTGCAGGCGGTCCGAACGGCGCTCTTCAGGGCTGAGGCGATCCAGATCGTCGTCACCTGCGAGGAGTCCACAGTGCCGGTGGTGAGCGAACAACTCGCTTTGCTGATTGATTCGCTGCCGGCCGCAAAAAACGAGCCGCGAAGCGATCACCCGGCAGCCCAGGACCAGGTGGCGGAAGCTCGAATCGCTCCCGTGCCTGTGGCCTTCAATGTGCGCACCTTCAAGACCGTCCGCTACACAAATGCGGACGCTCCGGTGCTGCTCGTGCTCGCCAACTACCTGAGAGACACGTTCCTGCACAAGGAGCTGCGCGAGAAGGGCGGTGCGTACGGTGGCTACGCTCAGGCCAGCACGGGCGCGGGCCTGTTCATGCTCGGCTCGTATCGCGACCCGAACATCATCAGAACCTACTCCGTGTACGACCAGGCAGTGCGGTGGGTCCTGGAAACACCGATCGAAGCCGAGCCGCTCAAGGAAGCAATCCTCGGCGCGTGTGGGGACGTCGACCCGCTGGAGTCACCGGACATCAAGGGCCGGCGCGAAGCAGTGAACAGGCTCACTGGCTTCACGCTGCAGGAGCGCGAGCGATTCAAGCAGCGCCTGCTCCGAGTGACCCCGGACGACCTGCGCCGCGTAACTTCGCGCTATCTCTCCAACGGGTCGGGCGTGCAGGTGACAGTGGCCGGCGCGGATCTCATCGAGGCCGCGCGCAAGGAGCAGCCCGAACTCTTCGCGGTGGTCGAGCCGGTCTAGAATCGGGCCACAGATGAGGTGGCGAAAAGAGTATTTCTGGCCGACCGTCCTGGTCGTGATCGGCGTCTACTTTCTGCTCAGCAACCTCGGTCTGCTCGACTGGCTGCGCTTCGACATCATCTGGCCGGTGCTGCTCATCCTGCTCGGCGCCTGGTTGATCATCCGGCGCCAGCGTCAGTAGGCCCGCATTGAGCGCGCAGACCCCGGGCTACCGGTATCGGGGGCTCCTGTGGCCGGCCCTGCTGATCCTCATCGGCGCGGTGGCGTTGCTCGTCAACACCAACATCATCTCCGCCGATCGGTTGTATCGCCTCGGCGACCTGTGGCCTCTCCTGCTCATCGTCATCGGACTCGAGCTTTTCGTCACCCGAATACACATGTCCACGCAGGCGACCGCGGTCGCGGCCGTG
Organism: Candidatus Dormiibacterota bacterium; assembly: GCA_035934385.1. Classification (GTDB taxonomy): domain Bacteria; phylum Chloroflexota; class Dormibacteria; order Dormibacterales; family Dormibacteraceae; genus CF-118. The sequence continues at coordinate 9,213 of DASYXY010000048.1, forward strand.
CTCATCCTCGTTGTGGCGGTTGGCGGGTCGATCGCGTACGTTGCGGCAGGCCCCGCCGTGCCCACAGGAACGCAGACGATGGACCGATCTGCGCCGGCGGGAAACCTCGACCGCGGGTCAGTGGACATCTCGGTCGGGAGCGCGACGCTGAAGATCAGCGGCGCAGACCTCGGCGGAGACCTGTTTCGTTCCCACATCGTGTATTCGGGCCCGTCGCCCGATGTGAGCGTCGATCGCTCGACTGGCGACGTCGAGATCTCGCAAAACAGCTCCTTTCACCTGTTTGGGCCGCAGCATTTCGCCCTCGATCTCAAGCTCAGCTCGAACGTGCGGTGGAAGATCACGGTCCACAGCGGGGCCGCCGATGACACCTACGACTTCAAGCACGTGCAGCTGACGTCGCTGGAAGACGACACCGGTGCGAGCCGCGAGGACATCTCGTTCGGCCCTCCCTCCGGCGACGTGCCTGTCACGATCAACGGCGGGGCGCTGACGGTGGACATGCACAGACCCGGTGGCACCGCGGCCACGGTCGAAGTTTCAGGCGGTGCGGTCAGCCTCGACTTCGACGGTCATCAGCAGCGTGCGGTGGGATCGCTCAGCGCGGGGATCCAGGCCGGCGACATGTTTTCTGTCCGCATCAGCGGCGGCGCCTGCACCGTGACCATGGACACGAGCTCGCCCGAGGGCTAGTCCAGGCGCCGGTCCAGCTCTCTGAGCCGAGCCGCGTAGTTGGCTCGAACCGAATCGTCAAGCGCGGCACGTAGGCCGCGCCCTGCCAGCAGAGCCATGGTCTCCAGCTCAGCGTCGAGCAGCCCTGCCGCCTGCAGCACGGGCGGAAGCGCCGCGCACCGTTCGGCGCCGGCAAGGATCTCCTCCTGCGACGAAACCAACGCGCCCAGGCCGTCCCCCTCCTGCGCGAGCCGGCGGCCGAGTGCGGTGAGCTCATCGCCACCTGCATTTCGCGCGCGCCGAGCGCCTTCTCTGGCAACCGCCGCCCCGATGCGGCCCTCCAGGATGCGCCCGGAGGCGGCGTCGTTCGCGGCCACCGCCGGGCACAGGCCGACCACCTGCTGTTCCCCGACCTGCACCCCCCGCCTGCGAAGCTCGTCGATCAACACCGCAGGCGGCGACTGGTCGACGCGGAACAGGTTCATCGAAAGCTGGATGCGATCGCCCGGCAGCTCGAACACCAGGGCCTGCACTCCGCGCAGGCCACCTGCGGACTCGCGAAGGGATCTCGCCAGGCGCCGCGCTTCGCCCGCGGTGGTTTCCCGCAGCAAAACATTGAATGCGACCAGCGGCCGGCGCGCGCCGACGCAAACCGCACCCGCGGTCGGGTGAAGTTCGGGCCCGCCCAGGTCGGGTTGAGCCCGCCCGGCGCGGATGTCGGCCAGCGCCCGCTGCTCGCCGTAGCCATAGAAGAAGACAGGAATGTGGAGGTCGGACCAGATGCGGCCGCCGACCTCGCGCGCCACGTCGTGGCACGCATCCAGCGTGGTCGCGCCCAACGGCACGATCGGCACGACGTCGGCCGCGCCAACTCGGGGGTGCACGCCCGCGTGTTTGCGTAGGTCGATGCGCTTGGCAGCGATGGCCACCGTACGCAGCAACGCTTCGATCAGGCGTTCACGAGGCGCCAGCAGTGAAACGACGACGCGGTGGTGGTCGGGGTCGGGGTCGACGTCGAGGACGTGCGCCGTGTGTGCGGCGGACGCGATGGACTCGATCACCGCGCGGTCTCTGCCCTCCGAGAAATTCGGCACCGACTCAAAGAGCTCGACCGTGTCCACGCTGCTGGTAGGTTAGCGATCGACATGTCGGGACCGGTGACGCTCGTTTATGGCGATGAGTTGATGAAGCATCACCTGTCCGACGAGCATCCGCTACAGCCCGTGCGGGTCAAGCTGACGATGGAGCTCATCAGTTCGACGGGGCTGATCGAGCACTGTCACCTCGTGCCCCCTCGCGCCGCAACCATCGCCGAGCTCGAGCTGGTTCATTCGCCCGAGTACGTCGACCTGGTCCAGAGACTGAGCGATCCCACATTGCGCAAGACCGTCCCCCGCGAGCGCATCATCGATGCCGGGTTCGACTCGGCTGACAATCCGATCTCGAATCACCTGCACGATGGCACCGCGCTCGTGGCGGGAGCGACGCTGGTGGCCGCCGAGGCGGTCGAGAGCGGCGCCGCGCTGCACGCATTCAGCCCGGCGGGCGGCCTGCATCACGCGCATCGCGCAAGAGCTTCCGGTTTCTGCACGTACGACGACCCGGCGATCGCCTGCCGCTGGCTCAAGAATCGCGGCCACCGCGTCGCTTACATCGACGTCGACGTACACCATGGCGACGGCGTCGAGGAGATCTTCTACAGCGACCCAGACGTGCTCACGATCTCGCTGCACGAGAGCGGCCGCTTCCTTTTCCCGGGCACCGGATTCCCAGAGAACGCCGGCAGCGGCGCCGGCCGCGGGTTCGCCGTCAACCTGCCATACGTGCCCTTTACCTGGGACGAGCCGTGGCTCGAAGGATTCAACCGCGTGGTCCCTCCGCTGCTGAGGAAGTTCAAGCCGACCGTGCTCGTCACGCAGGACGGCTGCGACACGCACTACCTCGACCCGCTCGCGCACCTCGCGGGAACAACACGCATCTGGCCGCATGTCGGACGCGTTTTTCACGAGCTGGCGCATGAGCTTTGCGAGGGCCGATGGGTAGCCCTGGGTGGCGGCGGCTACGCAGTGCGCGAGGTCGTGCCTCGAGCCTGGACGATCTTCTTCGCGGAGATGGTCGAGCGCCGCGACCTGGCCGCGGATCTGGACGATCCCGAGAGCGTGATGCCCGGACCCGAAGCGCAGGAGCGCGTTTGGGCCGCGCTGCGCCGGGACATCGCCAGGCTTGGCGAGGTCCACGGCATGAACCTCTAGCGGCGGCCAGCCCTCAGGATCGAAACCACGGCGATCTGAAGGGGGAGAGCCGCGCCGATGACGGCGCCGATTGCCGGGGCGCTCCAGGCGATGCCGTGCGGGTGCCGCGAGGCCATCACCGCGACGTACGCGCCGCTTGCCAACAGCACCACCGACTGGAAGACGAGAACTGTTCGCACCCAGCGTCCGATCGCCGGTCGCGCGAGCTCCAGGTCGGCGAGCTCTAGTGGGCGCCTCAGCAGCGACAGGTACAACCCGAGCTGGACGGCAAGAGCCGCCAGGAAGACGGCGAGGCCCAGGACCAGGTAGGCGGTGTCGCTCAGGCGGTCGAGGCTAGGCGGCGTACGTGCGCAGGCAGCGCGTGCAGACGCGCGCCCGCACGGCTCGCCCGGCGATCGTCACGCGGCCCATCTGGAGGTTGGGTTCGAACCTCCGGTTGACCCGGTTCTTGGCGTGACTGACGTGGTGTCCGTACTGAGGCTCTTTGCCGCAGATCGCGCAGCGTTTGGCCATGAAAAACCTTCCGGTGGGAGAGATCGCCGCGGCGGCCGTGGAGGTCGCCCGGCGGGACGCAATTGTACCATTTGGCTTTCATGGCCTCGAAGACGACGACCGCGCTTGGCCATTCGCAGCCCTGGGGAAGGATCGAGGTCTTCCCCTCCGCTGTGGCCGCTGTCGCCGGACACGCAGCGCTGCGCTGCTACGGCATCGCCGGCATGGCGGCGAGGGGTCTCCGCGACGGGTTCGCGGAGCTGCTGCATCGCGAAAACGTCGATCGAGGCGTGGAGGTCTCCGAGGTCGAGGGCGGGCTGGCCATCGACGTGTACGTGGTCATCCAGTACGGCATCCGCATCACCGAGGTCGCCCACAACCTCCAGGAGGCCGTGAAGTTTGCCGTGGAACGAACCGTCGACGTGCCGGTGATGGAGGTCAACGTCAACGTCCAGGGCGTCAGGGAAGAACGGCGGTAGGTTGGGGGGAGCGCACCGGCCGTCCAGGGTGGACGGTCCGCTCTTCAAGCAGGCCCTTCTCGGGAGCCTGAACTGGCTGGCTGCCAACCAGGAGGAGGTCAACCGCCTCAACGTGTTCCCCGTGCCGGACGGGGACACGGGCACGAACATGCTGCTGACGCTGCAGTCGGCGGTCGAAGACATCAAGGACTCGAACGCCAACGAGGTCAGCCGGATCGCGCGGCTCGCGTCACATGGAAGCCTCATGGGCGCCCGTGGCAACTCGGGCGTGATCCTCTCGCAGATCTTTCGCGGCTTCGCTCGCGCAGTCGAAGGCAAGGCGACGCTGCAGCCTCGGGAGCTTGCGACCGCATTCGAGGAGGCCGCCAACGCCGCCTACCGCGCGGTGAACCGGCCGACCGAGGGCACGATCCTGACGGTCGCACGTGAGGCAGGCCGCGCCGCCACCACGGCCGCGGCAGATCCAGACGCGAGCGCGACTAGCGTGATCGCCGCGGCGGCCTCGGGCGCGCGCTCGGCGGTGCTCAAGACCCCAAGCCAGCTGCAGATCCTTCGCGATGCCGGCGTGGTCGACGCCGGGGGCTTCGGGCTGCAGATCATCCTCGAGGGCATGCTCAAGACCATCGAGGAGGCGGACGTGGTGGTCCCCACGCCGACCACCACCAAGGCTGCGCAGGTCTCGATGGACCTGCCCGAAGGCGGTTGGGGCTACTGCACCGAGTTCCTCATCGAAGGCCAGGGCCTCGACGTGGAGAGAATCCGCGGCCACATCGAGTCGCTCGGCAACTCGGTGCTCGTGGTCGGTGAGCCAGAGCTCGTGAAGGTCCACGTGCACACGGACGACCCGACGCGGGTCATCAGCGTCGCAGGCGGGTACGGCAAGCTGCTGAAGCTCAACGTCGGCGACATGTCGAGCCAGCACCGCCGCATCCTCGAGGGCGAGGCTTCAGCGACCGCACGGCCGCCGCGCGCCAACGGCGTCGGCATGGTCGCGGTGGTCGCCGGGAAAGGGTTGGTCGAGATCTTCAAGGGGCTGGGGGTGGACGCGATCGTCGAAGGCGGCCAGACGCTGAACCCATCGACCCAGGACTTGCTCACCGCTGTGGAGTCTGTCCCCTACGACCACGTCATCCTGCTGCCCAACAACGGCAACGTGATCCTGGCCGCGAAAGAGATCGCCGGCCTGACCAAGAAGAAGGTGCACCTCATCGAGACGCACAACCTCCCCCAGGGGATCGCGGCGGTCGTCGCATTCAGCCCCGAGCGGCCCGTGGACGAGGCCGTCGCCGCCATGCGCGCCGAGGCGCAGCGGGTACAGACGATCGAGGTGACGCACGCTGTGCGCGACACGCGCTCGAACGGGCTGCGGGTGAAGAAGGGCGACGTGATCGGGCTCGTCAACGACAAGCTCGAGTTCACGGGCAGCGACTACTCGGAGGTCGTGCGCAAGGCGCTCGGCAGGCTGGGCCCTGACGGCTACGAGCTGGTCACCGTGTATCGCGGGGAGGACGCGAGCGACGAGGAGCTCGAGAAGCTGGAGTCATCGATCCGCTCGAACTACCCGGCGCTGGAGGTCGAGGTCCAGCAGGGCGGGCAGCTCCACTACCCGTTCATCCTGTCTGTCGAGTAAGCCTCACGTTGCGGCCCGGTAGGGGCCAGACCCGAAGCACCGGCGGCGTGAGCTTGACGACCCGCGGCACGGTCGCGGTCGCCACGCGAAATGCCCGCCGCTGAGCCTGGCCCCACGCGAGCCCGTACTGCTCGCGGAGCGACGATGGCAGCAGGCCGGCGGTGACGATCTCGAACGGGATCATCACCGGGCCGGGTAGCAACCGCAGCCTCGGCCTCAGCACCAGCCGGCCCAACACGCGGGCGCGGTCGGTGACCGACACGGTGCCCGAAGCGATCATGTCCGCGACGTAGCGGTCGAAGTCTCCTATGGATCGTGGAAACGCGACGGTGGGTATTCCTAGCAGCTCGCCAAGCACCTTCGACTCCTGGTAGAACTCGTCGCGCTCGCGGTCCGTGAGCGGCTTTACAAACATTGCGTACGTGACCAGAGCCGAGTCGACCAGCGTGGCGTGGACCCACAGCAGCAGCTCGGGATCCAGGGCGTGGTAGCCGTCGCCGCGCACCCGCGCGTGCACGCCGTTGACCGCGCGGGCCGCCGCCAGCGCCGTGTCGCGATCGCCGAACACGATCGCCATGGTCATGCGGATGGTGCGGCGCAGCCGCCGGACGGGATTTGTGCGGAAGTCCGAATGGTCGTCGACGCCCGCGGCGACAAGCGGATGGGCCAGCTGCATCAGCAGGGCACGGCCGCCACCGAGGAGCAGCACGTTCTCGCGGTTGATGCGCCTCGTTATCGATTGCTCGCTGTACAGGCCGGGCTCCACCGCCCCATTTAACGCCCGCAGGCGCTTAGGTAATCTCTCCATTGATGGGCGCACAGCTGCTGACGTTCGGCGCCGCGTTCCTCGGCTCCGCGGTCGAGTCGGTGGAAGCCCTCACCATCGTGCTGGCGGTGGGGCTAACGCGAGGCTGGCGCGCGCCGCTGCTCGGCACGATCTCCGCGCTGGTCCTGCTGGGCCTTCTGGTGGCGATATTCGGTCAGCTCATCGTCACGCGCGTTCCAGAGCTGACGCTCAAGCTCATCATCGGCACCCTGATCGTCCTCTTCGGGTTGCGCTGGCTTCACAAGGCCGTGCTGCGTTCGGCAGGCGTGGTTGCCATGCACGACGAGAACCGCGCGTATCAGGCGACCGTCGAGTCGCTGCGCGCGGACCAGGAAAAGACTGACTGGATCGGCTTCACCCTCGCCCTGAAGGGAGTCTTCCTCGAGGGCCTCGAGGTCGTGTTCATCGTCATCGCGGTCGGCGGCACCAGCGGGGGAATGGTGGTGGCCGTGGTTGGCGGCCTGCTGGCGATGCTCGTCGTGGCGGGTGCTGGCGTGATCGTCCGCCGCCCCCTCGCGCAGGTCCCTGAAAACACGCTCAAGTACGCGGTAGGGGTCATCCTGACGAGCGTCGGCACGTTCTGGGCGGCCGAGGGCATGGGCGTCTCGTGGCCGCTCGACTTCGTCTCCATCCTTGGCCTCGCCGTCCTTTACTTCGTCGCTTCTCGCGTGGCCATCGGGCTCATCCGCAGGCCGGCGCTCGCGTGAGGTGGCTCCGCGCCGCAGCCTCCGAGGTCATCGGCCTGTTCGTCGGCGACTGGTTTCAGACCGGGGTGAGCGTGGCCATCCTTGCCGGCGGCTGGTTGGCGCTCCCGCGGCTGCACGTCGCCGGCGTCGCGTTTGCGCTGGCGATCGCCCTGGCGGCGCAGCTCGTCCTTGCCACGGCGGCGGAGGCGCGCCGCAAGAGGGCCTAGCCGCCTGCGGCCAGCGTCAGCTCCTTGTGATATGTGTCGAGAAGGGGCTGGTAGAACTGGTCGATCTTGGTCCCGACCTTCGAGATGTCGATGAGCTGGCTCGCGTCGATGTCGGCGTTGGTCTTGTCCTGAATTGTCTTGGCTGTGGCGGCGTCGCCCTTGATGACCGCGTTCAGATAGTCGACGAGATCCTTGGCAATGGTTGACTCGGATCGCGTATACGCGGCCAGCTCGGACGGGAACTGAGGGTCCGAAGCCAGGCTTACGGCTTTGTCAGCCTCAGCCGGTAGCAGGTTCGCCGTCGCCAGCGCGCCGAGTGCATCGCCGCTCTGCTCCTTGGTGACGTACGTTTCGACGTCGTTGAGGAAGTTCGCGTAGGCGACCAGAAATTTCCCCTCCGCCAGCCGATCGACCGCGACCGTCTTCGCCGCAGCCATCGCTTTACTCGCGTGGTCGACGCGGGCAGCGGCGCTGTCCAGGCTTCCCTTGCGGATGGCCGTCAGCCACTGCTGGTCCTGCAGCTTGGCCCCGGCGGCGGCCAGCGCCGCCTCGTCATCGGCGATGGTCGACGACTGGCTGGTCCAGGTTTGAACCCATGCGGCGGCGTCGGACTGGAACGCCTTGGCGTCCGATCTCTGGATGTCGAAAGTCGAAGGCGCGCTGTCGAACGTGCTGCGATGCGAGGCGACGCCGTCGATGGCACTGTTGGCGCTGCCGATCTTGCCTCCGGCTGTCACGTAGCCGGCGATCCCGTAGCCGCCCGCGATCACCAGCAGAAAGGCGACTATCGCGATGGCCGTCAGGATGGTCCAGAGCCTTCGCGACGATCCGCGGGCCGGCGGCGTCGGCGCGACCACCGGCTGTCCGTAGTAGTAGGCCGGCGGTGGCGCGGGCGTCGGCTCCACCGGGGGTGGCGGCGGAGGTGGGGGCGGGGGAGGGGGAGGGGGCGGCGGGTACCCGGGCGGCTGCTCCATGGTCGGGTGAGCAGCGTAAACCGGCCGACCCGGCCGGCGCACCGGCGCCACTAATCTGGTTGGCTGATGTCAAGCACGGTGGCTGCGCGCTCGCTCAACTCGCCGGTCGCGTCCCTCAGCAAGGTGAAGCCGGCCGACGCCAAACGGCTGTCGAAGCTCGGTATCGAGACGATCAGGGACCTCCTCCTGACCCTGCCCTTCGACTGGGAGATCTACGGCGCGCCCCGGCCCATCGCCGACCTCGCCGACGGCGAGTCTGCGACCGTGGTGGGCCGGATCTCGTCGAGCGCGGCCCAGGTCACCTACCGCAAGCGGGTCAGGCTCACCCAGGCGATCCTTACCGACGACCACGGTGACGCGATGCGTGTGGTCTGGTTCAACCAGCCGTACCTCGCCAGTCGCCTACCGGCGGGAGCGCGTGTGGCGGTCGCCGGTCACGTGAAAGCGGGCCCTCGCGGCCTGGAGATGCGGAATCCGCATTACGAGCCGCTGGGTGCGGACGGCGGCGCCGGGCCGAACCGGATCGGCGGGCTGATGCCGAAGTACCACCTCGTCGCGGGCATCACGTCGAAGCGCATGGCCGAGTTCGTGGCCGAGGCGATGCCGCTGGCGTCCGCCCTCGAAGAGGTGCTGCCGGCCGAAACGCGATTGCGCATGGGATTGGTCGGCGTGGTCGACGCGGTCAGGCTCGGTCATCAGCCCAGGACACAGGCGGACTGGGAGGTGGCCCGGAAGCGCATGGCGTTCGCCGAGCTCTTCGAGCTGCAGACCTCGTTTGGGCTGATGCGGGCGAACCTGGCGCTCGAACCGGCGACGCCCATCCCGTACCGGCAGGAGGTGATCGACGCTTTCAAGGCAGGCCTCGGCTTCGAGCTGACCAACGCGCAGCGGCACTCGATCTGGGACGCATTCCAGGACATGCAGCGCCCATCGCCGATGAACCGGCTGCTGAACGGCGAGGTGGGTTCGGGCAAGACGGCGGTCGCGGCCGCGTGCGTGGCGATGGCGCACGCGGCGGGCCTCCAGTCGGTGGTGATGGCGCCGACCGAGATCCTGGCACGGCAGCACCTCGGCAAGTTTCGGGGCTACCTCGAGGCGAGCTTCCCGGGCCTCACGGTCGAGCTCCTCGTCAGCAGCCAGACCGCGCCCGAGAGGCGGCGCGTGAGGACCGCCGCCGCGTCAGGCCACTGCGCGCTCGTGGTCGGCACGCACGCTCTCATCGAGGAGAACGTCGAGTTCGCGCAGCTGGGACTCGCGGTGGTTGACGAGCAGCACCGCTTCGGCACACGCCAACGCGAGGAGCTGCGCGCCAAGGGGAGCGGCCGGCCGCACTTTCTGGCGATGACCGCCACGCCCATTCCGCGGACCCTGGCGCTTGCGCTTTACGGCGAGATGGCGGTCTCCGTCATCGACGAGCTTCCGCCCGGGCGTACGCCGGTGACGACTGAGGTGATCTCGAAGCACGACCGTAAGCGTGCGTACGAGTTGGTCAGGGAGCAGGTCCGCGCTGGGCGTCAGGCGTTCGTGATCTGCCCGCTCATCGAAGAGTCCGAGGTCCTCGCGGTGCGTTCGGCGACAGCCGAGCTGGAAAGGCTGCGGAAGGATGTTTTTCCCGACCTCCGGCTTGACCTGGTGCATGGACGCATGCGCGACAAGGACGCGGTGATGCAGCGCTTCGTGGCGCGGGACATCGACGTGCTGGTGGCGACGGCGGTCGTCGAGGTGGGCGTGGACGTCCCGAATGCCACCGTGATGATGATCGAGGGCGCTGAGCGGTTCGGCCTGGCGCAGCTGCACCAGTTCCGCGGGCGCGTTGGCCGCGGATCGGATCGCAGCTACTGCCTGCTGCTCACCGACGACGAGTCCGAGTACATCCTGGAGCGGCTCGAGATGGTCGCGCGCACGCCGGACGGATTCAGGCTCGCGACCGAAGACATGAACCGGCGCGGAGTCGGCGAGCTGATGGGGGCCCGACAGCACGGCATGTCAGACGCGGCGATGCAGGCGCTGCGCGAGCCCGAGCTTCTGAACGAGGCGCGTGATGAGGCCCAGGCGCTGCTCAGCGCGGACCACGACCTTTCGCAACACCCGGCGCTTGCGCAGGCGGTTGTGCGACGGCTTGAGCTGACCTCGATCAGCTAGCTCTGCGCTTCTCCGATCGCCGCGTGTACGCGGCGGTGAGCATGCCGAAATAGGTTGGTGCCTCGTAGCTGATGAGGCGGCCGCGCCAGCCGTCGCCCGTCACGCCCGCGAGGATCAGCATCTGCCACCAGCTGTCAGCCTTCGCGCGTTCGACGAGGCGGGGCTCGACGTCGATCAACCGCTGGAGCTCGTTGCGCTGAACGATGTCGCATACGAGCTCGTCGTAAACGCGCGCCTTCTCGTCGAAGCCGTAGGGTCCGTCGGCCCTGTGTGCGTGACCGTGGTCGGCGCTGGCGATGAACGCCACCCTGCGACCAGATTCCTCCGCCGCCCTCGCGATGGCGCGCCCGGCCTCGAGGTGCGACGGCGCGGGCAGGTCGCGGGCAGGCGTCACCACGACCACGGGGATCGGAGGGTCGCTCCGGCCGCCCATGAACCACAGCGGGATGAGCACGCCCCAGTCCATCGGCGCGACTGCTGTCGATGGGTCGTTGGAGCCAAAGCTGATTCCCACCGATGGAACCTCGGCATCGGCATAAGAGCCGAGGATGCGCCAGGCGAGGTCCGTGTCGGTCGGGCAGTCAAGTGCCACCGAGCTCGGGGCGCCGTCGAGATGGCCGGCAACGCGGCTCGAGACGACGACGCCGAGGGCGCCCGCGATGTGGACGTTGTGCGGCGTGGCGATCACCACGGCGTCGGGCTTGGCGGCGGCGAACGTTCGGCCGAGGCTGCGCATGCCTTTTCGGGTCGCGAGCGCGAGCCTCTCCTCGCCGGGCCCACAAGCCTCCTCGATGGCGAGGCCGCCGTGGGGCGCGATCGCCGCGAACACGATGCTCACGCCGCTAAGTATCGTGGTGAACCGTATGGACCCGGTTTCGCCGATGCGGTTGACGGAGTACAGCCACGGGGCCGGTTGAGCCTGCAAGCTCAGCCCGGTGGAGCTTGGGCAGGTAATCGGGGCGCTGCCCCGAATCGTCGACCCTAATGTGCTGACCGAGGCCGCATCGCGTGATGACGCCGCGGTGTATCGCATCGCGCCCGATCGCGCGCTCGTGGCGACGGTCGACTTCTTCACACCCATCGTCGACGACCCGGTCGCGTTCGGCGCGATCGCGGCAGCGAACAGCGTCAGCGATGTCTACGCGGTCGGAGCGAAGCCCATGTTCGCGCTCGGCATCACGGCTTTCCCGCGCGAGAAGCTGGACACGGGACTGCTCGAGAAGATCGTGGCCGGCGGAGCCGCCAAGCTGGCGGAGGCCGGCGTGCCCGTCGTCGGCGGTCACTCGGTCGACGACCCGGAGCCGAAGTTTGGCTACGCGGTCATCGGCGAGGTCCACCCGGATCGCATGGTCACGCATCGAGGCGCGCGCGCAGGCGACGCGCTGTTCCTCACCAAGCCACTTGGCTCGGGCCTGGTGGCGACCGCCATCAAGCGGGGCCTGTGCCCGCCTGAGCTCGAACGCGAGGCCATCCGCGTGATGAGTGCGCTCAACCGCGAGGCGTCGGAGGCGATGCTGGCGGCGGGCGCTCACGCCGCCACCGACGTCACCGGCTACGGGTTGATCGGCCACCTGGCGAACATCGAAGGCGGCGCCGATGTCGAGTGGCAGCGGGTGCCATTCATGGACGGTGCTCGCGCCCTCGCCGAGCGTGACCTGTTTCCCGGCGGCAGCCGGCGGAACCACGAGGCGTATCGCGACCAGGTCGACTGGGGAGGGTTAGGCGAGCTCGAGCAGATGATGCTGTGCGACGCGCAGACGAGCGGCGGGCTGCTGGTGGCGATTCCGCCGGAGAACGCGTCGAGGTTCGAGTCGGCGGTGCAACGTGCTGCGCGCATCGGCGACATCAGCGGCACCGGCATGATCCGCATCCGGCCTTGAGCCCGATGCGCGTCACCGGCGGCGATTCGAAAGGCCGCCGGCTCAAGGCCCCACGCAACATCCGGCCGACCATGGGCATCGTCAAAGAGGCGATCTTCAACATCCTCGCGCCCTACATAGAGGGGGCGACGGTGCTCGACCTCTTTGCGGGCTCAGGCGCGATCGGAATCGAGGCTCTTTCGCGCGGCGCGGCGCACGTCACGTTCATCGACCGCGAGGAGCGTGGTCTTGCTATCCTGCGCCAGAACTTGGACGCCCTCGGACTCAAGCAGCGAGCGCGCGTGGTCCGCGCCGACGTAGCCCGCTGGATCGAGGCGTCACCCGATGAGATGCGGGCCGCCGACCTCATCATCCTTGACCCGCCATACGGCGACGCCGTCCTCGATCGCGCGCTTCATGCCATCGACCGGTCCGAGTCGAAGGCGACCGTTGTCGCCGAGTACTCGCGCCACCAGCAGCTGCCGGCGATGTCGCGGCTCGCATTGGGTCGTGAGCGCCGCTACGGCGACACGATGCTGGCGGTCCTCCGCCCGTGAGCGAGAAGGTTGCCGTCTACCCGGGCAGCTTCGATCCCTTCACCAACGGGCACCTCGACGTGGTGGACCGCGCGTTGAGCATCTTCGACCGCGTGATCGTCGCGGTCGCGGCCAACCCTGAGAAGCGGCAGCCTCTGTTCACCGTCGACGAGCGGGTCAGCCTGATCCAGGAGTCGCTGAAGGGGCGCAGCGGCGTCGAGGTCACGAGCTTCACGGGCCTCACCGTCGAGTTCGCCCGCTCGCACGGGGCGACGACCCTGATCAAGGGGCTGCGGGCGTATTCCGACTTCGACGCGGAGCTTCAGCAGGCGCTGATGAACCGAAAGCTCGCACCCGACATCCAATCGGTGTTCCTGATGTCCGGCTTTGCCCACATATTCGTGTCGTCAAGTATCTTGAAGGACATCGCGAGCTACGGCGGGAAGGTCGCCGACCTGGTGCCGCCGCCCGTAGCGAAGGCGCTGAAGGAGAAGTACAGATAAAGGTCGACGAGCTGCTGGACCGATTCGAGTACCTCATCCAGAACGCTCGCCACGTTCCCCTCTCGACGCAGGTGATGGTCAACGAGGACGAGATGATGGAGCTGATCGACCAGATCCGCTTCAACCTGCCGGATGAGATCAAGCAGGCGAACTGGACCGTGTCGGAGCAGCAGCGCATCGTCACCGAGGCGCATGCCGAGGCCGCGCGCATCATGTCCCGCGCCAACGAGCGCGCCGAGGAGACGGTCTCCGAGCACGAGATCCTGCGTCGCGCGGAGCGCCACGCGGCCCAGGTGGTTCGCGACGCGCAGGGCAAGTCCGACCAGATCATTCGCGAGGCCGAGGCCTACGCGCTCGAGCAGCTCAAGCAGCTCGAGGCGCATCTCGGCAGAACGCTCGCGACCGTGCGGCGTGGGGTGGAGGCGCTGCAGTCCAGCACCGCTCCCGCAGAGGAAACAGCCGACCAGACGACCGGAAGCTAGTTCCCGGTAGCATCGCGCGGTTGGCTCGGCTTGCCGAGCCATGACTCCACAGAACAGTCAAGTCACCGTGCGTGGCGAGGCGGGGGGGTTCTCCACAAGGGGGGCCTGCCCCCCTTGTGAACTTCGTTCCCGGTAGAATTCGGCGGCCATGGCTCTACCGAAGGTCAAGCTGTCCAAGTCGAAGAAGGGCCGCCGGCGCTCGCACCTTGCGCTGGCGCTCGTGCAGATCCAGCCGTGTCCGAACTGCAAGAAGCCCAAGCGGCCGCACGCGGTCTGCCCGAACTGCGGGCACTACGCGGGCCGCGAGGTGATCAAAACCGAATAAGACAGATCCCAGCGTTCTTGTCAGGCCGGGTTCATCCCGGCCGTCACCCAGGCGCTCACTTCCTACGAATCTCCACGCGTCGTTGCCGAGAACCTCAGAGGGGGTTCCGCGGGGGAGATCCGCAGATCTTCCCCGCGCATTAAGTCGTGAAAATCGCCTTTCTCTTTCCGGGTCAGGGATCCCAGCACGCCGGCATGGGGGCCGACCTGCTCGCGGACGACGAGGTGTCGGCGCTCTGCGATCGATGTGCTGCGGCCGCGGATGTGGACCTGAGGCACCTCCTCACCGCAGCCGGCGACGACGAGCTGCGATTGACCCAGAACGCGCAGCCGGCGTTGACGTTCATGGGCGTTGCCCTGACGCTGCTGCTTGCTCGCGCCGGACACAAGCCTGAAGCGGCGGCGGGTCACTCGGTCGGCGAGTATGGGGCGCTGGCGGCAGCGAGCGCCGTGGACCCTCAGCGCGTGGTCAAGGCCGTGGTCGAGCGCGGAAAGGCGATGGCCGAGGCAGCCCCCGCGGGCACGAGCTCGATGAGCGCGGTGCTCGGCCTCGAAGCGCCGGCCGTGGAAGCAGCGCTTGCCGGCGTGGACGACGCCTGGCCCGCCAACTACAACACGCCCACTCAGACCGTCATCGCAGGCACGACGGCCGGCCTCGAAGCCGCGACCTCCAGGCTGCAGGCCGCCGGCGCCAAGCGGGTCATCCCGCTCAACGTCAGCGCCGCCTTTCACACGCCGCTCATGGCGCCGGCCGCGGAGCGTCTTCGCACCGCCCTCGACCGGATCGAATGGCGGGCGCCTCGAATCAGCGTGATGGCCAACCTCACGGGGCGTCCTCACCTGGACGGCGACCGCATTCCTCACGTCATGGAGATGCAGCTGCGCTCACCAGTGCGGTGGGCCGCATGCGTGCAAGGGCTGGTCGAGATGGGCTGCGACACGTTCGTCGAGGTGGGCCCGAAGCGAGCGCTCACGGGGATGATGAGAGAGCTGGCACCGGGAGCAAAGGCACTGGCGGTGTCGAACCCCGCGGCCATAGCCGATCTGGCGGGGCTGATACAGTAGGGCTCGACCCACCCTGCAAGGGCCACTCCGCATTGGAGGCAATGACTTGGAAACCCAGAAACTTAGCTTCGAAGACTTCAAGAACATCATCGTCGAGCGCCTCGGCTGCGAGCCGGAGCAGGTGACGATGGACGCCTCCTTCCAGGAGGATCTCAACGCGGACTCGCTCGACCTGGTCGAGCTGATCTACGCGTTCGAGGAGAACACCGGACTCGAGATCCCGGACGAGGACGCCGAGAAGATCACGACCGTCGGCCAGGCCTGGGAGTACATACAGGAGAAGGCCGGCTCATAGCGCAACCCGACGCGGCGCCCCAGTCTCCCTCGCTGCAGCAGCTGCAGCAGAAGATCGGGATTTATTTCCGCAATCCGAGCCTCCTGCTGGAGGCGGTCACCCACAGCTCATTCGCCAACGAGAGCCCCCACCTGTCGCCGCGCGACAATGAGCGCCTCGAGTACCTGGGCGACGCGGTGCTGCAGCTCATCACCGCCGAGTTCCTGTACAAGCACCACCCGGGGGCGAGCGAGGGCGAGCTGACCCAGACGCGGTCGGCGATGGTCAATACGAACACGCTCGCCGAGATGGCCGAGCACCTCGACCTTGGCAGCTACCTGTACCTCGGCAAGGGCATCGCGCGGGGAGGCGGAAGAAGCCTGAAGTCCCTCCTCGCAAACGCGTTCGAAGCGCTGCTCGGAGCGATCTTTCTCGACGCCGGCTACGACGCCGCGTACCACTACTACCTCAACCGGTACCGGTCGCTCCCCGAGCCTGCGCAGGACGAGAACTTCAAGGGTCGCCTGCAGCAGGTCGCCCAGGAGCGGTTCGGACAGACCCCGGTCTACGACAGCGAAGGGGCCAAGGTCGGCTCCAAGCGCGAGTACACATCCGTGGTGTTCGCCGGCGCCGAGCCCCTCGGGACCGGCCACGGCGCGACCAAGCAGGAGGCCGAGCAGGATGCTGCGCGCGCCGCCCTGGAGAGCCTGGTTGGCGCCGGCAAGCCGGTGGCCGCGACCAAGCAGCCGCCGCGATCGACCCGCACCCGGGCCCGGCGGGGGTCGCGCCAGCCTCGGGCCAGCGCCAAGGCGGCCGCGGAGAGTGCTGAGCCTGCGCCCGATTCGCCGGCCCCGCTGTCCGTGCTACCTTCGGACGACGACGCCCCGAAGACCCTCGATCCGCCGCCGAGCCGCCAGTTCGGAGCCCCCATCGAGTAGCCAACCGTAGATCTGGTAGTTGATAGCGGAATGCCCACCACATCTGCTACCGTGAAGCGGCCCTTGTTCCTCCGTTCGCTGCACCTACTGGGCTTCAAGACGTTCGCCCGCCCCACCGAAATTCGATTCGAAGGCGGCGTGACGGCGATCGTTGGCCCCAACGGCTCGGGCAAGACCAACATCGTCGACTCGGTCAAATGGGTGCTCGGATCGGGCCAGGCGCGCGACCTGCGCGGCCGGAAGATGGAGGAGGTCATCTACGCGGGCGGCGAGCGGCGCTCTCGCTCGGCGTTCGCCGAGGTCACCGTGGTCTTCGACAACACGGCCGGTCGCCTGCCCGTCGACTACGCGGAGGTCGCGATCACGCGCCGGGTGCAACGAGACGGCGAAAGCGACTACTTCCTCAACGGCACGCGGGTCCGCCGCCGCGACCTGCTCCACCTGCTGTCGTCGACCGGGCTCACCGTCGATTCGTACGCGATCATCGACCAGCGCGACATCGAATCGATCGTCGTGTGCACGCCGGCCGAGCGCAGGCAGCTGCTCGAGGAGGCGGCGCAGGTAAGGGGCGTGAAGACTCGCCGCCATGAGGCGGCGCAGCGTCTCGCCGAGCTCGCCCAGAACCTGTTGCGGCTCGAAGACCTGAGATCGGAGATCGAACCTCGGCTCGAGATCCTGCGCGCCCAGGCGGCGACCGCACGCGAGGCGGCGGTGGCCGCGACGCGGCTCGAGGTGCTGCGCGGCAGCATCCTATGGGAGGAGTGGCGCGAGGTGCGCGACTCGCACCGCAAAGCCGCGTCCCAGGCGCAGTCGCTCGACCGGCGGCTCGTGGAGGCCCGCGAATCTGCGGCGATCGCCGAGCGCGAGTTTCAGGCGGGGCGCTCCGAGGTCCAGGCGGCTCAGGATCGCCGGCTCGCCCGCCAGCGACACCTCGGGGAGCTGCGACTGGCGCTCTCGGAGGCTGACCACGTCAAGCAGCTCGCGGCGGCGCGAGCCGACAACGAGCGCGCGATCGCTTCCGCAGTGAGGCAGGAGGATGCGGCGGCTACCGCCCGCGAGATGGCGGCCAGGTCGATGCAGCACCAGCTGGTGGTGGAGCTCGAGCAGGCCAAGGCCGCCCTCGAGGATCTCCCGGCGATTTCGCACGTGCCCGACTCGCCCGACGCCAACCCAGTGCAGGACGCTCGCCGAGATGCGGACCAGGCCCGCCGTGCGGCCGCCGCCGCCGCCTCGACCCTTGCCGGCCTGCGGACGCGCCGCGAGTTCCTGGAGCAGCAGCTCAACCGCGCCGAGCCACTTGCCGCCGCGCTGGGCGACATCAAGTCGATCGAGGCGGAGACCGCGGCGGCCAGGCGAGCGCTCGAGCTGGCCCAGGCCGCGACGAGCGACCTGGCTCGAGTCTCCGCCGAGCTCGAGGGGCTGCAGAGCCTGTACGCCGAAGCCGGGTCGGGGCGTCGGCTCGGAGAGGTGATCCAGCCCAAGCCCGGTTATGAGAAGGCCCTGGGCGCCGTGCTCGGTCCTCTGGCCGACGCGCTCGTGGCGCTCGACGCGGACACCGCGATGGAGATGGCGGCCGGCGGCGGAGTGCAGACGACCGTGCTTTACCCGTCGTCCGCAGGCGACGCGCCGACGGCTTCGCTTCTGAACCAAGTGACCGTCGACGCCGGCTACGAAGGGATCGCGCGCAGCATCCTGGGTGGGGTGGTGGTTGGGCGCGACGTCACGCTCGACGGCGTTTACCACGTGCCCGGTATGGTGCGCGCCGGGCTTGACGGCCGTGCCGCGGTAGCCGAGCGACGGGCTCATCTTCGCTCGCGGATCGCCGAGCTTGCGCCCGTCGCGGAGACATTGGATGACGCTGCGCTGAGGGCGCACGGTCTCGAGAGCAAGGTTTCGGAGCTGCGAGCGCGCGCCGCTGAGGCAGGCGGACTGGCCGAGACGCGCCGTCTGCTCGAAGCCGCACGGCTTGCGGAAGAAACTGCGTCCGCAAGACTGGCCGAGCTGGAAGCCGAAGCAATGTCGGCCGAAGAGCGATCCGCCGCTGGCGAGCGAGAGTTCGAGGCGCGATCGGAGGCGGCGCGCGAGCATCGCTTGGCCGCCAACCAGGTCGACGCCGAACGCCTTCGCTGGCGCGACCGGGTCGACGACCTCGGCCGCCGGCTCCACGCCGTGCGCCAGGACGTCATCGCGCTGACGCATGCGGCGGAGGACCGCTCGCACCGCCTCGCGGCCGCGGCCGCCGCCGCGGAGGCGGCGACGCAGTCGCTTCCTGCGCTCGAAGCCGCCGTCGAAGCCGCGCGAGCGAGCCTGCGCGAGGCCGAGATGGAGACCCCCGAGGAGGAGGCCGAGATGGCCGAAGGCGCCCGCAAGCTCGTCGCGCTGGAGGAGGCTCGCATCGACGCCCGCCTCAGGACCAGCACGCTCGAGGGGAACTTCGAGCTCATCAATCGCGAGGTGGAGCTGCTGTCGGCACGCATGGAGGAGATGCGCGCGCGGATGCCCGACGGCGTGGCGCCCGAAGACATTCCTGGAGGCAAGGCCCGCGAACGCGAGATGCGCTCGCTCGAGCGGCGCCTCGAGGAGATCGGGCCGACCAACGCGCTGGCGGACGCGGAATGCCGAGAGCTTGAAGAGCGCTACACAAACCTGCAGCAGCAGCTCGAAGACATCACTGGCGCACGCACCGACCTCGAGACGCTGATCGCCAAGTTGCGTGAGGAAGAGGAGTCTCGATACGACGCCGTCTTTGGTGCGGTGGCGATGAACTTCCAGGAGTACTTCTCGCAGCTTGCGCCGGGCGGTCGGGCCACGCTGCGTCATGCGGAAGGCGAAGACGGCCCACGCACTGGAGTCGAGATCCTCGTTCAGCCGCCGCGCAAGCGGCTGCAGAACGTGACCCTGCTTTCATCAGGCGAGCGATCGCTTGCGGCTCTTGCGCTCGTGCTCGCGCTCGACGAGGTAAACCCAAGTCCATTCACGATCCTCGACGAGGTGGACGCTGCCCTCGACGACGCGAACGTCGGACGATTCGGCGAGATGCTGGCGAGGCTCGGCAGGCAGCGTCAGTTTCTCGTGATCACTCACAACCACGTGACGATGTCGCACGCCTCGACGCTTTATGGAATCCACCTCGACGAAAGCGGGACGTCTCATCTAGTGTCGGTGCGCCTCGAGGACGTGCGTAAACCGGCGGTGAGAAACCACCCCGCCGCTCGCGCTGCGGGATAGCCACACTCGCATCCGGTAGGCTCGACCGGATGTGGAGTCGAGTCGGGGAGCGCACGAGAAGCCTGCTGGCTGCGGGGCTCCGCGCGCTCGGCCCGCCCCTGGGCAACGAGTACTACGACAGCCTCGAAGAACTGTTGCTCGCGGCCGATGTCGGTCCCACGGTGGCCGCGCGACTTGGGCGGCATGTGCGAGCGCGATCGCCGCGCACAGTCGACGAGGCTCGTGAGGCGCTAGTCGCAGCCGCCCTCAGCGCAATGTCCACGCGTCCGCGCGCGCTGATCCTCGATCCAGCGCCTGCGTGCCTCCTTCTCTACGGAGTCAACGGCGCCGGCAAGACGACGACGACCGCCAAGATCGCGCACATGCTTGCGCAGCAGGGCCGGAAGCCAATGGTCGTGGCGGCCGACACCTATCGCGCCGCGGGCATCGAGCAGATGGTCCAGTGGGCCGAGCGGGCGGGGGTGCCGAGCTTTGCAGGCGCGCCAGGGGCCGATCCGGCATCGGTAATTTTTGACGGCATCCAGCAGGCGCGCCGCCTCGGTCGCGACGTGGTCGTGGCGGACACCGCGGGCCGGCTGCAGTCACAGCGCAATTTGCTTCAGGAGCTGGCAAAGGTCGGCCGCGTCACAGCCAAGGCGCAGGACGGCCGAGCGCTGGATTCGCTGCTCGTGCTCGACGCGACGCTTGGCCTGAGCAGCCTGGCGCAGGCTCGCGCTTTCAACCACGCGGTGCCCGTGACCGGTCTGGTCCTAGTCAAGCTCGAGGGTACCGCCAAAGGCGGCGCGGTGATCGGCATCGAGGGCGATCTCGGAGTGCCGGTGAAGCTGGCCGGCGTGGGGGAGAAGCTCGACGACCTGGTGCCGTTCGACCCGATCGCCTTCATTCGATCCCTGGTCGAAGACTGATGCCCATCGCCGATCCGCACTGCCACACGACGGCGTCCGATGGCATGGTGACGCCCGCGGAGCTGGTCTCGGCGGCAGTGGCTGCGGGATTGCATCTGATCGCCGTCACCGACCACGACACGATGCGGTCGGTCAAAGAGGTGAGGGAGCGCGGCGAGGCGATGGGCCTGCAGGTGGTGCCGGGCCAGGAGATCACGACCGGGTGGCCGGCGCAGACCCACGTCCTCGGCTGGTTTCTCGAGCGACCCGTGCGCATGGGCATGTCGCTGGCCGACACGGTCGCGGCGATTCACGATCAGGGTGGGCTCGCGATCGTGCCGCACCCGTTCGTGCCCGTCTACTTCGGTTCGATCCAGCCTGGGATGCTGCAACGTCTTCTGCAGGTCCATCCGGTCGACGGCATCGAGGTGATGTTTACCGTGCCCATCGGAACACGGCGCCGCAAGGCGTTGGAAGCGTTTGTGGCCAAGCACGCTGATCGGCTTGGCGCCCAGGTCGGCGGCAGCGACAGCCATTTCGGCAGCCACGACATCGCCCGGGTGGTCACCGCGTACGAGGGCGACTTCAGATCAGCGATCGTCGAGAAGCGCACGCGGCCGCGACTCGGCCTCCGCCGTGCCGTGCCGACCGGCATCGCGATCCGTCAGCAGTGGCGCGCGCTGGTTGAGGTTCCGATCAGGCGCCTCCGAGGCCAGCTGTGATCTCCATAAGCGCCGCGTGAACTGAGACCGGCGCCGCGACCAGATCGCCCGTCTCGATCCACGTTTCGCCGCCCGACCAGTCCGTAACGCGACCGCCAAGCTCCAGCACGAGCGCGGCGCCCGCGGCGACATCCCAGGTGCCCAGACCGAGCTCGAAGAAGCCATCGAGTGTTCCGGCGGCGGTCCACGCGAGGTCGAGGGATGCGGCACCCACGCGCCTGAGGTCCTCGAATCGCCTGAGGGCTGCTTCCATCACGGGCAGGTAGCGATCGAGTCGCGGCTTGTTGCGAAAGGGAAAGCCAGTGGCCACGACCGCGCGTGCCGGCTCCGGGTCGCGCAGCGGCGGCAGTCGCTCTCCGTTCCGGCTCACGCCTTTGCCTACAGCGCCGGCAAACTCGAGGTCCAGGAAAGGCGCCAGCACGACGCCGACGATGGGCCGGCCGCCGTCCAGCAGAGCGACCGATACCCCGACTGCCGGGAGGCCGTGAAGGTAGTTCGTGGTGCCGTCGAGCGGGTCGACCACCCACATCGTGCTCGCCCGGCTGCCGCCCTCCTCCTCGGCCAGCACCGGAATGCCAGGCGCCTCGCGAGCTAGCACTTCGAGGATCGCGGACTCCGATTCACGGTCGGCGTCGGTCACGTAGTCGCCGGCCCGCTTGACGTCCGCTCGGAGCGCCGGGTGGTGGAGGCCGTACCTGCGGACGACGGCGGCGCCTGCGCGAGCCGCGCGCAGGGCCACGGGGAGCAGGTCGCTCAGACCGTCTTGTCCTCCAGGCCGAGGCCGAACATCGCCTCGAGGTCGTGCGCCGAGAACTGCTGGAAGGCAACCATCGTCTGCGTCTTCTGGATTCCTTCCAGCTTGGTCAGCCGCTGGGTCACGACCTGTGCAAGCTCATCGTGTTCGCGCACCCGCGCGATGGCGACGAAGTCCCATTCGCCTGTAACCGTGTAGACCTCGGCGATGCCTTCGATGTCGGCCAGGTGAGAACCGAGGCTGGTGAGCCCTTCGCGCGACGATTTCACGAGGATGAACGCGGTGAGCACGATCTGATTCTATGCTCTGGTAAGCTGTCAAGGAGTGGCACTTGACAGGCTTCAGGCTCGCGGAAGATCGCTTTCGCTTTACGAGCGCTATGGCGCCCTGCTTACGGAGCACCAGCGAGCCATCCTCGACCTCTACCTGCGGAGCGACTGGTCGCTGGCGGAGATAGCGGCGCACGAAGGGACGTCGCGGGCGGCGGTGCACGACATCGTCAAGCGGTCGGCCCGTGCGCTGCAGGAGTACGAGCGCAAGCTTGGCCTGCTCACCGAGGCTCAACGGCGGAAACGTGCGGTCGAGACGCTGGAAAAAGAGCTGGCCGGCCTGCAGCGCCGCATGTCGAGGCTGTCGGTCTGATGTTCGAGACGCTTTCGGCGCGCCTTACGGAAGCGCTGCGCAGGATCACGGGCCGCGGCGTGCTACGCCCCGAGGACGTCGACACCGCCTTGCGCGAGGTTCGCCTGGCGCTGCTCGAGGCCGACGTGAACTTCAAGGTCGTCAAAGAGTTCGTGGCGCGTGTTCGCGAGCGACTTACCGGAGCTGAAATATCGGCCGGGCTGACCGCGCCGCAAACCGTGGTCAGCGCCGTGCACGACGAGCTGGTCGAGCTGCTCGGCGGCAACTCGAGCGGGCTCGATTACGCCAGCGCTCCCCCGACGGTCGTGATGCTGGTCGGGCTTCAAGGTTCAGGTAAGACCACCACCGCGGTCAAGCTCGCGCTGTTCGCCCGGCGAGACCGCCACAGGCCCATGGTCGTGGGGCTGGACCTCAGACGGCCGGCCGCGGTCGACCAGCTCCGCATCCTCGCCGAACGTGACAGTGTGGCGTTTTATTCGGGGACTGGCTCGGTCGAGGACATCGCTGCCGCCGCGCTCCAGGAGGCCGCCCGGACAGGCGCCGACGTCGTGATCCTCGACACCGCCGGACGCCAGCACGCCGACGGCGAGCTCATGGATGAGCTCGTCCGACTCAAGAGGTCCGTCGCGGTGACTGAGACGCTCCTCGTCGCCGATGCCATGACCGGCCAGGACGCCGTCATGCTGGGGGAGGCGTTCGGGCAGAAGGTGGGCCTCGACGGCGTGATCCTCACCAAGCTCGACGGCGACGCACGCGGCGGCGCGGCGCTCTCGCTGCGGGTCGCGACCGGGCAGTCGATCCGGTTCGCCGGCGTCGGGGAGAAGTCTGCCGATCTCGAGATCTTCCAGGCCGACCGCGTGGCATCACGCATCCTCGGGATGGGCGACGTGCTTTCGCTGATCGAGAAGGCAGAACGCTCTGTCGACAAGGAGCAGGCGGCCGAGGTCGAGCGCCGGTTGCGAGCCGGACAGCTCAGCTTCGACGATTTCCTGTCACAGATCAGGCAGATCCGGAGCATGGGCTCCATCGAAGGTGTGCTCGACATGCTGCCCGGGGGCGCGGCGCTCAAGTCGCAGGTGGGCGGCCAGGACACCGAAAAGGAGATGCGCCGGATGGAGGCGATCATCCTTTCCATGACGCCGCGCGAACGGGCGCGTCCGGAGCTCATCGATGGAGCGCGCAGGCGCCGCATCGCGCGCGGCAGCGGCACCCAGCCGTCAGACGTGAACCGCGTCCTCAAAGCAAGGGACGCAATGCAGAAGCTGGCCAGGCAGATGGGCCGGCAGCCGAGACAGCGTGGACTCGCCGGGCTGCCCCGGCTGTTCGGTCAAGGAGGAGGCAATTGGTAAAGATCAGGCTCAGGCGGATGGGCGCGAAGCAGCATCCGTTCTATCGCTTGGTGGTCGCTGACTCCCGGTCGCCGCGCGACGGGAGGTTCATCGAACACCTGGGCTACTACGACCCGATGACGGATCCAGTGAAGGTCAAGATCGACGTCGACAAGGTCGTGCGCTGGCTGCAGCAGGGCGCCCAGCCCAGCGAGGCCGCGCGCAGCCTTTTGAAGCGGGAGGGGATCCTTGAGCGATTTGCAGAGACGCGCAAGTCGACCGCCTCGGCGTGACGGCGGCCGCGGTGGCTACAGCCGCGGCGGATACAGGCGTGAGGGCCCGTCCGGCCCGAGCATCGACTACCGAGCACTCGTGGAGTACGTGGCGAAGTCCCTGGCGGAAAAGCCCGAGGAGGTCCACGTCGAGTCTTTCGAGCGCGGCGGCGGAACAGTGGCGATCAAGGTGAAGCTCGCGGACGCCGACGTCGGTCGATTCATCGGGAAGGCGGGCCGCAACATCGAGGCGATCCGCACGCTGGTGCGCGTGGCGTCGATGCGGGACCACAAGCGCGTGTTCGTGGACCTGGCGAACCCGCCGAGGTGATCCGGGTGGGACAGGTCGGTGCTGCCTTCGGGCTCGACGGAGCTGTCAAGGTCGTACCCTTGACAGACTTCCGCGATCGGTTCGACCGAGGCTCGATGCTGGTGCTCGACGGGGCCGAGCGCCGCGTCGAGTGGAGCAAGGAGGCCGGTGGCGACCTGGTCGTCAAGTTCGCCGGCATCGACAACCGCACAGTCGCCGGCATGTTTCGCGGCCGGTACCTCGAAATTCCGGAACAGTTGGGAAGACCCGCCGGAGAGGGGCGCTTCTACCACCACCAGCTGATCGGGCTCACAGTCCTGACCGCGGCCGGCCGACCCCTGGGCCAGATCGAGGAGGTGCTCGAGAAGCCCGCCAACGACGTGTGGGTGAGCAGGGACGAAGCCGGCGAGCACCTCATTCCGGCCACGAAGGATGCGGTGCTGAGCGTCGAGCTGGACGCGCGGCGCATCGTGGTGGCCGACTGGCTCCTGGAGGTGGAAGAAGCGCCTTGAGATTCGATGTCGTGACGATCTTCCCCGGCATGTTCGGGCCAGTGTTCGACCAGGGGGTCGTGGGCAGGGCGGTCGCCAAGGGCGTGCTCGAGCTCCATGTGCACGACCTGCGCGACTTCACGCACGGCCGCCACCGGCAGGTCGACGACGTGCCGTTCGGCGGCGGCCCCGGCATGGTGCTCAAGCCGGAGCCGATCTTCGAAGCGGTGGAGACCGTGAAGCTCAACAACCCCCGCCCCGTGGTCCTGATGGAGCCTTGGGGCGAGCGCCTGGACCAGCATATGGCCGCCGAGCTGGCCCGAGAACCCGGACTCATCATCGTCTGCGGCCGATATGAGGGCGTCGATGACAGGGTGCGCTCCGGGCTGGGTGCGCGCGAGGTCTCGATCGGCGACTACGTGCTCAGCGGCGCTGAGATCCCTGCGATGGTGCTGATCGACGCTGTCGCCCGGCTGGTGCCCGGCGTGGTGGGCGATCCGGACTCGCTCGAAAACGACACCTTCGGTGGCGAGCTGGCCGGCTGTCCGCAGTTCACCCGGCCCGCTGAGTTCCGGGGAATGCGCGTGCCAGAGGTCCTGCTGTCGGGCGACCACGCGCGGATCCGCCAGTGGCGCAAGCAGCAGGCTGCCCAGCGCCAGGCGCAGAGCGCGACGCGGCACTGATATAAATCCACGAGGAGAACACCCACATGAACGTCATCCAGCAGCTCGAGAAAGAGCAACAGAAGGCAAAAGTGCCCGCGCTCCGCGCCGGCGACACCGTCAAGGTCCACGCCAAGGTGGTCGAGGGAACCCGCGAGCGCATCCAGGTGTTTGAGGGCACGGTCATCCGCGTCACGGGAGGCGGTCTCCGCCAGAACTTCACGGTGCGGCGCGTCACCCACGGGGTCGGGGTCGAGCGCACGTTCCTCGTGCACTCGCCTCGCATCGATCGGATCGACGTGCTCCGGCACGGCGATGTGCGCCAGGGCCGGCTCTACTACCTGCGCGGCAAGGTCGGCAAGGGCGCTCGCATCCGCGAGCGCCGCGGCGCCCTGGCGACCACGGCGGAAGGGGCCGAAGAGGAAGAGCCCGAAGCCACCGAGCCCGAGCAGGAAGAAGAGTCCTAGGCCTGTTAACGCCGGCTTGAGATTGCCGTCCGTTCGCCGGTAATCTCGGTCCCATGGGCAGACCGATGCTGTGGCGCTACGAGCGCATGGCAAGTTCGATGGGCTACCACGTGGTGGCCGGGGTCGATGAGGTCGGCATGGGACCGCTCGCCGGCCCGGTCGTAGGCGGGGCGGTCGTGCTGCCGATCGGCGTGAAGATCTCCGGCCTCGACGACTCCAAGCTTCTCCGGTTCGCCGAGCGCGAGCGACTCGACGCAGTGATCCGCCGCAAGGCGGTCGCCGTGTCCGTGTGCGCTGTCGACCACGCCCAGGTTTGCAGCCTCGGCCTGACGCGAGCCCGCCACCTGGCCACGGCGGGCGCGGTGGCCGGGTTGGGCGTGCCCGCCGAGTATCTACTCGTCGACGCGTTCGACGTGCCGCATGCCCCGCTGCCTCAGATGGCAGTCGTGAAAGGCGACCGGACGTGCGCCTCCATCATGGCCGCGAGCATTGTCGCCAAGGTAGCGCGCGATCGGGCCATGATCGAGTACGACCGCATGTATCCGGGCTACGGCTTTGCGGGACACAAGGGATACGCCACGCGGGCGCACAGGTCGGCCATCCTCCGGCTGGGCCCGAGCCCGATTCA
This sequence comes from Candidatus Dormiibacterota bacterium, assembly GCA_035934385.1. Taxonomy (GTDB): domain Bacteria; phylum Chloroflexota; class Dormibacteria; order Dormibacterales; family Dormibacteraceae; genus CF-118. The sequence continues at coordinate 35,962 of DASYXY010000048.1, forward strand.
CCGCACGACTTGGGCTCCGTTCCGCGCGTTCATCAACGCCGCCAACTAGGAAACGCCGGCGAGAAGGCCGCGGCCGAGCTGCTGAGGCGGCGAGGCTACGAGGTCGTCGGAGCCGGCTTCACCGCGCGGCGCGGCGAGATCGATCTGCTGTGCAGGCGCGGCGACGACCTGGTGGTGGTCGAGGTGAAGACGCGCACAAACGACGCGTTTGGCGCTCCGCTCGAAGCGGTCGGTGCGCGCAAGCGCAAGGCACTCATGGCAGCCGCGGCCGAATATCGCGCGCTCGCAGGCTGGCGCGGCCGGATTCGGTTCGCGGTGGTCGGGCTCATCGGAGACCAGACGAGCGGGTTCACGGCCGAGCTGGTCGAGGACCCGTTTGAGTGATCGTGCGAGGCACCCGGAAATGCCGGTCCAGCTCGGAGGCGTAGCTCCGACCGATGGTGTCGGCCACCCGCAGCAGCCAGTCGTCGAACCGTCGCGTGCCCTGCGGCGCCTCGTCGGAGACGAGCAGCTCCATCATCAGGCCCTTGACCTCTTCGGCCGTCAGGATCACGTCGCGCACCGCCAGGCCCATCACCCGTCCGGCGAGGATGACGAGCGATGGAGGGAGGTACACGTAGGGCGGCCTGCGCCTCACGGCGATGGCGATCTGGTCGACGAGCTCTGTGTACGTCAGGATCTCGGGACCAGCGGCATCGACGGTGACGTTCTCCTCGTGGCGCGCCGTGTCGACCGCGATGTCGGCCACGTCTTCGATGTCGACCGGCTGGAGCCGATAGTGGCCGAGGCCTGGGATCCCAAACAGCGGCATGTGCCTGAGCATCCACGCGATGTTGTTGATGAGGATGTCGCCGGAACCGAACACTAGAGTCGGACGGACGATCGCCCATCTCAGCGCAGAATCGCGCACGAGCTGCTCCGCCCGCGCCTTGCCGGCGTAATAGGGAAGCGGAGAGTCGGCCGCTGGATTGCTCACGCTGATCTGCACGAACTTGCGCACGCCCGCCGCCTCGGCCGCCGAGATGAGGATGCGTGTGTTCGCGACGGCGAGGTCGAAGTCAAGGCCGCCGTACGGGAACCGCACCCAGTACGTGTTGTAGAGCACGTCGACGCCGCGCAGCGAGGTGATGAGGCGTGATCGATCGTCAAAGCTCAGGGGCTCGACCTCGACGGCAGCTTCCAGGTCCTCCGCGCCGGGCCTGTGGGAGTGATTCGTGAGCGTGCGCACGCGCCTCCCATCCGCGAGCAGCCGCCGCGCGATGAACCGGCCGGTATAGCTGAACGCACCGGTGACCGCGTCGATCGGGGCCTGCTGCGGCTCCTGCATCAGAACGGAAAGCGAGTCAGGTCGTACGCGAGCGAGCCCGGCTTCACGTGCCCCGTGATGACGACTCGGGGTCGATGACGCACGGCTTCGGCGGGGTCCACCTCGGGCCGCAGCGAGTTGAAGATTGGAAAGCGCAGAGTGCCGTCGGGCGACCACTCGGAGTAGCGGACGCTCACGACGATCTCGGGCCGGCACCAGTTAACCGGCTTCACCATGATGGGCGGCGGGTCGAGCGGAGACGTTTCCATTGCCAGCTCATGAAGCCAGGCCCTGATGAAATGAGCTGCCTCATCGTCCCAGCCGCCACCCACAGTCCCGCACGGGAGCAGCCTCCCGTCTTCGTAAAAGCCGACCACCAGCGCGTCATAAGGGCGCTCGCCCATCCAGCCGACGACCACGAAGTCGTCGGACTTGACGGCCTTGACCTTGAGCCAGAACGGGCTGCGCTGTCCGGGTATGTAGGGGCTCTGCTTGTGCTTGGCGACGACGCCTTCGAGGCCACGCTCGAGGCATGCCTCGAACAGCTCGACCCCATCTTCGTCGATGTGGTCCGGAACGAAGATGTGGCCTCCAGCCTCGACCGACTTCTGTAGACGTGCGCGGCGGCGGATCACGGGCTGCTTCACGAGCGGCTTCTCCTCGATGTACAGCGCGTCGAAAGCGAGGTAGGCGACGGGGATCTGCTCGCGCAGGGCGGCCCCTCCGGCGAGCCGTTGGCGCAGCCGGTGGTAGTCGGGACGTCCATCGCGATCGGTCGCGACCACCTCGCCGTCGATGACGCTGCCCGGCGGCACCCGTGACGCCGCGGCGGTCACCTCGGGCACGACATCGGTCAGGTCGTTGAAGCCTCGGTCGTGGATGTGGACCTTGCCGTGCGGGTCGCGGAACAGAAGGCAGCGCAGGCCATCCCACTTGACCTCGAAGACGTAGTCGGCCGAGCTGAACGGAGCCTCGGCCGACGCGGCCTGCATGGGCCGCACCTCGCTCGGGAAACCCTCGACCTCGATCTGCAGCTGGTCCGGCGGCGCGTCAGCCACGCTCACGAGATTAGACCCGACCGGCCGAGACGCTCCGTCAGGAGGCTTTGCGACGCGCTCTCTTCGCTTCCGCCGGTTGCGCTTCCCGGCCTCTGGTCGAGCGGTTCTTCTTGGCGGCCTCGACCGACGCCCGCAGCGCCTCCATCAGGTCCATGACCTTGGCGGTCTGCGGAGCGGGCAGAGCCTCGATGACCTCGCCGTCGATCTTGGCCTGGACGACGCGCATCACCGCCTCACGGTATTCGTCCTTGTATCGCTCGGGGTCGAAGCGGTCGGCGAGGCTCTCGATGAGCGCCTTGGCCATCTCGAGCTCCTTCGGGTTGATCTTCACGTCGTCCTCGAGCCCCTTGAGGCCTTCGGTCGTGCGAATCTCGTCGGGCCAGTTCAACGTGTTCATGAGAAGCCCTTTGCCGTTCGCGTGCAGCGCGCAGAGGTGCTCGCGGTCACGCAGCGCGATCTTCGCGATCGCCATTCTGCCCGTCGACTCGAGCGCCTTGCGCAGCAGGTGATAGGGCTTCTTGCCGAGCTCTTCGGGCTCGATGAAGTACGCGTTCTTGAAGTAGAGGCCGGGCTCGATGTCCTCCGCGGGCACGAACTCCTGGATGTCGACGGAATGCGCGGTCGCGAGCGGCAGGTTGTCGAGGTCCTTGTCGTCGATGATCACGTAGCGGTCGCGTCCGACTTCGAATCCCTTCAGGATCTCGCCGAAGCTGACCTCGTGCTCGCCCTCGGCGCACCAGCGCTTGTAGCTGATGGGCGACTTGTGGTCCGGACAGAGCTGGCGGAACGAGACCTTGGATGTCGCTTCGGTCGCGTTGTAGAGACGGATCGGGATCGAGACCATTCCAAACGAGACGACGCCTTTCCACATCGATCGCGGCATGACGGGGAGTTTACCTCGTGGAGCGGGTCGCCCGGCTACTTTCCGTAGGCGCTCTAAGCGCCGACATCGCGCCTTTCCATCATCACCGCCGACGCGACGAACGCCACGGCCGCCACCAGCACCATGATCACGAGCCCGGTGCCGTCCACCCCTGAGGTCAGCGGCTGGCCATAAAGATGGAAGGCGGAGATGTCGAGCGTCCAGCTCGGCCAGTGAAAGATCGGCGCCAGCTGGACGATGAAGTAGCTGACGAAAGCGAAGCCGCCAAGCAGTCCGACGGTGGCTCGAGGAATCAGCGAGGCAAGCAACGCGCCAATGGCCGCGAAGAACATCGCCACCGGCACGAGCAGCAGGGACGCGGCCGCGAGGCGGCCCTGGTTCAGGTCGATCGACTGGACGTGGGATTCGATGCCGACCGCGATGCCGCTGACGGTGGCGATCACGAATCCGCCGATCATCAGGGCGACGGCGCGCTCGATCAGCACGCTGCGGCGGGAGATGGGGCTGGCCAGGACAGCCTCGAGCCGCCCGTCCGCGTCCTCGGACGACCACCGCGCGACCTGCGCGATCGCGAAGCCCGCGATCAGCAGCTGGGCGAAGCCGAACCAGATAAAGCCGAGAAACGATGGATAGATACCTCCGCTGAAGAGGACATCGAAGTAGGGCCTCAGCTGGGTGAGGCCGAGCAGCGGCTCGACGATGTTCTTCGTCAGGATGACCATCAGGACTCCGAGCAATGCGACGCCGGCGGTCCAGACTCCGAGGCCGGCGCGGCGCTCGTAGAGGCCGCGCAGGATGGGCACTCGCCAAACGATGTTTCGGTCAGGCTCGCGCACCGCTTGATGCGTGGCGACCGGGAACCTGACCAGGGGTGACCCGAGGTCGCGGTAGGAAAAGGCGATCGCTGCGCCCAGGGTCATGACGGCCGCGCTCCCAAACAGGACCTCGACACCGCGCACGTCAAATGAGCCTCCGGGAGCAAGGGGCTGGCTCAGGTCGTAGTAGCGGAATGGGGACAGCCAGCGCCAGCTCGACAGCTGGTCAATCTGCCGGCTGAGGCTGTTGAGGAGGAAGAGTCCGAGCATCACGACCGCGGACGCCGCCGTCGCGAAGCGGCTGGCGGCGAACTGGCTGACCAGCAGCGTGAGTGAGTAGCAGCACAGAGCAAGGCCGAGGAGGTTCACGCTGGCGCCGGCGAGCGCGTCGATCCCGATCGACTCGTGCGCGCCGTACACACCCACGAGCATGCCAAGCGCCGCGAGGCTCACCGCCACGATGCAGCCGGCTGCGAATCCGACAATCCGCACGACCAACGCATCGGCGCGCGCGGTGCCGGTCGCGAGGACCTGCTCGACCAGGCCGCGCTCCTCGTCACCCCGTGCCGCTCCGTACGCGGAGACAAGGGCCCAGATGCCGAAGACAATCGCGAAGAAGCTGTACGCCCGCCACTGCACGTAGCCGCCGACGGTGTCGGGGCGGATGGGAGCGGCGACCAGGACCGTGAACTGCGCGGCGATCTGGACCATCGACCGCCCGAATGCGGCGCGCTCGGCCGCCGTGTGGCCGGCGACCTGGTAGAAGGCGATCGACTGCAGCAGCGTGAGCGCGAAGGCGAGCGCGGAGAAACCCGCGACGCCCCAGCGCGTGAGCCTAAGGGAGTAGAGGAAGCCCACTGCGTTCGTGGTAGTACTCGAGGAACATCTCCTCGAGGCTTGGCTCGCGGCTAACCAGGTTCGTCACCTCCGCGCCGTGCAGCGCATCGAGCAGCGGCTCGAAGCTGCCGTGCACCGTGCACGTGACGATCCGGTCGTCGACCTTGACGTCGCTGACTCCCTCGGCGTGCCGTAGGGCCTTCTCGGGAACGTCGCTGCCCTCGGCGAATTCGAGCTCGACGTGATGAAAGCGGATGCGATGCAGCTCGGCCAGGTCCGCCACCCTGACCAGCCGCCCGGTGCGGATGATCCCGACCTGGTCGCATACATGCTCCACCTCGGAGAGAACATGCGACGACAAGAAGACGGTGGCGCCGCGTTCGCGCTCCTCGCGAAGCAGCCCGTAGAACTCCTGCTGGTTGAGCGGGTCGAGGCCCGAAGTTGGTTCGTCGAGGATGAACAGGTCTGGCGCATGCATGAACGCGAGTACGATGCCGAGCTTTTGCTTGTTGCCGCTCGAGTATTCGCGAAAGCGGCGGCCCAGGTCGAGGTCGAACCGGTCGCATAGCCCGGTCACGCGTTTCGGGTCAACACCGCCTCGCATGCCGCCGAAGTACGCGACGATCTCCTTGCCCCTCATCCCACCGAATTGAGGAATGTCGCCCGGCAGGTAGCCGACCCGCTTCTTCACTTCGACCGCGTCGCGCATGCAGTCGATTCCAAAAACGTGCGCGGATCCGGAGGTGGGCCGAATCATCCCCATGACGCAGCGGATGGTCGTGGTCTTGCCGGCGCCATTAGGCCCGAGGTAGCCGAACACCTCCTGCTGCTGGATCACGAGGTCGAGGTCGAACAGCCCGCGGCCGGCGCCGTAGTCCTTCGTCAAGCGCGAGGTGCTCAGCGCCGCTACGGCCATGGGCGCAGCATATAAGCCGGCATGTTCCTGGGCGACCTCGAGCTGCACCTGCTGATCGCCTCCCACTGGAAGGCGGACGGAGGCCTGATGTTCGGCGTGGTGCCCAAAGTGATGTGGGAGAGGCACAAGCCCGCAGACGAGAACAACCTGATCGATTGCGCATGCGTCTGCGTGATCGCGCGCATCAACGGCCGGGTCATCGTTTGCGAGACGGGCATTGGGACGAAGCTGAACGAGAAGCGCGCGCAGCAGGTCGTGCTTCGCGAGCCTGAAGGCCTGCTGCACGCGCTGCACCGGCTCGGCATCAGGCCTGACGAGGTGGACGCGGTCGTGACGACGCACCTGCACTGGGATCACGCCGGCGGTCTCACGAGGCGTGGAGAGGGCGGATCGTTCGAGCTCACGTTTCCGAATGCACGGCACTTCATCCAGAACAGCGAGTGGGACTACGCGCTCCATCCCGATGTGCGGAGCCAGAGCGCTTACATCCCCGACGACTTCACGCCCTTGATGGACGGGCACAAGTTGGTGGAGCTGATCGACGGAAGTACTGAGGTGCTGCCCGGCGTGGAAGTGCGTCACGTGGGAGGACACACACCCGGCAGCCAGGTCGTGATCCTGCGCTCGGGCGAGTTCGCGTGCGTGGTTACCGGCGACGTCATCGGCATGGTCCCGCACCTGCGAGTGCCCTGGACCATGTCGGCAGATCTCGACGCGATTGCGCTCCTGGAAGAGAAGGCGCGCCTGCTCGACGAGGCGCAGAAGCACCGCTGGCTGCTCGTGCTGAGCCACGAGGGCGATCAACCCGCCGGCTACGTCGAGGCCGACGGCAGGTGGCGCCCGGAGCCGCGACTCACCTAGAGGCCCGGCCGAGAAGGCGTCGCCGGATCTTTGGCGCCCATGCGGCCCATCTGCGGGCTCAGCTCCTGCGCTGCTCGCTCACGCAGTTGTCCAATGCGCTCGCTCCGCTGCTCGTCGCTTCGCCCGCATCTGGGCCACCTGGCTCGCCGAATCTCTCGGCGCCGCTTTCGGCCGCGCCTCTGTGCCTTAACAGGCAGGGCTGCGTTTCTCGCGGCCCGCCGGTACGTTGCCCTCTCGATGCTCGCAACCGTGGACTCATGCCTGCTCGCAGGGATGGAGGGCAGGCTGGTGGAGGTGCAAGCGGATGCCGCCAACGGTGAGCCGCGCTTCCTGCTGGTGGGACTGGCCTCGGCGTCGGTGAAGGAGGCCCGGGATCGCGTGCGGTCCGCAATTCGCAACAGCGGCATGCCGTTTCCCCAGCGACGGCTCACAGTGAACCTGGCGCCGCCGGAGATGCGCAAGGAAGGAAGCGCGCTCGACCTTCCTATCGCGGTCGCCGTCCTGCTCGCGCATCAGGGCCTCAAACCGCCGCCGCGATCGGCGTTCCTGGGCGAGCTCGCACTCGACGGGACCGTCAGGCACGTCGACGGCGTGCTGGTGGCCGCGCGGTGGCTGCACAGGCGCGGCTACGAGCGAGTCTTCGTGCCGCACGCCGACGCCGCAGAAGCAAGCTTCGTCGACGGCATCGACGTGATTCCCTGCGCCGACCTCTCGAGCGTCATGCGGCACCTTGCGGGCGTCGAGCCCATTCCGTCCGTCGTCGCCCATTCGCCGGATGAAGCGCAGGTGGCGCGAACCACGGAGCACGACCTGGCCGAGGTGCATGGACAGGAGGAGGCTCGGCGTGCCCTCGAGATCGCCGCCGCGGGTGGCCATCACGTGCTGATGTCCGGCCCGCCCGGCGCGGGCAAGACGATGCTGGCGCGCTGCCTTCCCGGCATCCTGCCACCTCTCGAGCTCGGCGAAGCCCTCGAGGTCGCGCAAGTGCGCAGCCTGCTGGGCGAGCTGCCGGCGGGGAGGCCGGTGGACTGGGTGAGGCCATTTCGCGCGCCGCACCACGGCGTCTCGATGGCCGGACTGATCGGCGGCGGCTCAGGTCTGGCGAGTCCCGGCGAAATCTCGCGCGCGCACCACGGGGTGTTGTTTCTCGATGAGCTGGCAGAGTTTCAGTCGACGGTGCTGCAGGCGCTGCGCCAGCCCATGGAGGCCGGTCGCGTGACGATCACGCGGTCGGGCGGCTCGGTCGCTTACCCGGCAAGGTTCACCCTTGTCGCCGCCACCAACCCATGCCCGTGCGGATGGGCCGGCGACCCGCGCAGGGCGTGCCGCTGCACCCCGGCGGCGATCGATGCGTATCAGCGCAAGCTCTCAGGTCCGCTGCTGGACCGCATCGACCTGAAGGTGAACGTGCGCCGCGTGCCGCCTGCGCTGCTTGCCAGCGAACCTGTTGGCGAAGCGTCCGAGCCGGTGCGCGCAAGGGTCATCGCGGCGCGCCGGAGGCAACAGGGCCGCCAGGGTTGCTTGAACGCCATGCTCAAGCCGGCCAGGCTCCGGGCTCAGGCTTCTCTTGAGCCTGGCCCACGGCGAACGCTCGAACGCTGGGCTGAGCAGCAGGGCCTGTCGGCGCGTGGCTTTCACCGCGCGTGGCGAGTCGCGCGCACGGCCGCCGACCTCGACGGCTCAGACAGCATCGACGACCGGCACGTTCTGGAGGCGCTCGGCTACAGGCTTCACGATGCCGCGGCCTGAGGTCGCTGGGCTGCGATCGCGGGGCCGCTGGCCTCAGCCCGCAGGACCCAGGGTCGCGCTCGTCGGCTCACGGAGGCCGTCGCCGTACGGCGAGGCTGTGGCGGAGCAGCTTGCGTGCGACCTGGCGACCGCCGGCGTGATCGTGATCAGCGGACTTGCGCTCGGCATCGACGCTGCGGCGCACCGCGGAGCCTTGAACGGCGGCGGCACGACCGTGGCGGTGATGGGCACCGGCGTCGACCTCGTCTATCCGGCAGCTCACAGCCGGCTCGCCGAGGACATCATCGCCTCCGGCGGCGCGCTCGTCAGCCAGTTCGCCGACGGCACTCAGCCAAGGCGCGGCAACTTTCCCGCCCGCAACTGGACCATGGCGGCCCTGGCGGACGCGGTGGTCGTCGTGGAGGCGGCCGAAGGCTCAGGCGCCCTCATCACCGCCCAGGCGGCGCTGGACCTGGACCGGGAGGTCCTGGCTGTCCCAGGCAGCATCTTCTCCCCGCTGTCGGTGGGCGCCCATGGCCTGATCCGGGACGGCGCCGGGCTGGTCCAGAACGCGCGGGATGTCCTGGCGGCCCTGGGCGAGCGCCTGGAGGTGCTGGACGATCCCTTACGGCCCCCTCCGGGAGCCGGTTTCGAACTCGCCCGAGCCCGGGATGGCCTCCTGGTCCACCTCTCTGAGGCACTGGCGGTGGATGCTGCAGAGCTGGCCCGGAAGGTCCGGCTTCCGGTGGCCGAGGTGGTCGGCCGGCTCACCTCGTTGGAGCTCGAGGGAGCCGTCCGCCGGCATGCCGGCGGCTACGTAAGGGCGTTGCGCCGGGGCGGAGGACGAGCGTAGGATTGCCCGCCCAGAACCCGGCCAGGGGAACACAACGGCCGGAATGGGAATAAAGGAAGAGCTGTGCCGGAAGGTCTGATCATCGTCGAGAGCCCCGCCAAGGCGAGGACTTTGAAGCGGTTCCTGGGAGACCGTTTCGACGTCCTGGCCTCGATGGGCCACGTCCGCGACCTGCCGGAGAAGGAGCTCGGCGTCGACGTGGAGAAGGGGTTCAAGCCTCACTACGAGGTCGTCGACGACCGCCAGAAGACGATCACCGAACTCCGTGCCGCGGTCAAGAAGGACTCGGGCCAGGTCATCCTCGCGTCCGACCCGGACAGGGAAGGAGAAGCGATCGCCTGGCACCTGGCCGAGGTCCTGCACCTGCGGGCGCCCAAGCGCATCGAGTTCCACGAGATCACCTCGGACGCGGTCCGTCGCGCGCTGGAGGCGCCGCGGGAGATCGACATGCGGCTCGTGAACGCGCAGCAGGCGCGCCGCGTGGTCGACCGGCTGGTTGGCTTCGGGCTCAGCCCGTTCCTCTGGAGCAAGGTCCAGAAGGGCATCGGCGCGGGCCGGGTCTCCTCGGTGGCCCTACGCCTGGTGGTCGATCGTGAGGAGGAGATCCGCAAGTTCGTGCCGGTCGAGTCCTGGACGATCGATGCGGAGCTTTCGAAGCTGGGATCCGCCGAGCACTTCCTGGCGAGGCTGAACCGCGCCGCGGGTACTCCGGCTGCCGGCGAGGACACGAAGCTCGAGGTGCGAACGCAGGCCGAGGCAGACGAGCTTGTGGCCAAGCTCGAGGGCGCCGCCTACAAGGTGATCGGCGTCGAGAAGAAGCGCCGCACCAAGAGCTCATACCTGCCCTACATCACATCGACGATGCAGCAGGACGCCTCAAGCCGGTTGCGGTTCCGGCCGCGGAACACGATGCGAGTCGCGCAGCAGCTGTACGAAGGCATCGAGCTGGGTGCTGAGGGTGCGACGGGTCTGATCACGTATATGCGCACGGACTCCACGCGCATCTCCGATGAGGCTGAGGGCCGCGTGAAGGCTTGGATCGCGGACAAGCACGGCTCGAAGTACGTCGGCGGCCCGCGGGCCGCGAAGGCGGCTCCCGGCGCCCAGGATGCGCATGAGGCGATCCGGCCGACCGACATCAACCGCACGCCGGATTCGATACGCGAGCACCTCACGCCCGAGCAGTTCAAGCTGTACGACCTCATCTGGCGGCGCTTCGTCGCGAGCCGGATGGCGCCGGCGGTTTACGACCAGACGCAGGTCGAGATCGAGGGCGGCCAGTACATCTTCAGAGCCACGGGGTCCGTGCTCGCCTTCGATGGTTTCTACGCCGTGTGGCCGCGCGACGACGAGAACGGAACGCAGGAGCTGCCCGCGCTGGCGGACGGCGAGGCGCTCGATTTCCACGGCCTGAAGCCCGAGCAGCACTTCAGCCAGCCGCCGCCGCGATACACCGAGGCGACGCTCATCAAGGAGCTGGAGCAGCGCGGCATCGGCAGGCCCTCGACCTACGCCCCCATCGTCGAGACCATCACCAAGGACCACGGGTACGTCGAGATCAAAGAGAGGCGGCTACACCCGACCCAGATCGGTGAGGCGGTGAACTCGATCATGGTCGACCGCTTCAAGGTCATCTCTGACGACGAGTACACGGCGACCCTGGAGAAGAGGCTGGACCTGGTCGAGAGCGGCCGAGAGGACTGGGTGCCCGTGGTCAGTGGGTTCTACGGGCCGCTGCAGAAGATGCTGACCGAAGCCCAGGAGGCGATGCCCGCTGACACCGACGAGGTGTGCCCACTCTGTCACGAAGGCCACCTGGTCCGCAAGGCGAGCCGGTTCGGTCCGTTCATGGGCTGCTCGCGGTATCCGAAGTGCAAGTTCCGCCGGGCGCTCACCGTGAACGGCGAAGCCGCGCAGCCAAAGTTGCTCGAGGAGCCGTGCCCGGTTTGCGGGCGTCCTCTGCAGCTACGCACCGGCCGCTACGGCGAGTTCGTCGGCTGCTCGGGTTACCCCGACTGCAAGTACATCAAGAAGGATGCGTCGCAATCGGCGGCCAAGCCCACCGGCCAGAAGTGCCCGCAGTGCGGTGAGGGTGAGCTGGTCGAGCGCACCGGCCGGTACGGGCCGTTCGTCGCGTGCTCGCGGTACCCCGAATGCAAGTACCGAGCCAACGTCGGCAAGGACGGCAAGGCGAAAGAGGGACCGAAGCTGCTAGATGAACCGTGTCCGATCTGCGGCAAGCCGCTGGTCGAGCGCCGCGGCCGCTACGGACTGTTCAAGTCCTGCTCCGACTACCCAAGCTGCCCCGGCCCGAAGGGCGTGAAGAAGGTCGAGGTCTAGGTTTCAGGGGTTCTGGGTATACTCCAGCAGCCGGTTAGCGAAAGCGAACCGAGTTAGCACGCCCGGGGCAAACCCCCTGTCCTGCGAAGGCCAGAACCGGGCGGAAGGACAACAGGGAGGCAATCGAACGTGGCACAAGTGACTTTGAAGCAGCTGCTGGAAGCAGGTGTCCATTTCGGACATCAGACCAGCCGCTGGAATCCGAAGATGAAGACCTACATCTTCACGGCCCGTAACGGCATCCACATCATCGACCTGCAGAAGACGGTGCGACTGCTCGACGACGCGTGGGATTTCGTGCGCGGCGTCGCGGCAAGCGGCCGGCCGGTGCTGTTCGTCGGCACCAAGAAGCAGGCCCAGGAGACGATCCAGGTCGAGGCGGCGCGATGCGGGATGTACTTCGTGAACCGCCGCTGGATGGGCGGCATGCTCACCAACTTCTCGACCGTGAAGAAAAGGATCGAGCGGCTCCAGGAGCTGCGCAAGATGCAGCAGGAAGGGCAGTTCGAGAACATGCCGAAGAAAGAGGCGAAGAAGCTCCAGGACGAGCTCGACCGCCTGATGTTCCACTTCGATGGAATCGCCGACATGAAGCGTCTGCCCGGTGCGATCTACGTCGTCGACCCTCGCAAGGAGCACATCGCGGTCACCGAGGCCAACCGGCTCAAGATCCCGGTGGTCGCGATCACGGACTCCAACTGCGACCCCGACCTGATCACCTTCGTGATCCCCGGCAATGACGACGCGATCCGCGCCGTCAAGCTGCTGACCGGAAAGATCGCGGACGCGTGCCAGGAGGGTCGCCAGGAGGCGCAGGCGCGCGGCGAGATCCTGCCCGAGGTCGAGGAGCGCGAGTTCCTCGAGACGCCTCGCTATGAAGAGATCGAGGAGTACCTCGAAGACGAGGAGGACTACCTGCCGACCGTCTCCGAGGAGGAGTTCATCGGCCGCACCGCCGACGACGAGGAGTCGCGGTGATGGCGGTATCGCTGGACCAGGTCAAGAAGCTCCGCGACCTTTCCGGGGCCGGGATGATGGATTGCAAGAGCGCGCTCGAGGAGGCGGACGGCGACCTCGAGAAGGCGTACACCATCCTGCGTGAGAAAGGAATCGCCAAGGCCGCCAAGCGGGCCGGCCGCTCGACGGGCCAAGGCGTCGTCGAGGCGTACCTGCACAAGACGGGTGACGACTACCCGCCGCAGGTGGGCGTGCTCGTTGAGGTCAACTGCGAGACGGACTTCGTGGCCAAGGGCGATGACTTCCGGCGGCTGACTCGAGAGCTCGCGCTGCACATCGCGGCTGCCGGTCCGCGCTGGGTGTCGCGCGAGGACGTTCCTGACGAGATCCTGATCGAAGAACGAAACCTCTACGAGCGCAAGGCCGAGCAGGACGGGAAGCCGAAGCAGGCCGTCCCCAAGATCGTCGAAGGGCAGGTCGAGAAGTTCATCCAGGAGAACGTGCTGCTGGAGCAGCCGTACTTCCGCGACCCGAAGCGCCCCGTCAAGGACCTGATCGCGGAGAACGTCTCCAAGCTCCAGGAAAACATCACCGTCAGGCGGTTCTCGCGCTTCAACGTCAGAGAGGCATAACCTCTAGGAGCACGATGGTCGACCGTTCGCCCAAGTACAACCGCGTCCTGCTCAAGCTGAGCGGCGAAGCGCTCGGTGGGCAGCGCGATTACGGCATCGACCTCGAGGTCGTGCGCACGATCGCGGCGCAGATCAAGCGCGTCCACGAGATGGGCGTCCAGATCGCGCTGGTCGTCGGCGGCGGCAACATCTTTCGCGGCCTGGCTGCAAGCAACCAGGGCTTCGATCGCGCGACGGGCGACTACATGGGAATGCTGGCCACGGTCATCAACGCCCTGGCATTGCAGGACGCGCTCGAGAGGACCGGCATTCCGGCGCGAACGATGACCGCGATCCAGATGCCGCAGGTCGCTGAGCCTTACATCCGCCGGCGCGCGGTGCGTCACCTGGAGAAGGGCCGCGTCGTCATCATGGCGGCCGGCACAGGCAACCCGTACTTCACGACGGACACCACGGCCGCCCTGCGCGCCGTGGAGATCGAGGCGGACGTGATCCTCAAGGCGACTCGCGTCGACGGGGTCTACACCGCCGACCCGAAGCGCGATCCCAAGGCGGTGATGCTGCCGCGGCTCGACTACCTCGAGGTGCTCAATCGGGGCATCGAGGTCATGGACAACACCGCCTTGACGCTCTGCATGGACAATGACGTGCCGATCGTGGTCTTCAACCTGCTCACGCCCGGCAACATCGAACGGGTCGTGCTCGGCGAAGAGATCGGCACGCTTGTGGGGGCTGGAACGTGATCGATCCCATCCTTCGCGACGCCGAGTCGAAGATGGCCAAATCGGTCGACCACTTCGGCGGCGAGCTCGCGACCATCCGCACCGGCCGCGCCAATCCCGCCCTGATCGACAAGGTGATGGTCCCCTACTACGGGACGCCGACTCCGCTCAACCAGCTGGCGCAGATCAGCGCGCCGGAGCCGAGGCTGCTGGTGGTGCAGGTCTACGACAAGAGCCAGATCGGCGCGATCGAGAAGGCGCTGCGCTCGGGAGACATGGGCCTGAACCCCGCCAATGACGGCCAGCTGATCCGCGTGCCCATCCCGCCCCTGACCGAAGAGCGGCGCAAGGAGTACGTGCGCCTGGTGCGGCAGAAGGCTGAGGAGGCGAGGGTGGCGATCCGCAACGTCCGCCGCGACGAGATCCATCGACTCGACCAGATGACCAAGAACGGCGAGGTGGCGGAGGACGACTCCAAGCGCGGGCACGCCCGCCTGCAGAAGATCACCGAGGCTCAGGTCGAGCGCGTGGACGCGCTGGCGGCGCGGAAAGAGCACGAGGTTCTCGAGGTCTAGCCTCACCGGTACTCTTTGAGGGCCTTGCCCGCCTCGTCAGTGCCCCGTCACATCGGCATCATCATGGACGGCAACGGCCGCTGGGCCCGCGGCAAGGGCAGGCCGGCGAGCTTCGGCCACCGCGCAGGCGTGCGCGCAATCAAGCGGGTGCTCGAGGGCTGCGAGCAGCTGGGCGTCGAGGTCCTCTCCGTTTATGCGTTCTCGACGGAAAACTGGTCGCGGCCACGAGCCGAGGTGCGCGCACTCATCCGCCTGTTCCACGAGACCATGCAGCGGGAGATCGACGAGATGCACCGGCGCGGCGTGCGCATCGTCGTCAGCGGACGGCGCGACGAGCTGTCGAGTCGCATGCGTGATCGCATCGATGAAGCGATCGCCCGCACGTCGCGCAACACGAACGGTGTGCTCAACGTTTGCTTGAACTACGGCGGCCGAGCCGAAATCGTCGACGCCGTGCGGCAGATCGCAGCTGCAGGTATCAGCGCCGATCAGGTCGACGAGGCTGCCATCTCGGCCCGCCTCTACAACCCGGACCTGCCCGATCCCGACCTGATCATCCGCACCGCGGGCGAGCACCGCGTGAGCAATTTCCTGCTCTGGCAGTCGGCGTACTCCGAGATGCTCGTCACCGAGCGCCTCTGGCCTGATTTCGACGTCGAAGACCTCAAGGCCGCCATCGCCGAATACGCGTCCCGCATCCGGCGCTTCGGTGGACGGCCCGACAGCGAGCCCAGTCTCGAGGCCGCCGGGGGGGCGCGTTCATGACCACAACTCGCACCCCGCCCGCCTGGAGCATCAAGCCGAGCCCGCTGATGGTCCGCATCCTCAGCGCGTTCGTCTTCATCGGCGTGGTCGTCGGCGCGATCTTCGGCGGCACGTACACGGTGTATGCCCTCGTCATCCTGCTTGCGGGCCTGGCCCTGTGGGAGTTCCGTGGGCTGTCGGATGGTATGGGCTTCCGCGCTCCGCTCTGGCTGCTGTTCCCCCTCGGCGCGTTCTTCGCGTTCAGCGGCACGGTGCTCAAGCATGTGGACGTCGCGATCGTGCTGTCGCTCGCGCTCGTCGGGGGACTCGGCACATTTCTGGTCGTGCCCGGCCGGCGCCAGGGTCTCGGGCGGTGGGCTATGGGGATGGCCGGTGCGCTGTATATCGGGATGCCGTTCAACTACTACCTGCTGCTGTACACGGCGAAACCCAACGGACTCGTCTGGACGGTGTTCACGGTGTTCGCGGTCATCGCCGGCGACGCGGCGGCGCTGCTGGTCGGCAGCCGCTTCGGACGCCATCCATTCTTCGCGACGATCAGCCCGAAAAAGACGGTCGAGGGCGCGGTGGCCGGCGTCGTCGCGTCCGTCATCACGATGTTCGTCGGCGTGTCAGGGGTGCTGGGCATATCGCCGGTACACGCCGTGGTGCTCGGGGTGCTGGTCGGCCTGAGCGCGATCATGGGCGACCTGGTCGAGTCCCAGATGAAGCGGATCGCAGAGGTCAAGGACTCTTCGAACCTGATCCCAGGGCACGGCGGCGTGCTCGACCGCCTGGACTCGATTCTGTTCCCGCCGATCCTCGTCTATTTCTATGTGTCGATGTTCGGGCTGCTGACCCGGTGACGCGGCCGGCGAACGTCGCCATCCTCGGCGCCACCGGCTCGATCGGCCGGCAGGCCCTCGACGTCATCGACCGCAACCCGTCGCGATTGAAGCTCTTCGGTCTTACCGAGGGCACGCGCACGGCCGCGCACCGCGCCGAGTACGTCATCCAGGGCCAGGCCGGTGACCCGGATTTCGACGCCCGTGTGCAGACGATGGTCACAGACCCTCGCTGCGACCTGGTGCTCGTCGCGATCCCTGGAGCGCGCGCTCTGCCCCCGACCCTGGCCGCGCTCAAGGCGGGGAAGGAGATCGCGCTCGCCACCAAGGAAGTGCTCGTGATGGCCGGGTCGCTGGTGATGAAGGCGGCAGGCGAGCGCGGTGTCCGGCCCGTCGACTCCGAGCACAGCGCGATCTGGCAGTGCCTCTGGGGTGAGCAGCGCGAGAACGTGCGCCGCCTCCTGATCACGGCATCCGGCGGTCCGTTCTGGGCCCACCCCGACCTCGACCTCGACCGCGTCACGGTCGAGCAGGCCCTGAACCATCCTCGCTGGTCGATGGGTCCCAAAGTCACCATCGACTCGGCCACCTTGATGAACAAGGGGCTCGAGGTGATCGAGGCGCATCACCTGTTCGACGTCCCGCTCGACCGGGTCGCCGTATCCATCCACCCCCAGAGCATCGTTCACTCTGTCGTGGAGTTCGTCGACGGGTCGCTCAAGGCTCAGCTCGGCCGGCCCGACATGCGATTGCCGATCGCGGTCGCGCTCGCCTACCCGGACCGGCTGCCCGACGCAGTGCCGCCCGTGCAGCTCGAGGAGCTGTCCGGGCTCGAGTTCCACGCCCTCGACGAGGAGCGGTTTCCTGCGGTTCGGCTGGCCCGCGACGCGGCCGCGGCCGGACACGGCAGACCCGCCGTGCTGAATGCCGCGAACGAGGAGGCGGTCGGCGCGTTCCTGTCCGGCGAGCTGCCCTTCAGCGCCATCATCCCGACCGTCGAGCGCGCACTCGCGGCGTATCCAGGCGGTGGCGAAGACCTCGCCGACGTGCTCGACGCGGATCGCTGGACACGGGAGTACCTCGGCGCCAAGTTCGGTAGGCTGAGGGCGTGAGCGCGATCGAGTCCGACGTTCTCGTTGTGATCGGGATCGCGGTCATGTTCCTGCTCCTCATCGCGCCCCACGAGGGCGGCCACTTCCTGGTGGCGAAGCTGTGCGGCGTTCGCGTCATCGAGTTCTCGATTGGGGCGGGCACCAGGCTCTGGTCGACGACACGCAACGGCACGCTCTACGCGATCCGGCTGGTCCCCATCATCGGCTACGTCCGCATGGGTGGCATGGAGGCCGGCGACTTCGAAGAGCCCAACGGGTTTCACTCCAAGGCGCCGCTGCAACGCATCGCGATCCTGCTCGCCGGCCCGGCGGCGAACTTCGTCGTGGCGGTCGTACTGATCACAGGGTTCTGGCTGACCCAGCTCAACAGCGACCCGGGCAAGGTCGTGGCGATCAACACCGATTCGGTCGCAGCCGCGGCCGGGATCCGTCCCGGGGACCACATCAAGACGGTGAACGGCAGAGTGATCACCGCCCCCGAGAACATCCAGCAGCAGGAGCTGGCAGCGGCCGGCGCGCCGATCGCGATCACGGGCACCCACGCCGACGGCACCGCCTTCACGGTCGTTGTCACCCCCGTGTGCAAGAACGGCGCCTGTCAGATCGGAGTCTTCATCGCCCGCATCATCACTCCGCTGACCGCGGTGCAGGAGGGCGTGACGTTTCCGTTCCAGGCGCTGCAGTTCATCGCCCAGGGCATGGCCGCGCTCGTGACCGGCCAGGTGCCGGGTGGTCTGTTCGGAAAGAACGGCCTGACCGGCCCGATCGGCATCGCCGCGATCACGTATAACGCCGTCAACCAGGGACCGGCGAACTACGTCTGGCTGGTGGCGCTGCTGTCGATAGCGCTTGGCGTGACCAACCTGCTTCCACTGCTGGCGCTCGACGGCGGCCGCATCGTGGTCGTGATCATCGAATGGCTGCGGCGCCGTCCGTTCGACCGCAACGCCGAGCTCAACTTCCAGCGGTTCGGGCTTGTCGCGCTGCTCGCGCTCGCCGCCGTCATCAGCTTCGTCGACATCCAGCGCATCGCCAGCGGGCAGTTTTCAGGCGTGCACTGATGGTCACCCGCCGGAAGTCAATCCCCGTCAACGTTGGCGGCGTCGTGATCGGCGGCGCGGCGCCCATCGCTGTGCAGACCATGACGAAGACCGACACGCGCGACGTCAAGGCGACGCTGCGCCAGATCCACGAGCTGAAGGAAGCCGGATGCGAGATCGTCAGGCCCGCCGTCCCCGATCACGAGGCAGCCGAAGCCCTGAAAGAAATCGTCAAGGGCTCGCCGCTCCCGGTGATCGCGGACATCCACTACGACCACACGCTAGCGCTGATGGCGATCGAGGCGGGCGTCCACTGCCTCCGGCTGAACCCGGGCAACATCCCCGATCGGGACAAGGTCGTGAAGGTCGTCACCGCGGCGAAGGAGCGGCAGATTCCCTTCCGGATCGGCGTGAACGCCGGCTCGCTGCCCGAAGAGGTGCACAAGAGCATGCGCGAGCAGCACCAGATCGACCGCGATGACCGGGAGCGCACCGCCGAGCGGATGGTCGAGGTCGCGCTCGGCCACTGCAAGATCCTCGAGGAGCTCGACTACGGACCGGGGTTCGTCAAGGTCTCGCTGAAAGCGACTGACGTCTGGACCAACGTCCTCGCCAACCGCAAGTTCGCCGCCGCACGCCCGTACCCTATCCACCTCGGTGTGACGGAGTCCGGGCCGGTGCAGGCCGGCAGCATCCGCAGCGCCGTCGGCATGGGCATCCTGCTGAGCGAAGGCATCGGCGACACGATCCGGGTGTCGCTGGCGACGTCAGATCCTCGGGAGGAGGTCCGCGTCGCGCACGAGATCCTGAAGACACTCGCCATTCGCAATGAGAGCCCGACCCTCGTGGCGTGCCCGACGTGCGGCCGGCTCGAGTACGACATGGTGCCGACGGTCAAGGCGGTCGAGGCGCACATCGCGGCCCTGAAGGTCCCGATCACGGTGGCGGTGATGGGCTGCGTAGTCAATGGCCCTGCCGAGGCCCGGCACGCCGACATCGGCGTCACCGGGGGTCGCGGGAAGGGAGTGATTTTCAAGAAAGGTAAGCTGTACCGCACGGTGCCCCAGGAAGAGCTCCTGCAAGTGCTGCTGGCCGAGATCGACGCGATCGCGGCCGAGCACGCTCCGCTCCCGTCCTAGCCCGGCTCTCGTCTGCCGGGCGTTGACGCGACTCTGATCAATCACTCTTGGAGCGAAAAGGCGTGAAACAGGAAACCGAAGAGCAGCAGGATTTCGTGAAGGACATCACCAAGATGTCCGTCGACTTCGACCGCTGGTACACCGACGTCGTCCGCAAGGCAGAGCTTGCGGACTGGTCCGGGGTCCGCGGCATGATGGTCGTCCGGCCCTACGGCTGGGCGATGTGGGAAGCGATCCAGCGCGCCTTCGACGACATGATCAAGGAGAGCGGGCACGAGAACTGGGCGTTCCCGCTGCTGATCCCTCGGAGCCTCCTGGTCAAGGAGGCCGAGCACATCGAGGGTTTCGGCCCCGAGGTCGCGTGGGTCACGAAGGCCGGCGCCGCAATGGAGGAGCTCGAGGAACCGCTGGCGGTGAGGCCAACGTCGGAGACGATCATCGGCCACACGATCCGGCGCTACATCCAGAGCCACCGCGACCTGCCGAAGCTGACCAACCAGTGGAACAGCGTCATGCGCTGGGAGATGCGCTCGCGCCTTTTCCTGCGCAGCCGCGAGTTCTGGTGGCAGGAAGGACACACGTTCCACGCCTCGGCGCAGGAGGCGATCGAGGAGGCTGATCTGATCCTCGACTACTACAGGGCGATTGCCGAGGACTGGCTCGCGGTGCCAGTGCTGGCCGGCAAGAAATCGCCTGCCGAAACCTTTCCTGGTGCGGTGCACACGCTCACCATCGAAGGCTTGATGCGGGACGGGCTTGCGCTGCAGATGGGCACGTCGCACTACTTCGGCCAGAACTTTGCGCGCGCCTACGACATCTCCTTCTCCAACAAGGAGAACGAGCGCGAGCTCTGCTACTCCACCTCGTGGGGCATCAGCACCCGCATGGTTGGCGCGATCGTGATGGCGCACGGCGACGACTCCGGCTTGATCGTGCCACCCAGGGTTGCGCCGGTCCAGGTCGTGGTCGTCCCGATCTTTCGTGACGCGGAGAGCCGCAGCAAGGTGGAGAGGTTCATCAACGGCTGGGCGCCGGAGCTCAAGGCCGCGGGCATCCGCGCCCGCGTCGACTGGCGCGATGACCGGCCGGGCGACAAGTACGCGCACTGGGAGCTCAAGGGCGTGCCTCTGCGACTGAACGTCGGAGGTCGGGACGCGGACGCCCGGCAGGTCGAGCTGGTCGACCGGCTGTCGCGGGAGAAGCGGTCGCTTCCAGCTGCCGGGATAGCGTCGGCGCTGAGAGGCGAGCTGGATTCGTTCCAGAGCCGGCTGTTCGAACGGGCGCAGGCATTTCTGCGGGCAAGCACGTTCGAGCTCTCAACGCTCGACGAGGTGATCGCGCACTTCCGCGACCGCGGCGGGATCGCGTGGGTCAACTGGTGTGGGGAAGAGGGCGAGGAGGCGCGCATCAAGACCGACGCGGGCGGCGTGACCATCCGCACCATCGACGAGGGCGCGAAGGTGTCAGGCAAATGCTTCGTGTGCGGGCAGCCCGCGAGATTCCGGGTCGCCCTCGCGAAAGCGTACTGACGTTTAAGTCGGCGTCGGGCCCTTCATACGAGCGGTCGGTCGGGGATCGTCGGCCACCGGGTTCTCGAACGCCCCGATCGCGGGCGCGTCGGTGTACATCGACTCCTGGGGGATGAGCTTCAGCGAGCCGTTGTGCGCGGCGTCGAGCACCGCTTCGGCGACGTCGGGATGGAAATGCGTGCCGGCGCCCTGGCGCACCTGGTCGATCGCGACCTCGAGCGACATGCCCTTGCGGTAGGGACGGTCTGACGTCATTGCGTCGATGGCGTCGGCGGCGCTGGCGATCCACACGAAGATCGGCAGCTGGTCGCCCTTTTTGCGATCCGGGTAGCCCTTGCCGTCAAAGCGCTCGTGATGCGAGCGCACGATCATCAGCTCGTCGGTCAGCATCCTGAGGCCGCTCAAGATGTTGAAGCCGACGGTGGTGTGCGCCTTCATCTTCGCGAACTCTTCATCTGTCAGCTTGCCCGGCTTCTGGAGCACCGCGTCCGGCACACCGATCTTCCCGATGTCGTGCAGGCTGACGCCGCGCTCGAGACGGACCCAGGCGACCTGGTCCTGCGGTGAATACTTCATCTGGCGCGCGATCATGAGCGCGTACTCCTTCACGCGGTACGAGTGGCCCGCCGTGTACGGGTCCCTCGCGTCGACGGCGTCGGCCAACGCTCCGAGCGCCGACAGGATGACCTCTTCGCGGTCCTTGAACAAGCGAGCGTTGTCGATACCGACAGCGGCTTGCGTCGCCACCTCGGTGACGAGGTCGCGGTGGTCGTTGGTGAAAACGTGGCCGGCCTGGTAGTTGGCGAGAAACAGAACGCCGAGCGACTTTCCCCGCAGCATGATCGGCACGCACAGCACTGCGCGGGGATTGAGCGGGCTGTCAGTCCCGGGCTTGCGCTCGATCGACTCCATGAAAGCCTGGCCGCTGGAGTGGACCTGGCGGCAGATGTCGCCCCCGAGCCCGAGCGCGAGCTTCTCGGCCGTCTTCGAGTCGGTGCCGAAGCCACCCTTGAGGATCAGGCGCCCACCGTCGTCGAGCGCGAGGCAGCCGATCTTCGCGGACGAGGCTTTGGCCGCGCCCTCGAGCACCGTCTGCAGCACCTCGTTGAGGTCGAGGGTGGAGGTGGCGGCCTGCAGCACATCGTGCAGGGTCGTGAGCCAGCGGATGCTTCGCTCGTTGTCGTCGTAGCGCTCGGCGTTACGCACCGCGACGACCCCCTGGTTGCCGAGGGTCGACAGTACGCGCTGGTCGTCTTCCGTCCACTCACGCGGACGTACGTCGAACACGGTGAGCGTGCCCCAGAGCTGGCCCGCTTCGCTCATTGGTGTGCAAAGGGCGGATCGCAGTCCGTACGCCTTCAGGTCAGGCGGCGAGCTCAGGTCGAAGCTTGCGTTTGTGTCGGCGAGCGCGGTGACCTGCTGGCTGAGCATCACCGCGCCGACGATGCCCTGGCCGTTGTCGAACTCGAGCTTCTCGACCTCGGCTGGAAACCCCAGCGCCATGATCACGCCCTGTGTGCGTTTCGGAGTGGTGCGCGTCAGCAGGGCTGCGCTCGCGCTGGTCACTCGCGTCGCGGTCTCGAGCGTCTTCTGCTCGAGCACCCGCGCGCCCTGCGTCACCGTGGTAAGCGCCTTGGAGACCTCGTCGAGCGCGTCGAGCGCGGTGACGAGCTTCGACGCCTGGCCGGTCACCGTCGCGAGGATGCGCGAGTTCTCGACCGCGACGCCCGCCATCGAGCCGAGCTCCTCCAGGGCGGCCGCATCCTGCTGGTTGAAACCTGAGGCCGCGTTACGGCCGAGGCAGAGGGCGCCGAGCACGCCGTCCTTGCCGCCGATGGGCGCGAGCAGCTCGTTGACCGTGTGCGCCGAGGCGCTCGGCGTGATCCCGCTGAACACCCCTTCCTCCGCGGCTGCCTGGCTGCGAATCACTGTCTCGCCCTTGAGCACGCGCAGCATCGGACCTTCTATCGGGGCAGGGGCGTCCTTGCCGTCGATGAAGACGAACGTGTTGTCTGGTTGGAACAGAGCTGCCCGGCCCGAGTCGTAGCGCACGACCCTGCCCACGCGATCCAGCACGAGAGTGAGGACCTGCTGCACGGTCTTGCCCGACGCCTCGGTGACGAGCTCGTTCATGAACGTGTAGCGCTCCGACTCGCGCTGGCTCAATGCCACCGCGTGGGCGCTCGCGAGCTGAGTGCCGGCGCGGCGGATGAGGGTCATGCCCAGGCGCCGGTCGTCGTCGGTGAAGCCGCCGGGCTTGTTGCCGAGCAGCACGAATCCGCCAACGCGATCGCCGATGAGCATGGGCAGCGCGAGCAGCCCCTCGACGGCCAGCTCGTCGGGCACGTAGTTCACGAGCTCCATCAGGCCTGACTTGTCGGTGCCCACGAACTCTCTCCGCGCATCGATCGAGCTGAGCAGCGGCCCCGCGTTCGATGCCCCGCGCGTCACCGCCTGCGGGTGCAGCCGGCCAAGTCCGACCCCCGGCGGCTGGGGCACGTACTGCTTGCCGTCCGCGGAGACGAGGTAGTTGCACGCGAACGTCGCGCCCAGCTGCTGCGCCAGCCGCGTCGTGAGCGCAGCGGCGTCGCCGGGCTGGGCGACCCCCTCGACGTCCTGGGTTGCGGCCATGAAGGCGCGGTGCTTCTCATCGAGCTGCGACTGCAGCTCAGCCAGCGAGTCGTGATCGTGCGCCAGCGCCACGTTGAAGCTGCGATAGGCGGTGATGCCCGTGAGGCCGCCGAGCGCGAGCAGCAGAAGGCCGCCCAGCTCGTACGGCAGCGATCGATCGGTGAAGTTGAAGTGGACGGACAGCACCGCGACCAGCAGCGCCGCGATCCCCGCCGGCACCGCGATCGTCCATTCCGAGTAAGCCGCTCCGGCCGCCGCCGCGAGGAGCCCCGCAATCGCGGGCACGACCACATCCGCGCCGGAACGTCCCGCCACGTTCAAGGAAGCGCCGGCAAGGATGAGCACCCCGGCCGCGACCGAGAAAGCGATCCTGATGGCGAACGAGGCTCGCAGTACCACCGCGCTTCGAAATTCTAAGAGTGGGTATCACGGACTCAGACTTGGTAAGCGCGTGCCTCTCCTAAACTCAGCAGCAGCCTCGAATGACGGTTTCTGAGCTCCTCCGGATAGCGGACCACCTGGATCGCAAAGACCAGGAGATCGTCAGGCGGGCCTACGAGCGGGCGCTGGCCGCCCACGCCGGGCAGCGGCGCCTGTCGGGGGAGGAGTACGTGAACCACCCGATGGAGGTGGCGGCGATCCTTGCCGACCTCGAGCTGGACGCAGAAACCCTGGCGGCGGCGCTCCTGCACGACACAGTCGAGGACACCCCGCTCACGTCAGAGGCGGTGGAGCAGGAGTTCGGACCGGAGGTGGCTCGTCTGGTCGACGGCGTGACCAAGCTGGGTCGCATCTCGCTGCGCTCGGACCAGCAGCAGCAGGCGGAGAACATCCGCAAGATGATGGTCGCCATGGCGGAGGACCTCCGGGTGGTCCTCATCAAGCTCGCCGACCGGCTGCACAACATGCGCACCCTCGACCCGCTGCCCGAGGTCAAGCGCCGCAAGATCTCGCGCGAGACTCTCGACATTTACGCGCCGCTCGCGCACCGCCTCGGCATCGGCCAGATCAAGTGGGAGCTCGAGGATCTCGCGTTCCGCAACCTCGAGCCTGATGCATACGAGGACGTGGCGAAACGAATCGCGCGCAAGAGGCAAGACCGCGAGGTGCTGGTGAACGACCTGAGCGATGTCCTGGCCCACGAGCTGGAGAAGGTGGGGATCATCGCTGACATCACCGGACGGCCGAAGCACATCTACTCCGTGTGGCAGAAGATGACCCGCGACCAGAAGGACTTCACCGAGATCTACGACCTCTCGGCGATCAGGGTCCTCGTCGACAGCGTGAGGGACTGCTACGGCGTGCTCGGCGTGGTGCACTCGCTGTGGAAGCCGGTCCCTGGTCGCTTCAAGGACTACGTCGCCATGCCGAAGTCCAACGGCTATCAGTCGCTGCACACCACTGTGATCGCTCACACCGGCGAGCCGATCGAGATCCAGATCCGCACGCAGGACATGCATCGAATCGCCGAGTTCGGCGTTGCCGCGCACTGGACTTACAAGGAGGGCGGCAAGGACGCGAGCTTCGACCAGAAGCTGTCCTGGCTGCGAAGCCTGCTCGAGTGGCAGAACGAGGTGGGGGACGCCGAGTCGTTCGTGGACACGGTGAAGATCGACCTCTTCCAGGACGAGGTCTACGTCTTCACTCCGAAGGGTGACGTGCTCAACCTGCCGGCCGGCTCGACGCCGGTCGACTTCGCCTACCGCATCCACACCGAGGTCGGCCACAGATGCGTGGGCGCCAAGGTCAACGGTCGCATGGTGCCCCTCGACTACGAGCTCAAGAACGGCGAGATCGTCGAGATCGTGACCACCAAGGCACCGCACGGACCGAGCCGAGACTGGCTCGGCTTCGTCAAGAGCGCCTCGGCGAAGGAGCGCATCCGGAAATGGTTCAAGAGCCAGCGGCGGGAGGAGAACGTCGCGAAGGGTCGCGACCTGCTCGACAAGGAGCTACACCGAATGCACCGCGTCGCGCTGGCAGAACTGCCCGAGAACAAGCTCGCAGAGATCGCCGGGGCGCACAAGTTCGCCACACCCGATGACTTCCTCGCGGCGATCGGCTATGGCGATCTCTCGCCGCACTCGGTCGTCATGCGCATGGCCATCAGCCACGACGGATCCGGCGCGGACCTGCGGTCCATCCCTCTCATCCCAAGTGTGCAGCCGATCCCGCGCGTGCTCGTGCGCGGCGTCACCGGGCTGCTCACCAAGATCGCGCCGTGCTGTCAGCCCGTCCCGGGCGACCCCATCGTCGGCTATACGACACGCGGCCGCGGCGTCACGGTGCATCGCACCGACTGCATCAATGCGATCAACGCCCAGGATCAAGCACGCGTCGTGGCCGTCGATTGGGACGTCAAGGCAAACCACCTCTATCCGGTCGCCATCAAGATCGAAGCCTTCGACCGTCAGGGCCTGATGCGGGACATCGCCACGGTCATCGCGGAGAACCACGTCAACATGTCCGCCCTGGACGTGAAGGTGCACGAGGACAGGACCGCTGTCGTTTCCACCACGGTCGAGATCGATTCGCTGGCTCAGCTCTCGCGCCTCATGGAGAAGATCGAGGGCGTCCGCGACGTCCACACGGTGGCGCGCGAAGCGTCATGACGGAGATGAAGCAGGAGATCCACCTGAGGGCCACGCCGGAGGAGGTGTGGCGGGAGATAACCAAGCAGGGCCGCAACAACTGGTACTTCATGCTCGACGTCGCCGGCGTCTTCGCCACGGGCGAGCGCGTTCTCTGGAAAGCAGGCGCCGATATTGCTGAGGAGGCGGAGGTCGTCGACGCCGATCCCCCGCGCCGCCTCGAGCTTCGCACCAGGCTCCTCTTCGCGCCCAACCTTGCCGCGCTGCCGCCGCACCGGGTCGTCTGGGAGGTTGCGCCCGACGACGGCGGGTCGCGCGTGACCCTGTCCTGGGAGGCGACTCCGCAGGCGAGCAATCTCTACGAATCCGAGGGCGAAGGCATCCTCCGAGGGCTCCGCCTGGCGGTGGACCCCTCGGCGTGGGCCGAGCTTGCGCGCCTGCCGGAGATCGGCGAGGTCGAGGTGCGCGACGTCACGCCCGAGCGGGTCGCCGACTACCTCGACTTCTTCGACCATCGAGCCTTTCGCGATTTCCCAGCTTGGCAGTCGTGCTACTGCATGGAGACCCACAGGCATAACACCGATGAGGAGTGGTCAGCCCGCACCGGCGCCGACAATCGCACGGATATGCAAGCCATGATCGGCGACGGCCGCGTCACCGCCCTGCTTGCCTACGCCGACGGGAAGCCTGTCGGTTGGTGCAACTACGGCGAGACCACACGGCTCAGCGGCGTGATGATGAAGCTCAAGCTCGACGCGGCCGAGCACGAAGGGGTCGGCTCGATCTCATGCTTCGTCATCGCCTCGCAGTACCGCGGACATGGCGTCGCGACGAAGCTTCTGGATGCCGCCATCGAAAGGTTGAGGGCACGTCACGTGCGCGCTGTGGAGGCCTACCCGCGGCGCGGCGAGGAGGTCAGCGACCAGGCCCATTACCGCGGCTCGATGAGCATGTATCAGAAGGCAGGCTTTGAGCCATATCGTGAGATGGAGCGCTACTTCATCGTCCGCAAGCAATTGGCTTGAAGCTGCACGTCGAGGCGACAGCTGATCGCCAGTTCGGGACCAACTCCTACCTGGTCGAGGACGAGGAGACCCAAGACGCTGTGATCATCGACGCCAACCTCGAGCCCGAGCTGATGGTCGATCTCGTCAAGAAGCGAGGCGCCACGGTCAGGGCGATCCTGCTCACCCATACCGACGTCGACCACATCGCGGGGCTTCCGTTGCTTCTGCAGGAGCTCGGCCTGGTGCCCGTGGCCGTGCACGACGCCGAGCGCTACGTGGTCACCGACTCCAAGCCGCTGCGCCGCCAGTTCCCGGTCCAGCTGCCGCCGATCGAGACCGTGACCGCGCTCGCCGAAGCCGCCACGTTCCGCGCGGGCTCACTCGAGTTCGAGGTGCTGCACACGCCCGGCCACAGCCCGGGCGGGGTGTCGCTGCGAATCGACGGCCATGTGTTCACCGGCGACGCGCTGTTCGCCGGCTCGATCGGCCGGTCAGACTTTCACAACTCCGACCCGAGCGCGCTGCTGGACGGAATCCGCACGCGGCTGATGTCCCTGCCCGACGAAACGATCGTCCACAGCGGTCACGGGCCCGACTCGACGATCGGTCGCGAAAGGGAATCCAACCCCTACTTGTAGTTCTAGCGATTTATCCCGATGATCACGATCAGGGCGGGGCCGAGCAGGATCAGCCACAGCGTCGGAAACACGCAGCCGACGGTCGGCAGAAGAATCTTCAGCGAGGCACGCGCGGCATCGCCTCGGATCTTCAGGCGACGCTTCACACGCATCTGCGCGGCATGCCCGGCGATGGTGCGCGCGATCGGCACACCGGTGCGCTCCGCATGCAGGATCGAGCGCACCAGGCCGGCGAAGTCCTCTACACCAGTCGCCTCCGCCATCTCGTTCAGGGCGTCTGCCCGCGGCCGGCCAAGCTCGATCTCGCGCAAGGCCCGCGCCACAAGCAGGGTCAGCGGCCCCTCCTGGTGGCGAACGAGCTGCTCCAGCGCACGATCGAGACCCAGGCCCGCCTCCATGCTGATGGCGATCACGTCCAACGCGTTGGGCAGCACGGCCTCGAGCTCGGCGCGGCGCTCACCGACCAGCTGGCGCAGCCAGAACATCGGCAGGTAGAAGCCAAGCACTGCACCGCCGGCCAGCAGGAGAACGATGGCCAGCGGCTGCCCGATCAAGATTCCAAGCGCGATTCCGAGAGCGCCAAGTCCAGCCGCGGCGGCGATGCGCAGCGTTTGCACGCCTGCTGGATCGAGCCCGAATGGGTTGCCGATGAAATCGAGCTCGCGCTGGAAACGCGCTGCCTGCGCCGCAGGGGTGAGGCGGGTCATCTGGCGGGCGATCGCCTTGCGCAGAGGATCGAAGAGGCGCTCGAGGAGAGGACGTTCGAGCTGCAACGCGATGGCGCTCTGGCCAAGGCCGAGCTCCTGCCTGATCAGTCGCTCGCGCAGCAGAGAAGCCGCGTCGGTGGCCTGCGAGGCTCGCATTCCCAGCGCGACGAGGCCAACACCCACCGCGGCGATCACGCCGAGCAGTACAGGGAGCGTGTTCATTGGATGGCCGTCATGCGCCGGATGATGAAGGTCCCTGTTCCGAGGAGCACGGCAGCGAAGAACAGGATCACCCACCCGAGGAAGTTCGTGAAGAGCGGACGGAAGTAGTCCGGGAGCACGAAGTAACCGAACGCGGCGACCAGCAGCGGCAGCAGCGTGATGATCACGCTCGAGGCACGGGACTGAGCAGTGGCGGCGAGCACCTCCTCGCGCATCTCGCGTCGCTGGCGCATCGTGTCGGCGAGGGTCGTCAGGATCGCGGGCAGGTCGCCGCCGACGGCGTGCTGGATCGTGATGACCATGATCATCAGGCGCAGGTCGCTGCTGCCCATGCGCTTTTCCATGTTCGCCAGCGCGCTCTCGACCGACGCGCCGAGCTCGATCTCGCGACGAGCCAGGGTGAACTCTTCAGAGACCGGAGGGCGGGCGTTGTCAACGACGGCTGTGAACGACTGCGCGACTGACTGGCCGGCCTTCATCGAGTTGGCGATCAGCTCCATCGCCCGAGGCAGCTCGTCGTCGAACTGGTGGAGGCGATGCCCACGCCGGTTGCGGAGATAGAACGCGGGCAGGACGTAGCCGATGACCGCCGCCACCGGAACGGCGAAGCTGACGTCGAAGCGCAGGAACGCGATCAGCGCCAGCGCGAATCCCGATCCGACCTGGAGCAGACGAAACTCATAGGGCCGCAGCTGGAGGTCTGCGCTCGCCAGATCGCGCGCCAACGCATTGGTGTTTGGTCCTGCGACCCAGACCGGCGCCCCTGTGGGCTCGAAACGGCGCCGCAGCTGCTCGCGGACGTCCGCCAACGTCCGGTACGTGACGCGTGCGCCGGCGCCTGACTCGAGCCCTTCCTCGCGCCGGCTGGTGACGATCCCATAAACGACCAGCGCCACGCCAAGAGCAGCGCCGACCGCCACGAGAATCGCTAGCGAAGGCATCGGCTCAGGGAGTTGTGAAGCTCCACCGCTTGTTCACCGCCGCCGGACCGACGCCCTTGGCCGCAAGCACCGACTCGCACGAGGGGTCGGGCTGAGTCGGCGTGGCGCCGTAGTCGTGGAACGATTCGAGCTCGTATTTCAGCGTCGCGTTGTTGATCAGCCAGAACATGTACTCGGAGTCGCACGCCGTCATCAGCACGGTCAGGCTCGTGCTCACCTCGGAGGTAGCGGTCTGGGCCGTGGTCGCGGGGCCCACGCGCAGGACCATGAGGTCTCGAAAGACGGTTCGCACCGCCAGCACCGCGGGGCTGGCCCCAAGCACCTGGGTGTTGAGGCTCGCCAGGATCGAGATGCGGTCGCCCACCTGCACGTAGCCGGCGACGCCGGCCTGCTCCGAGGTAGGGATGGCGACCGCGACGTAGCCCTGCGGGATCGGCAGATAAGTCACGTCGCTGCTGCTGATCAGGTCGGGCGCCGAGGCGATGACGTTGGCGGTCACCGGCGCTCCGGCCGGGATGTCAACTCGGGCTCCCTTGCCCACGACCGCGCTGATGTTCGTGAACGACTCGGGCGGGACCGGGCTCACGGCGCTGAGCGTCAGGTCGGAGGCGCTGATGCGCGTGCGGGCCGGGATGGTGTTTTTCGCCACCACCACCTTGGTCCCAAGAGGGCTTTGGGGGAAGAGGTAGGGTGCGCTGGCCAGGCCCGCGGCGGCCAGGAATGCGATCACGGCCAGGACCGTGCCGATGACGATGTACTGGCGGCTACGGGCCGGGCGCCCCACCTGGGGAGAGATCGCCATTTCAGTCTGACTCCGGTCTGGTGCTCATTTGGCGCAGCAAATGATGCACTTAATGCCCCGGAATCACTCCACCAATATGGCCTCCACGGTGGCTGTGTTTACTCCGTAGTCACCGCCCACAGCGGTCCCGGCGCCGGCCCCGGCCGAGATCGAAAGGGTGCCGCAGGCGAGCGACCCTGCGATCGTGGAGTCACCGTTGATGGCGACGGTGCACGTTCCGCTCCAGTAAACAGACCCCAGAAGCCACTGGTTGGCGGACCCGCCCTTCAGCGAGAGCTGGCCGGTGCTGGCGGCCGGCGTCCACACCAGCAGGTTCCAGCAGGAGCGGTCGCCGGTTGGGCACCAGCTCGAGGCACCGAGGCAGCTGGCGTCGGGCGGGCTCGCGCTCGGGTCCTGAGAGCACGGCGCCGAGAACCACGAGTAGCTGGTGTCGGCGAGCGCGCCGGCGGGGTCGCTGCCGAGCTTGCAGGCGCCGGTCACGCAGCCGAGGCCGCCGCCGGCAACGCATGTGCCGCTGGACAGCCCTGCCTGGTTCACGAACTCGAGCGTCACGTCGCGGGCGAGCAGCGAGCCGCCGTTGAGGCAGATCCCGCCGCCCCCGCCGAGGAAGCCGGAGCCGTTGAAGTAATAAAGGCCCGGATCGAGAACCGCGCTTCCGGTGGACCCCGAGGGCTTGAAGGCGGCGATGACGTTCGCCCACTGCGTCGCCTGGCTGGTGGTCACGGTTTCGCTGGCGATCGCCGCGGGCAGGTCGACCCGGTACTCGGAGGCGAAGCCGTTGGTCACGTCCGAGGTGAGCGCGTTCCAGCCGGCGCCTCTGGTGTAGGTCTGGCCGGCCGCGATGTTGAAGCCCATGTTGGTGATCACCAGCTCACCGGTCTGCGCCAGGGCGCCGGCGGTCGAAGTGGTTGACGTTGTTGACGTCGTGCCGTTGGTGAAAGTGCCGGTCTGGTCCAGTGGTGCGACGGCAGCGACCCCGTTCCACTCTGAAAGCTGGGCCTCGCCGTTGATGGTGGCCGGGTTGAACGCGAAGGTGGCGCTTGTGATGCCGCCAGGATTGCTGGGGTAGTACCAGATCTCTGTCCGACGATCGGGAGTCGTGTCCACCTCGACGGCCTCGATCCAGCCCGCCGGTGCTGTGAACTTGTTGGGGGTGTCGTCCGAGTTGATCGCCGCCACCAGCAACGTTCCGGCCTGGCTTGCCGCGGGAAGGGAGGCGGTGACCAGGTGGGCCTGGCGTGCGCTCTCAGCACCCATCTGTCGCTGGCTGATGCTCCCGCCGCCTGCGTTCGTGAAATCCAGGTAGCCGTAGCAGCTCGGCTTGAGGTGCCAGAACCCGTTGGCGTCCTTGGTCGGCGCCGGCGCGAGACCGGTGCCCCAAGTGATCCCTCCGGCGACGATGGCCGGGTACACGCCGCCACTTGTGCAGGCCGATCCGCCCGTGCCCTGCAGCGTTGCGATGGCGGCGGGGTCGGCGTTGGGGTCCGGCGGCAGGGTCGAGGGAAGCGGGGGCACTGGCTGCGAGCCGACGCCTGCCGCGCATGGGTTGGCGTTCACCGCAGCGTTGGCGGCCGAGAGGAACTGCGTCGCTCCGCCGCACGTCATCGCCACGTGACCGGAGAGTTCGTAGCCGTCGGCGCATATGGCGTCGGTCGAGCCGGAGTTCGCGCCGGCCGAGCAGCTGCCACCGACGCCGGTCCAGGCCTGCCCGTCCGTGTACGCCCTCACGTTGCCGAACCTTGAATAGGCCCCCGACGTCGAGTTCTGGTGCGCGTACAGCGCGCAGCCGCCGCTCAGGGTGATGGGGTTCGAAGCCACGACGTCGCCCACAGCGTTGACCTGGCCGCCGGTGCAGCTGAGCGTGGTCGCCTGGATGGCCGGCACTGACGCGGGCAGCGCCTGCGCCACGGCGTACCGCGAGAGCGTCGTGCTCGTCGCGCCGACCGCTCCTCCGAACGAGATGGGCAGCGTGAGCGTGAGCAGCACCTCGACCTGCTGCTGGTGGGCGCGGTACGGGTAGTAGTAGTCGGCGCTGAGGCCGCCGGCGAACGCGTCGGTGCCGTGGTATGGGGTCGCGCAGGTTCCCGCTGCGATCGCGAGCGACCCTGTACGGGTGCGCTGCGTGGCGAGGAAGTTGTCGGCCTCCGTGATCACGGTCGACGCCATCGCAGCGTCGCAGCCGATGCCGA
Source organism: Candidatus Dormiibacterota bacterium (assembly GCA_035934385.1). Taxonomy (GTDB): domain Bacteria; phylum Chloroflexota; class Dormibacteria; order Dormibacterales; family Dormibacteraceae; genus CF-118. The sequence continues at coordinate 68,582 of DASYXY010000048.1, forward strand.
TTTTCAGGGCCGAATCGAGTGACGCAGTGTCCGCGAGAGACTGCAGCTGGTTTCGCTGCGATGCGGCCGATCCCGCCAGCAGCACCAGCGCTGCGGAGCCGATGAGCGCCAGCAGCGCGACCGCCACGAGCACGAGGACCTGCCCGGACTGGTTGCGCCGCCGCGTCATCAGAATTCGATCCGGTCGACCGATTGCGAGTCGAACGTGATGACTGCCGGGATGCCGAGGAAGGTGGCGAGGACTGGCTGCCACTTGAGCTTGAGGTCCACGACGACGAGCTGACGCCCTGACGTACGCACGGCGCTCCCGTTGGCGGCTGTGCATCCGGCGGTAGGGCAGCTCCACCTCGGGCTCGGGTTGGGGGACTGCTGGTCTATCTCGTAGATGAACACGTAGACCGTGTTGGTGGTCGTGCCGCCGGTCAACGTGATCGTGCCGGGCTGGGTCGGGTCGGCGTTGGCGGCGTACGCGCCGTACCACGGGGCCGCACCGATGGTGGTCGAGTCCGCGTAGACAACCGAGACGCCCAGCGAGTCGAGCAGGTGCGCGCCCTGGACGGCGGACGTCCGCGAGCAAGGCGTCGCGAGCGCGCTGCACGCGGGTGGCAGCGTGTTCGAGCCGCTGCTGTACTCGAGCGCCGCGAGCCGCGCCGTCTCGCGCGACGCGCCGGACAGCAGGTTGTTGAGCAGCACGCCGCGGCCCAGGTCGACCGACGCTCCGATCACCAATAAAAGGACGGGGGCGACGAGCGCGAACTCCACGAGTGTCTGCCCGAGCTGCTGGTAAGGGCGCTTCACCACGACGACGTTGCCCGGGCGGAGCCGGAGATGGTGATGAGGCCACCGAACAGGTTGAGGTCGTTGAATCCGTAGTAGACGTAGACGTCGACCTCAGACTGGTAAAGCGTGTCGACGCCGCCGGCGCAGTTGGCGCTCGCGCCGCAGTACACGGCGACCACCGCCTGGCCGCCTGTGGGCTTCGTGTAGTCGGTGCCGGCGACGAACGGGGGCGCGTGACCGACCTGCGTCGGGCAGCTGAAGTTCGACGTCACGCCGGCGAGGTCAGCCTTGATGACGTTGCACATGCTCGTGAGGCCCGGGCCGTTGGTCGAACTTGTCTTGCCTGCGACGTACCGGGCGCCGTCGCGCGCCGCGTTGGAGGTTGCGACCGCGAACGAATATCCGCGCCCAACAAAGATCGTGCCGCCGACGAGCAGCATCAGGATCGGCAGGGCGATGGCGAATTCCACCAGGGCCTGGCCGGAACGGGTGCGACGGCTACAGCTTGAGCTTGACGTGCGCACCAATCAGGCGGGCGATGTCGTTCGCGCCGCGGGCTATGTATGAAGAGGGATCGCGCTGGATCGCCAGCGAGCCCGAGAGCGTGGCCTCCTCGGGCTTGGAACCGTCGAAGCCGACGGTGACAGAAACCTGGCGGCCAAGCACCGACTCGATGGCGGCCTTGTCCAACGGCGCGTGCTGGGTGCGCTGGTTCAGCACGATCTCGATGCGGTTCGCCGGCACACCCATGATGTCGCGGAAGACCGCCAGAGCCCTGCGCGCGTCGGTCATGGCTGCAATCTCTGGCGGGATGACGATGACCAGGCACTGCGCGCGCTCGATCACGACAAGCGACGCCTCGCCAAGTGACGTGCCCAGGTCGGCGACGATCACGCGCTGGCCGGGCGCCACCACGTCCAACACCCGAGTGGTCAGGTCGGCGTTGAGAAGATCGACCTCCTCCGGACGAAGGGTCGCGGGCAACACACCCAACCCCGAACGGTGGTTGACGATCGCGCCGCGCAGGTTCTTCGTGAAGTCGGGTGCGGGCGCCTTCGACGCTCCTGCCACCGAGCCGGTTGCGATCAGGTCCGCGAAAAGCGCGGCATGGCCAAACGGCTCCGACATGTCGAGCAGCAAGACCTGGCGCGGATACCTGTCGGCCAGCGCGGCGGCCGTGTTGATAGCCAGGGTGGTCGTGCCCGACCCGCCCTTGGCGGAAAAAAACGCGACGATGGGCGCCGCTGCGCGCCAGTTCTCCTGCACCTGGGCCGCGTCGGCTGCCGCGAGCTCCTGGTCCCAAAGCTGGTCGAGGCTCGCGCTCACCGCCTCTACGTCCTGGCCCAGCGCCTCCATGAGGCCGTCACGGTCGAGAGTGAGCAGCGTCGCGTCGGAAAGGCCGTGGACGCTCGTGACGTAGCGATCACGCCCTCGCGGTGCGGGCAGGATGATCAGGTCGCCCGCCTTCGGCCGGCGAGTCAGGACGACCTTGCCGTTCGGATCGATGATCGCCGCCTCGCATGAGCCGGTGGACAGAAAAATCACCAGGTCGCCTCCGTGGCTGCCCAGCCGCAGCGTCTCGCCGGCGGCGAGACTCACCGGGCGCATGCGGCGGGCCAGCGCGCGAAGCGTCCCGTCGCTCAGCTCGGAGAACACCGATGTCATCTCGAGGAGGCGGGCCCTCTGCTGCAGCACCGACGGGGGCTGCTCGATGGGCGTGGGAACGATGGCACGGAACTGCTCCGTTGCAGGATCCTGCCCTTTGACCTCCTCCGACATTCCTTCCTCCCGCTGCCCTGGGCTCTCTCGAACCTCGCGGGCGCACAAAACGCCGATAATGTACCAACGTCCCCCCAGAACTCCATCTCGGATTCCAGCAACGGGATGGAACCCGACGAGCTCGGTCGATCTCCCGCCGGGGCGGGCTCGCAACAGGTCGTCGCGAAGGTCAACCAGGCCCTGGTCTCTGCATTGACCGGCCAGAACGTCGTGCTCGACGCACGTGCCAGCGAGCTGATCAACAATGTCGACGCCGTCGGACCGGCCATCGCGGCGGTCATGCATAAGCCGGACCTCACGCTGGTGCAGCAGTGGCGCGTGACAAGGGTCATGAGCCGCGCGGGACTGGGCGCGGAGCTCCTCGACTCGCTCGTCAGCCCGGACGCGCATACGCGAAGGGCGGCCGCCGAACTGTGCGGCGCGCTGCGCATGGCGGATGCTGTGGCCTGGCTTGCCGATCTCCTGACCGACCCTGACGACCAGGTCCGCATCGCCGCGTCGCGCGCCCTCGGCCGCACCGGTGGGCGACGGGCGGTGGACGCCTTGATGGGCGCGGTCGACCGGTTCCCGGCGAACCGCCTGGCGATGGACCTTGCCCACGCCGCCTCCGATCTCGACCTCGATGGCCTGCTTCGCAGCGGCGGCAGCGCCGGCACCATCGTCGTGGTGGCTCTTGCCTGCGGCCTACGCGGCGACGCGCTGAGGTTTCCGCGCCTGGTGGCCTTGGCCCGGGACCGCAAGTCGCCATCGGAAGCGCGCGCGGCGGCCTGTCGCGCCCTGGGCATGATCGGGGACCGCGCGGCGGCCGGCGTGCTCCGAAACCTGAGCTCTGATCCGGATTCCGCCGTTTCGGAGGCAGCTACCCGCGGGCTCCGGCGGTACCATCCCGGCGTGCAGAGGCGCGATCCGTGAAGCTTTCAGAGCGTTTCGACCGCCGCTACCAGCAAACGCCGGTGGGCGCACAGTCGCCCCAGGCGGCTCCAGCCGCGCCCGCTCAGCCCACGGCATCGCCCCCTTTCCCGGCGCCATCCGGCCCCTCGACCACCACCGCGCAGGTCATCCCGATACCGACCCAGCCGGCGCCGCCCGAGCCCGCTACCAAGCTGACGCCGGTCCTGGCGCAGGCCAAGAACGAGATCCACGCCCAGCTGCTGGCGCATCACACGGCCCAGATCGACCTGAACAACCGCCCCGGGATCCGGCGGCTGCTGCAGCAGCTGACCGAGGAGCATTTCCGCGCCAAGCCCGGTCTCGGTGTCACGACCGCGGACAAGGAGCGCCTGGTCGAGACCCTTTTCGACGAGGTGGTCGGCCTCGGACCGCTGGAGACGCTTCTTCGCGACCCTGAGATCACTGAGGTCATGGTCAACAGGCCGGAGCAGATTTTTGTCGAGCGCCGCGGCCGCATCGAGCTGACCAGCCTCGCTTTCGAGGACGAGGACAGCCTGCGCAGGGTCATCGACAGGATCGTCTCTTCGATTGGACGCCGCGTTGACGAATCCGAGCCGATGTGTGACGCGCGACTGAAGGACGGCTCGCGAGTCAACGTCGTCATACCGCCCGTGGCCATCTACGGTCCGTGCCTGACGATCCGAAAGTTTGGTCGCGACGTGCTGACGCCGGAGCAGATCATCTCCTCGGGCGGCGCGACCGCCGCGATGATGGAGTATCTCGACGCGTCGGTGAAGACGCGGCTCAACATCATCGTGTCCGGTGGCACCGGCTCAGGCAAGACGACGTTCCTGAACGTGCTTTCGGGCTTCATCCCCGCGGCCGAGCGCATCGTCACGTGCGAGGACGCGGCCGAGCTGCGCCTGCGTCAGGTGCACGTGATCAGCCTCGAGTCGAAGCCGCAGAACGTCGAGGGTCGCGGCGCCATCTCGATTCGCGACTTGGTGCGCAACTGCTTGCGCATGCGCCCCGACCGCATCGTAGTCGGTGAGTGCCGAGGCCCAGAGGCGCTCGACATGCTGCAGGCGATGAACACCGGCCATGACGGATCGATGAGCACGCTTCACGCCAACAATCCGCGAGATGCTGTGAACCGCCTCGAGACCCTGGTGCTGCTTGCCGGTACCGAGCTGCCGTCGCGTGCCATCCGCACGCAGATCGCGTCGGCCGTCAACGTCGTCGTCCAGACCGAGCGTCTTCGCGGCGGAGCGCGGAAGGTAGTCTCCATCGCCGAGGTGCTCGGCATGAAGGACGGAGAGATCATCCTGCAGGAGCTGTTCGCGTTCCGGCAGATGGGAGTGTCCGCAGACGGCCGCGCGATCGGCTACCACACCGCGACCGGTGCGCGCTCGATGTTCATGCAGCACTTCCGCTCCGACGGCATCGAGCTGTCCGACGCGCTGTTCGCGCCCACCCCAGAGCCGCCGGCTGCAAGCTTCGTCTGAGGGCCCCATGGAAGAGACCAAGACCGACGGCGCAGCGGCCGGCCATGTGAGCATCGACCCTGAGCTGCTCGTCGACTTCGGGCATCAGCTGCGGAATCAGCTCAACGCCATAGTCGGCGCCGCCGGGCTGCTCTCAGCGACCGCGACGTCCAGCGACCAGCGCGAGCTGGCCTCCGTCGTGCTTACCGGTGCGGAGGAGCTGGCGGGCCTTGTCGACGAGGTGCTCGACTCACCGGTCATCCACAGCGGCGAGTTCGAGCTCGCCCTCCATCCTTTCAATGTGCGCGCCAGCGTCGAGGCTTGCCTCGCGCGCGTCGCAAGCTCTGCTGTGAGCAGGGGCGTCAATCTCTCGTTCAGCGCCGGCCCCGATGTGCCGAAGGTGATCATCGGCGACTCCCGCCGGCTGGAGCAGATCCTTCACAGCCTGCTGCGCCTGGCGTCGGAGAGGACGCGGCAGGGCGTAATCCACGTCGACCTTTCGTGCGAGCCCAACGAAGGACCACTGAAGCTCCGCTTCAAGGTCCGCGACTCAGGCGAGGCGGTGCCGCAACGCGTGCTCGACGCGGCGTTGTCTTACGGCACGGTCTCCGCCAGCCTCGAGCCCGGCGAGAGGCTGGCCGCGCTCAGCCTGCACACGACGCGGCACCTCGTGGAGATGATGGATGGCGACCTCTCGATCCGGCGCGGGGGTGACGGCACGGCGTGGACAGAGGTCGACTTCGCTTTCCTCGCCGAGGCAGCTGACACCGAGACCGACCAGCACTCGACGCTCGCGGGCATGCAAGTCCTGGTGGTCGCCGCCGACGCTACCGAGCGACGCGTGCTGGCGATGCAAGCGGAGCTGTGGGGCGCGCCGTCGACCGCGGCCGAACCCGGCGAAGCCGCAAGGATCATCAGCGCCGGTCAGCCGTTCGACCTTGCGCTCATCGAGCACCGCAAGCCGGTAATTGACGGCCTCGCCGTGGCGACCGAGCTCCGCAGCCAGCGCGGCAAGCACGAGCTGCCCATCGTTCTGATCGTGGCGGGCACTCTCGGTCCGGACGAGGTGATGGCAGCCGACAACGGCATGGTGCAGGCAACGCTTGCGAAACCGGTGCCGCCGCAGAAGCTGCGCGACGTGATGGCCCAGGTCGGCGTGCGCCGCGCCGCGCCATCGATCGCGCCCGCCGAGGAGGAGGTCGCGGCGGTGAGCCTCAAGGTGCTCGTCGCCGACGACAACACGCTCAACCAGAACATGCTGCGCCGCCAGATCAGCAAGCTCGGTCACACGGTCGACGTCGTGGCCAACGGGCGCGAGGCGGTCACCGCGGTGGAGCACCAGCCGTACGACGCACTACTCATGGATGTGCTGATGCCCGGAATGGACGGGCTGCAGGCCGCGGAGGAGATATGCCGGCGATGGAGTCGCGGCACACGCCCGCGCCTGATCGCGCTGACCGCGATGGCAGGGCCCGGCGACGAGGAGCGCTGCCGCAAGGCCGGGTTCGACGATTACATGAGCAAGCCGGTGCACATGGACGAGCTCGCTGAGGCACTGAAGGCGGCCGCGGGTTTCCGCGCCGCGCCCAAGACGATGGGATGAGGTCGCTGGGCTAGAAGGCGCTCCGGCGCGACGCGCGCGCCTCCAGCAACACCACGACGATCACGATCACTCCGCCCAAGACCATCAATCCGCCCAGCGACTCGGCCTCGAGACCGCTCGGCTGCGTCACGATCTGGATCATGGCCGAGCCGAAGACGAGCATGTAGCTCAATCCGAGCAGGCGCACGCGCGGAGCGACGCGCTGCTGCTCGTCACCGCGCCACGGCCGCTTGCCGATCACCAGCAGGTACGCACCCATCAAGAGAGCGAGCGCGGCGAGGATGAGTGATACGAGCTGGACGATACCGGTCGTCACCATCGCCCGAGATACTAACCAACCGTTTCTTACAATCGACCTCTCTTATGCCTCGAACCGAGCCAATCAAGGCCGTCCGCGGTGTCCGCGACATCCTCCCGGAGGAGCGCGCGCTGTGGCGCGTGGCCGAAAGGGCGGCCGCGAGAGTCGCGCATCGCTTCGGCTATCGCGAGATCCAGACCCCGCTCATCGAGCACGCGGAGCTGATCGAGCGTGTGGGCGAGGACACCGACGCCGTCGCCAAGGAGCTCTACAGGTTTGAAGACCGGGGCGGCCGGCAGCTGGCGCTGCGCCCTGAGGCCACGGCCGGAGTCGTGAGGGCTTACTTCGAAGGCGGGCTCAACCAGGGTCCGCAACCGGCGCGGCTCTATCTCATCGGGCCGATGTTTCGCTACGACCGTCCGCAGAAAGGGCGCTACCGGCAGTTCTTTCAGTTCAACGTGGAGGCGATCGGCGGCGCGAGCCCCGCGGTCGACGTGGAGGTCATCGAGCTCGCTCGCGCGTGGCTGATCGAGGTGGGCCTGGACAAGCTCTCGCTCGAGCTCAACACCATCGGTGACGACCAGTGCCGCCCGGCCTACCTGGACCTGCTGCGGGCCTACTACCGGCCACTCAAGGACAAGCTTCACCCCGACTGCCAGCGCCGCATTGAGGTCAATCCACTGCGTCTGCTCGACTGCAAGGTGCCGCAGTGTCAGCCCTTCAAGGCGGGAGCGCCGAAGATCACCGACCACCTGTGCGAGCCTTGCGCGAGCGCGTGGGCCGTCGTGCGCCAGCTGCTGGACGCCGCCGGGATCGATTACCACCTGAACCCGTACCTGGTCCGTGGTCTCGACTACTACACGCGCACGGTCTTCGAGTTCTACCCGGCTGCGGCGTCCGGCCAGCAGGACGCGCTTGCCTCGGGCGGCCGCTATGACGGGCTGGCCGCCGCCGAGGGCTGGCCATCGACGCCTGGCGTCGGTTTCGCGGGCGGTCTCGACCGTGTGACCGAGCTGATGGCGTCCGAGGGCGAGGAGGTCGTGCCGGAGCCCGCGGCCGAGGTGATCGTGCTTCCGGATGGCGACCTGGTCACCGAGGCGGCGGAGATCGCGCGATTGATTCGAGTCGTGCGCTCGGCCGCGGTCGACTATGAGCCGCGCAGCCTGCGCGCGAAGATGCGCGCCGCCGACAGGGTGGACGCCCGTTGGGCGGTGGTGTTCAACGCTGACCAGGCGGGGCGGCGAGTCGTGCAGCTCCGCGACATGAGGTCAGGCGAGCAGCGCGAGGTTATGTGGTCCGAGCTGGCGGAACTCCTTTCTTGAGCGGGTTCACCGCTCCACACTGCGGGTCCCTTCGCGCTTCGGATGCCGGCAAGGAGGTCGAGCTGTTCGGCTGGGTCGCGCGCCGGCGCGATCACGGAGGGGTCACGTTCCTGGATCTTCGCGATCGATGGGGCGCTGTCCAGGTCGTGTTCAGAAACGCCGAACCCGAGCTCCGACTCGAGTATGTGGTGCGGGTTCGTGGCCGGGTCTCGCATCGGCCGGCGGGTTCTGAAAACCCAAAGATGCCGACTGGCGAGGTCGAGGTTGTCGCCGATGAGATCGAGGTGATCAGCAGGTCGGAGACGCCGCCGTTTCCCATCGAGGACCAGGAAGAGCCCGACGAGAAGACTCGTCTCGAGTATCGCTATCTCGACCTGCGCCGCCCGCGGATGACCCGCATGCTCGAGCTCCGCAACAGGGTCAACCGCATCATCCGCGACTACATGGAGGAGCGGGAGTTTGTCGAGGTCGAGACTCCAATGCTCACACGCAGCTCGCCCTCTGGCGCTCGCGACTTTCTCGTCCCATCACGCCTCCATCCAGGCAGCTTTTACGCGCTGCCGCAGGCGCCGCAGATGTTGAAGCAGCTGCTGATGGTGTCAGGGCTGCAGCGTTACTACCAGATCGCGCGGTGCTTCCGCGACGAAAACCTGCGGGCGGACCGCCAGCCGGAATTCACTCAGCTCGACCTCGAGATGTCCTTCTGTGACGAGGAGGACGTGTTTGCGCTCATCGAAGGCCTGTTCGCCGAGCTGTGGCAGAAGATTCTCGGTGTCTCGCTGACAGTCCCTTTCCCGCGACTGGACATCAAAGAGTCGTTCTTGCGATATGGGTCGGACAAACCCGACCTCAGGTACGACCTCGAGATCGTCGACCTCGGAGAATCCCTCGCGGAGACGCGGGCCGACATTTTCCGCAAGGTCCTCGCCGCGGGGGGCGTGGTCAGAGGAATGCGCGTGCCGGGCGGCAAGGACATGTCGCGCCGCGAGCTCGACGAGCTGGTCACCGTCGCGAAAGGGGCGGGCGGGCAAGGTCTCACATGGCTGCCGGGACCGCTGGACAAGTTCTTGAGCGAGGACGAGCTCAGTGCCATCAAACGATTGACAGGCGGCCAGGCCGACGACCTGGTGCTGATCGTGGCCGACCGCCGCCGCAAGGCCGAAACAGTCATGGGCCTGATCCGTCAGGAGGTCGCGCGCCGCCGTCGCCTGATCCGGCACGACGAGTGGAAGTTCCTGTGGATCAACCCGACCTACCTCTTCGAGGAGGACGACCAGGGCAATCTGACCTATGCGCACCATCCGTTCACGCGCCCGTTCGAAGACGACATGGCCTTTGTCGAGCAGCGCCCTTACGACGTAAAGGCTCACGCCTATGACATCGTTTGCAACGGCTACGAGCTCGGCGGGGGCAGCCTTCGGATCTACGACCCGCGGATGCAGGAGCGCGTCTTTCAGCTGCTGGGCATGCCGCTCGAGTTGATCCGCGAGCGTTTTGGAACCCTGCTCGAGGCGTTCACATATGGCGTGCCGCCCCACGGCGGGATCGCGCCCGGCATCGATCGAATCGTGATGATGCTGGGTGGGACGGACAACATCCGCGACGTGATCGCGTTCCCCAAGACTCAGTCGATGAGTGATCTCATGCTTGGCGCCCCATCGGAGGTGGACGGGGCGCAGCTCGAAGAGCTGCACATCAGGTTCGTTCCGCCGTCCAAGCCTTCGTAACATTGGTGGCGCTCCCGAGGGGCTGCGGCTAAGTGCGCGTTGCCCAACAGCCAATCGATCGGGACCCCGGAGTCCCGCGGCGGACCAAATGCCTGCAGCGACAGGACTTGGACAAGCCCAGGCAGGGGACCCACCTGAGCATGCTCAGGACAACCCACGCCCGTGGTCCTGAGGGAGCACCGGTGTGAACGTCATCCCGCCCGGTGTGATCGTTGCGGTCCTGCTCGTGCTCATCACGTCGCAGGTTTTCTACGCGGTGCTGCGCTACCGCCGGCGCGCCTACCTGCCGGTTCTGTTGACCACTGCCATCGGGTTCGGGCTCGGCCAGCTCTGGTCCTACCTGGGACTCCCGTCACTCAACCTCGGTCAGGCGAACGTGCTGCCGGCACTGGCTTTCGCTCTGCTGCTCCAGCCGCTGGCTCGCTTCGTGCCGCGCCCGAGCCGCGAGCCCAAGGAGCCGGCCGGGCAGCCACCGTCGGCGTAGCCCCATATCATTCAAGGTGTTTGTCCCATCTCGGTAAGGGGTATTTGCACGAATGGAGTTCATGTGGATCGCGTTCGGGATCAGCGCCCTGATCGTGGCGCTGGCGCTGGCCGCGGTGCTCTTCAGGCTCCGTGGAACTCTGGGTGCGATGCAAGAGCTGCTTGACACGACGAGCGACGAGATGAAAGAGACGCTGCCGGAGGTTCGTGAGACCATCGGCAACGTAAACGACATCGCGATGGGTGTGAACGTTGGCCTGCGGACTGCGGGCAGGGGCGCTCAAGCGATCGGCCGTACGGTGAGCGCGGCGGCTCACGGCGCCAAGGTCGCGAGCCAGAGCCTGGTCCGCTCATTCCTCGGAGGTTAGGTAGGAGCGATGGCAGAAGACAGAGGCGGCGGCGGTGGATTCGGTTGGTTCCTGCTGGGCGGACTGCTGGGCTTGATCGCCGGCGCGTACATCGCGTCAGGTCCCGGTCGCGGCCAGGTGGACAACTTGCGCAGCAAGACCATCGAGCTCTCGACGAGCGAGCCCGTGCAGAAGGCGAAGGAAGCGGCGCAGCGCGCGCGCACGATGGTGACCGACCCCGACCACCCGGTCGGCAAGGCGATCCAGGACGGTGTGGCGGCGGCGAAGCGGCGGCGCGAGGAGCTGGAAGCGGCGGCGCGCGCGAAGATCCAGCAGGCCACGAACGGCGGCGCCGAGAAGGAATAGGCAACAGCGATGGCCAAGCGCGATCTCGCCGAGCTGAGGATCCCAGCTGAGTCCACCTTCATCCCGGTGGCCAAGCGGGTCGCGAGCACGCTCGGCAGCCAGCTCGGCCTTAGCCTCACCGACCTCGATGAGCTAAGCATCGCGCTGACCCAGGCATGCGACAGCGCCATCGGCGCGGCCGAGGATTTCGGCGGCGACCACGACCTGAAGCTCACGTACTTCGCGACCAATCGGGCGCTGGTGGTGGACGTGGACCTGCTGCCTGCCGCGCATCAGCAGGCGTCACGACACTCCGTGGAGGCGGTGGCCAAGCATCACGAACTGGTGGACGCGGAGATGCAGAGGCTGGCCTACGAGATGATCCGCTGCTTCGTCGACGACTTCCGGACGCAGATCGAACCCAGGACCGGCCAGGTCCGCTTCCGGATGGTCAAGCACCTGGCCGGCTGACGGTCTCTGGCGCCCGCGCCGCAAACTGGAACACGGTGAGCAACACGGGGCGGTTGCCCCGCGAGGAGCTGCGGGAGCTCCACCGGCGCTATCGCGACAGCGAGGATCCGGCGGAACGCGACCGCATTCGCGCGCAGCTCGTGGACTCGTACCACGACTTCGTGTATTTCCTCGCGCGCAAGTTTCAGAACCGCGGGGAACCGCTCGACGACATCGTGCAGGTCGGCTACCTCGGGCTCATCAAGGCGATCGAGCGCTTCGACCCCGACCTCGGCTACGAGTTCACGACCTTCGCGACGCTCACGGTCGCAGGCGAGATCAAGCGGCACTTTCGCGACAAGGGCACCGCGATTCGCTTTCCCCGCCGGCTGCAGGAGCTGCATCAGTCGGTCGTGCGGGTCAACGAGCAGATGAAGAACGAGCTCGGCCGCGAGCCTACCGTGCAGGAGCTTGCGGAACGGCTCGGCGTGCAGCCCGAGGACGTGACGGAGGCGATGGAAATGGGTCCGGCGCAGACGCCTCTGTCCCTCGACCAGACGATCGGCTCCGCCGATGGCGAGACAGGACGCTCGGTGGCCGAGTCGATCGGGTCGGAGGACGCGGAGCTGGACCGCGTGGAGATGCGCGATCTGCTGAATCGCGCCATGGAGCACCTGACCCCACGCGAGCGCGCGATCATGGCCATGCGCTTCTACGAGCAGATGTCGCAGTCGGAGATCGCGCGCCGGCTTGGCATCAGCCAGATGCATGTCTCGCGCCTGCAGCGCGCCGCGCTGGAGCAGCTGCGCAAGTACGTGCCCGCGGAAACCGCCGGCTGATGCTCGAATCCGATGCGCCGGGGGATCCGTACAAACTGTTCGACGCGTGGTTTCGTCAGGCGACCAAGGCGGGCGCCCTGCAGCCGGACGCGGTGACGCTTGCCACCGCGACTAGCTCCGGCACGCCCTCCGCTCGCATGGTGCTGTTCAAGGGCCTAGATGACGGAGCGTTCGTCTTCTACTCGAACTACGGAAGCCGCAAAGGCCGTGAGCTCGCGCAGAACAATCGCGCGGCGCTGGTGTTCTTCTGGAGCATCGTGCGCCACCAGGTTCGAGTGTCGGGCACCGTGCGCAGGCTTTCCCGCGAGGCGTCGGCCGAGTACTTCCACAGCCGGCCGCGAGGCGCGCAGCTGTCGGCGCTGGCCTCGCGGCAGAGCCGGGTCGTCGCGTCGCGGGGCGTCCTGGAAAAAGCCGTGCTGGCATTGGCGATGCAGCATCCAAATGAGGTCCCGCTGCCGCGCGATTGGGGCGGCTACGCGCTGACCCCGCGCTGGATCGAGTTCTGGGAAAACCGCGAGGACCGGCTGCACGACCGCCTGCGCTATGTGCGCCGCCCGGGCGGCCGTTGGCGGGTAGAACGGCTCTCACCCTAAACTGAGTTCGCCCCGTCATGACCGGGAACGAGATCCGCACACGTTTTCTAGAGCATTTCGCGAGCCGGGAGCACAAGGTCCTCCCCAGCGCGCCGCTGGTGCCCAAGGACGATCCGAGCACCTTGTTCATCTCGGCCGGAATGCAGCCGCTCCAGCCCTACTACCTGGGCTTGAGCGATCCGCCCGCGCCCCGGCTAGCGACCGCGCAGAAGTGCCTACGCACAGGCGACATCGACGAGGTGGGGAAGACCGACCGGCACGGCACGTTCTTCGAGATGCTCGGCAACTTCACGCCGACGGGCGCCTACTTCAAGGAGACCGCGATCCCTCTCGCTTGGGAGCTAGTAACAGATGGCTTCCACATGCCCGTCGACCGTCTGCGCGTGACCATCCATCCATCCGACGACCAGGCGCACGAGGTCTGGATCAAGACCGGCGTGGCTGCGGAGCGCATCACGCGTCTCGGCGACAACTGGTGGGGGCTCGGCCGCGGGCCGTGTGGTCCGGATTCCGAGATCTGGTGGGACCGCGGTAAGGAAATCGGTTGTGGCCGCGACGACTGCGTGCCCGACCACTGCACCCGCTTCACCGAGTTCTGGAACCTCGTCTTCCCTCAGTACGACCAGCGGGCCGATCTTTCGGGGCCGCCGACGACCGCGGAAGCGATCGAGCGCGGCATCTCCGACGGCGCGCTGGTGCCGCTCGCGCGGCCCGCGATCGACACGGGCATGGGCCTCGAGCGCATCTCCTACATCCTGCAGGGCAAATCGAACATCTTCGAGGCGGACCTGCTCGGACCGCTGGTGGACTTCGTGCGCGAGAACAGCACGAAGGCGACCACGCTTTCCGAGCGTGTAATTGCCGACCACGTCCGCGCGGCCGTGTTCGTGATCGCCGACGGCGTGCATCCCTCCAACGAGGGCCGCGGCTACGTGCTGAGGCGCCTCATCCGCCGCGCAGCACTGCACGCGCAGCGTGTGGGCCTTGCCCGTGCGCTCAGCGAGCTCGCGCAGCTGGTCGGCACGTTGATGAAGGAGCCATACCCAGAGGTGCAGTCGCGAATGTCCGGCATCGTCGGCGTGCTCGCCGACGAGACGGCCCGCTTCAACCGCACGCTGGATCAAGGCATGGAGCAGTTCGAAAAGGCAGCCGCCAAGAGCGCCATTTCTGGCGAAGATGCCTTTCGGCTTCACGATACGTTTGGCTTTCCGATCGACCTGACCCGAGAGCTCGCCCAGGAGCGGAGCATCGACGTGGACGAACCCGGGTTCAAAGCCGCGATGACCGCGCAGCGCGAGCGTTCTCGTGGCGCCTCGAAGCAGGCGCTGATCTCCGCCGAGAACCTTCCGAGATCTGAGTTCACCGGCTACCGCGAGCTATCGACAGAAAGCAAGATCGTCGCTCTGCGCAAAGACGGCAAGCCGGTTAACCGCGCAGCCGAGGGCGACGCGGTCGAGGTGTTCGTCGAGCGATCTCCTTTCTATGCGGAATCGGGCGGGCAGATCGGCGACACCGGCACCATCAGCACCCCGTCTGGGCGCGTTCGCGTCGAGGACACGCAGAAGCCGGCCGACGGCGTCATCGCGCACCTCGGCACGGTGGTCACCGGGGAGATTCGCGCCGAGGAAAAGGCAACCGCGTCGGTCGACGCGGACCGCCGCCATCAGATCGCGCGACATCACTCGGCCACGCACCTGCTGCACAAGGCGCTGCGCGAGACGCTGGGCGAGAACGTCGTGCAGAAAGGCTCATGGGTCGGACCGAACCACACGACATTCGACATCCCGCTGGCGCGCGCCATGACCAGGGACGAGATCGCGCAGGTGAACCGGCGAGTGATGGATAAGGTGCGCGAGGCGCTGCCGTTCCACGAGTCGATCAAGCCGTACAAAGAGGCTGTCGCGCAGGGTGCGATGCATCTTTTCGAGGAGAAGTACGGCGACAAGGTGCGTGTCGTCTGCTTCGGCGACTGGACATGCGAGCTGTGCGGCGGCACGCACGTGCTGAACAGCGCCGACGTCGGCACCGCGCTCATCGTCTCCGAATCGAGCATCGGATCCGGGCTGCGCCGGCTCGACATGGTGGTCGGCAGGGCGGCGGACGAGCTCGTGCGCAGAGACCGCGATCTGCTGACCGAACTGGCCCGGTCCTTCAACATCACCCCGGAGCGGCTTCCCGAGAGGATCGACGCATTGCGCGGCCAGCTGAGAGAGGCCGAGCGGGAGCGCGAAAGGCTGCGCCGAGAACGCATCGGCGGCGACGGATTGTCGGTGCGCCACGGTCGCGTCGACTACGTGACTGAGACCGTCGACGCCTCGAACGTGGAGGAGCTGAAGTCGTACGCGGACCGGTACCTCGAGAAGATGAAGTCCGGGATCGTAACCGTTACCGCCGGCGACAAGTTTGTGATCAAGGTGTCCAAGGACCTGACAAGCCAGTACGATGCCAACCGCCTGAAGGAGCTTTTCGGCAAGGGCGGCGGCCCCGCCCACCTCGTAACCGGTACCCTGACAGTGCCCGCGAACGAAGCCTTCCAACGCCTTGCAGACGCCCTGAAATGAGATGACGAAGTTCAAGTTCCTGCGTAAGCGCAGCGAGTACTACCGGCACTTCACGGTTCTCGACATCGGCACCGACCTCATCAAGGTGCTGGTGGTCCGGCGCGATGGTCCGGATGGCGAGATCCTGGGCGTTGGCCGCGAGCCGCAAGCGCCGGCCGCGATGTCGGGCGGCGCGATCGCCGACCTCGAGGCCGTGATCCAGGCCTGCAACCGCGCGCTCGAAGCCGCCGAGGACATGGCGAGCACCGTGCCCGGTCAAGTCGTGGTCGGCATCGCCGGCGAGCTGATCAAGGGCTTCTCGTCGACCATCGCCTATCCGCGCGAGAACTCGAAATCGCGCGTCCGGTCAAGCGAGATCTCGTCGATGCTCCAGATGGTCCAGCGGCGCGCGCTGCGCGAAGCCCAGCATCTGCTGGAGCTCGAACGCAGCTACGGCCAGCTCGAAGCGCGCCTCGTGCACTCGGCCATCACCAATGTCCGGGTCGACGGTTACCCGGTCACGAACCCTGTCGGCTTCACCGGCAAGAACCTCGAAGTCACCGTCTTCAACACGTTCGCTCCGATGACGCACATCGACGCCGTCGAAACCGTCGTCCGGGAGCTCGACCTCGAGCTCGCCTCGGCGGTCGCGCAGCCCTACGCGCTGGCGCGCGCGTGCGCCAGCGAGGAGGTCTGGTCGGAGGGCGGGATCTTCGTCGATGTCGGCGGCGGCACCACCGACGTCGCGCTCGTGCGTGACGGCGGGGTGGAGGGGACACGCATGTTCAATCTCGGCGGCCGCGCTTTCACGCGCCGGCTGGCCCTCGCGTTCGGCCTTAGCTATGAAGAGGCCGAGGCGCGCAAGCTGCGCCACTCCGAAGGACTGTTATCGGCGGAGCAGCACCGCCAGGTTTCGGAGCTCCTCAGCGCCGACGCCGAAGTGCTCCTCCAGGGCCTTGCCCTGAGCCTGAAGGAGCTCGCACGCGGCGACCGCCTGCCCTCGAATCTCTTCCTGTGCGGGGGCGGGAGCCTGCTCCCGGAGCTTACGCTCGAGATGGCCAAGAACAACTGGGCCGCCGGCCTTCCATTCCCGAGATCGCCTAAAATCCGCCACTTGGTCCCGCCAGACGTGCGCAACCTGACCGATTCGACCGGCCAGCTCTCCAGCCCCCAGGACATCGCTCCGATGGGCCTCGCCAACCACGCTCTCCGCACGGAGACCGAGGAGAGGGACACGGTGAATTCGGTCATGAGGCGGGTCCTGAGCGCTATAAAGGCTTGAGACAGAACCCTTCAGGAGACCTGTAGACGCCATGGCAGCCGATCCGATCTACGTCGAGACCGAGGAAGAGATCCCCGAGGTCGTCGAGCGCATCCGGCGCACAAACAGCCAGGACACGATGCTTGTCCTGCCCGCGCGGTCGCGTGTCGGCCAGAGCCGTTTCAACTTCCAACTGCTGAAGAACTACGCCTCCAGAATGGGCAAGAAGGTCACCGTCGTATGCGACGACCCGGCCGTCCAGAAGATGGCGTCGGAAACGGGCTTCGCAGTTTTCGGAACGGTCGGACCCGCCGGCGAAGGCATCCCCGCCCAGGAGACACCTCCGCCTCCGCCGCGGAAGTGGTGGCAGCGCAAGGCCCCATCGGCATCGCCGCACATCGGAGTGATCGCACCGACCAAGCTCATCACCAAGACCGTGACCGAGCTGAAGCCTGGGCGCTTCCTGCTCTACATGGCCCTGCTGATGATCCTTCTGGTCGGACTCTCAGCGATGGCGGTGTTCGTGCCCAGCGCTCAGGTAACGCTCATCGCGCAGGCGGCCCCGTTCTCGCAGCGGGATATCGAGATCCAGGCCGAGCCGGGTAAGGCGCCGATCAAGGTGCGGGTCAGCCAGGTGTCGCGCACGGACTCGCAGGGCTTCAAGACCACGGGCGTCGTCCACGTTCCGCTGGCGCCGGCGATGGCGCAGGTCGTTTACACGAATGATTTCCCGGTGCCGAAATGCCCCGGCCTTGACTGCGGCTCGCCCGGCATCGTGTTCCCAAGGGGCCAGCGCCTGAAGGACACACAGGACAGCATCGAGTTCGCGCAGATATCGTCTGACACCCTCGTGCGGTGGAAGAGCACGGCCACGGCCAACGCACAGGCGGTGATCCCCGGCACGTCTGGCAACGTGGGCGACCACGTGATCACGACGATCGAGGACGACGCTTACGGTCCCGCGCTGTCGGTGACCAATCCCCAGGCCGCAGGTGGCGGCACCGAGCCGTCAGACACTCCGCAGATGACCGAGTCCGACTTCGATGCTGGGCGCGCGCAGCTCGAGCAGTCGCTCCATCAGGAGATCGCCCAGCAGCTCGAGGCCGGGCTGCAGAAGGGCGAGGTGCTCAGCTCGACGATCGTCTACGGAGCGCCGCAGTTCAACACCGACCACAAGCCCGGCGATGCCGTGCCCAGCTTCAGCGGCACGATGACCGTGCAGGGCGAGGGTGACTACTACATCGACTCGGACGTGGCCAAGGCCTACGTCAACTACCTGGAGCAGCGAGTCCCGGTCAACCAGCAGCTGCTGACGGATTCAGGCGTGAAGGTCGACTACCGAATCCTCAGCGCCACGTCGGGTGGGCATCTGACGTTCATCGGCAACGCCACCGCGTTCGTGGCGCCAAAGCTGGACGAGAACCAGATCCTTGCCTCGATCGTCGGCCGGCCGCTGCAAGGCGCCAAGTTCTACCTGCAGACGCTGCCCATCCGCTCCTCGGCGATCATCGAAGAGCCAATTCCATTGCCCCTGATGCCGCTGCTGTCGCGGCGCATCACGATCAAGTACATCGTCGAGCCAGGCCAGGCCGGAACGCTCAACCCCTCGGCATCGCCGTCACCGTAGCCGCGAGGCGCATGCGCATCCTCGCGGTCGACCCCGGGTCAAAGCAGGTCGGCCTCGCTTTGAGCGATCCGACCGGGACGATCGCGACCGCGCTCTCGACGCTTCCGGCGTCGCCCCCGGAAACGCTCGCTGCGCGCATCGCCGCGGCCGCCGCCAGTCATTCGGCCGAACGCATCATCGTCGGCCTGCCCTTGCGGCTCGACGGCTCGCGCGGGCCGGACGCGGCCGCCGCGGAGCGCCTCGCGGCCGGCATGCGGAAAGCCTCGGGTCTACCCGTCGAGCTGGTCGACGAGCGGCTGACCACTGCCGCGGCCGAGAGGTCGCTCCTCGAAGCAGGCGTGCGCAGAGGCAAGCGTCGCGCGGCGATCGATCGAGTCGCGGCGGTGCTTCTTCTCCAGGGCCACCTCGAACGATTGCGCAGGTCGAACCGTGCCGGCTGACGAACGAGGTGCCGGCGATGAGCCTCAGCCGATCACGTTGATCGATGAGTCGGGCCAGGAGCGCACGTTTCGGATGCACGACGCGTTCGAGCTGAAAGGCGTGACGTACTACCTGGTCGAGAGCGCAGAGGCACCGTCTGAGGTGCTGCTGCTGCGGGAGGCCGATGGATCGCTCGAAACGGTCGACGGCGATGAGTTTCAGAGCGTGATGACCGCGCTGGAACATGATGAAGTTGACTGAGTGAGAAAGCTCGTCGCCCTAGTCATCATCCTCGCCGTGCTCGGGTTCGGAGCATCGCGCGCATACGACTGGTGGAGCTATGAGCTCAATACGCCGGTCAGCACGGCCAGCGAGCCCGTCACCTACCACGTGCAGGTGGGCGAGCTCCCGGCTGACGTTGCGGGTGACCTCGACCGTCTGCACCTGCTGCGCAACAGGACCGTGTTCGAGTGGTACGTGCGCATCTCGGGCGTCGGGTCGAAGTTCCAGGCCGGATCGTTCCTGCTCAATCGCAACATGACCATGGTGCAGATCGCCGACGCCCTCCAGCGGGGCGGCGCCGATCAGATCGTGATCACCATTCCGGAGGGCTATCCGCTGAAATTTCAGGCCAACTTCGTGGAGAAGGACTGGCCAGGGATGGGCGCGCCGTATCTCAGGGCCGCTGCCGATCCAAGCTGGGGGCGGCAGTACGACTTCCTCGGCACCCGGCCGGCCGGTGCGGATCCGCCGCTGGAGGGCTACCTGTTCCCGGACACCTACTCGGTCGACCCCAGCGCGGGGGTGAACGGGCTGATCAAGCAGCAGCTCGACCAGTTCGGCACCGTGTTCTCACCTGACCTCCGGGCGCAGATCGCGCAAAGCGCGAGCGGGCGGCCCGCGGAATCGATCGAGAACATCGTCATCCTCGCGTCGATGGTGGAGAGGGAAGCCAACAAGGACTCCGACCGCGGCAACGTCTGCAGCGTGTACTACAACCGCCTCGCGATCAACATGCCGCTCGGCGTCGACGCCACGCTGCTCTACTACCTCGGGCGCTTGACTCCAGAGCCCACCTACCCGGAGCTTCAGCTCAACGTGCCGTTCAACACGCGCAAGCACCCAGGCCTGCCGCCCGGGCCGATCAGCAACCCAGGCAAGGCCGCCCTGCTCGCCTGCATCAACCCGCCGAAGACGGCGTATCTCTATTACTTCACGGACCGCAACGGCACGACGCATTTCGAAACCAACGAAGCCGACTTCAACAAGGACATCCAGAAGTACGGCGTTAGCGGCTCCTGAAGATCTACCTTCTCGGCCACGGCATCTCGTACTCGCGCAGCCCCGCGATGCAGACCGCGGCGCTGCGCGCGGCAGGGCTGGACTGGACGTACGAGCTTCTCGATGTCGCGCAGGAAGAGCTTACGGAGGCGATCGACAAGCTCCGCGCGCCGGATAGCGCCGGAGCCAACGTCACCATTCCTTACAAGCTGGCCGTGATGGAACAGCTCGATCGACTGGACGCCGACGCGCTGCGCGCGCATGCCGTCAATACGATCAGCCGCGACGCCGGTCACCTGGTCGGTTCCAACACGGACGTGGCGGGCATCCGGTCGGCGCTCGCCGACGTTGGCCTCACCGATCCCCGCGGAGCCAAGGCGGTGGTCCTGGGCGTCGGTGGCTCTGCCCGCGCCGCAGGCGTCGCGCTCGACGGCGCACACATGACATTCGTCGCGCGCCACCCCGACCGAGCCGGCGAGCTGCCGGGGCAGGTGACCGCGTGGACCGACCACGGCTGGGAATCCGCCGTCCGGTCCGCCGATCTCCTGTTGAACGCGACGCCGCTAGGGCGTCGGGAGGAGATGCCGCTGCGCCCGAACGCCCTGCCCAAGGAAGGCGCCGTGATCGACCTGGTGTACGTGTCCGGCGGGACGCCTTTGATCCGCAAGGCTCGCTCATTAGGCCTGCGCGCCGCCGACGGTTGGGGGGTGCTGCTCGCGCAGGGCGCTCGATCGTTCGAGATCTGGACCGGAAAGTCCGCGCCAGTCCAGGCAATGCGCGAAGCTCTTACCCAATGAACCCGCTGGTCGTCGCGATCGGCTGGGCCGCGGTCGGAGCCCTCGCCGGGTGGTTGATGCGCTGGGGGTCAGTGAGACTGGCGCGACTCGAGGGCCTGGAGCCGGGCTTCAAGCGATGGCAGGTATACGGCCCGCCGATTCTTGCAGCCGCCCTGTTCGCCGCGTTCGGATATGCGCTGGCCGGCGCGCCGAGCCTCCTCGCGCTGCGCAGCATCTTCGTGCTCGTGCTCGTCCAGGTGATCTTCTTCGACTTCGAGCACCACCTCATCCTCGACCGGGTGATGTTCCCGGCCATGGCCCTGGCCCTGGTCGTGAGCCTGTTCGGCCGCCCCTGGTGGGCCGGGCTAGCGACCGGTTTTGGGGCCGGTCTGTTGTTCTTCCTGCTCGCGGCGGGCGGCTCCGCCCTGATGAAACAGGAAGCGCTCGGATTCGGCGACGTGAAGCTTGCCGTCTTCATGGGACTGCTGCTCGGCGTGCCGATGATCTTCAGCGCGCTGTTCTATGGGGTCCTGTTCGCCGGCGTCGGAGCCATCGCCTTCATCGTCTGGCACCGATCGCTCAAGGGCAACATCGCTTACGGGCCCTACCTCGCGGCGGGGGCCCTGCTTGGGTTGTTCTTTCTGCAGTAGCGAGGTTCCGTTACCCTAGGCGCCGATGGCGGGCGAGCTGCTTCCCGGCGAGAACCTCATCCTCAAGCTCCACCAGCACTGGATCTTCGTTGCCAAGTCGCTGATGATCCCGGTCGCGCTGCTTCTGCTGGCGGTCGTGGCGGACATCCTGATCGGCCCCGGTCATGGCATTCGCACGCCGCTCACGCTCGCGGTTGTCGCGATCGCGATTTTGTGGCTCATCGTGGTCTGGATCCGCTGGCAGTCGATCGTCTACACGCTGACCGACCAGCGCATCAAGCTCGAGAGCGGAGTCTTCTCGCGCTCGGAGAAGATCATCCCCATCGACCGCATCCAGGACTGCACGACGAGACAGTCGCTGCTCGGGCGGATGCTGGGCTACGGCCGGGTGGAAGTTGACGCCGCGGGCGCCCAGGGGGCCGAGGTGCTCCAGCACCTGCCCAGCCCGGGCAAGTTCCGAGACCAGGTATTCGTGCAGTCGGAACGCCGGCGCGGTGTCGCTCCAAGCAGCCCGACCGGCCAGTCAGGCGTCTGAGCCCACATCTCGCCGCCCCCAAGGAGCCTCGCGCTCATCGGCTTCATGGGTTCGGGCAAGAGCGCCGTCGGAGTGATCGTCGCCCACCGCGCGCACACGCCGTTCTTCGACCTCGACCTCATGATCGAGAAGGCGGCAGGCACGAGCGTCAGCAGGATCTTCGCCACGCGCGGTGAGGCGGAGTTCCGGGCGCTCGAGTCTCAAGTCCTGCCCGCCGCGCTGCGCGAGGGCGCGGTGGCCGCGCTGGGCGGCGGCACCGTGATGGACGACGCCAACTGGAAGCTGATCAACGAGCGCGCGGTGACCATCTACCTGGAACTGCCGTTCGACTCGTTGTGGGAGCGGATCGAGGGATCCGCGGACCGTCCGCTTCTTGCCGGTCGCACACGCGCCGAGGTCGCCGAGATCTTCGAGCGTCGCCGACCGCGCTACGAGGAAGCGACCCACCGCGTCGCCGCCGCCAGACCGCCTGGGCAGCTGGCCGGTGAGATCCTGGCGCTATGGCGCGACTGATCGTCGACACGCCGGGCGGGACGTATCCGGTGCACATCGGTCGTGGGGTTCTGAAGGAACTGCGCCGGACCATGGCGCGCCTTGAGCCGACGGGAGTGGCGGTGATCGCCGATGCAAGCGTGCGGCCGATTGCGGCCGCGGTCGCCAAACATCTCAAGGCGGCGCGGGTCAGGCACGCGATTTTTGTGGTTCCGGGTGGCGAGCGATCGAAGTCGCTGGCCGGGCTGGCGGGGCTGCTCGCCTTCCTCGAGCGGCAGCGGATCGACCGCGGAGGCTGCATAGTCGCCGTGGGCGGAGGCACGGTGGGCGACCTCGCAGGCATGGCTGCCTCGACCTGGCTGCGCGGTATTCGCTATGTCGAGGTGCCGACGACCTTGCTCGCCATGGTCGACTCCAGCATCGGCGGCAAGACCGGCGTCAACGGCGTCCGCATGAAGAACGCCATCGGGACGTTCTGGCAGCCCTCGGCGGTCATATCCGACCTCTCGTGCCTGGATACGCTGCCGCGCAATCGGTACCGGGAGGCCTTCGCCGAGGTTGTAAAGTACGCCGTCGCCATGGACCGAGGGCTCTTCGACGTTCTCCAGCGCGAGAGTGCGAGGCTCACGGCCGGCGATCAGGACGCGCTCGAGGACGTGATTGAAAGCTGTGCCACCGCGAAGGCGCTGGTCGTGGCACGCGACGAGCGTGACCGCGGGCCGCGGGCGATCCTCAACTACGGCCACACCGCCGCCCACGCGCTCGAGGCCGCGAGTCGATACCGGGTTTCGCACGGGCGCGCGGTCGCCTTCGGAATGAGGGTCGCGGCGAACATTGCGTTCGACCTTGGCCTGTGCTCGGAGAGGTTGTTGGGTGCACAGGACGAGCTGCTCTCGACTTACGGACTTCGCAACGAGCATCCACGCGTGTCGCTGGACCGGATGATGGCCGCGATCCCCGCCGACAAGAAAGCCCGGCGCGGCAGAGTGGCGTGGGTGCTGCCTCGCCGCATCGGTCACGCCGTGATCGGTCAGGACGTGCCTGCCCGCCTCGTTCGGCGGGTCGTGCGAAAGGCGATCGCGTGAGCAGGATCCTCGTCGTAAACGGACCCAACCTGAACCTTCTCGGCAAGCGGGAGCCCGAGATCTACGGCACGCGGTCGCTCGCCGACCTGAACGACATGGTGCAGGCGCGCGCGGCCGAGCTGCACGTCGAGGTGACGACTTTCCAGAGCAACAGCGAAGGGGACATCATCGACTTCCTGCAGAAGGAAGGACCCGGTTCAAGCGGCGTGATCATCAACCCGGGCGCGCTCTCGCATTACTCGCTTGCCCTGTACGATTGCCTGCAGGCGCTCGCGCTTCCGGTGGTTGAGGTTCATCTCTCGAACATCCACGCGCGCGAAAAATTTCGATCCAGAACGGTGACCGCGCGCGCCGCGCGCGGCGTGATCACGGGATTGGGATTCGAAGGCTACAGGCTCGCTCTCGACTATCTGGTGAATCTTGGCCCCACGAAATCAGAGGCCAAGCCGTGATTTCGTGGGGGCCCCGAAAACGTGGTAAGCACTAACGACTTCCGCGCGGGGACGATGTTCGAGATGGACGGTCAGCTCCTTTCGATCGTCACAGTCGAGCACATCAAGCTGGCGCGGGCAGGAGCGGTGATCAAGGCCAGGCTGCGAAACGTGATGACCGGCTCGATCTTCGAGCAGAGCTTTCGCAGCGGGGACAAGTTCAAGACAGTTCGCATCGACAGCACCGAGGCCACTTATCTGTACAACGACGGCAACCACCACTACTTCATGGACTCGCGCACGTACGACCAGGTGCCGGTGGCCGAGGAAATGCTCGAGGACGTGCTGCCGTTCCTGAAGGAAGGCAGCGAGGTGTTCCTGCAGCGCCACGACGACCGCCTGATCGGCGTCGGGCTGCCCATCAACGTCGAGCTGAAGGTGGTCGAGACCGACCCTGGATTCCGCGGCGACACCGTGTCCGGCGCAACCAAGCCGGCGAAACTGGAGACCGGGGCGACTATCCAGGTGCCGCTGTTCATCCAGACGGGCGACGTCGTCCGGGTGGACACGCGAACTCGGACGTACATAGAGCGCGCCTGATTTTGGTAGCGGCCCACTAGCGGGGCCACCGCTCCGCGGCGTATGGTGGCCAGGATGGGAGAGACCGCCACTCTCGGCGCCGTTCGTGTGGCCAACGAGGTGATCGCCAGCATCGCGGCCATGGCCGCCTGCGAGGTCGAAGGCGTAGCGGGGATGGACGAGGCTGCGGCGCGGCACTTCGGCGACTGGGTCAGGCGACAGACGGCTCACCGCGGGGTGCGCGTGCAAGTCGAAGCCGACCGCTCGATCCACCTTGAGGTCTTCATCTCGGTCGACTCCGAGTCGCAGTTCGCATCGGTCGCGAGCGCGGTGCAGAGCAATGTCGTCGAGGCGACAGAGCGGATGCTCGGGCTCGAGGTCGGTGAGGTGAACGTCTTCGTCTCCAGCGTCGCGTTTGCCAGCTAGGACCAACAGCGCTTCCAAGCGCCGAAGCCACCCCGGCAAGCGGCATCAGGCACGCGAGCTTGCGCTACGGGTTCTGTTCCAGCTCGAGACGTCGACCGACGATCCCGATGAGGTGCTCCAGTACCACGCGGCCGAGAGTGCGGCCACCCCGGAGGTGGCGGCTTTCGCCAGCGACCTGGTGCGCGGCGTGCTAGCCAACCGGGAGAAGCTGGATGCGGTCCTCGCGGAAGCCTCCGAGCACTGGAAGGTCGGGCAGATGGCGAAGGTCGATCGCACGATCCTGCGGATCGCCGTGTACGAGCTGACGATCGACAAACACGTGCCGCCCAAGGCCGCGATCAACGAGTCGATCGAGCTCGCCAAGACCTTCTCCGGCGACGAGGCCGGGCGGTTCGTGAACGGCATCCTCGGCCGGGTCGCCTCCGCCACCGCGTGAGCACCGAGCCGGCCGACGTCCTGGACCGCCTGGAGCGGGCCATCGCCCGCCTTGCGGACCCGAACGCACCTCTCGAGGAGCTGGTCACCGCCCACAGGCTGGCGCTCGACCTGCTGGACCAGGCGGAGGAGGAGTTGAAGGCTCTGAGGACCCGAGTCGAGGACCTCAGCCGACAATTGTCGCCGTGACCTTCTTGCTGCCCGCCGTGGTGGCCTGGGCGATCGCCCAGGTGGCCAAGGTGGCGCTGAGCTCGATCCGCCAGCGCCGGCTGAACCTGCGCGTGCTCGCCGACCCGGGCGGGATGCCGAGCAGCCACAGTGCCATCGTTATGGGCCTGACCACGGCCATCGGGCACCACGGGGGCCTCACGAGCCCCTCGTTTGCCATCGCCCTTATCTTCTCGTTCGTGGTGATGTACGACGCCGCCGGTGTGCGCCGCGCGGCGGGCCGGCAGGCGGCCGTGCTCAACCGGCTGGTCCAGGACCTGGTTCACATGCGCGGCATGCAGGAGCAGGAGCTGCGCGAGCTCCTCGGTCACACACCCTTCGAGGTCCTGGTCGGCGCCGTGCTCGGCGTGGCGGTCGGGCTGGCCCTTTAGTGCCGCGCCTGGATGCCCTGGTGACAAAGGCCGGCTTCGCTCCGTCGCGCGAGCGCGCGCAGGCGCTCATCCTCGCCGGCAAGGTGAAGGTCGGCGGCGAGACGGTGCGCAAGCCCGATCGCGCGGTGCCGGAGGGAACGCCGATCGACGTCGACTCCGACCAGGAATACGCGAGCCGGGGCGCGCTCAAACTGGGTCCGGCGCTCGCAACGTTCGGCATTGACGTGGCGGGCCGAGTCTGTGCGGACATCGGCGCGTCGACTGGAGGTTTCACCGACGTCCTCCTCCGGCGGGGAGCTGCGCGCGTTTACGCCATCGATGTCGGCCGGGGGTTGCTCCATTGGCGTCTGCGCCAGGACCCGCGCGTGGTCGTGATCGAACGCGTGAATGCGCGCAACCTCGAGTCCTTCCCCGAGCCGGTCAGCCTGGTAGTGATCGACGTGTCGTTCATCGGGCTGGAGAAGGTGCTGCCTGCCATCACCGCCGCGGCGCCGGGCGCCGAGGTGGTGGCCCTGTTCAAGCCGCAGTTCCAGGTCGAGCGCGGGCAGGTGGGAAAGGGAGGGATCGTGCGCGACCCGGAGGCGGTCGAGGCAGCGCTTCGGCGCTTCCGCGACTGGTGTGCTGCCAGCTCGCTGCGCGTGGTTGGAGAGGCGCCATCCGCGCTCGCCGGCGCTGACGGTAACCGCGAGATCTTCATTCACCTGGCGGCGACGTCTCGATGATCGCGTGCATCGTTTTCGCTCCCGGAGCGCCCGATGCGATCCTGGAGCGCGCCGAGCGGACGTTCGCCCAGCACGGCGTCGAGTGCTGGCAGGCCAAACGCGACCAGCCCGAGACCTCCATCACGTCCCAGCTCAAGAAAACCGACCTGCTCCTGACCCTCGGCGGTGACGGCACCTTTCTTGCCGGCGCCCGCCTCGCCGGGCCTCGCGGCATCCCCTTGCTCGGCGTCAACCTGGGCCGGCTCGGCTTCCTCACGGAGCTCGATGAGGATCAGCTCGAGACCGGCGTGACCGGGTTCATCGAGGGCAGGCACCGCGTCGAGGAGCGCACAATCCTCCAGGTCGAGCTCCTCCGCGGTGCGCGCCGGGTGGCACGCAGCATGGGTCTCAACGAGGTCGTGGTCGACCGCGCGGAAGACGCCCGCATGCTCCGTGTGCAGATCGAGGTCGGCGGGCAGGGCGTGGGGGTGATCGACGCCGACGGTGTCATCGTGGCCACCGCCACCGGCTCGACTGCTTACGCGCTGGCGACCGGCGGGCCGATCCTCGAACCCACGCTGCGCGACCTTCTCCTGGTCCCCATGAACCCCTTTGCGCTGACAGTGCGGCCGATCGTCTTCTCGCCGCAGCAGGACATCGTCCTCTCGATCGTTCGCGGACCGGCCGAGATGCGTGTGGACGGCGGACGGCGCGGCCGCGCGGTCGCGACCGGCGACACGCTGCGGTGCGGCCCGCATCCGCGCCGGCTGAAGGTGATCCGTTTCGGCCCGCCCGAGGATTTCTATCGGCGTCTCGGCGACAAGCTCGGATGGGGACGCCCGCTCGTGCCGATGAAGTAGCGGCACGTGCCTGTCAGAAAGCTTTTCAGCGGTCCTGCGGACCGGCGCATCAAAAGAGCCCTGTGCATCGTCGCCCACCCCGACGACATCGAGTTTTACTGCGGCGGGACTGTTCTGCAGATGACGAGGCGCGGAGTTCACGTCGATTTCGTGCTGGCCACGTCTGGGGATAAGGGATCGCGCGATTCCAAGCTGCCACCGGATGATGTGGCGCGCACGCGCGAGCTCGAGCAGGAAGCGGCCGCGTACGTGCTGGGAGTCAAGCGCGTCACCTTCTTGCGTCACCCGGATGCGGAGCTGATCGAGAACCTGGACCTGCGCCGAGAGTTCGTGCGCGAGATACGCGCCACGAAGCCGGACGTCATCCTGACCTTCGATCCGTTCGGCGGCTACCGATATCACCCTGACCATCGGATCGTCGGACGTGTGGCGATGGACGCCGCGTGGCCGTGCGCACGCGACCCGCTGACATTCCCCGAGGAGGGCGCGCCGTATGAGACACCCGAGGCATGGTGCTTTGCGGGCGAGCATCCCAACCTCGAGATCGACGTGGGCGATCTGATCGAGGAGAAGATCGAAGCGCGCCTTGCGCACGCGAGCCAGACGCGGTTCCCGCCGGCGTTGCGCAAACGCTGGCGCGAGACTGCTCGCGTCGAGAAATTCCACCAGGTAGACCTGCGATAGGCTTAGCCGCCGAATGAAGCCGCCGATCGCTGGCCCGCGCCTTCCGATCTCCACGCCAGTTTTCGAGGGACCGTTGGAATTGCTGCTCGCGCTGGCCGAGCGCGAGGAGGTCGACATCTTCCAGGTGTCACTATCCCGCATCACCGACGCCTACCTGGCCGAGATCGCACAGCGCGAAGTGCAGGACCCGCAAGAGATGGCCGAGTTCCTGTGGATGGCGGCGCGCCTGCTGCTTCTCAAGTCGATCCGCCTCCTGCCGGGCGAGCAACCGACCGACGAGGAGACCGAGCTGCTCGGGTGGGAAGAGGACGTGCGCCAACGCCTCGAGGAGTACCGCGCGTACAAGGCCATGGCACAGGACCTGATGACGCGCGCGGAGCAAGAGGTGTTCGCATTCCCGCCTGCGGCGCGCCCAGTCGAGGCGGGCGGCCAGGAGGAGCCGCTCGACGTCGATGTGCTGGTCGCCGCGTTCAACAGCGTGCTCGCGCGCATCCCGCCACGGCCAGTCGTCATCACAGGGCGCACGTGGACACTGGAGGAGAAGCTGGAGGTCATCACGAAACGCTTGCGTAAAGGACCGATCGAGCTGCTCGGGCTCCTTCTTGAATCGGAGGACCGGCTCGAGGCGGTGGTCACGTTTGTGGCGGTGCTCGAGCTCGTGCGTCGCTCCGAGGTCACCGTCCGTCAGAAGGAGCGCTTCGGCCCCATCCACATCGAGGCGCGAGCGGCGTGACGGTCCTGTCGGCTCGAGTGGAGGCGATCCTCTTCAGCTCCAACCGCCCGCTCAAAGTGCGCGAGCTGCAGTCGGCGACCGACTCCGGCCGCGACGAGGTTGAGCACGCACTGGACGAGCTGCGGTCCGCGCTTGACGGCCGGGGCGTGATGCTGATGCGGCACCACGACGAGCTTCACCTCGCGACGCGACCCGAGCACGCCGCGGCCGTGCGCCGCGCGTTGCGCCCAGAGCTGTCGGGCAAGCTCTCTCCCGCCGCCTACGAGACCCTCGCGATCGTCGCCTACAACCAACCAGTGGCCCGCTCGCGCATCGAGGAGGTCCGCGGAGTCAACTGCGAGAGCGTGCTGACGAACCTCGAGCTGCGCGATCTGATCACCGAGGTCGGGCGCGGTAGTGGCCCGGGTCAGCCGAAGCTGTACGGCACGACGATGCGATTTCTGCAGGTGCTGGGCCTAGAGTCGCTCGACCACCTGCCGGCTCCCGGCAGCGGGGCGTGAGCGAGACAAGGCTCAACGCGTTCCTCGCGCGCTCTGGTGTGGCCAGCCGGCGTGGGGCCGACAGATTGATCGCTTCTGGGTCGGTGAGAGTGAACGGCCTCGTGCCGCCACCCGGCGGTGTAATGGTGGATCCCGCGCACGACCGTGTCACGGTGGACGGCCGCCCGGTAAAACTGACCACCGCGCATCGCTACGTGATGCTCAACAAGCCGCTCGGCGTGATCACGACAGCGAGTGACGAAGCCGGCCGCACGAGCGTTCTCGACGTTCTCGGCGACGGCGCGGCAGGGCATCGCATGTTCCCGATTGGGCGGCTCGACGCTGACTCGACCGGGCTGCTTCTGCTCACAGACGATGGTGAGCTCTCCTACCGGCTGACCCATCCCCGGTTCAAGGTCGACAAGGAGTACACAGCCATCGTGGGCGGCAGCCCGAGCCGGAATGACCTGGCGCGACTGCGCTCCGGCGTGGAGCTGGACGATGGCGTCACGGCGCCGGCCGAGGTGGACGTGCTGCGCGTGCTGCCTGGGCCCGCCGCCGAGGTGCGAGTCGTGATCCGAGAAGGAAGGCACCGTCAGGTGCGGCGCATGCTGATGGCGGTGGGCCATCGCGTGCATTCGCTCAACCGCACGGCGTTCGGACCGCTGCGGCTCGGCCGTTTGAAGGCGGGAGATTTCCGCGTGCTCCGTGACGCGGAAGTGGCCGCGCTGCGCAAAGCCGCCGGCCTCCCTTGATCGTCACGATCGACGGCGGCGTAGCCTCCGGCAAGTCGGCCGTGGGTAAGCGCGTGGCCGAGGCGCTCGGCCTGCAGTTCGTCGACAGCGGGCTGATGTATCGCGCCATCACGCGGCTCGTCGCAGAGCGCGGGATCGACCCACATGATGCTGGCGCAACAGCGGCGCTCGCGCACGGCACCCGAATCAAGATCGACGGCGAGCGGGTGTGGGCCGGCGGTAAGGAGCTCACCGCACGCATCTACGACTCGGATTCCGCCGATGCGCTGCCTGTCATCTCCGCTACGCCAGGCGTTCGCGAAGCCCTCGTGGATCAGCAGAGACAGATGGGCGAGCACGGCGTCGTCATGGCGGGCCGCGACATCGGCACCGTCGTGTTCCCGAACGCCGACCACAAGTTCTTCCTCACGGCCAGCCTCGCGGAGAAGGTGCGCCGCCGCGCTGCTCAGTACGAGCGGCGCGGAGAGATGGTCGACGAGGAGGCGATGCGCAAGGAGGTCGAGCTCCGCGACCGGGTCGACTCCGAGCGAGCGGTCGCGCCGCTGAGACCGGCCGAGGACGCCATCGTGATCGACACCGACGATCTGTCGGTGGACGACGTCGTGGACGCGATCATCACCGAGATCGAGGAGACGGTGGGCGGCGAGTGATCTATCGCTTCATGACGTGGCTGATGCGATTTCTCACGCGCTCGTATCTCGTCGGCGGCCTGTTCACGCTGAACGGGATCGAGAACGTGCCGGCGACCGGTGCACTCCTTGTGTGCGCCAACCACGCTGGCACGCTTGATCCGCCGATGGTGCCAGGCTTCACCCCGCGCCTCGACGCCTGGACGCTGGCGAAATCGGAATACTTCCGGACGATCGCGGCACCGCTTTTCTGGTGGTACCACGCATTTCCGCTGGTCAGGCACTCGGCTGACCGCGCAGCGTTGAAGCGATCGTTCGACCTGCTGCGCGACGGCCAGGCGCTGATCATCTTTCCAGAGGGGACGCGCACCGCCTCGGGCACGCTCGAGACGCCCGAGCCAGGCGCCGGATTCATCGCCCAGAAGTCGGGAAGCGCGGTGCTGCCGGTCGCGCTGACCGGCACGCGAGAGGCCATGCCAAAGGGTGCGTGGCTGCCGCGGCGACGGCCCGTGTCAGTGACGTTCGGCAAGCCTTTTCGCGTGGCGACCAAGAGGCCCGACGGCACAAGGGTCGGCCATCAGGACGCGGCGGACGCGATCATGCTGCACATCGCCGAGCTGCTTCCGCCGGACATGCGGGGAAAGTTCAGCGACCTGGAAGGTCAGCGCAAGCGGCTGGAGGGAGTAACCAGTCCGGCTTAAGTGACCTGCGGCCGGGCCCAGTCATCCTCGGTGACGGAGCCCAGGGCCGGGTTGAAGCAGGCATCGAACGCCTCCTTCAACGTTTGCGGCGTCAGCCTCGGCGATTCCTGCCGGTAGTTGGCCAGGTCGACGAGACGCGCGACGAGCGACCGCGGGTGCGAGCCCCTCAAAGGCTTCTTGCCGTACAGCGTGTGCAGCAGGTAGGTGACGGCGTTCGGGTCGAACGACACGCCCTGGCGTTCGCACTCGTACTTCAGGATCCGGCCGAACGCTTCCGGCGACGGGTTGCCGACGCCGATCTTGTAGGCCATCCGGCGAAGGAACGCTTCGTCGACGAGCTCGGTGGGCGAGAGGTTGGTCGAGAAGACCACCTGGCAGAGGAATGGAAGCTCGATCTTGCGGCCCGACGCGGACAGGTCCAGGTAGTCGACCTTCTTTTCCATCGGGACAATGAAGCGGTTGAGGAGCCGCATTGGCGGCACCTCCTGGCGTCCGAAGTCGTCGATCACGAACACGCCCGCGTTGGCCTTCCACTGCAGCGGCGCCTCGTAGTAGCGATTGGCGGTGTCGTATGTGAGGTCGAGCTGCTCGAGCTTGAGCTCACCGCCTGCCACGACAACCGGTCGCTCGACCCTGACCAAACGGCGGTCGATGGGCTGCTCGCCCTCGGAAAACTTGTGGTAGACGGGGTCGATGACGCGGATGATCTCGTCGCCGATCGCGACCGCGTGCGGGATCTCGATCGGCGCGCCCATCAGCAGCGCCATACGCTCGGTGATGGTGCTCTTGCCGTTGCCGGGCGCCCCGAAGATGAACAGCGATGCGCGCGACACCATGGCACCGCCGATCTGGTCGATGACATGCTGCTCGAGCTCGAGCTGTCCGAGCGCCCGCTTCAGGGCCGCGTCGGTGACGTTGGCCTTGCCGGTCACCTGCGAGCGGATGAGCGACAGGTAGTCGTCGAAATTGATGGGGCAGG
>DASYXY010000050.1:0-2208 GCA_035934385.1 Candidatus Dormiibacterota bacterium
GCGCTGCAGGATCCAGTCGTGCGCGGCCAGCTCCGCCGAGTCGTCGAGGTGCGAAAGTGCGCCGCCGCCCCGTCGCCTGACCGCCCCGCCGATGATGTGATCCGCGAGCTGCGGATTCTTGGGCAGCAGGGATCCGTGAAGGTAGGTGCCGATGATGCTGCCCTGGACCGCGCCTTCGGTCCTGTCTGAGCCGTTGTTGCCGTTGCCGTGCACCACCGTGCCGAGAGGCTTTGCGTTCTCGCCTAGGAACGTCCTGCCGCTGTGGTTCTCGAAACCGACAAGCGTGTTCGCCATCTCCGACTGCACAACCACGTCGCCGATGAACCGCTTGTTCCCCGCTTCGGTCTTCACGTCGAGCATGCCGATGCCGTCGAACCGCTGACCGTCGGCGGTCTGGTAGTAGTGGCCGAGCAGCTGGTATCCGCCGCAGACGGCGAGGATCTGCGCGCCGCCGTCGACCGCCTTCTGCAGCGATTCCTGCTTGTACTGGCGCAGGTCGTCGTAGATGAGCGCCTGCTCACGATCCTGGCCGCCGCCGAAAAAGAAGACGTCGACGTCATCCATCCGGTTGCTCGAGCCCCTTCCGAGCTCGATGACGCTGGCGTCTAGGCCGCGCCACTCCGCGCGCTTCAGCAGGGTGAGGATGTTGCCGCGGTCGCCGTAGATGTTCATCAGGTCGGAGTAGAGCCATCCGATGGTGAACTTCACGTTTCCCAGTATCGCTTCGCCGCGCCGCGCCTCACGAGCTCGGCGCGCAGGTCGAGCATCGCCGTGTAGGTCGCGAGCACGTAGACGGTGTCGCCCTCGTTTGTCGAATTGATGAGCGCATCGAGCGCCCTGCCCGAGTCCGTTAGCGGCGGCTCGGCTTTGATGCCCGCGTACTTCAGGCGCACGGCGAGGTCGCCCGCGCGCACACCTGTCGGGATGACGGTCCTGGCGTGGTTTTGCAGCTGCTCGAAGTCGACGTCCCAGATCCAGCTGACGTCGGTGCCGTCCGCCTTGCGGTCGTTGAGACCGATCAGGAAGTTTTCGCCGTTCGCCAGCTCGACCGCCGTGCGCAGCGTCTCGTTGAAGCCGGCGGGGTTCTTGGACAGCACCAGGACGAGGTGGCGGCCGAGGAAGTCGATCCGTTCCTGGCGGCCGAACGCCGCCTGGAATGTCTTGAGCCGCTCCGCGATGTATTTCGCCTCCAGCCCGACGCTGCACGCGGCCGCGAACGCGGCGGTCACGTTATAGGCGTTGTAGAGGCCGCCGAGCGGCATCTCGAGGCGCGTCCCGGCGATGGTCAGCGCCAGGCTGTCGAAACCATGCAGCTCGATGTCCTGGGCCTTGATCTCCGGTTCCGGTCGCGCGAAGTCGTGGTTGGGGCAGCGATAGACACCGTCGTGGCCGACGTAGACGGCGTCGAAGATGAGGCTCGACCCGCACACAGGGCACGTCCGCGCGTCCGCGGCGTGCGGAAGCGTTTTGGCCGCGACCCTGGTGTCATCGAGGCCGTACCAGAGCGGCTTTCGTCCCAGGTGGAGGCCTATCTCCGCGACTCGCGGGTCATCCGCATTGAGCACCGCGTGCGCTTCCGCGGGCAGCGTTATCAGCGCCGCCTCGATCTTCTTCGCGATCGACTCGAGCTCGCCGTAGCGGTCGAGCTGGTCGCGAAAGAGATTCATCACGAGGGTGGCCTTCGGGCGGATCTCCCGCACCGCTTTGGGCAGGCTCGCCTCGTCGATCTCGAAGACGCCCCAGTCGGCTTGCAGCCTTCCGTTCGCGCCGGCGCGATCGAGCGCCGCCGCGGTCGCTCCGAAGATCAGGTTGGCGCCCGCGCGATTGGACACCACTTTGTGGCCGGCGCCCTCGAGGAGCCAGCTGACCAGTCGGGCGGTCGTGGTCTTGCCATTGGTGCCGGTGATCACGATCGAGCCCTGCGTCAGGTCTTTCGTCAGCTCGGTCAGGATCCGGGGATCGATCGCCCGCGCAACGTCGCCGGGCAGCGTGGTGCCGCCGCCTCGTCGCGTGGTGCGGCTCAGCGTTCCGGTGGCCTTGCCGGCCCACACAGCGAGGGTTTTGCGGATCATCCCCAGCGCGGCATGCCCGTCGCGACGGTGGTCCAGCACTCGAGCTTTTCGATGGCGTCGCGCGCTTCTTGCTCGGTGGGCAGCGGTTTGAAGAAGGCCGAGCCGCTGCCCGTCATCTGCCACCCGGGGCCGAGGC
>DASYXY010000089.1:0-8944 GCA_035934385.1 Candidatus Dormiibacterota bacterium
CGTCCTTCGCGTAAACCGCCGCCGAATATGACTGCAGCATCTGCTCCACTACTTCGCGGTCGTTCATGATCATGTGGAACATGAGATCGCAGGCTGATGTTTCAGCCGGCGTGGAGACCTATCGCGCATCGTCTGACGTCATCGCCTGCACGCTCACGCCTGAAGACCTGAAGGAGACCGAGCAGGCGTGGCGGAAGCTCCTCGGGCTGTCGCTGGTCTCACGCTGGGAGGTGCCTGGCGGCCTCCGCCTCGAGGTTCATCCCGGCAGCGCGCAAGCGCTACGAAGCCTCATCGATATCGAGCGCGACTGCTGCCGCTGGATCACGTTCGAGCTCGAAGGCCCCGTCGTGACGATGACTTCGCCAGGCGACGGCGAGTCCACGATCCGGGAGATGTGGAGTCTGCGCTAGGCCGGTATCAGCTCGAACGTCGCCTGCTCTGCGTCGGTCAGTGGCTCTGACCCTTGCGACGTCTTCACGATGATTCCGTATTTCGCCCGCACAAGTCTCGACACGGACCGGGCTTCCTCGGCGTCCAGCACGTGGCGAGGCCTCACCTTCACCGATTCGCCGCCGATGCGCAGCTCGGCTTCGCCGCGGCCCATCAGGTTCTGCGGCCAATCGCGCCGGAACCCTTTGCCGGAACGTATGAACAGCCTCTTGCCGTCAGTCGCTATCCAGATGGTGATCTCGTACGGCTTGCCTGTCGCGCGCCCGTAGGTGGTGAGCTTGACCTCCATCTCCTGTGCTGCGGCTTCGAACACGCTCGAGCTGGTCATGGCGCCGGCGCCGAGGGCTCGATGTTCTGGTTGAGCCGGAACACGTTCGTGGGGTCGTAACGATCCTTGAGGGCGACAAGCCTGTCGTACGTCTCCGCGCCATACGCCTGGCGCACCCGCTCGCGTGGCTCCTGAACGAGGTAATTGGCGTAGGCGCCGCTGCTGAGAAAAGGCTGCAGCCGCGCGAAACCTTCGCGCGCCCAGCGAATGTTCTCCTCGTCCCGCGCGGGATCGGTCCACTTCGCATTCACAAGCAAGTTGTACTTGGCGCCCGCGAAGCTTGCCGCGTTGACGCCCGGCGGGGTCCGATGCAGGGCGCCGTGCAGGTGCTCGACCTGGACCTGGCTCATGGGCGACTTCGCGGACATGAACACCTCGTCCCACGCTTCGATCGCCTCAGGAGTCAGCGGGCCCATGGCGTTCGTCTTCCAGTAGTTGCGCAAGCCCCAGGGCAGGATCGCGTCGAGCATGCGCTGCGAGTCCACGTACGAGCGAGGCGCGAGGCCGTCGCGCAGAAGATCGGCACGCGATCGCAGGCGGTCGAAGACCGCTGCCGCCGCTTCATCGGGTCCACAGAAGCAGGCGAACACCGAGTCCACCGCGGCGCCGTCAGGCGATCGGTGCACGATCAGGTCGAAGGCCAGCTCGTCGGGTGCGCTGTCCGTGAACTCGTCATAGAACTTCAGGAAATCGCGGGAATGGGCGAAGTCGATCAAACCCGAGACGACGCTGCCGAGCGGATGGAGCGCGAACTCGAACGTCGTGACCACGCCGAAGTTGCCGCCTCCGCCACGAAGCCCCCACAGCAGTTCCGGGTTCTCGTCGACGGAGGCCCGCACACGCTCGCCGGACGCAGTGATCACCTCGGCGCCGACGAGGTTGTCGCATGCGAGGCCATGCAGCCCACGAAGCACGCCGATGCCTCCCCCAAGCGTCAGGCCGGCGACCCCGGTACTCGAAACGATCCCGCCGGGCGTCGCGAGGCCGTGTGCCTGCGTCGCGGCGTCGAGGTCGCCCCAGGTCGCGCCACCTTGCACGACGGCTCGCCGGCGCGCGGGGTCGACCTCCACGCGCCTCATCGGCGAGAGGTCGATGACCAGGCCTCCGTCGCACACCGCGTTGCCCGCCACGTTGTGGCCGCCACCGCGGACCGCGACCTGCGGCGAATGCTCG
This sequence comes from Candidatus Dormiibacterota bacterium, assembly GCA_035934385.1. Lineage (GTDB taxonomy): Bacteria > Chloroflexota > Dormibacteria > Dormibacterales > Dormibacteraceae > CF-118. The sequence continues at coordinate 1,952 of DASYXY010000089.1, forward strand.
CGCGCGTGAGTGATGGCGGCTGTCACGTCCGATTCGTCCGAGCACTGGACGATCAGCGCCGGCCGCCGGTCGATCATGCCGTTGTACACCCGGCGCGCCTCGTCATAACCCGCGTCGCCCGGCCGCAGGTTCCTGCTCACTTGGCGGGCACGAGCCTCGAGGCAAGCATGCGCGGCGCGAGTGATCCGACCACAGCCATCAGGATTGCGCCGGCAAGAGGTGGCCAGAACGCCGGCGGTATCCGTCCGGTCGCATCCACCAGCATCCCGGCCGAAAGCGGTCCCACGAACGCCAGCAAGTAGCCGCACGCATACATGACCGCAGAGTAGGTCGACGCTTCACTTTCGTCCGACGCGATCAGCGGCGGCAAAGCGATGGATGCGACGAACGCGGCGCCTGTGCCCAGCCCGACCATGAAGACAAGCGGGCGCACCAGGTCAGTGAGCCCGAACAGGAGGCCGAGCGACCCGGCCACCGCGAGACCGCCGGCGACGACGTAGAACCACGTCGAGACCGCGAACTGCCAGCGCACGAACGTCAGCGCAAACAGCGGGACGATCGGAAAGAAAGTCAGAAAAAGGAAGGTCGTGGCGACATCGGCCGCGCTGTGCCCGTTCAACAGAAAGGGCACCCACGTAGCGACCGTGTAGTACACGAGGTTCTGGAATGTGAAGAGGGCCGCGACCTGCCACACGCGCGGGTCGCGCAGCACCTTGCCGAGGTTGATCGGCGGCGCGGCGGTGTCGTCCCTCGGAGTGAAGCGGACCCACAGCACGAGTCCGATGGCCGCGACCGCAGCCCAGACGAGGAACATCGCGTGCCAGCCGACCGCGTGAGTGATGAACGGCGACAGCGACGACCCCAGCACGTTGCCCATCAGCAGGCCGTTCGCGTAGAGGTTGCTCGCGCGGGTGATCCTGGTAGGGAACCAGCGGCGGATCAGCACCGCAAGAGGCGGCTGGGCGATCGCGATCGAGAACGTCAGCGGCGCGCTGCCCGCGAACACCCAGAACGCTCCGGGGGGCAGCGTGATCGAGGCGCCGAAGATGGCGAGGCCGGCGGCGCACACGGTGACCAGGCGCCGGGCGCCGAAGCGCGTCGCCAGCAGCGCGCCGGGGATCGACGCGATTCCAAGCGCGAGCACCGCTAGTGACGTGATCGAGCCGGTGGCGAAGTAGCTGAGCCCTACGTCCGAGCGGATCTGGGGCAGTGTCGGCGGGATCGCGAACAGGATCACGCGCAGGTTGAACGCGGTGAGCCACACGAGCCCGAGAGAGGTGACGGTTCGGCCCAAGTGGCGCGTCAGATCCTTGACGAGTCGGGCACGGGGTTGTGCTTGCGCACCCATCTGAACACGTCGCTGGTGGCAAGCTGGCCGCCGGTCACGTAGAGCACGTTCCCCGAAACCCACCCCGCCTCGTCGGAGCACAGGTAGACCGCCGCGGCGGCGACGTCGTCGGGAACTCCGACGCGCCCCAGCGGATAGAACGAGGCCCGGTCCGCTCGCTGCTCGTCGGTTTTCAGCAACTGCTCTGTCAGGCGCGTCTCGATGACGCCCGGCGCGATCGCGTTCACGCGGATGCGGTCGCCCCCCAGCTCGTAGGCGAGGACCTTGGTGATGTTGGCGAGCGCGGCTTTGGCCGAGCCGTAGATGCCCTCGGTCGGCGCGGGGAACACAGCGTCGATCGAGACGATGTTGAGGATCGCGCCGCCCTTGCCGTGCCTCGCCATGTGCTTGCTCGCCGCCACCGCAGCGAACAGCGGCGACCGCACGTTGAGCGCGTACATCGCATCGAAGGCTTCAAGGGTCGTTTCGGCGAGGGGGCCGATCGAACCGCGAAGCTCGAGGATGCCGCCCGCGTTGTTGACCAGTACATCGAGGCCGCCGAGCGCCTTCGCGGCGGCGTCGACCATCGCGACCGCCTTCGGCGTATCGCCCATGTCGACGACGTGCACGGAAGCCTTGCGACCGAGGGTGCGAATCTCGACGGCCACGTGCTCGAGCTCCTCGCGGCCGCGGGCCGCGATCGCAACGTCTGCGCCCTGCTGAGCAAACGCGAGCGCAATCGCCCGGCCGATGCCTCGTCCGCCACCCGTCACGAGCGCCTTCTTGCCTTCGAACGAGAACATTCGCGACCCTCCTGCTGCTGAAAGTGAGGCCAATGCTAGTGTTCGACTCGATGCCCGATCGGGTGAGCACACTCATCGTCGGCGGCGGCATCGCGGGGTGCGCACTCGCGCACTACCTGGCCCAGGAAGGCGAGACCGACATCCTGCTCGTCGAGGCGGACGAGCTCGGCAGCGGATCCACCGGCGGGTCTTTCGGCGGCGTGAGACAGCAGTTCAGCACCCCGCTCGAGATCGAGCTCTCGCGCCGCGGCCTGGATTTCTGGCGCACCGCCCAGCGTGTTTTTGACTCGCCGGTGCCGTGGCACGAGAACGGTTATCTGTTCCTCAGCGGCAGCGCCGACATCGTGGCCAAGCTCGCCGAGGCGGCGAAGCTGCAGCGATCGATGGGCCTGGCCGACGTCGAGGTGCTCGACGTCGAGCAGATCAAGGAGCTCACGCCGTGGGTGGGCACGGCCGGTCTCCTGGGTGGGACCTACACCCCGCACGACGGCAAGGTCACACCGACCGAAGGCGTGTCGGCGCTCGCGAAGGCGGCCCGGGCTCGCGGCGTACGCATCCGCGAGCACTGGCAGCTGAAGTCTCTGGAGCGATCAGGCTCCGGCTGGCGCGTCACCGGCCCCGAGGTGGTTGACGCGGGCCGCGTCGTCTTGTGCACCGGCTACTGGTCGAGCGACCTGCTCCGCGGTTTCGGGCTCGAGCTGACGATCCACCCGGTGCCGCTGTACGCGGCCATCACTGAACCGGCGCTAGCGGGCCAGCTCGTGCCGCTCACGATCGACCTCGACACGGGCCTGCTGATCGAGCGCGAGAGCGGCGGCCTCCTGATCGCCGTGCTGCTGGACGAAAACCCGCCCGGCTACGGACACGCGCAGATGCTCGACGAATACGCCGAGCTCGCGCGTGTGCGCGCGCCGTCCATCGTCGATGTCCCGATCGCGAAGCACGTGGTCGCCAACGTCGACCTCGGCGGCGACGGCCATCCTTACGTGGGCGAGGTCGAAAGCGGGCTGTGGATGATCGCGGGCTTCGGCGGCCATGGCGTGATGCATGCGCCGCCGGTCGCGCAGCTGCTCGCGAAGGTCATCGCCGGCCGGCCCGACCGGAGCCTCGACATCTCTTCGCTGAGCCCGTGGCGGAAGCCTGGCTCGGAGTCGGAATGGATGGTCGCGTCTAAGAAGGGCTAGCCCTCTTCGAAGTGGACGCCCGTCGGCTCGATCCGAAAGATCGCCCTCCGCTCCCCCTCGAAGAACCACGGATAGTCCTTGCCCATGTAGCGGCGCGAGAGCTGGTCCATGTGTTCGTGCCATCCCTCCTCGGACCAGGACACGACCTTGCCCGTGATGTCGAGGTGCCGGTCCGCGTTGCGTGGATCGCCGATCGACAGTGCGACCGCCGGGCGCGCCATCATGTTGTGCGCCTTGACGCGGTCGAGCCGCACGTCCACCAGGACGATGTTCTCGTCGTGATCGACCCACAACGGGGTCACGTGTGGCGAGCCGTCGCGTCGGATCGTTGCGAGATAGCCGAGGGCATCGCCCTCCAGCAGGTCGACCATCGAGGGTGGGATCTTCGCTTCAGCCATGTGGGGAAGCATAATTTCAGCCGGCATGAAGGCCGACGCGCATCGCCCGCCCGTCGCGCCTGACCGCCTGCGGCTCGGCCTGATCCTTCCGACGTGGACGACCACCGACGTGCGCTGGGCGGAGGTCCTGGAGATCGCGGCCCTCGCCGAGCAGGTCGGATTCGACTCGGTGTGGGTCAGCGACCACCTGCTGCTGCCGAGCAACAACGCGGAGCTCAAGCGCCGCGCAGGAGTCGATTTTCCCGACGATCCTGACGTGGAGCTCGAGGGCTACCTCGAGTGCTTCACCACGATGGCGGCGCTTGCGGCAGCCGTCCCACGAGTCGACATCGGCTCCTTCGTCGCGAGCACGGGCTACCGCAACGCCGGCCTGATGGCCAAGATGGCCGTCACGATCGACGACATCAGCGGCGGCAGGCTCATCCTCGGGGTCGGATCAGGTGACTCGGAGGGCGAGCACCGCACGTTCGGCTTTCCGACCGAGCAGCGCGTGGGACGTTTCGAAGAAGCGCTGCAGATCACCAGGAAGCTGTTCGCGAACGAGTCTGTCGATTTCGACAGCAAGCACCACCAGCTGCAGGGCGCGAAGCTTCTGCCTGGCGCCCACAGGCACGGCGGCCCGCCGATCATGATCGGGACTCTCAACCCGAAAGCGCGCATGCAACGCCTCGTGGCGCAGTACGCCGACATCTGGAACGGATGGCTCGGCTACACGGACGCGAGCCCGGAGTCGGCGAAGACACAGCTGAGCATCATCGACGGCGCCTGCGGCGAGCACGGTCGCGACCCGAACACCCTGACGGCCACCACCGCGGTCCGAAGCGCGATGCCGGGCTCGGGCTACACCCCCAGGCCGGACGAGAATCCGCTGCAGGGCCCGCCGCGGCAGATGGCAGACACCCTCCGCGGCCACGCCAGGCTGGGCATCGCAGAGGTGCAGGTGGCGCTGACCATGGGCGGGCCCGAAGGCGTTCGCGCCTTCGCTCCGGTCATCGACGAGCTCAGGTCGAAGAGCTGAGGCTCGACCACGTCGCCTTCGCGGTCTGGGACCTGGCGAAGGCGGCGACGTTCTGGTCCGAGGTCATGCAGGGCGAGTACCGGCAGGGCGACGCCAACTGGAGCGGCGGTTTCGCGTTCGCCCAGTTCTCGTTTCGAGGTGGCGGCCGCGTGGAGCTCCTGGCACCGGGCAATGACCCCACTGGATTCGTTGTCAAGTTCCTGCAGCGTCACGGGGAAGGAGTTCATCACCTCACCTTCGTCGTGGACGATCTTCACGCCGAGGTTCAGCGGCTGCGCGCCGCCGGGCAGCACGTGTTCGGCGAGAACTACACGAACCCGCACTGGATGGAGGCTTTCGTGAGCCCTGGACTCGACGGCAGCCGGGTGCTCATCCAGCTGGCGGAGTCGGACCAGACGGCCGAAGAGCAGGACCACGACTGGCGCCGCCACTCACTCGCGACGGTGCTGGAGGTGGCTGCTAGCCTCGGAGCAGGTGCTTCTGGATCTTCCCGGTCGGGGTCTTAGGCAGCTCGGCGATCACCTCGACCACGTCCGGCACCATGAACTTCGGTACGCGTCCGCGCAAGAACGAGCGCAGCTCCTCCGGCTCGAGCGACGCTCCCGGCTTCAGCACGACCACGATCTTGAGGTCGTCCTCGGTCGACGCTGATTTCACTGCCACCGCCGCGCACTCGAGCACGGCCGGGTGCGCGACGACCTCGCGCTCGACCTCGAATGAGGAGATGTTCTCGCCGCGCCGGCGGATGTAGTCCTTGATCCGGTCGACGAAGTAGTAGTTCCCGCGCACGTCCTTACGGAACGCGTCGCCTGTGTGCAGCCACAGGTTGCGGAACAGGCGAACGCTGGCTGCGGGGTTGCGGTGATATTCGGTGGCGATCACCCAGGGCTCGGAGGCGCGCACCACGAGCTCGCCTACCGCGCCCTCGGGCACCTCGCGGTCGTTGTCGTCGACGATCCGGATGTCGAAGCCTGGCAGCGCGCGGCCGGCGATTCCGGGCTCTGTGACCTCGTAGTCGCTGATGATCGGGACATTCACCTCCGTCGACCCGTAGCACGTGCAGACGCGCACCCCGAAACGTCGCCGGAAGCCGTCCACGTCGTCGATGAGCGGCACCAGCAACATCCTGTCCATCGGGTTATCGATGTCGTCTGGTTTCGGTTCCTGGCGCGCGAGGAAGTTGGCCATCGCGCCGAGCAGGAAGCTCGCGCTCGCCCCGGACTCGCGCACCGTCGCCCAGAAGTCGTTGACGCTGAACCGCCGGCGCACGATCGCGGTGGCGCCGACCTGCAGGCTCGCGTAGACGAGCGCCCACTGGCCGGCGATGTGAAAGAGCGGCAGCGGCGCGAAATAGACGTCCCCCTCCGCCAGCTGCATCGCCTCGCCCGCGTGCTGCGCGTATGTGTACGCGTGCGCATGGGCGACGCGCACGCCCTTCGAGGGACCGGTCGTGCCGGAGGTGTACATGATCGCGACGATGTCGTGCTCGGCCGCCGTGACGATGTCATCTCGCGGCAGCTCGGTCGCACCTGCGAACGCTGCGTCCCAGCTCGTCCCGGTCACCAGCATCTGACGCAGGTCGCCGTGGTCGGCACCGAGAGCGTCGACACGCGGGACGTACGCCGGATCGATCAGCATCAACCACGCGCTGGAGTCCTTCACCTGGTGGCGCAGGATCTCGCCCAGGTACTCCGTGTTGACAGGCACCTGGATCGCTCCGATGAAAGCCAGGCCAAGCCAGGCGTCCACGAACTCGATCGTGTTGTCGAGCATCACCAGCACCGGCTCGCCGGCCTTCACGCCCTGCTCGGCGAATACGGCCGCCGCCCGCCGCGCCCGCGACCACAGGTCGCTGTAGGTGTAGGCGGCGATGCCAAAGTCGATCGCTTTCCGGTCGGCCCACCGCTCGGCCCCGGCCTCCAGGACCTGGGCCACGGTCCGCGCCGTCTTGACGGACGTCGCCATGACCGAAATCCTAGTGGCGGATAGGCTTGCGGGCATGAAAGATGGACTGGAAGGCAAGGTCGCCCTGGTCACCGGTGCAAGCCGCGGCATCGGCGCCGCGATCGCCAGGGAGCTGGCCGCTGCGGGCGCCCACGTGGCGCTCGCGGGCCGCGAGGAATCGACGCTGCAGGAAACGGCGCGGTCGCTGCCCAAAGGCAACCGTGCGCTGGCTGTGAAGGCCGATGTCGCGGACACAGCTGACCTCGACCGCCTGGTCGCCAAGGTCGTCACAGAGCTCGGCGGCATCGACGTGCTCGTC
>DASYXY010000016.1:0-1842 GCA_035934385.1 Candidatus Dormiibacterota bacterium
AACGCGAATTCCAGCCCGGCCCAAGAAGCCGGCTGTTGCACCAGGGCCGCCAGGCTGATCACGAGCGCCTGCACCAGGCCGATCAAGCTGCCCCGAGCCAGGCCGCGATGCGTCGGATTGGCTGCGATGTAGCGGATGTGGAGGGAGAGCGATACGAAAAGCAAGCCTGTCAGCGCCGCCGCGGCGCCGGCGCCGGCGACGAAGAAGTCATGCCACTCGTCGGGGCGGTAAGGATCCATGCCGCCGGTTCAATGTAGTCGGGCGGGGGAGGGGGGAGAGGGATGCCGTCGATCCCTCTCCCGCTGTCGCTCTACTGCTGCGTGAAGCCGATCGCCTCGTTGTCGATGGACGGAACTGTCTTCGCGTAGCTCAGGCTGTCGAGGTACTCGTCGACGCGGAAGCGGCGGGGTTCCTGGGGCGCGACGTACTTCTCGACCCATGCCGGCAGCTCGTAATCGGCGCTCACCGCCGAGTGCTGGACGGCAGAACCGGCGGACGGCGCGGACATGGGCACGCTCATCGTCCTGGCCGCGTAGCCGGCGCCTGCACCAAGCAGGAGCGCGGCGGCGATTGCGGCGACGAAGATGCCCCCGAAAGACGACGTGTTGCGGGTTCTCTGGATTGCGGCCATGACTTCTCGTTCTTCCTCTGAAGTGCTCACGGATGCGAGCGGGTTGACGGCACGGTGGAAGCGTCCGTCGACCCCTTCAACCGAGACTCAAGCGCCGCTCAAGCCCCCGCGATAGTCCGGACTAAAGCAACTTCTGGTCGCCCAACTCGCGCGATAGTCCGGACTAACGCGCATTCGGGTGACAAGGTGACAGCGCACCGCTCTTAACGCCCAGGGTTGTTTATCGGCGTGTGCCTAATGAAGCTTCCGGAGCATGACTACTGCGGTGCCTCTTGACTTGAGGGTGGCGCCCTTCACGGTGACCGATGCCCGAGTGCACGGTCTGAGATGGAGGAGCCTGCAGACCAAACACTGGCGCCGGCTCAGCCGCGGGCAGTACGTCTCGAGCAAGGTCGCGGATGACGCCCTACTCAAGCTCAAGGCGACGCAGCAGCGCCTGCCGGCGGGATTCGCGTTTCGGGCATGACAGCAGCCTGGCTGTTTGGCCTTGAGGTGGCTTGCTGCGATCCGATCGAGGTGACGTTGCCGCGACACGTCCCGGTCCGAGCTCGTGCCGGGATCAAGATCCGACGAGCGTCGCTGCGAGCAAGCGACATCACGACTCGACGCGGTTTCCCCGTTACCAGTGCCTTACGCACGACATGCGACCTGGGCAGCAGACCAGACCCTGTCGAGTGCGTGGTTGCGATCGATGCAGCGCTGCACGCAGGGACGCTCGAGCCGGCGGATCTGCATCAGTACATCGATATGAACACAGGCGCCAAAGGGATACGAAGACTTCGGCGGGCGGTGGCTCTCGCCGATGCACGCGCGGAATCGCCGATGGAGACCCGGCTCCGCTTCGACCTGGTTGCTGCTCGGCTGCCAACCCCAGAGGTCCAGGTCGAGTTGCACGACCGTGCCGGGCAGTTCCTGGCCAGGGTCGATCTGTTCTATCCGGACGCCAGACTCGTCATCGAGTTCGACGGACAGAATCACCGCGAGCGCCTGGCGGCGGACCTTCGGCGACAGAACGCTCTGGTGAACGCCGGTTACCAGCTGCTGCTCCGGGACACGCGATAGTCCGGACTATCGTCGCTGTTCGTGGGCCGGATGTTGCGTTAGTCCGGACTAACGCGCGCGTCCGAGGGTTGCAGGGCTTCGACGGCGGCGAGGCCCGCCAGGTCGTCGATCGCGGCCATGAAGGCGAGGCTGCCGTGATTCGCTCCCGA
>DASYXY010000021.1:0-2166 GCA_035934385.1 Candidatus Dormiibacterota bacterium
CTCGCGCAGCTCCGACAGCTCCGCGTGCTCGCTGTCCAGCTCGCCCAGCTCCCGCTGGATCGCTTTGAGCTGCTCGCGCAGGAAGTACTCGCGCTGCGCCTTGCCCATCTGCTCTTCGGCCTGCGTCTGGATCTTTCGCCCCAGCTCCAACACCTCGAGCTCGTGGGCCATGTGGCCGAGCAGCTTCTCCAGCTTTGCTTTCGGTGAGTCGAGCTCGAGGATCTCCTGGCGCTGCTCGGTGGTCAGACGGATGTGGTTGGCGATGTAGTACGCGAGGTGGAGCGGGTCGTCGATCGCGCCGGCCGCGCCCGCGAGCTCGGCCGGCAGGTGCGGCGCGAGCGACACGAGCTGCTGAAACGACGCGATGGCGCGCCGCATCAACGCCTCGCGCTCGATCGTGAGGATGCCCTCGGTCGACTCCGGGTACATCTCGACCGCGCAGGTCAGGTACGGCTCGTCCGACTCGACCTCGGTCAGCCTGATGCGGCGCAACCCGAGCACGGCCAGCTGCACGGTCCCATCCGGCAGCTTGAGCAGGTGCTGGACGCGGACCATGGTCCCGACGTGGAAGAGGTCCTTGAATTCGACCTCTTCGGCGGTTTCGTCGAGCTGCGTCGCGACCGCGATGTGCCGCTCGACCCCACTCAGGTCTTCGAGCAGCTCGAGCGACTTCTTGCGCCCCACCGACAGCGGGATGAAGATGCGCGGGAACACCACCGTCGACTTCAACGGCAGCACCGGTAGGTGGCTGGGCACCGCTCCTTCTAGGTTCGGTGCCGGGACCTCGCTCATAAGACCGTGATGCTACGCCCGCTCACTACGAGTTCGGATAGAACTCGCCCGGCCCCCAGCCTGACTTGAGCTCCGCCGGGCTCTCGCCGGCAACGAATACGACCGGAGTCTCGGAGCCGCCGGCGAGGTTCAGGGCGAAAACCTTGTCCGAAGCCTGAGTGCCGCCAGGGCAGTCGGTGCAGGCGACTTCCTCCCTGTACCAGACCCAACCGTCCTTGACGAAGGTGACCTCGGAACGCGGCGAGTCGAGCAGCATCCCTGTCTTCTGGTTAAGGATGTCGAAAACGTAGACGCGCACGTTCGCCTGGTTCGCGGGATCCGCGTACGCCGTGTAGGCGACCTGTGTCCCGTCCGGAGAGATTCCGGCCTGGTAGGGCCACACCGGCGTGTTGGCCAGGAATCCGAGACCCTGGTCTGGGCTCCAGTGCCAGACGGCCATCGAAGAACCGCTCGCATACAGCGTGTGCCCGGTCGGAGTCCAGACTGCGTGGTACGCGCTGAGGTTGATGGTCGCGACGACCTGTCGGTCGGACACCCGAATGATCAGGAGGCCGACGGCTCCCTTGCCGATCGGCCAGCCGGAAACCAGGTACTGGCCGTCGGGCGAGAACGCGAGCGTAGGGGCGGGCAGCCCGAAGCGGCAGGTACAGTCGGTGAGCGGCTGCGCAAACGCGTAGAGCATGTGGGCGCTCGCCTCCGAGTAGAGCCACACCTGGATCTGCGGATTGCCCGACGAATCGGTGGTCTGCACCGCCGTCGCGGCCGCTCCGCCGTCGAGCGTCCAGGCGCCGGCGTTGGAGAACGGACCGCTCAGCAGAGCCATTGGCGCCGGCAAGGTCAGGATGACGCTCTCGTTTCCGCTGCCGATCGAATGGAGCACCACCTGGGTGCCGGACCCATATGGGCGGAGGTACTCGAACGTATCGCTGGTGAAGAGGTGCGCGACCGTGTTCGTCATCGTGCACAGCAGGCGCGGATGGACAGGGTCCCCGACCTCGTACAGGACGTGGCCGAGCAGCACCATCGGCGCCCCGGTCGGCCGGGAGATGCACCGAACGCTGGACGCACCCTGAATCAGGAACGGCGAAGGCGAGGGGGCGACGCTGGGCGACGTCGAGGGGATGGCGGACGGGCTGGGCGAGACGATCGCGATCGGTTTCTGGGCGCACGACGAAGCGGCCAGGAGCATCGCGACGATAAGGGATAATCGAACCGACCTGAGCCTTCCCCTGAGCGCAGTCATACTTGCCGCCGGCCACGGTACACGCATGCGCTCGCGGATTCCCAAGGTTCTGCATCCCATCTGCGGGCGGCCCATGATCGACTGGGTGCTGGCAGCGGTCACAGACGCCGGCGTCAAGGACGTCAAGGTGA
>DASYXY010000059.1:0-1557 GCA_035934385.1 Candidatus Dormiibacterota bacterium
CGACAAGTGGCTCAAGCGCGAGGGGGACATGGTCAAGCGCGACGAGCCGATCGTCGAGGTCGTGACCGACAAGGTCAACGCGGAGATTCCCTCCCCCTTCGAGGGCAAGCTGGTCAAGATCGCGGTCACCGAAGGCGAGACCGTGCGCGTCGGCGCGGTGATCGCCCAGATCGAGACAGCGGCGGCCGCCGAAAGTGCTCCCACCAAGGACCGCGAAGCGGGCGTCGCCGCGACTGAGGTTCCGCCCGAACCCGCAGGGGGAAGCGCCCCCGAGCCAGTTCGGGTTGCCCCAGCAGCCGAGACCGGCGAACGCGTCCGCCTGTCGCCCGCCGTCCGCAAGCTTGCTGCCGAGCACAACATCGACCCGACGACCCTTCAGGGATCAGGGCTCGGGGGCCGCGTAACCCGCGACGACGTCCTGGCGGCGGTGTCCGCGCCGGCGGCACGGCCCACTCCCGCTCCAGCCGCGCCAACCCCTCCAGCGCGCGTGGACGGCAAGCGCGAGGAGCTGGTGAAGCTCAGCGTCATGCGCAAGTCGATCGCGGAGCACATGGTCCGCAGCCTCGCCACTTCCCCGCACGCCTGGACCCTGCAGGAGGTCGACGTCACCAACCTGGTGCGCTACAGGGAGGCGGAGAAGGACAGCTTCAAGAGCCGCCACGGCACGGCCTTGACCTACCTCCCATTCGTCGCCCAGATCCTGTGCGAGGCGCTCAAGCAGTACGCGTGGCTCAACTCTTCGTGGAGCGACGAGGGCGTGATCCTGAAGCGCTACATCAACCTCGGGATTGCGGTCGCCATCCCCGATGGACTGATCGTCCCAGTCGTAAAGGACGCCGATCGCCTCGGCTTCACAGACCTCGTCCAGGCGATGAACGAGGTGGTCGATCGGGCCCGCAACAAACAGCTGAAACCAGACGACGTGCAGGGCGGCACTTTCACGCTGAACAACACGGGCGCCACGGGCTCAGTCGCCAGCCAGCCCATCATCAATCAGCCTCAGGCCGCGATCATCACCACCGAAGCGATCGTCAAGCGGGCGGTGGTGATCGACGATGCGATCGCGATCCGCCACATCATGAACATGTGCCTCAGCTTCGACCACCGAATCATCGATGGCATGATGGCGGGCGAGTTTCTGGGCTTTATCAAGAAACGGCTCGAGGAATGGACGCCCGGTAGCATTCGGCTGTGAGCGTCGCCGACCCGATCAAGCCAGGTCCGATCCCCGAGTGGATCCGAGTCCGCGTCACCGAGGGTGGGAACTTCAAAGAGCTCAAGCAGGTCGTGCAGGGTCGCCACCTGCACACGGTCTGCGAAGAAGCGCGCTGTCCCAACATCTTCGATTGCTGGAACCGGCGCACCGCGACCTTCATGATCCTCGGCGACGTTTGCACCCGCGCATGTCGCTTCTGCGCCGTGACGTCGGGCCGGCCGACCGAGCTCGACCTGGGCGAACCGCTGCGTGTGGCCGAGTCCGTCGCGGAGCTCGGACTGAAGCACGCGGTCATCACTTCGGTCGACCGCGATGACCTGAGAGATGGCGGTGCCGGCATC